>NZ_JBHJPX010000003.1:257222-387545 GCF_042262425.1 Streptomyces sp. NPDC056373
GTTTTTTTTTTTTCTTTTGGTGTTGCTGTAATTCAATTCCCCCGATGTTGTCATTATCCTTTTGTACCTTCTTGCTATTTTTTCTCTAATTTTTTTCGATGGTGGGTGCCCCGCTTTAACTGGGCCCCACCAGCCTTCGGCGTGCAAGAGTGGTTGCGTCAGCCCACCAACCCCAACTCCCGCGCGATCAGCATCCGCTGGACCTCGCTCGTGCCCTCGCCGATTTCGAGGATTTTGGAGTCTCGCCACATGCGGGCCACCGGGTATTCGTTCATGAAGCCGTAGCCGCCGTGGATCTGGGTGGCCTCTCGGGCGTTGTCGACCGCGACCGTGGACGAGTGGAGCTTGGCCAGGGCCGCCTCCTTCTTGAAGGAGGCGCCCGACACCAGGCGGGCCGCCGCGTCGCGCCAGGCGAGGCGGGCCGTGTGGGCCTTCATCTCCATGTCCGCGATCTTGAACTGGATAGCCTGGTTGGCGGCGATCGGCCTGCCGAAGGCGTGGCGTTCCTTCGCGTACTTGACCGACTCGTCGACGCAGCCCTGCGCCAGACCCGTCGCCAGCGCCGCGATCGCGATGCGGCCCTCGTCGAGGATGCGCAGGAACTGGGCGTAGCCGCGGCCCTCCTCGCCCAGGAGGTTCGCCGCCGGGACCCGGACGTCCGTGAAGGACAGCTCGCGGGTGTCCGAGGCGTTCCAGCCGACCTTGGAGTACGGGGCCGCGACCGTGAAGCCCGGTGTGCCGGACGGGACGATGATCGAGGAGATCTGCGGCCTGCCGTCGGGCTTGCGGCCCGTGACCGCCGTGACCGTCACCAGGCCCGTGATGTCCGTGCCCGAGTTGGTGATGAAGCACTTCGTGCCGTTGATGACCCACTCGTTCGTGGCGGAGTCGAGGCGTGCCGTCGTGCGGGTCGCGCCCGCGTCGCTGCCGCCGTCCGGCTCCGTCAGGCCGAACGCGCCCAGGACTTCGCCCGAGCAGAGGCGGGGGAGCCACTCCTGCTTCTGCGCCTCGGTGCCGTAGAGGTGGATCGGCATCGCGCCCAGCGAGACGCCGGCCTCCAGGGTGATGGCGATCGAGGAATCGACCCGCGCCAGTTCCTCCAGGGCCACGCCGAGGGCCAGGTAGTCACCGCCCATGCCGCCGTACTCCTCGGGGAAGGGCAGGCCGAACAGGCCCATGCGGCCCATCTCGCGGACGATCTCGTAAGGGAACTCGTGCCGCTCGTAGAAGTCGCCGATCTTCGGCGCCACCACCTCGTGCGCGAACTCCTCGACCGTACGGCGGAGTTCCTCCAGCTCGGGGGAGAGACGGTAGTCCATGGTGATCAGTGCTCCTCGGTGTCCTCGTGGGACAGGGCTCGGACGGTGCGGGACGGGCTGGGTCGGCCCAGGTGGGCGGCCATCCACGCGCTCGTGGCGACGAGGCGGCCGAGGTCGATTCCGGTGTCGATGCCGAGGCCCCGCAGCATCCACACGAGGTCTTCGGTGGCCAGGTTGCCGGTCGCGGACTTCGCGTACGGGCAGCCGCCCAGACCGCCCGCGGAGGCGTCGATCGTCGTGACGCCCTGCTGGAGCGCCGCGAGGGTGTTGGCGAGGGCCTGGCCGTAGGTGTCGTGGAAGTGGACCGCGAGGGTGGCGGGTGGAACGCCCGCTTCGTCCAGTGCTGCGAGGAGCGCCACCACGTGGCCGGGGGTGGCCACGCCGATCGTGTCGCCCAGGCTCAGCTCGTCGCAGCCCATGTCCAGCAGGGCGCGGCAGACCCGCACCACCTGGGCGATCGGGACGGCGCCCTCCCAGGGGTCGCCGAAGCACATCGACAGGTAGCCGCGGACGTGGACCGCATCGGCCTTCGCGCGGGTCACCACCGGCTCGAACATCGCCAGCGCCTCGTCCACCGTGCGGTTGAGGTTGGCCTTGGCGAAGGACTCCGTGGCGCTGGCGAAGACGGCGACCCGGCGGGCGCCCAGCGCCAGCGCGCGGTCCAGGCCGCGCTCGTTCGGGACCAGGACCGGGAGCGCGACGGGCAGGTCGGCGACCATCGGGAACAGCTGCTCCGCGTCCGCCAGCTGGGGCACCCACTTGGGGTGGACGAAGCTGGTCGCCTCGATCGTCGTCAGGCCGGCCTCGGCCAGGCGGTGGATGAACCGGGCCTTGACCTCCGTGGGGACCGTCGCCTTCTCGTTCTGCAGGCCGTCGCGCGCCCCGACCTCGTGGATGCGGACGCGGGTGGGCAGGTCCCTGCTCGGGACGGCCGTCGGAAGCCCTGGGACTGTCATTCCGCCGCCTCCTCGTGTGGTGCGATGACCGCCAGCACCTGGTCCATGGCGACCGTGGTGCCGGGTGCCACGTCCAGTTCGGTGACCTTGCCGGCGTGCGGCGCGGAGATGACGTGCTCCATCTTCATCGCCTCCACCACCAGCAGGCTCTGACCGGCGCTCACCTCGTCGCCGACGGCGACCTTCACCACCGTCACCGTGCCGGGCATCGGGGCGGTCAGCGAGTCGGCGCCCCCGTGGGCGGCGCGGGTGAGGGACGCGGCGACCGGGTCGTGGTCGCGTACGTGCCAGGCGTCGCCGTCGCGGCCGAGCCAGTCGGCGGCGCGGTGGAAGGTGTGCCGGACGCCGTCCAGGGTGACGCAGACCCGGTCGGTGGTGACCGTGGCCGTGCCGCGCGGGGTGTGCTCCAGGGGCTCCTGCACCCGCAGGGGGAAGGTGGCCGGCTTCGGTGCGCCGCCCAGGCGCCAGCCGCTCGGGACCGAGAACGGGTCCGTCCAGCCGCCCGGCTCCGGCTTCAGGGCATCGAGGCGTACGGCAGCCGCCGCCTCGTACACCTCCTCCGGCACGTCCGCCGGGACCAGGTCCTCCACCTCGCGCTCGACCAGGCCGGTGTCCATGTCGCCGGAGACCACGGCCGGGTGGGCGAGCAGACGGCGCAGGAACCCGGCGTTCGTCTGCACGCCGAGCGTCACCGTCCCGGCCAGGGCCGCCCGGAGCTTGCGCAGGGCCGTCGCACGGTCCGGGCCGTAGGCGATGACCTTGGAGAGCATCGGGTCGTAGAGGCTGCCGACCTCCGTGCCCTCGGTGAGGCCCGAGTCGGTGCGGACGCCGTCGCCCTGCGGCTCACGCAGCCTCAGGACCGTGCCGCCGGAGGGGAGGAAGCCCCGGGCCGGGTCCTCGGCACAGATGCGGGCCTCCACCGCGTGACCGGTCAGCCGTACGTCCGTCTGGGTGAAGCCGAGGGGCTCGCCGGCCGCCACCCGCAGCTGCCACTCGACCAGGTCGAGGCCGGTGATCAGCTCCGTGACCGGGTGTTCCACCTGGAGGCGGGTGTTCATCTCCATGAAGTAGTACGACGACGGGTCGTTGCCGGGGACGATGAACTCCACCGTGCCCGCGCCCCGGTAACCGCACGAGCGGGCCGCCTGGACCGCCGCCTCACCCATCGCCGCACGGGTCTCCTCGTCGAGGAGCACGCTCGGCGCCTCCTCGATGATCTTCTGGTGGCGGCGCTGGAGGGAGCACTCGCGCTCACCGAGGTGCACCACGTGCCCATGGGCGTCCGCCAGGACCTGGATCTCGATGTGGCGGGGGCGGTCGATCCAGCGCTCCACGAGGAGCGTGTCGTCGCCGAAGGAGGCCCGGGCCTCACGGCGGGCCGACGCGATCTCGTCCTCCAGCCGCGTCAGGTCCCGCACCAGGCGCATGCCCTTGCCGCCGCCGCCCGCGCTGGGCTTCAGCAGCACGGGCGCGCCCAGCTCGCGGGCCGCCTCGGCCAGGTCCGGGTCGCGTCCGCCGGGCACGACCGGAACCCCGGCTTCCTGGACCGTCTCCTTGGCCCGGATCTTGTCGCCCATCAGCGCGATGGCGTCCGCCGGGGGGCCGATGAAGACCAGGCCCGCCTCGGCGCACGCGCGCGCGAAGGCCGCGTTCTCCGCGAGGAAGCCGTAGCCCGGGTGGACGGCCTGCGCGCCCGTGCGGGCCGCCGCCTCCAGCAGGCGCTCCACGGAGAGGTAGCTCTCGGAGGCGGGGGCCGGGCCGATCCGGACCGCCGTGTCCGCCTCGCGGACGTGCCGGGCGTCGGCGTCCGCGTCGGAGAAGACGGCCACCGAGCGCACGCCCATCGACCGCAGTGTCCGGATGACGCGTACGGCGATCTCGCCCCGGTTGGCCACCAGCACTGTCTCGAACATCGTCGTCCGTCCCCTCACATCCGGAAGACGCCGAACTGGGGATCACCCAGGGGCGCGTTGGCGCAGGCGGTCAGGGCCAGGCCCAGCACCTGACGGGTGTCCATCGGGTCGATGACACCGTCGTCCCAGAGGCGGGCCGACGCGTAGTAGGCGCTGCCCTGGCGCTCGTACTGGGCGCGGATCGGGGCCTTGAAGGCGTCCTCGTCCTCCGCGGGCCAGGACTCGCCGCGGCCCTCCAGCTGGTCCCGCTTGACGGTCGCGAGGACCGAGGCGGCCTGCTCGCCGCCCATCACCGAGATCTTGGCGTTCGGCCACATCCACAGGAAGCGGGGGGAGTACGCCCTGCCGCACATCGAGTAGTTGCCCGCGCCGTACGAGCCGCCGACCACGACCGTCAGCTTCGGCACGCGGGTGCAAGCCACCGCCGTGACCATCTTGGCGCCGTGCTTGGCGATGCCGCCCGCCTCGTAGTCCTTGCCCACCATGAAGCCCGAGATGTTCTGCAGGAACACCAGCGGGATGCCGCGCTGGTCGCACAGCTCGATGAAGTGGGCGCCCTTCTGGGCGGACTCGGAGAACAGGATGCCGTTGTTGGCGACGATGCCCACCGGGTGGCCGTGGATCCGGGCGAAGCCGGTGACCAGCGTCTGGCCGAACTCGGACTTGAACTCGGCGAAGCGGGAGCCGTCGACGACCCGGGCGATGATCTCGCGCACGTCGTAGGGGGTGCGGGAGTCGACCGGGACCGCGCCGTAGAGGGCGTGCGGGTCGACCTTGGGTTCCGTCGCCTCCGTGACCTCCCAGGGGAGGGCCCCGCGCGCGGGGAGGGTGGAGACGATCGTGCGGACGATGCGCAGGGCGTGCGCGTCGTTCTCCGCGAGGTGGTCGGTGACGCCCGAGACGCGGGAGTGGACCTCGCCGCCGCCCAGCTCCTCCGCCGTGACGACCTCGCCGGTGGCCGCCTTCACCAGGGGCGGGCCGCCGAGGAAGATCGTGCCCTGGTTGCGGACGATCACCGCCTCGTCGCTCATCGCCGGGACGTACGCCCCGCCGGCCGTGCACGAGCCGAGGACGGCGGCGATCTGGGGGATGCCGGCGCCGGACATGCGGGCCTGGTTGTAGAAGATGCGGCCGAAGTGGTCCCGGTCGGGGAAGACCTCGTCCTGCATGGGGAGGAAGGCGCCGCCGGAGTCCACCAGGTAGACGCAGGGGAGGCGGTTGTCGAGGGCGACCTCCTGGGCGCGGAGGTGCTTCTTGACGGTCATCGGGTAGTAGGTGCCGCCCTTGACCGTGGCGTCGTTGGCGATGACCACCGTCTCGCGGCCGCTGACCCTGCCGATTCCGGCGATGACGCCGGCGGCCGGGGCCTGGCCCTCGTACATCCCGTCGGCCGCGAGCGGGGCCAGCTCCAGGAACGGCGAGCCCGGGTCGAGGAGGGTGTCGACGCGGTCGCGGGGGAGCAGCTTGCCGCGCGCGGTGTGGCGCGCGCGGGCCTTCTCGCCGCCGCCCTGTGCGGCGGCGGCGAGCTTGGTGCGCAGCTCCTCGACGAGGGCGTGGTGCGCCTCCTCGTTGGCCCGAAAGGCCTCCGACGCGGGGTCTGCCGCGCTCGTGAGCTCCGGTGCCTCGTGCATCCTGCGGGTCCCCTCACCTTGTTAATGAGCGTTAACGCATTTCCTTCAGGTTAACGACCGCTAACCTCCCTGTCTAGAATTGATTTCATGGCCACCAGAACCGACGCCCCCACCCGCCGTGAGCAGATCCTCAAGGAGGCCGCGCGGCTGTTCGCCGAGCGGGGCTTCCACGGGGTCGGAGTCGACGAGATAGGTGCCGCGGTCGGGATCAGCGGGCCCGGGCTGTACCGGCACTTCGCGGGCAAGGACGCGATGCTCGCGGAGCTGCTGGTGGGGATCAGTGGGCAGTTGCTGACGGGGGCGAAGCGGAGGCTGGCGGACGCGGAGGCGGACGGGGATGCGGGCGGGGGTGCGAGGGCGGAGGTGGTCCTCGACTCGCTGATCGAGGGGCACATCGACTTCGCGCTCGACGACCGGCCTCTGATCACCCTGCACGACCGGGAGCTGGATCGCCTCCGGGACAGCGACCGGAAGATGGTGCGGCAGCTGCAGCGGCAGTACGTGGAGCTGTGGGTGGGGGTCGTGCGGGAGGTGTACCCGGGGTTGGGGGAGCCTGCGGCTCGGTCGGCGGTGCACTCGGTGTTCGGGTTGCTGAACTCGACTCCGCATCTGGGGAGGGGTGGGTCGTTGCCGGGGCGGGGGGCTACGGCGGAGCTGCTGCACCGGATGGCCCGGGGGGCGTTCGCCGCGGCAGGGGTTTAGCGGCCTTTGCCCACCCACCCGCCCGAAACTGTCGGCCAGGAGGCCGGGCTCGCTCCGGGGCTCCGCCCCGTTCCCCGGCGGGGGCTTCGCCCCCTGCACCCCGGGGGGTTCCTGCCCGCCGGGAGTTGTCGGGCAAGGGGTGCGCCAGCCTCGGGGCTTCGCCCCGGACCTCGGCGGGGGCTTCGCCCCCTGCACCCCCGGGGGGTTCCCGCCCGCCGGGAGTTGTCGGGCAAGGGGCGCGCCAGCCTCGGGGCTTCGCCCCGGACCTCGGCGGGGGCTTCGCCCGCTGCACCCCCGGGGGGTTCCCGCCCGCCCGGAGTTGTCGGGCAAGAGGTGCGCCAGCCTCGGGCTCCGCGCCGGACTCCTGCGGGGCTTCCCCTCACCCCGGCGGGGGCTTCGCCCCACCCCCCGGCTGGGCTTCGCCCCCCCCTGCACCCCGGAGGTATCGCCCCTCCCCACCGGCGTGACGAGCATCTCCCCACCCCCTCCCTGGACGCTCGTCGATACTCGCCGGTATCTTTGACTGAGCAAGCGCTTAGACATGTGGAGCCTGGAGGTGGCGGCGTGCGCCGTACGGTGTTCAACGAGGATCACGAGGCGTTCCGGGAGACCCTTCGCGCCTTCATCGAGGCCGAGGTCGTACCCGTGTACGACGAGTGGTTCGCGGCGGGCCAGGCGCCCCGCGACTTCTACTACAAGCTCGGTGAGCTGGGCATCTTCGGCATCAACGTGCCCGAGGAGTTCGGCGGCGCCGGCCTGGAGAGCCACAAGTTCGAGGCCGTGCTGTACGAGGAGACCGCTCGCGCGGGCGTCGCGTTCGGCGGCTCCGGTGTGCACGTGCTGCTCGCCCTGCCCTACATCAAGATGCTCGCCACCGACGAGCAGAAGAAGCGCTTCCTGCCGAAGTTCGTCTCCGGTGAGGAGATGTGGGCCATCGCGATGACGGAGCCGGGCACCGGTTCCGACCTCGCGGGCATGAAGTCCACCGCCAAGCTCTCCGAGGACGGCACGCACTACGTCCTCAACGGCGCCAAGACCTTCATCACCGGCGGCGTCCACGCCGACCGCATGATCGTCTGCGCCCGCACCTCCGCCCCGACCGCCGAGGACCGCCGCCACGGCATCTCCCTCTTCGCCGTGGACACCAAGTCCGAGGGCTACTCCGTCGGCCGCAAGCTCGACAAGCTCGGCCTGAAGACCTCCGACACCGCCGAGCTGGCCTTCGTCGACGTCAAGGTCCCCGTCGAGGACCTTCTCGGCGAGGAGAACAAGGGCTTCTACTACCTGGGCCACAACCTGGCCTCCGAGCGCTGGGGCATCGCCTTCGGCGCCTACGCCCAGGCCAAGGCCGCGGTGCGGTTCGCCCAGCAGTACGTCCAGGACCGCACCGTCTTCGGCAAGACGGTGGCGTCCTTCCAGAACACCAAGTTCGAGCTGGCCGCCTGCCAGGCCGAGGTGGACGCCGCCGAGGCCGTCGCCGACCGCGCGACCGAGGCCCTGGACGCCGGTGAGCTCACCCCCGCCGAGGCCGCCTCCGCCAAGCTGTTCTGCACCGAGGTCGCCCACCGCGTCATCGACCGCTGCCTCCAGCTGCACGGCGGCTACGGCTTCATGAACGAGTACCCCATCGCCCGCCTGTACGCGGACAACCGCGTCAACCGCATCTACGGCGGCACCAGCGAGATCATGAAGTCGATCATCGCGAAGAACATGGGCCTGTAAGCCGACCGTAGTCATTGGCCGGTACAACAGTTGCCATGAGCAATGCACTCCAGAGCCTCCTCGATCTGCTCGACCTCGAGCAGATCGAGGAGGACATCTTCCGAGGCCGGTCCCGGTCCGCCGTCGTCCCCCGGGTCTTCGGCGGGCAGGTCGCGGCCCAGGCGCTCGTCGCCGCCGGACGCACGGTCCCCGAGGACCGGCCCGCGCACTCGCTGCACGCGTACTTCCTGCGCCCCGGCGACCCCGGCGCGCCCATCGTCTACACCGTCGACCGGATCCGCGACGGCCGTTCCTTCACCACCCGCCGGGTGGTCGCCGTCCAGCACGGCAAGCCGATCTTCCACCTCTCGGCATCGTTCCAGGTGCACGAGGACGGGCTGGATCACCAGGAGCCGATGCCCGCCTCGCCCGATCCCGTGACCCTCCCCACCGGCGAGGAGCGGCTGCGCGAGTACGGGCATCTCGACCCCGTAGTGGTGGAGAAGTTCCTCGAGGCCCGGGCCGCGGTCGATCTCCGCTACGTCGACGAGCCGCCCTACGGCCGGTTCGGCGAGCCGCGCGAGCCGCACTCGCAGGTGTGGTTCCGCACCAACGGCAAGCTCGCGGACGATCCTCCCCCAGACTCCGTCCGGGGGGACCCCCTGCTGCACGTCGTCCTCGCCACCTACGTCTCCGACATGACCCTGCTCGACTCCGTGCTGCTCGCGCACGGGCGCGGTGGCTGGGCCGTCGGGGACGTCGTCGGGGCCTCGCTCGACCACGCGATGTGGTTCCACCGGCCGTTCCGCGCCGACGAGTGGCTGCTGTACGACCAGGAGTCCCCGTCCGCGCACGGCGGCCGGGGACTGGGGCAGGCACGGATCTACACGCAGGACGGACGGCTCGCCATCACCGTCATCCAGGAGGGCGTCGTCCGCGTCCCGCGCGAGCGGGACCCTAGCTGAGGCCCGCCTCCGCGAGCAGGTACGCCGTCATCGGGTCGTAGTGGCGGGGGCTGATCACGTGGTCGTCGAGGGGGACCGTCACCTGCACGGTGCCCTCGGCCTCGGCGATGAACAGGGCCGGGTCGTTGCAGTCGGCGTAGCCGACGGAGTCCACGCCGTGCTGTCCCGCGTAGCCGGCCCAGCCGTGGTCGGCGACCACCAGGTCGGGCAGCGGGCGGCCCACTCGCTCCAGGGCCGTCAGGATCGCCTTCATCGGTTCGCCCGAGTGGGTGTGCCACAGGGTGGCGCCGTGCTCAAGGACCGCCACGTCGGCGAACTGCATGACGTAGCCCTCCTCGGTCGTCAGCCCGTCCGGGATGACGACGATCTCGCAGCCGGCCGCGCGCAGCGCCGACGCGGTCGCGCGGTGCACGTCGAGGAGGCCACCGGGGTGGCCGGTGGCGAAGAGAACGCGCTGCTGCCCGTCCGCCGCCTTGCGCAGCCGCCCGGCCATCCGCTCCAGGCCGTCGACGGTCAGCTCCGGGTCGATGGTGTCCTGGCCGTACCGGTATTCGGGGTCGTCGTTCACGCCGACCCGCTCCGCCATGACCGCGAGGACGTCCTGCTCGTCGTTCCAGCGGTCGCCGAGTTCCAGTCCGAGCCAGTAGTGGCGGTCGCTGTTCGCCAGCTTGCGGTAGTGGGAGAGGTTGTTCTCGCGGGGGGTGGCGACGTCGCCCGCGATGCGCGTCCTGACGAGGTGTTCGACGAGTTCGGCGCGGCTGGGTGTCCCGGATATCGGCATGCCATCCATTGTGAGGCAGCCGACCGGGGGCGTCCCTGGCGTATCGAGCGCTGGGACGTGCGTCACGTACTCAGCGGGACCCCGCTCACGTACTCAGATCACCGGTCGGACGTGCCGGTCCCGCTCACACGTGCCGCAGCGCGAACCAGAGTTCCATCCGTACGTCCGGGTCGTCGAGGTCCGTCTCCAGCAGGGCCGCGCAACGGGCGACGCGTTGCCGCACGGTGTTGCGGTGCACGGACAGGGCGACGGCCGTGCGGTCCCAGCTGCCGTGCAGGGACAGCCAGGTGCGCAGCGTCTCGGTGAGGGCGGGGTGGGCCGTGACGGGAGCGAGGACGGCACGGGCGTGGACCGCCGCCTCCTGCGACGGGACCAGGTCGGCCAGGGCGGGGCGTGCGCTGTGCCGCTGCAGCGGGGAGCGGGTGGCGCGGGCCCGGGCCAGGGCGCGGGCGGCCTGTGTGTCGGCGGTGGGCCAGTCGTGCGGGGCGACCGCGGCGCTGACGCCCAGGGTCCAGCCGGGCAGCGGCTCCGGTGCCCGGCCGGCCGGGACCAGGACGCGTACGGCGTCGCCCGCCGGGTCGACCAGGGCGGACCCGAGCGCGGCGCCCAGGGCGGAGGCCGCGACGGGGCCGGGGGCGCCGTCCCCGTCCGGCCGGGCGTGCACCACGAGCCACGGCCCCTCGCCCAGCAACCCCGCGACCTCCTCGGGCGGTGCGCCCAGCAGCAGCCGCACCAGCGCGGAGGAGCGGGCGGCACCGGTGCCGCTCTGCTGCTCGCCGGTGAGCAACGACAGCAGGACGGCCGCGACGGAGGCGACGGTGTGGTCGCCTGGGGTCCGCTGCGCGGCGACGACGCCGAGCACGAACCCGTGCCCGGCCCCCAGGCCGTAGGCGGCCAGGTGCAGACCGGCGACGGAGTCGGTGGCGGAGGAGGGGACGGGCGCCCCCGCCCGGGCCGGCCCCACCACCGCCGCCAGCCGGGTCAGCGCCGCCCGTGGCTCGTCCCCGGGTTTTCGTCCCGCCGAGGCGATCTCCGCGCCCTCCGGTCCGTACAGCACGGCCCAGCCGCCCAGTCGCCCCGAGAGTTGCCGGAGCACCGAGGGGACCGGGTCGGGGCGCGACGCGGCGGCGGCGAGGCTCTGCTGGGCCTCGGTGACGTGGCGGAGCTCGGCCAGACGGGCCCGGGCCATCAGCTGCCAGACCGCGCGGGCCACGCCCGAGAAGGTGGTCCGGGGCGGCACCTCCAGCAGGGGCAGGCCCCGTGAGGCGCAGGCCGCGACCAGCCCTTCCGGCACCGTGTCGTGCACGGGAGCCACCCCGAAGCCGAGGGCCGCGCCGCCCGCCGCCACGATCCGGGAGACGTAGTCGTCGAAGTAGGAGGTCCCCGCTCCCGCCGCGTCCGGGATGTGCACCCCGGCGCTGAGCAGCAGCTCACCGCCCAGCAGATAGGGATACGGGTCCGCCATCTCCGAGGTGTGCACCCAGTGGACGACGACGTCCTCGGCGGACGGGCCCGCGAGTTGCCGCAGGCCAAGGTCCTCGCGGGCCAGCAGCGCGGTCAGCGGGACGGGCGGGGTGGGCGGAACCGCCGGATCCGGCATGGTGTGCGTTCCCTCCATCCGGCACCGGCTCGAATGGATGAAACGTACACTTCGCAGTCGCTTTCCGGCCACCTAAGGTCAGTCCTCGTCACCCGCCGGCGACACCGATCGAAGGAGGCCCTCATGGCCGTCGACTACGCCGTCATCGTCGTGTACCTGGCCGGCATGCTGGCCATGGGCTGGTGGGGCATGCGCCGTGCCCGTTCCAAGAGCGAGTTCCTCGTGGCCGGCCGCCGCCTCGGCCCGGCCATGTACTCCGGCACCATGGCGGCGATCGTCCTCGGCGGCGCCTCCACGATCGGCGGGGTGGGCCTCGGCTACCAGTACGGCCTGTCCGGCGCCTGGATGGTCTTCACCATCGGCCTCGGCCTGCTCGCCCTGTCCGTCTTCTTCTCCGCCCGCATCGCCCGGCTGAAGGTCTACACCGTCTCCGAGATGCTCGACCTGCGTTACGGCGGCGGGCGTGCCGGGGTCGTCTCCGGTGTCGTCATGTGGGCGTACACGCTGATGCTCGCCGTCACCTCGACCATCGCGTACGCCACGATCTTCGACGTCCTGTTCGACATGAACCGCACGGTCGCGATCGTCCTCGGCGGCTCGATCGTCGTCGCGTACTCCACCCTCGGCGGCATGTGGTCGATCACGCTGACCGACATGGTGCAGTTCGTCGTGAAGACCATCGGCGTGCTGCTCCTGCTGCTGCCCATCGCCGTCGTGAAGGCGGGCGGCTTCAGCGAGATGAAGGCGCAGCTGCCCACCGCGTACTTCGACCCGCTGGGTATCGGCGGCGAGACGATCTTCACCTACGTGCTGATCTACACCTTCGGCATGCTCATCGGACAGGACATCTGGCAGCGCGTCTTCACCGCCGGCAGCGACAGGACCGCCAAGTGGGGCGGGACCGTCGCCGGCACCTACTGCCTCGCCTACGCCCTCGCCGGTGCCGTGATCGGCACCGCGGCCAAGGTGCTGTACCCCGAGCTCGGCAGCCCCGACGACGCTTTCGCGACCATCGTCAAGGACGAACTGCCCGTCGGGGTACGCGGACTCGTGCTGGCCGCCGCCCTCGCCGCCGTGATGTCGACGTCCTCCGGCGCGCTGATCGCCTGCGCGACCGTCGCCAGCAACGACATCTGGTCCCGGCTGCGGGGCCTCGGCAAGGCGCCCGCCGACAACGCGGACGACCATGACGAGGTGAAGGGCAACCGTCTCTTCATCCTGATCATGGGGCTCGCGGTCATCTGCACGGCCATCGCGATCGACAACGTCGTGGAGGCCCTGACCGTCGCCTACAACCTCCTCGTCGGCGGCCTGCTGGTGCCGATCCTGGGCGGACTGGTCTGGAAGCGGGGCACGGTCCACGGCGCCCTCGCCTCCGTCGTGGCCGGCGGACTCGCGGTCGTCGTGCTGATGGCGACGTACGGCATCCTCGCCAACGAGCCCGTCTACTACGGCCTGCTCGCCTCCCTCGCCGCCTACCTGGTCGTCTCCCTGGCCACCCCCGCCACCGACGCCGCCGTCCTCACCGCCTGGCGCGAGCGGCTCGCGGGCCGGTCTCCCGAACTCGCGTCCGAACCGGTCGCGGCTCCCCAGTAGAGTCGTAGTACAAGCAGCGCATAGCAGTACACACGCGATGAAGCGTAGGAAAGAGAGCATTTCTTCATGAGCAGCAACGAGACTCCGCGCGGGCCTGTCGACTCCTCCCGCGTCCCCCGGTACGCGGGGCCGGCGACCTTCGCCCGGCTGCCCCGGCTGGACGAGGTCGGCCGGGCCGATGTCGCCGTCGTGGGCGTGCCGTTCGACTCGGGTGTCTCGTACCGGCCGGGTGCCCGCTTCGGCGGCAACGCCATCCGTGAGGCGTCCCGGCTGCTGCGCCCGTACAACCCGGCGCAGGACGCCTCCCCGTTCGCCCTCGCCCAGGTCGCGGACGGCGGCGACATCGCCGTGAACCCGTTCAACATCAACGAGGCCGTCGAGACCGTCGAGGCCGCCGCCGACGACCTGCTCGGCACCGGCGCCCGCCTGATGACCCTCGGCGGCGACCACACCATCGCCCTGCCCCTGCTGCGCTCGGTCGCGAAGAAGCACGGCCCGGTCGCCCTGCTGCACTTCGACGCCCACCTCGACACCTGGGACACCTACTTCGGCGCCGAGTACACGCACGGCACCCCGTTCCGCCGCGCGGTCGAGGAGGGCATCCTCGACACCTCCGCCCTGTCCCACGTCGGCACCCGCGGCCCGCTCTACGGCAAGCAGGACCTGACCGACGACGAGAAGATGGGCTTCGGCATCGTCACCTCCGCCGACGTCTACCGGCGCGGTGCCGACGAGGTCGCCGACCAGCTGCGCCAGCGCATCGGCGACCGGCCGCTGTACATCTCCATCGACATCGACTGCCTCGACCCGGCCCACGCCCCCGGCACCGGCACCCCCGAGGCCGGCGGCATGACCTCGCGCGAACTGCTGGAGATCCTGCGCGGGCTGGCCTCCTGCAACCTGGTCTCCGCGGACGTGGTCGAGGTGGCCCCCGCGTACGATCACGCGGAGATCACGTCGGTGGCCGCGTCCCACACGGCCTACGAACTGACCACGATCATGTCCCGCCAGATCGCCGCGGCCCGGAAGGACTCGGAAGCCAAGTGACTCACGACCACGACCTGGTGCTCCGCCCCACGCCCGCCCAGACGGAGGCCGCCCTCAACCCTCCTCCCGGCCGCACCGGCGGAGACCTGGTCGTGGAGACGCTGGCCGGGCTCGGCGCGACGACCGTCTTCGGGCTGCCCGGCCAGCACGCCCTCGGCATGTTCGACGCCCTGCGCCGCTCGGACCTGAGGTACATCGGCCTGCGGGTGGAGAACAACGCCGGGTTCGCGGCGGACGCCTACGGCCGGATCACCGGTGAGGCCGCGCCGCTGCTGCTGTCGACCGGCCCGGGGGCCCTGACCTCCCTGGCGGCCCTCCAGGAGGCGGCGGCGGCCTCCGCGCCCGTGCTGGCGATCAGCAGCCAGGTCCCGACGGCGGGCCTGGGCGGCGGCCGCCACGGCTACCTGCACGAACTCCCGGACCAGGCCGCCTCGTTCCGGGGCGTGGTCAAGTCCGTCCACACCGTCCGCACCCAGTCGCAGATCCCCTCCGCGATCGAGGCGGCCTGGACGTCGGCGCTGACCGCCCCGCACGGCCCGGTGTGGGTGGAGATCCCGCAGGACGTGCTGCTCGCCGAGACGGCGATCCCCGTCGTGACGGGCGGCGACGCCTTCCCCGAGGAGCTGCCGCCGCGCCCCGAACTGACCGCCGTGGCCGCCGACCTGCTGTCGAGGGCCGCCCGTCCGGCGATCATCGCGGGCGGGGGAGTGGTCCGGGCGGACGCCTCCGGCAAGCTGAGGCAACTGGCGGAGCGGCTTCAGGCCCCGGTGGTCACCACGCCCGGCGGCAAGGGCGCCTTCCCCTGGAAGCACCCGCTGTCCCTCCGGTCGTGGATCGAGGACCGGCACACCACCGATTTCCTGGAGGACGCCGACGTCCTCCTGGTCGTCGGCTCCGGCCTCGGCGAACTCTCCTCGAATTACCACACGTTCAAGCCGCGCGGCCGGGTCGTCCAGATCGAGGCGGACGTCGGCAAGCTGGAGTCCAACCATCCGGCGCTGGGCATCCACGCGGACGCGCGCCTCGCCTTGCAGGCGCTGCTGGAGACGGTGTCCGAACGCCAGGACGCGACGGCGGCGGACCGGGCCCGGGAGGTGCTCGCGAGGGTCGCCGAGCGCATCGCCGGCCAGGAACTCACCCTGGAACAGGACGTCCTGGCGTCGGTCCGCAGGGCACTGCCCGCCGACTCCCCGTCCTTCTGGGACATGACGATCCTCGCGTACTGGGCCTGGTCGGCCTTCGACGCCAAGGGCCCCAACCACATGCACTCCGCCCAGGGCGCCGGCGGCCTCGGCTACGCCTTCCCCGCCGCACTCGGCGCGGCGGTGGCCGACCCGACCCGCCCGGTCCTCGCCGTCTCCGGCGACGGCGGGGCCCTGTACTCCATCGCCGAGCTGGCCACGGCCCGCCAGTACGACCTGAACGTCACCTGGCTGATCGTCGACGACGGCGGCTACGGCATCCTGCGCGAGTACATGACCGACGCGTTCGGCGAGGCGACGGCGACGGAACTGACCCGGCCGGACTACGTGGCGCTGGCGGAGTCCTTCGGCGTCCCCGGGGTGCGGACGACCCCGGAGAACCTGGAGCAGGACCTCGCCAAGGCGCTCGCGGCGCCCGGGCCCTCGGTGGTCCTGCTCCCGGCGGTGCTGCGGATGTTCGCGCCGACCCACCTGGGCTCGGACTGAACTCCCGTCGCGGGAGGGGAGTTCAGTCTCAGTGATCGCTACCAGATCGCCTCGACCCACTCCGGGTGGTCGATGAACGGGTTGCGGTTGTGCTGGTAGGTGTCGTAGATGGCCTGGTTGCGCTTCTCCTCGAAGGCGCTCGGCGGGTCCTGCTCGTTCCACTGCTTGAGGACGGAGAGCTTGCCCATGTAGGGGTTGCTGCCGTTGCTGACCTTCTCGTTCGGCTCGAGGTCGGCGAAGCCGTCGCCGCCGTCGTAGCGCACGGCCATGTACAGGATCATGCGGGCCACGTCGCCCTTGTCGGCGTCGCGCGGCTCGAAGGAGTCGGAGTCCGTGAGGCTGCCGCCCCCGCCGCTGACCGTGCTGCCGCCGTTGTCGAAGTCCTTGTTGCCGCGGATGCTGTTGACCTGCACGTCCGCAGGGCGCAGGTGGTGCAGGTCGGTGCCGGGGCCGGTCACCTCGCCGAAGTCGCCGTGGGACTTGGCCCACGTGTGCTCGCGGTTCCAGTCGCCGAGGTCGCCGCCGTTGAGGGACTTGCTGCGTGAGACACCGCTGTACAGCAGGATCACGTTGTTGCTGTTGTTCGGGTCCTGGTCGGTGACCTTGAGGGCGTTCCAGACCGCGGAGTACGAGATCTTCGAGACGTTGGCGCTGATGATCGTGTGCAGGGAGGACTTCAGGCTCGTCCCCGTCTTGCCGACCGCGTTCTTGTAGTACGTCGTGTCGTACGCGGTCGTCGTGGCCGCGGCCGGGGTGGCGGTCAGGGTGGACGCGGTGAGGCCGGCCAGGGCTGCGGCCGTGGCCAGAGCCACGGGCTTCCATCGGCGTATCCGTGTTGTCGCCAGCATGTGGGGTCCCATCTACGCGGGTTGATCGGAGGCGGCAATCGGGAGAGTGACATGGACATGCGGCCGTGTAAATGAATCCGACATGGCAATCAGGTGACGGAAACCGGCAAGTCGGTCGTGTTCTACGCGAGTTGACGCACCAAAACAGCCGCCCGCGGGTGGATCGGGGGCCGTTCGGTCCGGGTGACGGTTCGAGTCCGCCGACCGGGGCAGGACCTCGCGAGGGCGCTTGCGGCGCCCGGGCCCTCGGTGGTCCTGCTCCCGGCGGTGCTGCGGATGTTCGCGCCGACGCACCTGGGCTGTGCGACGGCCGCCGCGGTGGGTCCTACAGGCCGTCGCGGACCATCGCGGCGACGATGCGGACATGGCGGTCGGCCGCCGTGCCCGACCATTCGTTGTCGTAGTTCAGGCCGTAGGGCCAGAAGTGGCCGCCGCCGGTGGAGATCTTGGCGCCCGAACCGTCGTACTGCTTGACGAGGGCGGTGGCCTGGCCGCCGGTCCAGGTGCCGCTGCCGCCGAGGCGGGACCAGCCCGAGCTGGTGCCCACGCCGATGGTGTGGGCGATCTCGTGCAGGGCCGTCCGTTCGCTCATGTAGCTGCGGTTGCTGCCGAAGCGGATCGTGCCGTTGATGTTGCCGTCGGCGGTGGGAACGCCCGGTTCGTAGCGGACCGTGAGGGTCTTGCCCAGGTCGCTGAGGTTGTTGTAGCGGGCCACCGCCGCGTTCATGGCCTTCGTGATGAGGTCATAGGCGGAGCGCTGGTCCGCCGTGGGGTTGCTCGCGCGGACGAGGGACCAGGTGATGGTGGCCGCCGCGGCGCGGTCCCGGGCCGGGGCGGGCGGAGCCTGGTCGGTGGCGGCCTGGGCGACACCGGGGCCGGCCAGCAGGGCGGCGGTCAGGGTGGCGACGAGTGCCTTGCGTGGGCTCACGAGTGCCGTGAGTGGTCTCATGTGCGGATCCTCCTGTGGGGGTGGTCGTCACGAAACTTGCGAAACTTCGCACGACGTTCGGGATCTCGGACAAGTGGCGCCGCCGTTCACTCAAAGCCCTTGCATGGCACGGCAGTTGGCGCCCTGTGGACCGCAAGTATCCCGGCGGGAAAGGCGGCGTCAAGAGTTCCGGCAGAGGTCAGTGGAACCAGAAGAGCAGGGTGTCGGGGTTCGTCCCGAGCTGTCGCGCACCCTCCCACTCCTCCGCCTCGAAACGCAGAGCGTCGGCGAACCGGCGGGCCGGGCCACGGAATTCGGGATCGAGACGGTCGAGCACACGCCCGTAGGCATCGGCCAGGGCGGCTGCCCGCCGGGTCGGCAGGGTGCCGATCGCGGGCACCGCGTCGCCGGGGTGCGGCAGCCGCAGCGGCGGGCCGCTGAACAGGAACGTGCCCGGGAGCAGGTCGGACGGTACGCCGTGCCGGGCCAGTTCGTCGTCCATGGCGTGGAACCAGGTCGGCCCGCGCCAGGTGCCGAGGTCGGTCGGGTCGGAGAAGTGCGCCGCGACGGCCTGGTAGAAGGCGTAGCTGTACGCCGGGCAGAGATCGGTGCTCGGGGTGCCGTCGATCAGCTCGTCCAGGGCCCGGCCGATGGAGATGTCGAGGTCGATGCCCTGCTCACGGAAGCGGGCGTCGGTCCGCTCGCACTCCGTGCGCACCCGGGCGAGGGTGTGCTCCTGCTGCTCGGTCCGCTCCACCGCCATGAGCAGCCGCACCACCGTTCTCATGTCGCCGGTGCTCATCTCCAGGCAGTAGCCCACCGCTGCGTTTCCCTTCACCCGTTCGCCGGACACAGGTGTCCATGATCGGGGACAGGGGAACGGCCCCGGACCGGGAAGTCGGGGGCCGTTCGATCATGCTGGGTTATGGCGGATCAGCCGACGTCGGACGGGTCGAGACGGTAGACGGCCGACCGGCTCGACCCCGTCGAGGAACCGGAACCAGAACCGGAACCAGAACCGGAACCGGAACCGGAACCGGAACCGGAAGCAGAGCCTGAGCTCGCGCTCTCGCTGTAGTCGCTCTCCTTCACCGCCGTGCCGTGCTTCTGCACCCACGCCGTGACCTCGGAGCTGACGGTGGAGCCGCCGCCCGGGCCGCCGCCCATGCCGCCGCCGAGCTGGACGTAGTGCAGTTCGCCCTTCTTCACCAGCTCCTTGAGCTTGGCGAGCGTCATCGCCTTGTCGCTGCCCGACCAGCCCCACATGGAGATGACGGGCTCCCCGCTGCTCAGGATGAGCTGGGCGGCACTCTGCGAACTCGACACCGCCAGCAGCCACTCGGCGCCGTCCTGGTGCTTCTTCAGGTGGGCGATCAGCTCGCTGCTCACGCCACCGCCGCCCATGCCGCCACGCCCCATGCCGCCGGTGCCGGTGCCGGTGCCGGTGCCGGTGCTGTTGTCATCGTCGGTTCCGGTTCCGGCCGGGGGCGTACCGCCGGAGCCGCCCGCCCCTTCGGGAGCCTGCCCGCTCTGCCCACCCGACGGCATTCCACCCGACGGCATCTCACCCGACGGCCTCCCGCCACCGGGAAAGCTCCCCCCGGGGAAGCCGTCACCGGCCTGGGCATTGCCGCCCTGCCGGGCGCCGCCGCCCGGCAGCTCCCCGCCACCCGCACCGCCCGGGAAGCCCCGGCCGCCCCCGCCCCCGGGGCCGCCGAAGCCGCTGCCCGTGGTCGGTCCCGCCGTCGGATTCGTACCGCCCATGCCGCCGCCCGCTCCCGACGAGGGGACCGACCAGGCGTACGCCGCCGGACCCGCCACCGCCGCGACGACGGCCGCCGTCACCGACACCGCCAGCAGCCGCAGCCGCCGTCCCGAGGTGCCGGAGCGGAAGGCGAACAGCCCCACCACGGCCAGCGCCATGACGACCAGGACGGCCGGCCACAGCCAGGTGTTCCAGCCGGAGGCCCGCCGCAGCAGCACAGCCGCCCAGACGGCCGTGACACCCAGCGCGAGCGGCAGCACCCACACCCACCGCCCGCCGGAGCGGAACGCCCGCAGCAGCAGCGCCCCGCCGCCCGCGCACAGAGCCGCGATGCCCGGGGCGAGTGCGGTCGTGTAGTACGGGTGCATGGTGCCCTCGGCCAGGGCGAAGGTCAGGTAGTGCAGCAGGGTCCAGCCGCCCCAGAGCAGGAGTGCGGCCCGGGTGGCGTCGGTGCGCGGGGCGCGGCCGCACAGCACCAGGCCGCCGGCGAGCGCGACACCCGCGAAGGGGATCAGCCAGGAGATCTGACCGCCGAGGATGTCGTTGAACATCCTGCCGAGGCCCGCGGTTCCGGAGAAGCCGCCGCCTCCGCCCCCGCCGCCACCGCCGTTGCCCTCGCCGCCGAGGATCCGGCCGAGGCCGTTGTAGCCCATGATCAGGTTCCAGGCGGAGCCGTCCGTCGAGCCACCGATGTAGGGCCGCTCGGAGGCCGGGACCAGCGACACGGCCGCGGCCCACCAGAAGCTTGAGACGGCCAGTACCACCGCGGCGAGCGCCAGGTGGACGACGCGCTTCACCACGGCCGGCTTCGCCGCGTACAGATGGACCGCGAACACCGCGGGCAGCGCGATGTACCCCTGCAGCATCTTGGTGTTGAAGGCGAGCCCGAAGCAGGCCGCCGAGCCGAGCAGCGGCAGCAGCCGGCCGTCGCGCGTGGCACGCAGGGCCAGAGCCGCACCGGCCACCATCAGGAACACCAGCAGGGTGTCGGGGTTGTTGTCCCGGTTGATGGCGACCGTGATCGGCGTGAGGGCCAGGACGAGGGCCGCGACGGCCGCCGCCGCGTGCCCGAACACCCGTTTCACGGAGGTGTGCAGGATCCAGATGGTGGCCAGCGCGGCCACGATCATCGGCGCCATCATCTGCCAGGTGCCGTAGCCGAAGACCCGGCAGGACAGGCCCATGACCATCAGCGCGAGCGGCGGCTTGTCGACGGTGAGGAAGTTCCCGGCGTCCAACGAGCCGAAGAACCAGGCCTTCCAGCTCTCGGTGCCGCTCAGTACGGCGGCGCTGTAGAAGCTGTTGAGGCCGGAGCCGGACAGGTTCCAGGAGTAGAGGACCGCCGCCAGGGCGAGGATCGCGAACAGTGCGGGGAGGGACCAACGCGGCGCGGGGGCGGCGTCCTTCGGCGGGGGCGGCGGGGACTCGGCGGTCCGGAGCTGGGGTTCGGTGGCAGATGTCACCCCGGCATGGTGGGGAGCCCCGGTGGGAGGCCGCTGTGCCGAAGCCGTGTGCCGCCTGTGAATCCGGTCGGCTCCCGGTAACGACTCGCACAAGCTCCCGTTGTCCGTGCAACCTTTCGGCCGCGTCCGTGTGTCAAGGGGGGCATGACTTCTGGGATATCCCGCCGTGCGCGAGTGCTGGCAGCGGCCGTGGGTACCGGCGTGCTCGTGCCGCTCGTAGCCGCCGCCACGCCCGCCTCCGCAGCCCCTCCGGCCGTGAGCTGCACCTCGGCCAAGGCCGGGCTGGCCACCAAGCTGAAGAAGGACATCACCGCCGCGCTGGCCACCCGCAAGGGCACGGTCGCCGTCGGCCTCCACGACCGCAGCACCAACACCACCTGCACCCTGCGCGCGAGCTCCGCCTACGACTCGGCCAGCGTCGTCAAGGTCACCGTCCTCGCCACGCTGCTGTGGGACGCGAAGAAATCGAACCGGTACCTCACCGACCGCGAGAACACCCTCGCCAAGGCGATGATCACCAAGTCGGACAACGCGGCGACCACCACCCTGTGGAAGCAGCTCGGCATGACGAAGATCAAGAACTTCCTCGCGGCCGCCGGCATGACGCAGACCAAGCCCGGGGCGAACGGCTACTGGGGCCTGACGCAGATCACCGTCACCGACGAGCAGAAGCTGCTGAAGCTCCTCACCGCCAAGAACGCGGTCCTGAGCGACAACGCGCGGTCCTACATCCTCAAGCTGATGGGCCAGGTCGTGTCGTCCCAGCGCTGGGGCACCCCGTACGGCGTGCCCTCGGGCGTCACCGTGGCCGTCAAGAACGGCTGGCTGCAGCGCTCCTCCAACGGGTGGCGGGTGCACAGCGTCGGCGCGTTCAAGGGCGGCGGCCACGACTACGTGATGACGGTGCTGACCCACGGAAACAGCACGATGAACTACGGCATCACCACCATCCAGGCCGTGGCCAAGGTCATCCACAAGGACCTGGCGGCGAGCTGACCGGGACCGGCCCGCCCCTCACCCCGCCGTCCGCTCGTACCCGAACAGGAATCGAAACTGTTACGGCGGGATGAAAACGGCTCCCGATCGCGTTGGTGCCTTCCGGCAGAGCAGGACGACTGGAAGGTACCGGCGTGACACCGAAACGGGGATGGGCACGACGACTGTGGGCCTACGCGTGGCGCCACCCGAAGGACGTCGTACTCGCCCTCGGCTCCTCGCTGGCCGGCATGGCCGTCATGGCCCTCGTGCCCCTGATCACCAAGGTGATCATCGACGACGTCATCAGCGACCACACCAGGGACATGACCACCTGGGCCGGTCTCCTGATCGTCGCCGCCCTGGTCGTCTACGTCCTCACCTACATCCGCCGCTACTACGGCGGCCGGCTCGCCCTCGACGTCCAGCACGACCTGCGGACGGAGATGTACGGCACGATCACCCGGCTCGACGGCCGCCGCCAGGACGAGCTGTCCACCGGCCAGGTCGTCGGCCGTGCCACCAGCGACCTCCAGCTGATCCAGGGCCTGCTCTTCATGCTCCCGATGACCATCGGGAACTTCATGCTCTTCCTGCTCTCGCTGGCGATCATGGCGTGGCTGTCCGTGCCGCTCACCCTGGTCGCCCTGGCCGTCGCGCCCGCCCTGTGGTGGATCGCCAAGCGCAGCCGCACCCGGCTGCACCCCTCCACCTGGTACGCCCAGGCCCAGGCCGCCGCCGTCGCGGGCGTGGTCGACGGCGCCGTCAGCGGCGTCCGCGTGGTGAAGGGCTTCGGCCAGGAGGAGCAGGAGACGGGCAAGCTCCGCGAGGTCGGCCGCCGGCTGTTCGCGGGGCGGCTGCGCACCATCCGCCTGAACTCGGTCTACACCCCGGCTTTGCAGGCCGTCCCCGCGCTCGGCCAGGTCGCGATGCTCGCCCTCGGCGGCTGGCTGGCGGTGCGCGGGCACATCACGCTCGGCACGTTCGTCGCCTTCTCCACCTACCTCGCGCAGCTGGTCGGACCGGTCCGCATGCTCGCGGTGGTGCTCACCGTCGGCCAGCAGGCCCGGGCCGGGACCGAGCGGGTCCTGGAGCTGATCGACACCGAGCCGTCGATCGAGGACGGTCACAAGGACCTGCCCGCCGACGCCCCCGCGACGGTCGAGTTCGACGACGTCTCCTTCGGCTACGACGCCGGCCGGCCGGTCCTCGACGGGCTGAGCTTCGAGATCCGCCCGGGCGAGATCCTCGCCGTGGTCGGTTCCTCCGGCTCCGGGAAGTCCACGGTCTCCCTGCTGCTGCCGCGCTTCTACGACGTCTCCCGCGGGGCCGTCCTGGTCGGCGGCCACGACGTGCGCGAGCTGTCCCTGGAGTCCCTGCGGGCGGCGATCGGGCTGGTCCCGGAGGACTCGTTCCTCTTCTCCGACACGGTCCGCAACAACATCGCCTACGGCCGCCCGGACGCGACCCTCGAGGAGATCGAGAAGGCCGCCCGCGCCGCCCAGGCGGACCGTTTCATCACCGAGCTGCCCGAGGGCTACGACACCACCGTCGGCGAGCACGGCCTCACCCTCTCCGGCGGACAGCGCCAGCGCGTCGCCCTCGCCCGCGCCATCCTCAGCGACCCGCGCCTGCTGGTCCTGGACGACGCCACCTCCGCGGTGGACGCCCGGGTCGAGCACGAGATCCACGAGGCCCTGAAGGGCGTCATGAGGGGCCGCACCACCCTGCTGATCGCCCACCGCCGCTCCACCCTGAACCTCGCCGACCGCATCGCCGTCCTGGACGGCGGCCGCCTCGCCGACATCGGCACCCACGAGGAGCTCCAGGAGCGCTCCGCCCTCTACCGGCGCCTGCTCACCGACCCCGACGAGCTGGGCGCGGTCTCCCCGGGCCACACCCCGCCGGCCTGCCCGCAGGAGGACACCTCCGTCCGGGACGAGCTGGACGCCGAGTTCGACGCCGAGCGCGGGGTGACCCCCAGGCTGTGGACCGGTGACCGCGAGCGCAAGGACACCGCCCTCGCGGAGAGCCCGGCCACCCCCGAGCTGCTCGCCCAGGTCGAGGCGCTGCCCCCGGCCACCGACGTCCCGGACGTCGACGAGGCGAGGGCCGTCCGGCCGGAGGACTCCTACGGTCTGCGCCGGCTGCTGCGCGGCTTCGGGCTGCCGCTGCTGATCAGCCTCGCCCTGGTCGCCACCGACGCGGGCATGGGCCTGCTGCTGCCGGTGCTGATCCGGCACGGCATCGACTCGGGCGTCACCGAGGCCGCGCTCGGCGCCGTGTGGGCGGCGGCCCTGCTGGGGCTGCTGACGGTGGTCGTGCAGTGGGCGGCCCAGATCGGCGAGACCCGGATGACCGGGCGCACCGGCGAGCGGGTCCTGTACTCGCTCCGGCTGAAGATCTTCTCCCAGCTCCAGCGCCTCGGGCTCGACTACTACGAGCGCGAGCTGACCGGGCGGATCATGACCCGGATGACGACCGACGTCGACGCGCTGTCGACGTTCTTGCAGACGGGCCTGGTCACGGCCTTCGTCTCGGTCGTCACCTTCTTCGGGATCATGGTCGCGCTGCTGGTGCTCGACGTGCAGCTCGCGCTGGTCGTCTTCGCGACGCTGCCGCCGCTGATCATCGCCACGTTCTTCTTCCGCCGGGCGAGCGTGAAGGCGTACGAGCTGGCCCGCGAACGCGTGTCGGTGGTCAACGCCGATCTGCAGGAGTCGGTGTCCGGGCTGCGGATCGTGCAGGCCTTCCGGCGTGAGGGGGACGGCGGGCGGCGGTTCGCCGAGCGCAGCCACAGCTACCGTCAGGCCCGCATCCGGGGCCAGTGGCTGATCTCGGTGTACTTCCCGTTCGTGCAGTTCCTGTCGTCGGTGGCGGCCGCCGCGGTGCTGATCGTGGGCGGGGCCCGGGTCGACGACGGGACGCTCGCCATCGGCTCGCTGGTGGCGTACCTGCTCTACATCGACCTGTTCTTCGCGCCCGTGCAGCAGCTCTCCCAGGTCTTCGACGGCTACCAGCAGGCGACCGTCTCGCTGGGCCGCATCCAGGAGCTGCTCCGGGAGCCGACGTCGACGAAGTCCGCCGACGAACCGCTGGAGGTCCTGTCGCTGCGCGGCGACATCGCCTTCGAGGACGTGCACTTCGCCTACGGGACCGACGAGGAGGCCCTGGGCGGGGTCGACCTGCGGATCCCGGCCGGGCAGACGGTCGCCTTCGTCGGCGAGACCGGCGCGGGCAAGTCGACCCTCGTCAAGCTCGTGGCCCGCTTCTACGACCCCACCGGCGGCCGGGTCACCGTCGACGGCACCGACCTGCGGGCCCTGGACCTCACCTCGTACCGGCACCGTCTGGGGGTCGTCCCGCAGGAGGCGTACCTCTTCCAGGGCACCGTGCGCGACGCCATCGCCTACGGCCGTCCCGACGCCACGGATGCCGAGGTCGAGGCGGCGGCCCGTGCGGTCGGCGCGCACGACATGATCGCCACCCTGGAGGGCGGCTACCTCCACGAGGTCGCCGAGCGCGGCCGCAACCTGTCCGCCGGGCAGCGCCAGCTGATCGCGCTGGCCCGCGCCGAGCTGGTCGACCCGGACGTGCTGCTGCTCGACGAGGCCACGGCCGCTCTGGACCTGGCCACCGAGGCACAGGTCAACCAGGCCACCGACCGCCTCGCCGGCCGCCGCACGACCCTGGTCGTCGCCCACCGCCTCACCACCGCCGCCCGCGCCGACCGGGTCGTCGTCATGGACCACGGCCGGGTCGCCGAGGACGGCACGCACGAGGAGCTCATCGCGCGCGGCGGGCGGTACGCGCAGCTGTGGCGGACCTTCATCGGCGCCGCAGAGCCGGAGGAGCCGGTCGGCGTGTCCCGCTGAGCACCCCTGACCGCGTTTCCGTAACGCTCGTGCAACCATCCGACATACGTCATGCGTCCGTACATGCGTACGCCGATGGTCGCGGGGGACTCCCCATAGGCGTACGCCGACGGTCGCAGACGACGCGGTACGGGAGGACGACAGTGCACAGTGGAGCGATACGCCGGCGGCTCGGGCTCGGGCTGGCCGTGCTGACCGCCTCCGGGCTGCTCGCCGTCGCGGCCCCGGGCGAGGCGCAGGCGGCGACCCACGCGCTCTGCCCCGGGCGCAAGGTCCGCACCCTGCCGTTCTCCACCGGGACCGTGCTCGTCTACAAGCGCGGCGGCTACGTCTGCGCCGCCACCCTCACCAAGAAGCCCGGCGCCCGGCGCACGATGTCGGTGAGCGTGCAGGCGCGCGGCAACCGGCCGGTCGTGGACCAGGGCAGGTACGCCCACCACGCCGGCCCGGTGACCGTGCACGCCGGGCGCCGCTGCGTCTGGCTCAAGGGACAGGTCGGCCGGGGGAAGTTCAGCTCCGGCTGGATCCTCTGCTGACGCCGCACCCCTCTAACCTGTACTGACGCCCCCGTAACACGCCCGCGCGCACAGGGTTTTCCCTATGTCCCCTGGTGCTCCGGTGAGTTGGTCCGCTAGCTTCCGGCGCACATCTGTCTCACAGGGGAGTGCGCATGCGCAAGGCGCTCAGATGGCTGCTGGCGCTCACGGTGCTCATAGGCACACTGGGCACGGCGGGAGCGGCCACCGCCGCCGACGCCGCCGGCACCGACAGCACCACCGACATCAAGGAGAGACTGCTCTCCATACCGGGCATGAGCCTGGTGGAGGAGAAGCCGTACACCGGCTACCGCTTCTTCGTCCTGAACTACACGCAGCCGGTCGACCACCGCAAGCCCTCCAAGGGCACGTTCCAGCAGCGCATCACCGTGCTGCACAAGGACGTCTCGCGCCCGACGGTGTTCTTCACCAGCGGCTACAACGTCTCCACGACGCCCCGCCGCAGCGAGCCCACCCAGATCGTGGACGGCAACCAGATCTCCCTGGAGTACCGCTTCTTCACCCCGTCCCGGCCGGCCCCGGCCGACTGGTCCAAGCTGGACATCTGGCAGGCCGCCGGCGACCAGCACCGCGTCTTCAAGGCGCTGAAGGGCATCTACGGCAAGAAGTGGATCTCCACGGGCGGCTCCAAGGGCGGCATGACCGCCACCTACTACGAGCGCTTCTACCCGCGGGACATGGACGGCGTCGTCGCCTACGTCGCCCCCAACGACGTGGTGAACCACGAGGACTCGGCCTACGACCGCTTCTTCGCCCGCGTCGGCACCAAGGAGTGCCGCGACCGGCTGAACGCCGTGCAGCGCGAGGCGCTGGTGCGCCGCGAGCCGCTGGAGAAGAAGTACGCCGCCTACGCCGAGGAGAACGGCCTCACCTTCACCACCATCGGCAGCCTGGACAAGGCCTACGAGGCCACCGTCCTCGACTACGTGTGGGGCTTCTGGCAGTACAGCCTGCTGTCCGACTGCGACCAGATCCCGGCCGACGCCAAGAACGCCACCGACGACGCGATCTGGGACTCCGTCGACACCATCTCCGGCTTCTCCGCCTACGCCGACCAGGGCCTGAGCACCTACACGCCGTACTACTACCAGGCCGGCACCCAGCTCGGCGCGCCGACCATCCAGTTCCCGCACGTCGAGAAGCGGTACATCCGCTACGGCTACCAGCCGCCCCGGAACTTCGTCCCCCGGGACATCCCCATGAAGTTCCAGCCGTCGGCGATGCGTGACGTGGACACCTGGGTCCGGCACAACGCCCGCCACATGCTGTTCGTCTACGGCCAGAACGACCCGTGGGGCGCGGAGCCGTTCCGCGTGGGCAAGGGCGCGAAGGACTCCTACGTCTTCACCGCCCCCGGCATGAACCACGGCGCCAACGTCGCGGGCCTCGTGCCCGAGCAGAAGGCCCTCGCCACCGCCCGCATCCTCGACTGGGCCGGTGTCGCGCCCGGCGCGGTGCAGGCCGACCCGCAGGCGGCGAAGCCGCTGGCGAAGTTCGACGCCAAGCTCGACAAGCGGGACGTGCAGCGCGAGATGACGCTGCGCCCGTAGCCGCCCGCTCCCCGTACTCGACCGCCTCTCGGCCCACTGGGAAACGGGAGGCGGTTCGCATGTCTGGCGTCCAGTCCTCGGCCTCGTCGCCTCTCCAGAGGAAGCCAGCTTCGGCAGGCGAGGTTCTCCCATGATCGAATGGCCCGCTTTCCACAGCGCCCAACCGGCCGACCAGGACCGACTACGATGCTTTCCTGAGCACCGAGCAAGGTGCATTTACTTCCGCGAGAACGCAGATCGCGGCCAAAATCGGCGGACGAGGGCATGTCACCGTAACCAGGTCCTTGACGCCTGGCTGTGCCCATTCGACCAGAAGCAGGAGGTCTCCCGGTGACGCCAGCCGAGCGGCCGTCCGCACCGAAGCCGGGCCCGCCGCCCCGTCGTACCCGCTGGTTCCAGCCCCGGCGCTCCGGCTTCGCATGGGAGCAGGAGGGCCTGGAGCACGTGCGGCAGCTGATGCCGGACGCCGAGCCGTACCGTGCGTGGGTGACGTTCCAGTTCACCGGCCCGTCCGGGCGCGTCAACGAGTGCGATCTGCTGATCGCGGTGCCCGGAGGGCTGTACCTGCTGGAGCTGAAGGGCCATCCGGGGCGGCTGGTGAACCATGGTGACACCTGGCAGTTCCACGGGGACCGGGTCCGGACGCTCAAGAGCCCTCTGCATCTGACCGACCTCAAGGCCAAGGAGCTCAAGGGCCAGCTCGAGCGGGCGGCCCGTGCGATGGGCTCGGACCCGCGCCGGGTGCCCTTCATCAAGCCGGCCGTGTTCCTGCACAGCCCGGATCTCGTCAGCGAGCTCGACGAGTTCCAGCGGACCTCGGTATTCGGCCGCAACGGTGGCGGCAGTGGCCTGCCTGGGGTCTGGGACGCCTTGCTGGGCCTTCCGCCCGAGCGCGAGAGCTGGCGCATCACGCCGCAGAAGGTCCAGTTCCTCGAAACGCTCATGAAGCGGATCGGTGTCAGCCACTCGACGGCGCACCTGCGTTTCGGGGACGGCTGGCGCCTTGAGCCGCGGGCCCTCGACGCGGGCCCCGGCTGGGAGGACCGGCTCGCCGAACGGGACGACCGCCTGGTCCAGGAGTACGGCCGGGTACGGATATACCTGGTCGGAGAGGCCGCGTCGGCGCAGCAGCGGCAGGCGGTGGACCGAGCGGCCCTGCGCGAGTACCAGGTCCTGCAGGGCATCAACCACCGCGGCATCGTTCAGGCCGTCCAGATCCGCGAGCATGTCAGCGGCCCGGCGATCCTTTTCCGCCACCGCGCCTCGGACCTGCGCCTCGACGCCTACCTCGACGCGTACGGCGGTCGGCTGACCCCCGAGGTCCGCCTTGACCTGGTACGGCAGCTCGCTGAGGCGGTGCGCTACGCGCACAACCGGTCCCTGTACCATCGCGCCCTGTCCGCGCGCTCGGTGTACGTGTCGGCGCGGGAGGACGGCTCCGAGCCGGTGCTGCGGATCGCTGACTGGCAGACGGCCGCCCGTGATTTCGAGACCACACTGCACCGCTCGTTGGGGGACACCCCGCTGGACGCCGGGCTGATCGCTGATGTCGCCCAGGTGTATCTCGCGCCAGAGACGGACCAGGAGTTCGCCGACCCCGTCGACCTCGATGTCTTCGGTCTGGGCAGCCTCGCCTACCTGCTGCTCACCGGACGTCCGCCGGCCGACCGGCGCAGCGCCCTCGTGGACCGGCTGGCCGCCGAGGGCGGACTGCACCCGTACGCGGTGGCCGACGGCATCTCCGCGGCCCTGGACGACCTGATCTTCCAGGCCACGCAGACCGACGCCCGGTACCGGCTGCCGTCAGCCGAGGAGTTCCTGCGCCTGCTCGATGCGGCCGAGGCCGACGCGGCGACCCCCGAACCGTCCGGGGCGCCGGTGCCGGACCCGCTGACCGTCCAGCCGGGCCAGTCGCTCGGCGACGCCTGGACGGTCGCCCGGGTGCTGGGCACCGGCGCGACCGCCCGTGCCCTGCTGGTCCGGCGAATCGGGGACGAGCCGGACGCCGAGGAAGACGCCCTCCGCGTCTTCAAGATTGCGCTCGACCACGACAAGGACGCCCGCCTCTACGCGGAGGCCCGAGCCCTGCGCGAGGTCGGCGGCGGCCACATCGTGAAGCTCCTCGCCGACGCGCGGGATCTTGGCGGCCGTACGGTACTGGAGATCGAGTACGCGGGCGGTTTCCGTTCACCCACCGACAAGGACCCGGTCAGCCTCGGCTCCCGGCTGCGCGGGGTGGGAGCGCTGGGCTACGGCCAGCTGGAGCGCTTCGGCAACGATCTCTTCGCCGCCCTCGACAGCCTCGCCGCCCGAGGGGTGCGGCACCGCGACATCAAGCCGGACAACCTGGGCCTGTTCAAGCGCAGCGACGGGTCCTGGCAGCTGATGCTGTTCGACTTCTCCCTGGCCGACGCGCCCGACCAGGACCTGCACGCGGGCACCCGCGGCTATCTCGACCCGTTCCTCGGTGACAGCCGCCGCGAGCGCTACGACGATCACGCTGAGTGGTACGCCGCCGCGGTCACCCTGCACGAGATGGCCTCGGGTGTGCGTCCGGTGTGGGGGGACGGCCAGATCGACCCGCGCACGGTGCTCGACGCCAAGCTGTACGTCGCCGGTGAGCTGTTCGACCAGGCGCTGAGTGAGGGCCTGACCGAGTTCTTCGAGCGTGCGCTGCACCGCGACGTGGAGCAGCGCTACGACAGCCTGCGCGACATGCAGGAGGCGTGGCGCCGGATCTTCCGCAGGGCCGACGCGGCCCCCCCGGCCACCACGCCCGCCACGGTCGGCATGGTGGCGGAGGACATCGAGGACGCCCGCGAGCAGGCCGCCGCGGCGGCGGATCTGGACACTCCGCTGGAGGCGGCCGGCCTGTCGCCCCGTGCGGTGTCCGTGGCCGCGGGGCTGGGCGCGTCGACCGTGAAGGCTCTGCTGGAGGTCCCTCCGCACGCGATCTCCCGTGCGCGGGGAGCGGGCAATCTGATCCGCAAGGAGCTCAACCGGCGGCACCGCCAGTGGACGCAGGCCCTGCGCAAGCGCCCTGCCACCCGCAGGCCGGTGACGGTTCCGGCCGACGCACCCGAAGAGGCGCTGGAGTCGGTGGAGACGCTTGCCGCCCGGCTCACGCCTCCGGAGGGCAAGCGCCGGTCCAAGAGCGCGGACGTCGTACGGACCATGCTCCAGCTTCCCGGCGGTGCCCCTTTGGAGGCGTGGCCCGCCCAGTCGGCCATCGCCAAGGCCCTTGGCATCAGCCAGCCCACGGTCTCCAAGCACCAGCTGGCCGCGGTCGAGCAGTGGGCGGCCCTGCCGTGGCTGATGCGCGTCCGCAACGAGCTGATCGCCATCCTGTCCGAGCAGGGCAGGGTGATGACCGCCGAGGAACTCGCCGGCGAGCTGCGCGCCCGGCACGGCGCGGCGGAGGAGGACGAGGCCGCCGACAGCCTGGCTCAGGCGCTCGCCGTGGTACGCGCTGCGGTGGACACGGAGACCCGGAAACGAGACGAGGCCACCGCAGACGTCGAACCCCCCAACAGGCTCGATCTCCTGCGGCGCGGCGGCCGGGTGGTGCTGGCTCTGGAGGACCAGCCCGGCTCCGACGACCCGACCCCCGCCGAACTCGCCGACTACGCCGCCGCTCTCGGCGCGGCCGCGGCGAAACTGGCCGTCCGTGACCCGCTGCCGGGCCGGGCGACGGTGCTGCGTGAGCTGCGTGCGGTGCCCGCCCCCGACGGCATGATGTCCCTGGCCGACACCAGGCTCGTCGACCTGGCGGCGGCCATGGCTGGTGATGTCGGGGTCTCGCCGCGACTGGAGCTGTACCCGTTCGACCTCGATCTGGCCCGCGCGCTACGTATCTCCCAGGCCCCCGCGGGGGTACGCGCGGGCGACGGCATCAGCACCGCGGACCTGGTGACCCGCATCCGTGCGCGTTTCCCCGGTCTGTCGGTCCTGGCCGACACGACGTACGTGGAGCTGGAAGAGGCCCTGGCACAGACCGACTTCCCGCTCGACTACGACCATCAGCGCAAGCGGTTCATGCCGCGTGCCCGCGAGACGGCGGACACGAGGGCCGCCGGATCAGCGGTATCCGCACTGACCAGCACCGGCAGCCTGATGCGCGCGGCGCAGAGCGAGCTGGCGCTGGGGCGGGACCCGCGCCGGCTGATGGCCGCCCGGCTGGAGGCGGCCCGCAGGCGCGGCGGCTTCCTTGCCCTGACCGTCAAGGGTCCGGAACTGCCCGGCGTGGCACAGCGACTGGCGGAGCGCTTCGGGGTCGTACCGGTGTCGATGGACGAGTTGTTCCTCGGTGTGCTGCGGGAGCTGGCCGCGGAGCACGGGGTGGAGTGGCAGGCGCTTCTGCGGGCGGACGCCGCGCTGACCGGCTCCGGCACGATCGGCGCAGGTCTCGCGTCGTACACGCGCGTGGCCTCCGAGCGGCTTGTCACCCGTGCCGCCGCGCTGGCGGAGCGTACGGGCCCGCGCACGGTGCTTCTTGCCCACGAGGCGTCCCTCATGGCCCGCTACTGGACATCCGGCGGAAGTGAGGCCCTGGTCGCGCTCCAGGAGGCCGCCCGGCGCCCGGCGGACGCCCCCTACGGCCTGTGGCTGCTGGTGCCGATGGAGGACCCGGAACTCTCACCGGCACTGGACGGCCGCACCGTGGACGTCGTGGACCGCGCCAGCGAATGGGAGCCTCTGCGCGGGCTGTTCCTGAAGGAGCTGAAGGGCCAGGCGCCTGTGGCCGAGCGGACGGAAAGGGGCGAAGAGGCGGGGAAGTTGAGGGCGACCGGCTGACAACCGCCCGATCCGGCAAGCACCTTGTCCCCGGATTCGCCTCACCTCCGCCCAGTGCCCGACCTAAGATCGTCGGGTGCCGGAACTCAAGCAGGAAGACCACTTCGCCTCCGCCGGGGAGCGCCACTTCCGGGACGCCGACTACCTCCGCGACGACGGGCGGCTGCCCGCCGCGGACCACCTCTACGGCTTCGCGGCGGAATGCGCGACGAAGAGCCTGCTGCTGCGGTTCACCGAGGTGAGCATGGACCCCAAGCCCGGTGAGGCGAAGCCGTCGTCCAAGCCTTGGGCCGAGAACCCCGGGGACCCTGGCCGGATCATCGAGTTCGGCCATGTCAACGAGCTGATCAGGGACATCGGACTGCTGGCGCACGGCCGGGCCGGGGCACAGCTCCACGCGGTACTCGACGGCGACCTGCGTGTCTTCAAGAAGTGGCACGTCAAGTTTCGCTACTACGACGGCGGTTACGCCCAGGCCGAGATGGTGGAGCGTCGCCGGACCGCCGCACACCGCATTCTCGTTCTGCACCAAGAGGCCCGACGTAACGGAAAGCTCACGTGATGACGTCTCCATCCTTCCCCGTCGGCTTCGACGCGGCGGGGCATTACGCCGCTGAGGCCGCCCGCACCGTGGCCGGGCAGGGTTTTGACGTCGTCCTGGTGAGGGATGTGCTCGGACGGTTTTCCCTCGTCGTCGACGACACCGGCAGGGAGCAGGAGGCGGCCCGGCTCCTCGGCTCCTGGGAAGCGGAGTTCACCGGCCACCTCGGCCGATACCGGTCCGACGAGCCGGTGGTCCGGGCCTCGCAGATGTTCTCCGCCGACGCCGTACTGCGCTCCCGCAGAGTGGTCGCCGACCCCGCCGGACCGGCAGCCGAGGGGGCAGGCACAGTCCACATCCTCGACAACACCGTGGTCGGCGAGGACTGGGCCAGGGTGAGCGCACCCGACCCCGACGCGGGTCGCACCCGCGGCCACCGCACGGCGGTGTACGGCTTCAAGGGCGGCGTCGGCCGGACCACGGCGACCGCGGTCCTCGCACGGCACCTGGCCGACCGGGGCCACGCCGTCCTGGTGGTCGACCTCGACCTGGAGTCCCCGGGCGCCGGCCCGCTGCTCGCGGGCCGTAACATGCCCCGCCACGGCATCGTGGACCACCTGGTGGAGGCCGCGGTAGGCAACGCCGAGGGCTTGGAGCTGGTGACGCGCACCCCTTACGACCCTCGCCACCGTTACGGCGAACTCTGGGTCGCCCCCGCCCGCGGCGAGGGCACGCCCGGCATGCCGTACACCTACGTCGACAAACTGAACCGCGTCTACTCCGACCTGCCCGGCGTGTCCTTCAGGCGTCGCCTGGAGCAGGCGATCGAGGCCTGCGAGGACGCGATCGAGCGGGACGGCGACACCGGCCGCCGCCCCGACGTCGTCCTGCTGGACAGCCGGGCCGGCATTCACGACATCGCCGCCGTGACGATCTCCCAGCTGTGTGACGCGGCACTGCTGTTCGCGGCCGACAACACCCAGACCTGGGCGGGCTACGGCGACCTGTTCACCGCGTGGCAGTCCACTGGTCAGGCGCCCCGCATCCGCGAGAAGCTGCGCATGGTGGCGTCGATGGTGCCGGACTCCGTCCACTTCTCGATGCGGGACTACCTGAAGTCGTTCCGGGAGCATGCCTTCGCCTGCTGCCAGGTGCTCTACGACGAGGTCGCGCCGGGTGAGGTGGGAGGCGGTGACGGCCCGCCCGACGATTCGTCGGACGCGGTGCCCTTCGCGCCCTCCCTGAACGACGACTGGGCCCCGCACTCGCCCGCCCCGATCCTTTTCGACCAGGGCCTGGTGGGCATGGACTCGGTGAACGCGCCGGACTGGTGGGACCGGGCGTTCGTCCAGGCCGCGTACCGTGAGTTCCTGGCCACCGTCACCCCGCTGATCGAGGACGCCCTCGGGGACCCGGAAGGAACACGATGACCGAGGCCCTGTCCGCACACGAGTACCGGGACCTGCTGTCGGCGGCCCTGGCGGACGCCATCACGGGCGACGCCCGCCACCCCACGCCCCACACCCTCTTCACCCCCGACTCGCACCGCAGCGCCCTCTACGTGGACAACGTGGTGGTGCAGGGCGGCCGGGGCGTCGGCAAGACGTTCTGGTACTGGTCGCTGCTCGACGAGACCCTGCGCTCCGTCGCCGCCAAGGAGTACCGCATCAACCGCCTGAACCGGCTCCGGGTGCATCCCGGATACGGCCTGGCCATGCGGTCCGAGTGCTACCCAGGCCCGCTGGTCCTGGGCAGCCTGCTGGAGGCCGGCGAGGACCCGTACGACGTCTGGTACACGGTCCTGCTCACCGCGCTGGGCCTGCCCGAACTGCGGGATCTGACCGAGTGGTCCGCCAAGATCGCCTGGGTGCGCGCCCACCCCGGCCCGGCCGAGCGCACCATCGAGCAGGCGGACCGCCAGGCCTACGACGAGAACATCGTCCACCTGCTCCTCTTCGACGCCCTGGAGCACCTCCACAGCGACCGCAGGCAGGCGGACCGGCTGATCAGCGGCATCCTGCGGCTGGCCCTCCTGATGCGCTTCGCCACCCGCAACATCCGCCTGAAGGTGTTCGTCCGCCCAGACATGTTCGAGGCCGCAAGCCACCACTTCGCCGACGCGTCCAAGCTGTCGGCCTACTCGGCCGGCCTGGAGTGGACCCACTCCGACCTTTACGGCCTGCTGTTCCACTACCTCGGCAACGAGGAGGGAGACACGGCGGAGCGCTTCCGCACGATCACCGGAGGCTGGCTGCCCGAGGCCGCCGGCGCCCGCCATGCCCCGCCACCGCTGCTGTCCGGCGACCCGGAGACCCAGAAACGCGTCTTCGAGGAGATCGCCGACCCGCTCATGGGCAACAACGTCCGCAGGGGTAGGACGTACGACTGGCTGCCGAACCACCTCATGGACGGCCGCGGACAGGTCAGCCCTCGCAGCTTCCTGGAGTCCCTGTCCACCGCTGCCGAGACCACGCGCACGAAACACCCGGCACATGAGCGGGCCCTGCACCACGAAGCCATCCGTGCGGGCGTACAGCAGGCGTCGGTGCGGCGTGTGAAGGAGGTCAAGGAGGACACCCCCTGGGTCCGGCTGGCGATAGAGCCGCTCGCCGACTACCAGGTTCCGATCCCGGAGCCGACGGTGCTCGGCGCGTGGAAGGACGCGGGCCTGCCCGCCAGACTGGCCGAGGAAGGCGCGCAGTACGCCCAGGCGGACACCCCGGACAAGGTCCGCACCGGCCCGCGCGACCCGCAGGACCTGCCCCGGCTGATCACCGAACTGATCGAACTGGGCGTGATGACCAAGCCCCGCAGCGACGGCCGCCTGGACCTGCCGGACGTGTACCGGATCGCGTTCGGCCTGGGCCGCAAGGGGGGCGTGCCGCGGCCGAAGGCGTAGACCGGGTCGGGGAGTCTGTGAGGCCGCCCGCCGCTCCCGGTTTGTCTCACCGGGCTGGCAGGATGGGCGGGTGCCGCGGTGTAGCTACAGAGCGGTGCGGCCGTGCGGCTACGTCTGTGGTCACGGCAGGTTTGTTCTGGATGGAGAGGTTCCGCCGGTGTCGTCTGAGGAAGCCCGTGGTGAGCAGGGCGAGCGGGGTGCGTCGCTGAGCCGCGAGAAGTGGGAGGCGCTGCGCAAGGACTTGCAGAAGCAGGTCGCACTGCTGGTCGAGGACCTCAGGGAGCGGGCTGCGCTGGAGGAGTTCGAGGGCGCACTGCGGGCGGAGTACGACGATGCCGTGGAGTCGGCACGTACTGCTCCTCAGCACTACGAGAGCTGGCTGGAGGACCGTCTGGTCCAGATCGCCGCGGCATGGGTGCTGGCCTGCGTCTTCGTCCGCTTCAGCGAGGACAACGGCCTGATCCCGGAGGCCTGGCTGTCAGGCCCCTCGCGCCGTGAGGGCCCCTCGGGCACCGAGGACCGGCTGGCCGAGGCCCAGGACCGCCACGACGACCACTTCCGCATCCACCCGGAGCAGAACGACCGCGACTGGCTGAAGGCGTCCTTCAAGGCCCTCGCCGACGCGCATCCCACGGCGGCGGCCCTCTTCGACGAGCGGCACAACCCCATGTGGGAGGTCACACCGTCGTACACGGCTGCCCGGCGGCTGCTTGCCTTCTGGCGTGAGCGGGGCGCGGACGGCGAGATCCGCTACGACTTCACGGACCCCGAGCTGGACACGCGTTTCCTCGGCGACCTCTACCAGCACCTTTCCGAGTACGCCCGCAAGACCTATGCGCTGCTTCAGACGCCGGTGTTTGTGGAGGAGTTCATCCTCGACCTGACGCTGGAACCGGCGGTGGAGGAGTTCGGCCTCGACCCGGTGTGGAAGCACCGACCGGATGGGTGGCGGGGTGAGGTGGACGACGACGGCGAGGTCCGTGGCCTGCGCTGCATCGACCCGGCGTGCGGGTCGGGGCACTTCCTGCTGGGCATGTTCCACCGGCTGCTGAAAAAGTGGCGGGAACTGGAGCCTGGCACGGACAAGTGGCGGCTCATCCGCCGTGCCCTGGAGTCGGTCCACGGGGCGGACAAGAACCCGTACGCGGTGTCCATCGCGCGGTTCCGGTTGCTGGTGGCCGCGCTGAAGGAGGGCGGCGAGCGGGAGTTGCGGCGTATGCCTTCGATGCCGGTGCGGGTGGCGGTGGCGGACTCGCTGCTGCACGGGCGGGACGCGGGACAGGGCGCAGGACAGACGCTGGACGATGTCGAGCGGGGCGAGGTGTTCACGTACCGGACGGAGGACGTCGACGAGTACGTAAAGGAAGTGGACCTGCTGGGGCGCGGGTCGTATCACGTGGTGGTGGGGAATCCGCCGTACATCACCGTGAAGGACAAGCAGGAGAACGAGAACTATCGGAAGGCGTACTGGGCATGCTCGCGGCAGTACGCGCTGTCCGTTCCGTTCGCCCAGAGGATTTTCGAGCTTGCGGTGCGGGCTGGTGGTAGCCACCGGGACGGGGGTTACACCGGTCAGATTACGGCGAACTCGTTCATGAAGCGGGAGTTTGGCAAGGTTCTGATTGAGTCGTTCTTTCATGGGGGGCCGTATAAGGATCCGAATACTAAGCGACGAGATGCTTACCCGGGTCTAGAGCTGACGCACATTATTGATACGTCGGGCGCATATATTCCGGGGCACGGAACGCCGACAGTAATTCTTGTTGGGCGGCATCAGGTGGCACGGCAGGCGAATCCAATTCGGGCTGTGCTGGGGATGCGAGGGGAGCCTGGGCACCCTAGCGACGCCGCTCAAGGGATCGTTTGGCAAGCAATTCTTCGGCAGGCTCGGAACCCTGGTAGCGAGTCCGAGTGGGTTTCAGTTGTCGACGCAGACCGTAGCTCCTTTGCCGCGCACCCGTGGTCACTTTCCGGCGGCGGCGCTTCTGATGTCATGAAGCATCTCAGTGACGCTGCAAAAGTCCACCTGAAGTCACGCGTTGATAGCATCGGATTCTGCGCAGTCACGCGCGAGGACGATGCCTACGAGCTTCATGACGCCAATCGACGCCTCGGCATTCGACAGGAACGTGTGCGCCCATCCATCGGGGGAAGTGATATTCGCGATTGGAGCATCGAATCAAATAATCTGGCAATCTTCCCATATAGTGACCTGTCTCGGACTGCTGAGATTACCACCGCAGAAGAAAGGGTCCTCTGGGCAGCCCGCACCCTTCTTAATAACCGGAAGGCTCTGGCTGGCACGCAGGAAGATCAGGGGCTTACCTGGTACGAATATTCTAGCTTTACCCCGAAGCGCTATTGGTCAGAGTTTCTCGTGGCGTACGCAGAGGTCGCAACACATAACAACTTCTCCCTGCATCGAGGTGGGCGAGTATTCAAGCAAACCGCCCCCGTCATTCTCCTTGATTCCCCGAATGGCGAAGATGACTACCTTGGATTGACGGGCTTGCTTAATTCCTCAACGGCGTGTTTTTGGTTGAAGCAAGTCAGTCACGACAAGGGAAGCCAGGGGGTCAATGAAGGGTTCAAGTCGCAGGCTTGGGAGCGCTTCTATCAGTTCAACGCGACGAAACTCTTGAAATTCCCCCTACCTCCGGACCTCCCTCTGGTTTACGCCCGCGAACTCGATCGTCTAGCTCGAGAGTTTGCCGAGCACGAACCCTCCGTCATCGCTGCCTCTGGCGCCCCGAACCGTGGCGCCTTGATTGATGCGAAGGGCGCTCAGGAGCGCATCCGCTCCCGCATGATCCTCCTGCAAGAGGAGCTGGACTGGACCGTGTACGGCGTCTATGGCCTGCTCACTCCTAAGGAGGTCACCCGGACCACGCTGCCCGGTAACCCTGTCGAGCTGAGCGACGCCGAGGTGCCGGAGAAACTCAAACTCGGGCAGCGAGCCTTCGAGATCGTCTTGAAGGGAAAGGTCGACGCAGGCGAAGTCGAAACTGCCTGGTTCGATCGGCACGACTCTGCCAAGACCGCCGTCGCCGACGTACCGGACAAGTGGCCCGACGCCTACAAGCAGGTCGTGAAGGCGCGGCTCGACATCATTGAGTCCAACAAGGATATCCGGCTGATCGAGCGCCCTGAGTACAAGCGACGCTGGTCAACCGAACCCTGGAAGAAGCGGGAGGCCGCCGCCCTCCGCGGTTGGCTGCTGGACGCTGCCGAGCGCGAGGACCTGTGGTTCGAGGAGCGCGGCGACTACACCTCGCCCCGCACACTCACCGTCTTCCAACTCGCCGATGCCCTGCGCCACGACGAGGACGTCCAGGCGGTTGCCGCGCTTTACGCCGCAGACCATCTCGACAAGCCCGACGCCTCCCTCGCCTCCGTCCTCGCGGCCGTCATCGAACCCGAGCACGTCCCGCACCTCGCCGCCCTCCGCTACAAGGAGTCCGGCTTGCGCAAGCGCGCTCAGTGGGAGCGAGTGTGGGAACAGCAGCGGGAGGAGGACCGCACCGGGGAACGCCTGAGCATCAAGGTGCCCCCGAAGTACACGAGCGCCGACTTCCTCAAGCACTCCTACTGGTCCAACCGCGGCAAGCTCGACGTGCCGAAGGAGCGGTTCATCTCCTATCCCGGCGTCTCCCCGGACGGAGACCCGTCCCTCCTTCTCGGCTGGGCCGGCTGGAACCACCGTGACCAGGCCGAGGCGCTGGTCAATCTGATCAACGACCGTGAGAATGTGGACGGTTGGCCCAGGGAAGACCCGCGTTTCGTCCCGCTGCTGGCCGGGCTCCTGGAGGTCATGCCCTGGGTCCGCCAGTGGTACGACAAGCACGACGAGGAGTGGGGCGACAACCCCGCCAAGGAGTTCCAGACCGCACTGAACCGAGGCCTCGCCAACCGCCGCCTCTCGGAGGCCGAACTCGGCGACTGGCGACCTGAGAAGAAGCGGGGCGGGCGCAGGGTCGCGGAGTAGCGGTTGGAAGGTCGGGACGGGGCTGCCGTCAGTCGGCAGTCCCGTCTTCCTCGCCCGCGTCGGCGGGCGGTAGCACATCAACCACGAAAGACCCCTTGTGCGGCAGGGTCTCAATGAGTCCTCGCTCGCGCAGGTCCCGGAGTGCGCGCCGGATGGTTCGGTCGGCAACGCCGTATGTCTCGGCGAGCCGCGTGATGCTGGACAGTGCTCCGCCGGGCGGGATGCGTCCCGACCTGATCTCTTCCTCAATGGCGTGTGCGATCCGCTGCCATTCGTACTGGGCCATGCCCTCAGCTTCGCCTGGTGCACCGGAACCCGGATCGGCGGCCCATGGTGCACCAATGGCACCCATGGCGTACCGTGGTACATGCCTTAGAAAACCCCCGCGACGGGTGCAAGCCGTCCGGGGGAGTGGCCGATCTGAACGGAGCAGACCGACATGCGGAACCTTATCCGCCGAACCGCCCATTGGCTGGGCTTCCTACTCACCCCCGGCACCGGCAAACACCGCCGCACCCCCCACCAACCGCACCCCACCGCCGTACGCCACATCACACCCCCACCTGCATACCTCCCTCATCCCCGCTCGCCCTACGGCCTCCCCACCCCCCTCGACGGCGCCGACTCCCGCCTCGTGCGCCCCTACCTCCTCGCCCACGCACAGGAGGCCGCCCTCTGGCGGTGCCGCCACCTCGACCTCGACCTCGTCGCCGACTTCGGCATCGACCCGGACGAGTACCTGATCGGCGCCCAGGGGGTGGCCGTCTGATGACCCCACCGGCACACCACCTCACACCCCCGACCCCCCTGCGCCTGCTGCCCTGGCCCTCCCCGGACGGCAAACCGTGTTACCTGTCCACGGGCGACAACGGCGGCTACCTCTCCCGCCTCGCCGACAACATGGAAGCCGTGCAGCTCGCCACCGCGACTGACGTGCTCGGCCTCGCCCGCAAGGTGCTGGACGACCCGACCTCGCCGTACACCGAGGTCCGTTACGCGGGACTCCGGCTCGCCGAGTGCCTGACCGACGCCCTCCGCGTCGCCGAGTCCCGCGGGGCTCGCCTGCCGGTACCGGACACAGGGGAGACCGAGGAAGCCGAGAACGCCGAAGACACCAAGGGCACAGAGAACGCCGGAGACCAAGGACGCGGCCCCGTCAGCGACCCGCCCGCTTCCACGCGTTGAGGAACTCCTTGTATAGGAACCGCTGGAAGGACTGAGACCCCACGAACGCGAACTGCTTGCCCAGGGTCCGCGCCCCGAACCACAGACCACTGACGACGGGCACGCCCGTCGCCACCTGGGTTACGGACGCCACCGAGTTCACCATCTCCATCTCCATGGGCGACATCTCGGCCTTGCGCAGCCCCAGACGATCAAGGAGTTGATGCTTCACGCCTTCGATGTCGCGAGCGAGCCGCAGATAGTCCTCGTCGGTGACGCAGCGCTCCACGGCCTGCCGAAGGTCTGCGGCCCGCTCGCGGTATTCGCATACGCGCCGGACGACGAGGGCAATCCAGCGCTGGTCGTCGAGGCGGCCGGCCTCAGCCGGTTCCCACAGCCTCCCTCCCAGCAGGGGCAGTTCCAGTTCGAGCAACCGCACCCGATGGGCGTCGCCCTGCCCGGCGGCGCGGCTGAGGGTGTCGTGAATACCCCGCACCGCCTGGATGAGGTCGAGTACGGCGTCGCCTTCCGCTCCGTCACGAGTGAGGTCGAACGTGAGGGAGAAGTCCCTGCGGAGTGGGTGTGACTGGTACGTCATCTCGGCCGCTTCCGCTCGGGCCTGGTACTTCATGCCTCTCGCGAGGGTGGCCATGAGGTACTTGCCCTGGCCGGGAGCCGTGATGTCCCGCAACGGTCCCGCGAGGATGACCGCCGCGGCGCGAGCCCAGTCTCCAAAGCCGTCCTCTTCGACCCCGTCCCGGGTGGGGATGCGGTCGGAGTGGTGGCCGGTGGTGCTCCGGACCTTCTGTTCCTGGAACGAGCTCCAGCCGCGTAAGCGGGTGGACAGGGCGGTCTGTGATCCGGCGCTGGCACGGTCGATGGTGAACGCCTGTTCCACGAAGCGCGCCATGCTGGTGATCCCGTGGACGCTTTCGAGATCACGCAGAGCGGTATCCACCAGGTCCGCCGCGCGTTGCTGCTGGTCGCGGTCGGCCTGGAGCGTATGGGCGAGGCCCGCGCGCATGAGTTCGCGCAACAGCAGGGGCCGCTCGCCGAAGTCCTCCGGGCGCGGGTTCGACAGCACGGGGTGCGCCACGTGGACCCGGGACATGAAGATGAGCGACTGCACGATCTCCACGAAGCACTGCCGGGCGAACGGATCGTCGGGCTGCGCGGCCCTGTTCTGGGCCAGCAGGAAGTCCTCCGCGCTGATGAAGGACGTGACATCGAGGAGGACGTCTGTGTTCCGCTGTGTCATCGGCCGACCGCTCTGTGCGTCAGTGAGGTGCGTCGAGGAACCAGGAGACGATCTCCGGCTTCCCCATGACCGTGGAGGCGAAGACGGGCTCGGCCTGGCTGAAGAAGGCCGGAGCCGCTGAAAGCGGTTGGCCGTTCTCGTCGCAGTGGCGCAGTCCCGCGGCCGTGCCGAGGCACAGGCCTGCGATCCCGTCCCACACCTTCTGCTTACGTCGCCAGAACAGCTCGAAAGGCGGCAGGGGGGAGTCTGTGTGGAGGCTGAGGTCGACGGCGGTGCGGACCATGTCGAGCGTCTGGGAAGTCGTGCGCGTCTTGAGGAGGAACCCCGCCTTCTCGGCCTCCGGGTCGAAACCCCGGGGAGGTGCCCCCTCGCTGCGGGTGGCGGAGATCCACCGTTCCCGGCCGGGACGGGCGGGGGGAGTGACGACTTCGCCATTGAGAGTGAGTCGACGCTCACGCGCATCCGCCGTCACGACGAGTGGAGTGCTCCCCGCCCCGAGTTCCGGGGCGAGGACGAAGGCCGACACAGGCAGCCAGTCCTCCAGCAGGCACACCACCGAGCAGAACTCGACTCGACCTTCCTGGACGAACTCCGCTGTTCCGTCGATGGGATCGATCACCCAGACCCGGCCGCCGGCGCTCGCCACCTCATCCCGCGTGCCCTGGCGTTCGTCCTCCTCCGCGATGACCACGGCGGCCGGCTCCCTCGCCCGGATCGCGTCGATGATGATCTGCTGGACCGTGACGTCCGCCTCCGTGAGGAGGGTCTTGTCGGCCTTGACCTCGACGGGGAGATCCGCGATGTGGCCGCGGTACTCCGCGAAGACCGGATGAAGCCGCTCGGCGAGGTCGTCCCACAACTGGGCAACGGACATCAAGAATCCTCCTGCGGCTCAGAGCGGTGACGGTGCGTGCGCGTTTGACTGCGCCAAGGGCTCGGGCAGCACCTTGGCACAGTCACGGACAGCCGCGGAAGACGGCGGTACGCCGGCTGCGCAGGTATACGGAGGTGCCGGCCGAGACGAGGGCGGCACCCGCCAGCAGGCATACGCACACGGTGACCGACATCGAGACGTACTCCATGGTCGACCCGTCGGAGTACACGCAGACGTTTCGAAGGGGCCAGTACTGTTGCTTGATGGCCGCCAAGTCGGCGCCGGCGTCGTTCCGGCTCGTGCACAGTTCAGGGAAAGGCCCTCCAGCGGTGACGGAGAACCAGCCGTAGCAGTACACCGCCACCGCCGAGGAAGCCAGGATCAAGGCGACAAGCGCGTAGATTCTGGGCACGGGCAGCGGCGGGTGGCTCAGCAGGATGGGGACCACCACGATGCCCACCACTGCAGTGACCAGACCTGCAGCCAGCAACGCGCCCATCAGGAACATGTGATACCTGCCTTTAGTTAGCCGGGGCGGCAGCTGGAGCCCGGCCAGTGACACACGACGGCTATGGTCGTCGAGACACCACCGTCCAAGGAGCCGATCCCCGTGACGACACGACCTGACCACGGGCGTGAGCTGATCCCGCGTCCCGAACGAACCCCTGACTCGTCGGCGCGATCTCACCGAGCAGCCCCTTCGTACGGACGAGATAGGAGGTGGCGATCTCCGATGGCACGTTGACCAGGGCCGCCCCGCCACCCCCATGTACGACGCGCCGCCCCCGCCCATCACGCAAGTGCTGCCTCAAGGGAAGCCCCTTGTAGTCCGCTCTTGCCTGGTCTGCCTGAACTGACCGTATACGCGCCGGGCCGCGGCAACTTGGCCGCGCTTCAGTCCTCCGGGTGCACGTCCCAGATACGGATCTGGATCTTGTGCGCCAGCTTCTCGATGTCCTTCGCAGCCCGGATGACCTGACCGACGTCGTCTGTGGCGGTCCACAGGACCGTATCCGTAGCGATCTCATCGTCGTGCCAGGCGTACCTCAGCCCCGCCAGCACCTCCGGGGCGTCGTCCTGGCGCACGTACCGCAGTGCGCGCACACCCTCCCCGAGATTCTCCGTGTGGAACATCTCGACGACCGGAGGCTCTACTGCGTCCGGATCTCCTGCCTGCACCAGGGCACGCAGTGCCGCCTCGCGTTCGCCTTCCTCCTCTGCAGGCCGCACTGCGGCGAAGACAGGCAGGGGCATACTCGTCGGCGAGGCGATATGCAGCAGAGCCCGGGTGTCGAACCGTTCCGGCGCGAAGGCGTCCGCGCAGCGACGCAGCGTACCCGCGAGAAACGCGATCCCGGACTCGCCCGGGTCCTGGGCGTGTGACCGCCAGAACAACTCGGCGCACTCGCTTGCCCAGGAGTCGATATCACTCCATGACTCCGCATCCCAACGGGGTGGAATTTCGAGCCACAGGCTCGCGTCGTAGTCGATGACGAGATCGAACTCGTGCTCCAGATCGACCCAGTTCTCCGTCATGCCCAGCTCCATCGGAAGGTCGCCATCAGCGCGTCGAACCATTCGACGAGCGCGTCGGCCAGGTCGTCCTGCGGGTTGCCGGCTCCGATGGTGGAGAAAGCGGCCACGAACCACCTGCTGGGATCGCCGGGCACGGACACCAGGTAATCCACTCTGCGACTGGCCATTTCAGCTCCGTGGCCGGGATCGGCGGGCATGACGCGTTCCTGCCGCACCGCGAGGGCACCGTCGATCTCTCCACTGCTCAGATCCAACTCCGTGCCATGGCTCCGGGAGATCAAACGTGCGGCGACCTCGGTCGGATGGGAAACCGCTACGTCGGAGGCATCGGGAGCGGAGTGTGAGGGCAGCCGAGCCTCGGAGACGACGATCGATGCGCCGAGGTTCATCTCGCCCGACAGCCGCATCGGCAGGTAGATCTCCAGCGCCTTGGCCTTCCGGGCGTCCGCGATGGCTGCACGGAGTCTGCGTTCCATCTCAAGTCGGAGCGGTGTCAGCTTGTCGCGCGGTATGTCACCGGGTGCGCGCCGGAATGCATCGGTGACAATCCTGTGCACGATTTCTTCTGTTTTGCTTTGGCGCAGTGGAATCTGCACCCAGCCCGAAGGGAGAAGCAGACGGTAACCGGTGGGTGGGGAGGTGGCCTCAGCCATGTTCGGCGCTTTGCTGCTTGTTCGTGTACCAGATGCCGACGAACACCGAAACGCTGAAGACGGCCGCAGGCCAGAGCTGCCAGCGGCCGTCGAGCAGGGCAAAGGGAAGGGCGTAAACGAGATAGAAGCCGCTGAAGAACCGCAGGTGCGACTCCAGCTGAAACACCCTCCCTCGCAGAGCCGGATCCCGGAATCGGAGCAACACCAGCAGAGGGGTGAGAGCAGCCGCGCTCCACTCCCAGGTCGGAAGCGGCAGAAGCGCTTCGCCCTGGATCCTCCTCGTGGCCATCGAAAGGGCAACCCGCACGAACGCCAGCATGCAGATTGCCAGTAGCGTGTATCGGTATCGGTCGCCGCGCAGCTCCTCGCGAGATTCAGCTTGGGAGGAGCCGACCTGTGAGGTGCCATGAGCCGCGTCCTGGGCCGCCCGCGCCGAGCGGATCGCCTTGGAAGAAATGCGCGGGGAGCGCTGACCTGGGTTCCGCACGCGTCCTTGGCGCACCTTGCGCGGTCGGCGTTGCGGTGCCGCGTTTGATTCGTCCGTCACCAGCTTGTCCCTCACCATTGGGAACCGACAGGAGCGGAGATCCGCGCCTTCGTGCGATCGTATTCGTCGGACGTCCATGGCAGCTCGCCCGCCAGCTTGTCGCCGGCATCGAGGCCAGTGCCCACGATCCACGATCCCTGGTAGGCGCTGAGGTGCTTGCCGGCTGAAGCCGCGCCTTCGTTCAGCGTCACGCTGGTGGGGAACTGATCGCGCCAGAGCCTGATGTCCTTCACCTGCTTGATGATTGCCTTGTCGCCGAACGCGCTGGCCGACTCCCGCAAGGTGGGCTGGGGCAGCTCAGCCTGCTTCACCTGGCGGGCAGCACTCTTGGCCTTCTGGAAGTCGGCGGTCCTGTGGAGGCGGCCGGCCTTGCCTCCTGCGCGTCGCGCGGCAGAACTCGCGCGCTGTGCTTCCTGCCTGGCCTGCTTCTTGGCAAGGCCCTCCGCGACTTCGCGAGCGCCCTTCTGCAGCCCCTTGATCGCCTTGGCGGCTTTGATGCCATTTCTCGCCATTTTCAGTGCGCCGATGTCCATGAGAACGTCGAACCACGACCCATTTCCGGTTAAGGCCTGGGTCAAATGGATCAAGGCGACCGCCCCAGTCAGCGCCAGGGCCACGACACCGAAAGCCGGGAAGAAAATCGCCAGAACGGAGAGGCCCGTCGCGATCCAGCTCAACGCCTCGGCCAGCCCGTCAAGCCAGTCAGCGTCGCCGACCCACGCTTTGAAGTCATTCCACCAGCTGTCTTCCATGTCATCATCGATCGACGACCGGATCTTGCTCGCGTAGTGGTCCGCGCGCTCGTCATAGAAGGACACCGCCGAGTTCAGCTTCCGGCGTGCCTCCTCCAAGTCTTCCTCGGCTCGTTTGACGGCAGGATCCTCGGACGCTCCGCCCTTGTCGGAGTCCTTCTTCGTGCCGCCCTTCGTGTCATCCGTCTTATGGGCGTCCAGGGTTCGCTGGGCGTCCTTGGCGTCCTGCAGAGCCCGGTCGGCCTTCTTCTGGGCGGTCTCCATGTCGTCCGCCCAGTCGTCGAGGTGCCCCTTGACTTCCCGGTAACGGTCCTCGGCGAGATCGAGCCGCTTGGACAGTCCGCGCGCCTTCTCGCCGATCTTGTCCGCGTACTTCCCCTTCAGGCCATCGCTGTCGGCGATCGCCTGCATGGCTGCCGCTTGATCACGGAGCTTCTTGGCGATCTTCTTCATGTGCGTGACCTCGTCGCGGATCCCGTCCGGCTCACCAGGAACAGGATCCGCTTTGGCGAGCGGAGACCAGTCAGTCGGCCGTGCCATGCAAGATTCCCCCGTGCGCAGTAACGAGCGCCGTCGGTTGGTCGGGGCTCAAGTCGCTACTTTTTCTTCCCCTTGGTGGCGTTGGCCAGATCGTCGTCGAGACCCTTGAAGGCGTCGCGCGTCGCCTCGACCATCTCTCCGACCTCTTCGATCTCCTTGATCAGGCGCTTGCGGTTCTTGTCCCAGTTGTCCACGAAATCGCCCATGGCCTCCTGGACGCGGGCGTCACCGACGACGGCCCTGACGTCCTTCTTCCATTCGCCCAGGCCGTTGAACTCGTGGCGAATGTCGCGGAGTTGCTTCGCGCTCGTGGACAGCAGGTGGAAGTCGACCTGGAGATCCGACCCCTTGGACATGCTCACTCCCCGTGTACGACCGTCAGCGGTTGACGGCCTGGATCTCTTGAACCACGACGTCTTGTTCGGCGCCGAACGTGCCGTCCGGCAGAGTCTGTTCACCGTTCACGCCGGTGCCGGTCCAGTGGATCTTCCACGTGACGGTGGCCTGCAGCTTGTACGAGCCGTCGCCGGACGACCGGAGATACTTCACGCCGCAAGGCGGGGTCTGACCGGCCTTGCCCCTGACGTAGGGCTCACCGATGGAGTCGTCCGCGTTCTGGCATGCGCCGGAGACGGGGTACGTGACTGCGTCGTCCGTACCCGGGGTGATCTTCAGCGAGACCGGCTCAGCGGCGGTCGTCGCCTCAATGCCGAGGAGGGGCACGCGCGCGGTGACGGAGACCGGCTTGAACTTCGCCGTGTCCAGCCACGCCCACGTCGGCAGGTTCACCTTCGTGGTGCCCTCAGGAGCCAGCTCGACCTTCGTCGACGGGACGCGGATCTCGGCGTAAGCGAGCTGGGCCAGCATCTCGGACGTAATGGCCTGCGGAATCTCAGCCGGCGGCGCGTCGCCCTTGTCGACCCAGAAAGGCATCTCGTCGCAGTCCTGGGCCGCGGGGTCCGCCTCGTGCCCTTCGGTGGTGTACGCGTCCCACCAGTAGCCCTCGCCCTCCTTGTCCTTGTTGAAGTCCTTGTAGGGCTTGCCCTTGACGAAGTAGTTCTGGGTCTTCAGGGACCACTCGGGACTGGGCGCGCTACTCTCCCACACCTGCCGCATCTGCGACTCGATCTCCTCGGGTGTGTACTTCGGAGCGTAGTAGCAGGCGGGCGGATTCCACGAGGTGGTCGATGTGACGGCCCCGGCCGATTCGCCACTGCCGTTCTTCGAGCGGTCGAAGACAATCACGCCTCCAGCGGACGCCGAGAGGGCGGCGCCGTCGACCATGCCCGATGTGTCGGAGTCGACTTCGGTTACGGAAGGAGCGGGTCCCGGTGTTGCCCATGCGGCATTCGGGAGTCCTCCCAGAATCAGAGCCAGAAGGCCAGTGGTTCCGATCCGGGTTGGTGTCATCAGCCTCCGCAACGCTCGTGCCCCCTCTTGGTGTTCAGGCCTGTGGTCACCCACACGCCCTCGTTGTTCTTCTCCAAGCGAGTGTTGTAAAGAACGTAGGGGCTGTCGCTGGCTGGGGTTTTGTCCACCTTGCCGGTTTTTCGGTCCTTGTTGTATGCCTTACTGTCGTCCGCACAATAGATGACGACGGCTGTGTTCTTGTTGCGAAGCGTCACCTGTGGGTCGAAATAGCGGATGGTCCCTTTCCAGGAGATGTTTGCGTCAATCCATGCCTGGACCCACTTGACTTCACTGATAAGTGCATCGTCCTGGTAGTAGAAAGCGAGCGCCTTCGACTTTGTGTCGCCTCGGGCGATCGCGTCGTCAACCGAGTTGAGTGCCCGCTCGGCGTCGGCCAGCGCGGCGTCCTTCGCGGTATCCCCGGTCTTCCAGTCCTCGAAGATGCTCTTCATGTCTTCAGGCACCGCAATGTCCAGCCGGTTGGCGGTGTCCGGGGCGCTGGGGCTCGGCGAAGTCGAGGACGCCGATTCGTCCCCCGCATCCGCTCCCGCAATTTTGTCATTGCCCTTGGAGTTGCCGTCATCGCCCCCGCAGGCGGACAGCGACAGGGCCGCTACAGCGGTCAGCGCAGCGGCTGCGAGCAAGGTGGGGCGGCCGTTCACGGATGACTCCCGGTGGGGCGAGGGTTCTCATGAGCCTGCCAACGGTATCCAGGTGACTTGGGTGGCACCAGTTTGGTTTACGTCAAGCCCGGCCATCCAACCGGGCAAATCGCCACAGAAGCTACCGCGGGCGAAAGGGTCGCATGGTCACCGTTTCGTCACGCAACGAAGTCTGTGAAACGCGGCCGCACCGGTCGAACGCGAACCCCAGGAGCCCCGGATGGGAGACATCCCGTAACGGGCTGCTGCATCGCGACACCGACATCGAGGTTCGGCTGCGCAGTGCGCCCAGGCGGACCAGTCTCTGATTCGTGATGTCGTTGCCGCCAACCGCCACGTGGCGGAGTCGGGCAGGCCGAAGGCGCCCGCATCCTCCTCTTCGATCACGGAAGCGGTTGACTGATCTACACCTTCATCCGGCGCGTCGAGGATCCGCAGATCATCGTGCAGGAACTCTTCTGGGGATGACGGAAGTCAAGCCCGTCGATGACCTCAAATCCCTCCCATAGCGGCCATAATGGCCCCATCTCCGCACACCATCACTCCCGCCCCGCCCAAGCTGGCAGGATTGAGTGTGGCGTGCGGGGCCCCGGTGACCGGTCGGCTCCGCCGGGTAGCCGGCCGCAGGCCGGAAGGGACATGAGCGGGGAGCTGGAGCGGCGGATGGCCAGGGGTGGCGGCAAGGTCGTACTGAGGGACGTTCTCGACATCAGGGAGGACGCCCACGCCGGCGATTTCAAGATCGCGCTGTCCCAGGGCTTCGGCTCGGAGTCGGCCGGTTCGGTGGCGGACTACGTCGTCACCGAGCAGCTCGCGAAGGAGTTCGACAAGGCACTGCGGCTGGTCCGCGCCGCCGTACGGAAGAACACCTCCTACGCCGCCTATCTGCACGGCTCGTTCGGCTCCGGTAAGAGCCACTTCCTGACCGTGCTCCACGCCGTCCTCAACGGCGACACGGCGGTGCGTGGCAAGCGCCGGCTGCGCGAGGTGATCGCGGACCACGACGACTGGCTGCCCGGCAGGAAGTTCCTCATGGTGCCGTACCACCTGGTGGGCGCCGCCAACCTGGAGTCCGCACTGCTCGGCGGCTATGTGAAGACCGTGCGTGAGGAGCACGAGGACGCCTCCACCCCCTCGGTGTTCAAGTCGGACTCGTTGATCGCCGACGCCCGCGCACTGCGGCAGTCCCTGGGGGACGAGGCCTTCGTACGGCTGCTGCCCGCCGCCACCACCGCACAGCCTGCGAGTGACGGCCTCGCGCCCATCACCGCCGCCCCTGCACCGGCCGCCGGTGGCGACGGGCTCACGCCGATCGGTGCCGCCGCCACCGGCCCCTGGACCGGTGAGGAACTCAACCGGGCGTTCTCCGCGCCCGCGGGTGATCCGGCGCGCGAACGCCTGGTGACCGCGCTGATCAGCGGACCCATGAAGTCCTACGCGGCCAGCGCGGCCGGCAGCGCGGACGCGTACGTGTCACTGGATGACGGACTCAGCGAGATCAGCAAGCACGCCCGCGGCCTGGGCTATGACGGCGTGGTGCTGTTCCTCGACGAGCTGATCCTGTGGCTCCAGGCCCGGATGCGGGAGCGCACCTGGGTCAACGAGCAGATCCAGCAGCTCGTCAAGCTGATCGAGTCCGGCAACGCCGACCGGCCCGTGCCGATCGTCTCCTTCATCTCCCGCCAGCGCGACCTGTCCCAGCTCATCGGCAAGGACATCCTCGGCTCCGACGTGCAGAACATGGAGCAGGCGCTGCAGTATCTGCAGGAGCGCTTCACCGTCATCAACCTGGAGGACCGCAACCTCCCGGAGATCATCAGGGAGCGGGTGCTCAAGCCCCGGGACGGCCAGGAGGAGGTCCTTCGGTCCGCATTCAGGGGTATCGACAACTCCAACCAGCAGGTCAAGGACGTCCTCCTGGACGACAGCGGGGCCACCCGCGCCGGCTGGGAGGACTTCCGCGCCGTCTACCCGCTCTCGCCCGCCCTGCTCAACGTGCTCGTGGCGCTGTCCGGCGCGCTTCAACGGGAGCGCAGTGGCCTGAAGCTGGTGCAGCAGCTGCTGGAGAAGAACGCCGACGCCCCGCTCGGCAAACTGATCCCGCTCGGTGACCTGTGGGACGTCCTCGTCGACGGCACCGGCGCGGCCTTCACCGACCAGCTCGCGCACGAGTCGGAGGCGGCCGAGAAGTTCTACACCAAAGCGCGCGAGATCCTGCTAAAGAAGTACGGCAGGGACCAGACCAACGACGACTTCCTCGCCGACGACCGCTTCGTGAAGACGCTGCTGCTCGCCGCGCTCGCCCCCGACGTGCCGGCCCTGCGCCGGCTCACCGGCGCGCGGCTCGCCGCCCTCAACCACGGCTCCGTGCACTCACGGACCGTGCCCGTTGGCGAAAAGGTCGTCGAGCGCATGAAGGCCCTGCAGGGCGAGTTCCCCACCGAGCTGCGCAGCGAGGGCGACACCGACCCGGTCTTCTCCCTGCACCTGTCCGACCTGGACATCGAGCCGCTGCTCAAGCGGGTGGAAGGGGAGGACAAGGACGGCCCGCGGCGGATGTGGGTGCGCGAGCAGCTGTGGAAACTCCTCGACGTGACGGAGGGAGAATTCGTCGACAAACGGGAGATCGTCTGGCGGGGCACGAAGCGGACCGTGGAGTTCGTCTTCGGCAACGTGGCCGACGCCGGCAGGCTCTCCGACGAGCAGTTCGTCCCCAGCATGACGGGCAACATCCGCTTCGTCGTCGACTATCCCTTCGACGAGAACCACAACCGCTTTCCCACCTGGGACTACCAGCGGTTCCAGAAGCTGAATGAAACGGTCACCGCCCCCACCCTGGTGTGGCTGCCCGACTTCCTCTCCGAACAGCGCAAGGCCCAGCTCGGGCAGCTCGTGAAGATCAACTTCCTGCTGGAGCGGAACCGGCTGGACGAGTTCACCGGCAACTACGGGCCCGACGACCGCGTCAAGATCCGGCGTGCGCTGGAGGTGGGCCGCGACACCCTGACCGGCACGCTCGTCGACGCGCTCGGTGAGGTGTACGGGATCTCGGCGCCGACGGAGGGCACCAAGTCCGCCGAGGTGGTCGAGGGCCGCCACGTGCTGTCGCTCCAGCCGGAGTTCCCCCGGCCGGAACCCGAAGGCGGCAAGACGTTCTCCGACAACGTCCTGCACCTGGCCGGCGGCATGTTCGCGGCGCTCTACGACAAGCATCCCGACTTCGGCCCCGACCGCTCGGGCCGGCGGGAGGCGGTCACCCCGCGCGAGCTGCGGACCACCCTGGAGTGGATCACCCGCGCGATGGACGAGGACGGCCGCATCGAGGTCGACAACGGTCACCTGTTCACCGTGAAGCGGCTCGTGGAACCGCTGGAGCTCGGCACCGTCCACGACGGCCCGCTCGTACTGCGCGCCGACTGGCGCACCCGCATCAACCAGGCCGCCGCCCAGAACGGCGAGCGGGAACTGCTGCGCGTCGAGAACATCCGCCGCTGGATCACCGAGGAACCTCTCGGCTACGCCGGCCTCGACCCGCAGATCGTCAACCTCCTCATCGCCGCCTACGCCCTTCTCGACGACCGGGCCTGGGTCGACGTCTCGGGACGTGAGGCCGCAGCGCCCGAGCTGTCGTCGATCGGCCCCGGCTGGGCCCTGCGCGCCCAGCCGCTGCCCGACAAGGACGTGTACGAAACCGCCCGCGAACACGCCGGCCACCTCTTCGGCGTAGCTGCCAAGCCGCACCCGTACGCGCGGAACGTGAACAGCCTGGCCGCCGGTGTGCGCGACCGGGTCGAGAAGCTGGAGAGGAACGTCTCGGATCTGCGGACCACCCTGGAGCGGCACTCCGGCCTGCTCGGCCTGGACGGTGATGCCCCCGCACCGCGCACGGCGATCCTGCGCGAGGCCGCGGCGCTGCTGGCCCGGCTCAGCCGACACGGCAACGACGCGACCGCGCTGATCGAGGAGCTGGCGAAGGTCTCCCACGAGACACCCGCCCGGGAGCTGGCGCACGCCATGGACAGCGCCGAGACCGTCCTCGAGGCTCTGGACGCCGTCGACTGGCGGCTGCTGAAGAGCGTCCACGGGCTCCGTGACCGTGACGACAGCGTGGGTGACCGCGCCGGGCGACTCCTGAACCAGATCGCCGAGGCGGCCCGCTCGTCCGAGTTCGAGCGGCCCCTGGTGCCGGTGCTCCGCACGGTGCCGGAGACCGCCATGGCCATCCTCGACGCGGCGCTCCGCACGGAGCGGACGGCCCCCCTCCCGCCGCAGCCTCCCGCCTCCGGCCCGGAGCAAATCCCGCTCTCGGAGCACGGGAACCCGCCCGTGTCCTCGCGGCACACCGACCCCGCCGACGGGACGGGAGCCGGGCAGACACCGGCCGGGGAGCCGTCCGGTACGGCGGCAGCACCCGGTTCACCGGCACGCGCCGCCCGCAGGGTCATCAGTGTCGGCGCGGCAGGGCTGGAAGCCCTGCTCAGCACCGAACTGACAGCCATACGGCGAGAGATCGAGGTGTTCCGCGCGGAACACCCGGACACGGCCGTGGAGATCCTCTGGCGTGCCGTCGACGGCACGGAGGGCGGAGAACACGGGACCGGAGGTGGCCGCTGATGGCCGCACGTCCCGTCGTCGGCCGCCGCGCGATCGAGGTGCTGCTCCAGGCCGAACTGCCCAAGGCCGAGGGCAGGCGGCTGGTCCTGGTCGACGCCGTCTACGAGGACCGGGGCCGGGAGGCCGAGTTCACCGTCCGCGCCGAGGGCCGTGACCACCGGGTCCGGATCACCGACCAGGACTCTCTGCTGGGCGTCGCGGACGCCTGGCAGCGCCATCGCACCGAGGCGGACCCAGCCGGTGCCGACGTGCTCGTCGTCACCGGGCAGGTGCCCGTCGACCAGGTCGGCTGGGACCTGCGCGCCCACGCCGTGCACCACCGTCCGCTGTCCGTCGACCGCGCGGACATCGTCAAGCAACTGTTCGGCGCGACCGACCTGGACAGCCGCATGTCCGGCGAACGCTGGCTGCTCGACGCGCTGCTGGAGGCCGAACCGGTGGACGGCGGCTGGCCGCGGGCAGGTGCCGTCCTGACCCGCGACCGCGCGGTACGGGCGCTGCTCGCCCAGCGGCTCCGCCTCGGCGACACGGCCTCCGACACGCTCGACCTGGATGCCGACACACTGTTCGCCTGGTCCCGCACCCCGTACGGCCCCGCCTCCTACGCCGCGCTGCCCACCGCGGAGCGGGACGGGATCGCCGAGTGGCTCACGCAGGCCGTGGGACCCGCCGCCGCCACGCTGATGGCCCTGGCCTCCGACGGCCGGGGGCAGGACGCCCTGCCGCTCGGGGCCCTCGCGTCAGCGGCGCTGTCCGCTACCGCCCCCGAGGCCGCGGGATTCGCGCTGGGCACCCTCTTCGGCTCGGCTCTGCCGTCTTTCGAGGCGCTGCGCCCCTTCGCCGACGCCGCGACCGGTGTGCTCAGCCGCTGGATCGCGCAGGCCGAGGCCAGCGGCTCCCAGCGCGACGAGGCACGCGGACGTGTCCTCACCGTCCTCGAACATGCCGACCGGCTCGCGACACAAGCCCGGCTCAGCCCTCTGCTCGGCGCCGACCGGCTGCTCCCGTCCGGCTACCGGGCCCGGCTGCGTACCCTCGCCGGTCTCCTCGACGGACCGGCGGGTCCTGCGGAGAACGCCCTCCGGGAACTGACGGAGCATCAGCTCAGTACCGTCTACGGCGACTCGACCGAGACAGCCCGCACCGCGGTGCGTCTGGTGCGTTGGCTGCACACGCCACTGCCCGCCACGGATTCGGTGGGCCGCACGGTTCGGGCTCACATGGCCTCCTCGGGGTGGGCGGACCTGGCCGTGAGTATCCTGGCTGAGGGAGACGACACCCGGGACCCGGTGGTCGCGGGCTCCTATGAGCGGCTCATAGGAGCCGTACGGGCACGCCGGGCCGGGCTGGACGAAGCCTTCGCCCAGCGGCTGGCCATCTGGACCGAGGGCGCTTCGCAGCAGGCGCCGGGCGGTGCCCTGCTCATCGAGAACGTCCTGGCGGAGGTGGTCGCGCCGTTCGCCCGAGGTGGTGGCAGGCCCCTGCTGATCGTCCTGGACGGTATGAGTGCGGACGTGGCGGTGCAGCTCGCCGGGGAACTGGATGTGCGCGTGTGGACCGAGGTGGTGCCCCGGCCCCGGCCGAACGAGCAGGCCACGCGGCTGGCCGCCGTGTCGATGCTGCCGTCGGTGACGAGGACCAGCCGTGCCTCGCTGCTGTGCGGCCGGCCTGAGGAAGGCGGTCAGGACAAGGAACGCGCCGGATTCACCTCGTTCTGGAAGAAGAGGCACCGCGACCGGGGCGCCCAGCTCTTCCACAAGGGCGGCTACGAAGGCCCCCCTGGTCACCGGCTGGCACCCGAGCTGCTGCAGGCCCTGGCGTCCGACGACATCGTCGCCGTCGTCGTCAACACCATCGACGACGCCCTGGCCGACGGCCGCGAGGGCATCGCCCGCGGCCGCTGGCGGCTCGGTGACATCGCGAAACTGCCGTACCTGCTGAACGCGGCCCGCGACTACGGCAGGCCCGTCGTCCTCGTCTCCGACCACGGCCATGTCCTCGACCGCACCCCACGCGGGCACCAGGCGATGGCCGCCGACGGGGTGGAGGGTGCGCGGTGGCGCACCGGCACCGCCGGGGACGGCGAGATCGCCTTCTTCGGCCCTCGGGTGGGGGTGCGCGGCCGCAAGGTCGTCCTGCCCTGGCGGGAGGACCTGCGCTATACGACCCGGCAGGCCGGGTACCACGGCGGTGCCTCTCTTGCCGAGGTCACCGTCCCGGTGATCACCCTCGTGCCCTCTGCCGAGCTGGTCCCAGAAGGGTGGACCTTGCTGCCGTCCGAACGCGTTGCACCCGCCTGGTGGCACGGCAGGCAGGAGGCTACGCCCGCTGCCGCGGAGCAGCCCGCTGCAGCTCCGGTCGGAGAAGCCCGTGCAGCGGAGGTGCCCGGAGCCGGCGCCCCCGAGGGGAGTGCCCCGGCGACCGAGACCGACAGGACAGCGGACCGTGCGGTGCGGCAGGAGCCGGAGGCTCCGGCCTCGCCCGGGGCGTACGCTCCGGGAGGCCTCGGCGATCGGATCGTCCGCTCCGAGCCGTACAGGGCCCAGCGCGAGTTCGTCCGAGGCGTCCAGGACGCCAAGGGCGACCGAGCGGTCGCCGCCGCGATCGACGCGCTGATGTCGGCGGGCGGGAAGCTGTCCCCGGGCGCGGTGGTAGCTGCCGCGCAGGCGGCCACCGGACGGTCCCAGCGCAATCCGGAACGCTTCGTCACTGTGATGGAACGCCTGCTCAACATCGACGGTTATCCCGTGATCCAGCTCGTGGCGTCCGGTCGTACGGTGCAGCTCAACAAAGCGCTCCTCGAAGAGCAATTCCTGGGGGACGGCGCATGAACACACCCGGAGCCGCCGTGAGTTCAGCGCGGCGGCGGGACGTCATCGACGCGTTGCGTCGTGGCACGGTCCCGCAGTCGGGCCTCGGCCTGCTCGCCGTCGGCCTCGAACGCTTCGAGACCGCCCTCGACGATGATCTCGCCACTGTCACGCGAGGCGGTTCCGCCTTTCACGCGCTGCGCGGCGAGTACGGCTCCGGCAAGACCTTCTTCGCCCGCTGGCTCGCCGAGCGCGCCAAACGGCGCGGCCTCGCCGTCAGCGAGGTGCAGATCTCCGAAACCGAGACGCCCCTGCACCGCCTGGAGACCGTCTACCGCCGACTGGTGGAACGGCTTGCCACGGCCACACACCAGCCCTCCGCCCTCCGCGCGGTCGTCGACTCCTGGTTCTACGCCCTGGAGGAGGAAGTCCTCGCGGGCGGTGACATCGCCGACGACGACGAGACTGCGCTCACTCAGGCCGTAGACGAGCTGCTGGAGCAGCGGCTCACCGCCGTCGCCCGGACCACGCCGGCCTTCTCCGCAGCACTGCGCGGCTACCGACAGGCCGTGGCCCGCGGTGACAGCGCACACGCCGAGGCACTGATCGCCTGGCTCGGCGGACAGCGCTCCGTGGCCGCCTCGGCGAAACGCACCGCGGGCGTACGGGGGGATCTCGATCACTTCGCCGCCCTCGGTTTCCTCCAGGGCCTGCTCACCGTCCTGCGCGACTGCGGGCACCCCGGACTGCTGCTCGTCCTGGACGAGGTGGAGACACTCCAGCGGGTGCGCTCCGACGTGCGGGAGAAATCCCTCAATGCGCTGCGCCAGCTCCTGGACGAAATCGACGCGGGTCGCTTCCCCGGTCTCTTCCTCGTCATCACCGGCACCCCCGCCTTCTACGACGGGCAGCAGGGCGTCCAGCGTCTCGCACCCCTCGCCCAGCGCCTGGTCACCGACTTCACCACCGACCCCCGCTTCGACTCGTCGCGCGCCGTCCAGCTGCGCCTGCCCGGCTTCGACCTGCCGGCGCTCGCCGAACTGGGCCGCAGGACGCGCGATCTGTACACCGGGGTCGCCCGCAACCCCGACCGCATCACCGCGCGGGTCTCCGACGCCTACCTCGACGAGCTGGCCCACGCGGTCGCCGGGTCACTCGGCGGGAAGGTCGGTGTCGCCCCCAGGCTGTATTTGCGCAAGCTGGTCGCCGACGTCCTCGACCGGGTCGAGGAGTTCCCGGAATTCGATCCCCGGGAGCACTACGCCCTCACCCTGAACCGTGCCGAACTCACCGAGACCGAGCGAAGCGCCGCAGTCAGCGCCGACGAGATCGAGCTGGACCTGGACGTGCAGTGACGGCGCCGGAGAGCCTGAGGGAGCCGGCCGACGGGGACGAACCGGCAGAGGAGAACGGGCCCGTCGGCGAGGGAGAGCACGTCGACGTCCTCGACCTCCTGGACCCGGTTCTCGGCCACCACATCGTCAACTCTCTGGGCTGGCGCACTCTTCGCCCGCTCCAGGAAGCGGCCGTCGAACCGCTCCTCGGCGGCGAGGATGCCCTACTGCTCGCCCCCACGGCCGGGGGCAAGACCGAGGCGGCCGTCTTTCCCCTGCTGACGCGCATGAACCGGCACGGCTGGAAGGGCACCAGCGTGCTGTACGTGTGCCCCCTCAAAGCCCTACTCAACAATCTGTGGCCCAGGCTGCGGACCTACACGGAATGGCTCGGCCGCACCACCGAGCTGTGGCACGGTGACGTCACCACGCCCCGGCGGCGCCGTCTCCTCGCCGACCGTCCCGACATCCTCCTCACCACGCCGGAGTCCCTGGAATCCATGCTGGTGAGCACCCACGTCGACCACCGGGCCTTCCTCTCCGGGCTGCACGCGGTCGTGGTCGACGAGGTGCACGCCTTCGCGGGCGACGACCGGGGCTGGCATCTGCTCGCCGTCCTGGAGCGCCTGAGCCGTGTCGCCGGGCGCCCGCTGCAACGCGTCGGCCTGTCGGCAACCGTCGGCAACCCAGGCGAGCTGCTCGCCTGGCTCCAGGGCTCGGGGCGTGGGCGACGCCCCGCCCGGGTCGTCGCTCCCCACCCGACCGAATCCGCTCCGCAAGGAGCAGCCGCCCCCAAGGCGGCATCCGGGGCATCATCACTGCCACCACCCGGAGACATCGAACTCGACTACGTCGGCTCCGTCGCCAACGCGGCGACCGTCATCGCCGGCCTGCACCGGGGCGAGAAGCGCCTGGTCTTCTGCGAGAGCCGCCGCACAGTCGAAGAACTGGGAGAACAGCTGCGCCTCAAGGGCGTGACGACCTTCCTGTCCCATGCCTCCCTGTCCGTGGACGAACGCCGGCGTGCCGAGGATGCCTTCGCCGAGGCACGCGACTGCGTGATCGTCTCCACCAGCACCCTGGAACTCGGCATCGACGTGGGCGACCTGGACCGTGTCATCCAGATCGACGCACCGCCCACCGTGGCCTCCTTTCTCCAGCGCCTCGGCCGCACCGGACGGCGTCCGGGAAGCGCCCGCAACTGCCTCTTCCTCACCCTCGGCGACGCCGGGCTGCTCTCCGCAGCCGCCCTCCTCCTGCAGTGGTCCCGTGGCTGGGTGGAACCAGTCGTGGCCCCGCCCGAGCCCCGCCACCTGGTGGCCCAGCAGCTGTTGGCCCTGTGCCTGCAGGAACGCCGGGTCGGCAGGAACCTCTGGCAGGAGTGGTGGAGAGGTATTGGCCCGTTCGGGCCGGGCGCCGAACCCGTTGCGCGCCACTTGGTGGAACAGGGATTCCTGGAACAGGACGGGGATCTGCTGTTCATCGGGCCCGAGGCCGAACGCCGTTACGGGCACCGCCACTTCATGAATCTCACCGCGGTGTTCACCGCCCCGCCCGAGTTCACCGTCTGCACCGGCCGCACCGAGATCGGCCGCACCGACCCGGACCTGCTCACGGAGGAGGTCACCGGCCCGCGCAAGCTGCTGCTGGCCGGGCGCAGCTGGCTGGTGACATACATCGACTGGCGTCGCAGACGCTGCTACGTGGAACCGGCCGAGGAGGGGGGACGTGCCCGCTGGAACGGCTTCGGCAGCGAACGCATCCGCTCGTTCGCGCTGACCCGCGCGGCCCGTGACATCCTGCTGGGTCAGGATCCTCCCGTACGCCTGACCAGGCGAGCCACCGTCAGGCTCACCGAGGCACGCGACGGACACCTCCACACCGTGCACCCGGGTGGGACAGTGATCACCCGGCTCGCGGACGGCGACATTCGCTGGTGGACATGGGCCGGGCATCGGGCGAACGCCATGCTGGCGGCCTCGCTGCCATCCGTCGCGGCTACGCACCGCCGCTTTGAGGACCACTGGCTCCGCCTGCGCGACGATCTGACACCGGCTCGCTGGAAGGCTGCCATCACGGAGGCCACGTCGGGGCTGTGCTTGCCCGAAGTCGATGGGCGGGCCGTACGCGGCCTCAAGTTCTCGGAGGCACTTCCCGCCCGACTGGCCGAGGCGACGCTTGCCGCGCGCACCGCTGACGAGGACGGAGCTCGTGCGGTCCTCACCGAAGCGGTGCGACTTACCACGCTAAGTCGCCAATAGCGCCAGGCGCTGAGTTCCTGCGGTGTGGCGGCGCTGGGGCTGCGTGGTTGTCAGGAAGCAGATTTCGTCCAGCAGACGAAGGAGCTGCCTTCTCCGAGGGGCGGGCAGCCGGTTAGCTGTAGGAATGGTCCAAGAGCGCCCCCAGCTGGGTGCTGCTGCCCTTGGGGCTCGGCCGCCTGCCGCCAGCGGGTCGATGCCGACCGCCGTCCGTATGGCCAGCGCTCACAACGGCCGGGCGCACCCCACGGGCCGCTTCCCGCCCAGCCGCACGTACAGGGCGGTCGGGCCGGGGCAGTCGGCCCGCTCGGCGACCGCCCGGACCACCTTGTACTGCGGCTGCCGCTCGCCCGTGCCGTCGCAGGCCGTTTCGCGGACCTTCCCGTCGCCGGAGCCGTAGACGCAGTCGCCGACGATCGTGCGGGGCCCGCCCCCGCCGCCCGGGTCGCCGGGATGCGGCGGCTGGAGGTTGCGCATGCAGGCGTAGCCCTGCGGGACCGTCCCGTCGCCGTCCTCGTCGAACGCGGGCCGCTGCTCGCTGATGTGCAGCACGAAGTCGGTGGCCGGGGGGCAGCGCGGCCCGTCCCGCACCGTGCCGTCGTGCCGCGCCACGACCCGGGCCGCCGCCCGCTCACCGGTGCAGGACGCCTCGGTGAAGCTCGTCGTCCCGAACGAGGAGCACTCGCCGACCGCGAGGAACACCGTCCCGTACCCGGAAGGCCGGGCCGGCACCGGTGACACCGTGGTGGTCGTCCCGGTCCTGCCGGTCGCCGGCTCGCCCGGCCGGGCGTCCTCCGCCACGCCTCCCGCCTCCGCCATGCCTTCCGACGGACTCTGGCAGCCGGTCAGCAGCGCGCCGATCAGGACCAGGAGCCCGCAGACCACCCCCACACCACTTTGCTCACGCATCGCCGAAACCCCCCGAGTGTGCTCGCCCAGCGTGACCCGCCGTAGCGGCGCACGCCAGGCACACAGGGCGGTTTGCGCACGTTGGGGGTGGTGCGCACGGTCTTTGGCGTACGCCTAGTACGACAGCCCGTAGCCGACGGGGTACAGCACCTGTTCCGGATCATCCGCCCGTTGCACCGGCACAGGCAGCTTCCCGCGCGGCCTCACCCGCCCGGCGATCACCCGTGCGGCGGCCCGCAGTTCGACGTCGGTCCAGGAGTAGGCGGCCAGACAGGCCCGCACGGAGGGCAGCCGGGCCACGTCGTACGGATTGCGGATCGCCACCGCCACGACCGGCCGCCCGGTCGCCACGAGCTGCTCCACCAGCGTCTTCTGGGCGCTGCCCGCCGTGACGTTGTACGTGGCGGCCACCACCGCGTCCGCCTCTCGCGCCGCCGCGACGGCCTTGGCGACGGTCGCGGCGGACGGGGCCGTGCCGGTCGGCAGGGCGGTGGTGGTGAACCCCAGTTCGCCCAGCGCGCCGGCGAGCACGCCCGTGGGCGGGCCGGTCGTGCCCGACGGCGAGGCCGGATCGGCGCCGACCACCAGCACCTTGGGGTACCGGCGTCGCGACAGGGGCAGCAGCCGCCCCTCGTTGACGAGCAGTGTGGTGGTCCGCTCGGCGATCCGGCCGGCCGCCGCCCGGTGGGCCCGGGTCCCGACGGTCCGGTCCACACCGCCGTGACTGACATACGGCGAACGGAACAGCCCCAGGCGGGACTTCAGCCGCAGCACCCGCAGGATCGATTCGTCGAGCCGGGCCTCGGTGAGCTCGCCCCCGCGCACGGCCGTCAGGACGGCGTTCCACGCGAGGTCCAGGTCGGGCGGGTTGAGGAGCTGGTCCACGCCCGCCTTCAGCGCGAGCACCGGCACCCGGGCGTCGCCGTACTTGGTCCGTACGCCCTCCATACCGAGGGAGTCGGTGACCACGACCCCGTCGTAGCCGAGGCGTTCGCGCAGGATGCCGGTGAGGATCGGGCGGGAGAGGGTGGCCGGGTCGCCGGAGTCGTCGAGGGCCGGGACCATCAGATGGGCGGTCATGATCGAGTCGATGCCCGCGGCGATGGCCGCCCGGAACGGGGGAGCGTCCAGCTTCTCCCACAGCTCCCGGCTGTGCGTGATGGTGGGGAAGCCGGTGTGGCTGTCCACGTTGGTGTCCCCGTGCCCGGGAAAGTGCTTGGCGGTCGCGGCGACCCCGGATCCCTGGTACCCGGCGACCTCGGCGGCCACCAGCGCGGCCACCGCCCGCGGATCGGCGCCGAAGGAGCGTACGCCGATGACGGGGTTGGCCGGGTTGACGTTCACGTCGGCCACGGGGGAGTAGTCCTGCCGGATGCCCATCGCCCGCAGCTCGGCGCCCGAGATGCGCCCCAGCGTCCGCGCGTCGGACCGGGACCCGCCCGCGCCGACGGCCATGGCGCCCGGGAACAGCGTCGCGGGCTCGCCCACCCGGGCGACGATCCCGTGCTCCTGGTCGGTGGAGATGAGCACCGGCAGCCCGCGCGGCAGTTCGAGGGAGGCCCTCTGGATGCCGTTGGACAGCTCCGCGATCTGGTGCGGGTCGCGGGTGTTGTGCGCCCAGGTGAAGTAGATGATGCCGCCGACCCGGTACTTCGCCACCAGCTCGGCGGCCGTACGGACCCCGATCTCCTTGAGGTTGGCGTCGATGTCGGCCTGGTCGGGGGCGGTGGCGGAGTGGCCGTAGACCCGCATCACGAAGAGCTGGCCGACCTTCTCCTCGAGCGTCATGCGGGAGATCAGGGCGCGCAGCCGGCTGTCGTCCGGGGCGGCGGCGTGCGCGGGCCCGGCGGCCGCGAGGGCGGCGGTGACGCCGGCCGTGGCGGCGAGGACGGTGCGTCTGGAGGGCTGTGCGGTGCTTCCCGTGCTTCCCGTGCCGGTGTCCTGCACGTGCGCTCCTTCCGGAGGTGATCCGCTCGGATCCACTGAAGGAAACTTCCAAGACGTCACGAATATCCGGGAAGTTTCTGCCAGTCAAGGGAACGCGCAGCAACCGCGAAGGGGCCGCCACCGGCGCGGTTGGAGGGGGGCGCGCCGATGGCGGCGGGTGCCGCCGGCCGCGGTACGGCGGAGAGGGTGGTCAGCGATCGCAGCCAGTGGCGAGGGCCGACACCGCACCGTGGTGACTCTCCGGTGGCCGGCGATTGGACGGGGCCGGTCCGCTCCGGGTTCCCGACCCGGCCCGGATTTCCGCAAGTCGGTACGCAGGGGGAACCAGGAGGTCAACGGGGCGGATGAGCCGTCACTTCCGGCCACTGCTCACCGAGCACCCGTACGGTTTCCACGATGGCCGGCCGCCGGGCCGCCCCCGTCCGCCACAGCGCGTACAACCGCCGTACCGGCATCGGGTCGAGCGGCACCTCCACCACCCCGGCGGGCAGCGGCCCGCGTCCCAGGCGCGGGATGAGCGCGACACCCAGCCCGGCCGCGACCAGGGCCACGAGGGTGGGATTCTCGTCGGCCTGGTGGACGATGTCCGGCTCGTGCCCGGCCGTGCGCAGCGTCCGCAGCAGCCAGTCGTGGCAGACCCGCCCCGGCGGCTGGCAGATCCACCGCTCCCCGCCCAGCTCCTCCCGCCGTACGGCGGTCCGCCCGGCGAAGGGGTGCCCCTCGGGGACGAGCAGGTCGCACAGGTCGTCGCCGATGACCGCCTGCTCCAGACCCGGCGGGGCGGGCAGCGGCGCGATGTCCCAGTCGTGCGCGACGGCGAGGTCGACGGCCCCCTTCGCCACCAGGTCGACGGACAGATGCGGGTCGACCTCCGACAGCCGGGCGTCCAGGGCGGGATGCCGACGGCTCAGCTCGGCGAGCACCCCCGGCATCAGCCCCCGGGCCGCCGACGCGAACGCCGCGACGGTCAACCGCCCCGACGGCAGGCCCCGCCGCTCCTCCAGCTCGGTCTCGGCGCGCTCCACGATGGCCAGCAACTCCCGTGCGGCCGACACCAGCTGGCGGGCCTCGTCGGTGAGCCGGACGCCCCGGCCCTCCCGCTCCAGCAGGACGGTCCGGGTCTCCCGCTCCAGCTTGGCGATCTGCTGCGACACCGCGGAGGGCGTGTATCCGAGCGCGAGCGCGGCGGCGCCGACGGTGCCGTGCACGGAGACGGCGTGCAGGGCGCGCAGGCGCTGGAGGTCGAGCACGAAGTGCCCCTTTCTGCCGAGCGGGCCGCTCGAATCTGCGGGGTGGACCGCTCAAGGTTCGCTCAGCGATGCTTCATCCAACCATGCAGTAATCGTCGCTGGTGCTTCACGGTCGTCCAGGGCGATGCTCACGGCATGCGCCCGTCACACCTCGCCCTCGCCGTCCTGGTCGCCGCCGTCTGGGGCGTCAACTTCACGGTCATCGAGATCGGCCTGGACCACTTCCCGCCCCTGCTCTTCTCCGCCCTGCGATTCCTGGCGGCGGCACTCCCGGCGGTGTTCCTCGTGGGCCGCCCGAAGGTGGCGTGGAAGTGGATCGTGGCGGTCGGTCTGGTCCTCGGGGTGGCGAAGTTCGGCCTGCTCTTCGTCGGCATGGACGCGGGCATGCCGGCCGGCCTGTCCTCCCTGGTGCTGCAGGTCCAGGCGGTGTTCACCGCGGCGGTCGCGGCCCTGACCCTGGGTGAACGGCCCTCGCGCGTCCGCCTGCTGGGCATGCTGACCGCCCTGGCCGGCATCGCCGTGGCAGCCGTGGACGAGGGCACCTCCGGCCCGCTCGGCGCCTTCGCCCTGGTCGTCGGGGCGGCGGCGTGCTGGGGCGTGTCGAACGTCCTCACCCGCAGGGCGGCCCCGCCCGACGCCCTGAACTTCATGGTCTGGGTCAGCACGGTCCCGGTCCTGCCCCTGCTGGCCCTCTCCCTCCTCACGGAGGGCCCCTCCCGCGACCTGGCCGCCCTGCGCGCCCTGGACTGGCAGGGCGCAGGCACGGTCCTCTACGTCGCCTGGATCACCACCGTCTTCGGTTTCGGCGCGTGGGGATTCCTCCTGCGCCACCACCCCGCCTCCACGGTGGCCCCGTTCTCCCTCCTGGTCCCGGTGTTCGGCATGTCGTCGGCGTTCCTGTTCCTGGGCGAGCCGGTCGGCCCGCTGCGGTGGTGCGCGGCGGCGCTCCTGGTGGGCGGGGTGGGGCTGGCGTCCCTGGCCCCGCACCGTCGCCCGGCCGGCCAACTGCCCCCCGCCACACGTTCTTTCGTTGCTCCAGCACACGGCGACGGTTGCGCGGCCGAGGTAGTCTCGGCATCGACCAGTCGTCTCGTGTCTTGGAGGAAGTACCCATGACGAAGGCCCCGTTCGTCGCCATGTCCGCGGTCACCGCGGTGCTGGGCACCGCCCTGGGCGCGCTTGCGCTCCAGTTGCGCGCAAACGGATACGAGCAGTACGTCGAATCCGTGGCCACCTTCAGCGTCCTGATGTACGTCACCGCGGCGCTGGTGGTGGTGACCTGGGTCCGGGACGGCCGACCGCGCTCGAACTGAGCTCCGCGGTGCTCTAGGACGCCGCGACCAGCATCCCCGGCGGGCTGACGTGGAAGGTGCGGGCCCGTACGCCGAAGCCCGTGTCGCCGTCCAGGTGGCTGTCGTCGTCCCAGGTGATCAGTACGCTCTCCGGGCCGTTGCCGAAGGCCGTCGCGGCGCAGGTGTGGGACCGGTGCCCGGGGTCCGCCGTACTGACCCGCACCGGGTCGCCGAGTGAACCCTGGCTCTCCGAGCAGACCTTGGCCATCACCGTCGGCACGGTGTCGTGCGTGTCCGCGCTCTCCTCGACCCACGCCATCAGGAAGCGTCCGTTCGGCAGCCGGGACAGGGCCGGGGAGCTCCGGGTGACGCCCCTGGGGTTCCCGGCCGTGATGTCGAAGGTCTCGGTGCCGTCCGGCTGGAAGATGCTCGCGGCCACCGTCGTCTGCGGTTTGCCCAGGTCGCTGGGGTGGATGCCCTCGATGTGCGCGACGACGAAGCGCCCGCTGTCGAGCAGGGTGATCGCGTTGACCCCGGTGAAGCCGCCTACGTCCGGCTGGATCTCCCCGCCCAGCGGGTTGCCCTCGAAGTCGAAGAACCGCAGGGCGAGCCGGCCGCCGCCGATCGACGAGGGGTCCGTCGACCACGCGACGACCACGTTGCCGTTGGTGAGGATGGAGGCGGCGGGCTTCTCGTGGAAGCCCTCGGTGGTGCTGACCGTGAACTCCGGTGTCGCGGGGCCGCCGTCCGCGTGGAAGCGCCGCGCGCGGATGCGCCGGTCGGGGCGCCGGCTCGCCCAGGTGACCAGCACGCCACCGTCGATCATGAACGCGAGGCACGGCCTGACCTGAGGGTCCGCGTCCTCCGTGACCAGCATCTCCGGACCGGACTTCCGGCCCTCGGTGAACCGCTGGAGCTTCACGCGAGGGCTGGGGCCCGGTGTGCCGAACGGCGTCTCCAGCCACACGGCGAACTGGCCGCTGATCCCGGCGGACAGCACGGACGGCCACAGCGGCCGCACCCCCGGCCCGTCCGCCGGCTGCGCGCTGACCGCGAACTCGTCCCCCAGCTTGTCGCCGTCGTCGCCCAGGAACTGGCCCTTGATGACGAAGTCGCTCTCGTCCGACCACAGCTCCAGGAACTGCGTGCCGAACAGGGCGTCGACGGCGGGCTGCAGCTGGTCGCCGGACTTGGTGGTGTTGACGAGGAAGTCAGCCATGGCCGTCCGATCGGGGCGAGGGGAAGGGAGAGCACTGAGACCGGCCGAGTCCTTGGGAAAAGCGTGTCACGCCCGGGGGGCGGCTGCATCCGGAACGGCACGGACCGCCCGTACACAGGCCGCTGCCCCGCCCCCTCGGTCGGCGGGGCGGGGCAGCGGCCCGGTGTGGGGCCGGTCAGCGGGTGTGTTCGGTGAACCTCTTGGCCGTTTCGGCCAGGACCTCCTGGCCGTCCCGGGCCCACAGGACGTCGTTGAACAGCTCCACCTCGATGGCGCCGGTGTAGCCGGCCGCCTCCACGTGGTCCTGCCACTCCCGCATGTCGATCGACCCGTCGCCGATCTGGCCGCGGCCGGTGAGGACACCCTCCGGGAGGGGGGTCGTCCAGTCGGCCAGCTGGAAGGTGTGGATGCGGCCGCCCGCACCGGCCCGGGCGATCTGCGCGGGCGCGGTGTCGTCCCACCAGATGTGGTACGTGTCGACGGTGACACCGACCTGGTCCGCCGGGAAACGCTCGGCGAGGTCCAGGGCCTGGGCCAGGGTCGACACCACACAGCGGTCCGAGGCGTACATGGGGTGCAGCGGCTCGATGGCCAGCCGGACGCCGTGCTCCCGCGCGTAGGGGCCCAGTTCCGCCAGGGCGTCCGCGATGCGTTCACGGGCGCCGTGCAGATCCCGGGAGCCGGCGGGCAGCCCGCCCGAGACCAGGACCAGGGTGTCCGTGCCCAGGACCGCCGCCTCGTCGATCGCACGGCGGTTGTCCGCCAGTGCCTCCGCGCGCTCCGCCGGATCGATCGCCGTGAAGAAGCCGCCCCGGCACAACGTCGTCACCGTCAGCCCGGCGTCCCGGACCAGCTTGGCCGTGGCCTCCAGCCCGTGTGCCTGCACCGGCTCGCGCCAGAGCCCCACGTTGCGGATGCCCAGCCGGGCGCAGCCGTCGGCCAGTTCCGGCAGCGACAGCTGCTTCACCGTCATCTGGTTGATGGAGAAGCGCTCCAGCGACCCGCTCACTGGTTCACCCCGTACACGCTCAGCAGCGTCTTCATCCGTTCCTCCGCCAGCTTCGGGTCGGGGAACAGGCCCAGCCCGTCGGCCAGTTCGTACGCCCTCGCGAGGTGCGGCAGCGAGCGGGCCGACTGCAGGCCGCCGACCATCGTGAAGTGCGGCTGGTGGCCCGCGAGCCACGCGAGGAAGACGACCCCCGTCTTGTAGAACCGGGTCGGGGTCTGGAAGAGGTGGCGGGAGAGAGCGACCGTGGGGTCCAGCAGCCCCCGGAAGCCCTGCGTGTCGCCCGTGTCCAGGACCCGGACCGCCTCCGCGGCCAGCGGTCCCAGCGGGTCGAAGATGCCGAGCAGCGCGTGGCTGAAGCCCTGCTCGTCGCCCGCGATCAGCTCGGGGTAGTTGAAGTCGTCGCCGGTGTAGCAGCGCACGCCCTGCGGGAGCCGGCGGCGGATGTCGATCTCGCGCCGGGCCTCCAGGAGCGAGACCTTGATGCCGTCGACCTTGTCGGGGTGGGCGGCGATGACCTCCAGGAACGTGTCCGTCGCCGCGTCCAGGTCGGACGAGCCCCAGTAGCCCTCCAGCGCCGGGTCGAACATCGGGCCGAGCCAGTGCAGGATCACCGGTTCGGAGGCCTGGCGCAGCAGGTGGCCGTAGACCTCCAGGTAGTCCTCGGGGCCCGAGGCCGCCGCCGCGAGCGCCCGGGACGCCATCAGGATGGCCTGCGCGCCGGACTCCTCCACGAGGGCGAGCTGCTCCTCGTAGGCGGCGCGGACCTCGGCGAGGGTCGCCGGGCCGGTCAGCTGGTCGGTGCCGACGCCGCAGGCGATCAGACCGCCGACCGCCTTGGCCTCGGCGGCGCTGCGGCGGATCAGCTCGGCGGCGCCCGCCCAGTCCAGGCCCATGCCGCGCTGGGCGGTGTCCATGGCCTCGGCGACGCCCAGCCCGTGCGACCACAGGTGGCGGCGGAAGGAGAGGGTCAGGTCCCAGTCGACGGCGGCGGGCGAGTCGGGGGAGACGTCGGCGTACGGGTCGGCGACGACGTGCGCGGCCGAGAAGACCGTGCGGGAGGTGAAGGGCCTCCCGGGGCTCACCGCGAACGGTTCGGTGCGCGGCTCGTACGTCCGCAGGCCGTTCGGCCCGTCGGGCAGCCGGATGGTCACAGCTGGACCTCCGGCACGTCGAGACGGCGGCCCTCCGCCGAGGACTTCAGGCCCAGCTCGGCCAGCTGCACACCGCGCGCACCGGCCAGCAGGTCCCAGTGGTAGGGGGCGTCGGCGTAGACGTGCTTGAGGAACAGCTCCCACTGGGCCTTGAAGCCGTTGTCGAACTCGGTGTTGTCCGGGACCTCCTGCCACTGGTCGCGGAAGACCTCCGTGGCGGGGATGTCCGGGTTCCAGACCGGCTTGGGGGTGGCGCTGCGGTGCTGGACGCGGCAGTTGCGCAGACCCGCCACCGCGGAGCCCTCCGTGCCGTCCACCTGGAACTCCACCAGCTCGTCGCGGTTGACGCGGACGGCCCAGGAGGAGTTGATCTGGGCGATCGCGCCGCCGTCGAGCTCGAAGACGCCGTAGGCGGCGTCGTCGGCCGTCGCGTCGTAGGGCTTGTCGTTCTCGTCCCAGCGCTGGGGGATGTGCGTGGCGGTGAGCGCCTGGACGGACTTCACCCTGCCGAAGAGCTCGTGCAGCACGTACTCCCAGTGCGGGAACATGTCGACGACGATGCCACCGCCGTCCTCGGACCGGTAGTTCCAGGAGGGGCGCTGGGCGCTCTGCCAGTCGCCCTCGAACACCCAGTAGCCGAACTCGCCGCGCACGGACAGGATCCGGCCGAAGAAGCCGCCGTCGATGAGGCGCTTCAGCTTCAGCAGGCCCGGGAGGAAGAGCTTGTCCTGGACGACGCCGTGCTTGATGCCGGCCGCGTTCGCCAGCCGGGCCAGCTCCAGGGCGCCGTCCAGACCCGTGGCGGTCGGCTTCTCGGTGTAGATGTGCTTGCCGGCCGCGATGGCCTTCTTCAGGGCCTCCTCGCGGGCGGAGGTGACCTGCGCGTCGAAGTAGATGTCGACCGTCTCGTCGGCGAGGACCGCGTCCAGGTCCGTCGAGACGTGCTCCAGCCCGTGCTGCTCGGCCAGCGCCTTCAGCGCGTGCTCGCGGCGGCCGACCAGGATCGGCTCCGGCCACAGCACGGTGCCGTCGCCGAGGTCGAGGCCGCCCTGCTCGCGGAGGGCGAGGATGGAGCGGACCAGGTGCTGGCGGTAGCCCATGCGCCCGGTCACGCCGTTCATGGCGATACGCACCGTCTTGCGTGTCACGTCGTTCCCTTCGTACGCGGTCGTCGCGCCGCGTACGCCCCACCCTTCACAGGCGGCCCGTCGGTCGGCCGTGGGACTGGTGAGCGTTGCAGCAAGCGCTTTCTATCTACGAAGAAGCTAGCCTCTGAACCCTGGTCCGGACAAGACCGTGACCAGGACGAGTTGTTCGAGGGGGCGAACAACAGGGGGTCGGGGGCTTAAGGTCTGCTCGGAACCATGGCCATGGGTTCGTCAGGGCAGCGGCGGTCCACCTGCTGTTCTGCCCGGAACCATGGCCTGTGGTCTGAGTGTGTACGAGGGCGGAGACGAGATGCGCGACCGGAGGACGACGAGATGACGGTGACCCTGGCGGATGTGGCGGCCCGCGCACAGGTCTCACCCGCGACGGTGTCGCGCGTGCTGAACGGGAACTACCCCGTGGCGGCCTCCACCCGCGAGCGGGTGCTGAAGGCCGTGGACGAGCTGGACTACGTGCTCAACGGGCCCGCGAGCGCCCTGGCCGCCGCCACCTCCGACCTGGTCGGAATCCTGGTGAACGACATCGCCGACCCGTTCTTCGGGATCATGGCGAGCGCGATCCAGGGCGAGATCGGCGGGCCGGGCGGACGTGCGGGCGGGGAGAGGCTCGCGGTGGTCTGCAACACCGGTGGCTCTCCCGAGCGGGAGCTGACGTACCTCACGCTGCTGCAGCGGCAGCGGGCGGCGGCCGTGGTGCTGACCGGCGGGGCGATCGAGGACGCGCCGCACAAGGCGGCCATGGACGCGAAGGTGCGGAAGCTGGTCGAGGCCGGGACGCGGGTCGTGCTGTGCGGACGGCCGCAGGCGCCGGACACCGGGGCGATCGCGCTGACCTTCGACAACCGCGGCGGCGGCCAGGAGCTGACCGAGCACCTCATCGGGCTGGGGCACCGGCGGCTCGGGTACATCGCGGGCCCGGAGGAGCGGACCACCACCCGTCACCGGCTGGAGGGCCACCGGGCCGCGCTGGCCGCGCACGGCATCGAGGAGGACCCGCGATGGACGGTGCACGGGCGCTACGACCGGCGGTCCGGCTACGAGGCGACGCTGGAGCTGATGCGGCGTGACCCGTCGCTGACGGCGATCGTCGCGGCGAACGACTCCGTGGCACTGGGCGCGTGCGCCGCGCTGCGGGACTCGGGGCTGCGGATCCCGGAGGACGTGTCGGTGGCGGGCTTCGACGACCTGCCGTTCAGCATCGACGCGGTGCCGTCGCTGACGACCGTGCGGCTGCCGCTGGCCGAGGCGGGGGCCCGGGCAGGCCGGATCGCGATGGGGCGCGAGGAGGCACCGCACGGGGGGATCGCCTCCGTGCGGGGGGAGTTGATGGTGCGGGGGTCCTCGGGGGTGCCGCGGGTTTCCTAGGTCCTGGGGCCTCGCCGTCCCGGCCTTGCCGGGGGCCGCCGCCCCCAGGCCCCCGATCCGGCCTGAACGCCCTCGTCCTCGACGCCGGACCGGCTGGATCGTGGCTGATCGGCTCGTCAGCGGACGACGTCGAAGACGTTCTTCTGCAGGCCGTTGGCGTAGGCCTCGTGCTCGACGAGCCGCAGCTTCTGGGCGTCCTTGTCCGTGGCGCTGAAGAGCCGCTTGCCCGCTCCGAGCAGGAGCGGGAAGACGAGCAGGTGGTAACGGTCGATCAGGCCGGCGTCGGAGAGGGCGTGGTTCAGGGAGGCGCTGCCGTGCACGATGATCGGGCCGCCCTCGGTCTCCTTCAGGGCGGCGACCTCGTCGAGCGAGCGGAGGATCGTCGTCTCGCCCCAGTTCGACACGAGGTTCTCCTCGGCGAGGGTGGTGGAGACGACGTACTTCGGCATCACCTTGTAGTCGGCGAAGTCCTCCATGTCGGGCCACACCGCACTGAACGCCTCATAGCTGGTGCGGCCCATCATCATCGCCGCGGCCTCCTTCTGCTCCCGCCCCTTGATCTCGAACGCCTCGGGGAGGAACTCGGTGTGCTTGAAGGTCCATCCGGAGTTCCGGTAACCGGGCTCGCCGCCCGGGGCCTCGACGACGCCGTCGAGCGAGATGAACGCGGTGCTGATCAGGGTGCGCATCGTGGGTTCCTCGGTATCTCGTGTCGGATTCTCTTCTTCTGACTGCGGCATACGGAGAAACTCATCGGCCGTCTCCGGTCATCTCCCGGTCTGATCATCCCGTGCCTGGTCCCGGATGTCCTGGACGGCTAGGCTCGGTTCGCAGATATCTCTGACTCAGTCAAGTATCGGGGGTTCGACGCCATGACCGTCCAGGACATCCGCTCCTTCAACCGCTTCTACACGAACGTCATCGGCGCCCTCGACTACGGCCGCCGGCTCTACACCCCCTACACCCTCACCGAGTCCCGCGTCCTGTACGAGCTGGCCCACGCTCCCCGTACCGACGCCGCCGACCTGCGAGCCCAACTGCACCTCGACGCCGGATACCTCACCCGCATCCTGAACAAGTTCGAGGAGGACGGGCTGGTCGAGCGCGGCCCGTCCGACACCGACCCGCGCCGCCGCCGCATCACGCTCACCGCCCCCGGCCGGGAGGCCGCCGCCCTGCTCGACGAGCGGGCGCGGGAGACGGTCGGGTCGATGCTGGACACGGTCCGGGCCGAGGACCGCCCCCGGCTGGCGGAGGCCATGCGGACCGTCCGGACGATCCTCGGCGAAGGCGAAGGCGAAGGCGAAGGCGAAGGCGAAGGCGAAGGCGAAGGCCGTGCCCCTCGCCCCGAGGACGTCGTCCTGCGCGAACCGGCCCCCGGCGACCTCGGCTGGATCGTGCAGCGCAACGCCGCGCTCTACGCCGCCGAGTACGGCTTCGACGCCGGCTACGAGGCACTGGTGGCGAGGATCGTCGCCGACTACGGCGAGGACCACGACCCGCACCTGGAGCGGACCTGGATCGCCGAGCTGGACGGCCGGCCGGTGGGGTGCGTGATGTGCGTCCGGGACGACACGCCCGGCGCGGCCCGCCTGCGGCTCCTGCTCGTCGAGCCGGACGCGCGCGGCCTCGGTATCGGCGACCGCCTGGTCGGGGCGCTGGTCGACTTCGCGCGCGAGACCGGCTACCGCGAGGTCGTCCTGTGGACCAACGACATCCTCGGCGCGGCCCGCCGCATCTACCGGCGCCACGGTTTCGTGCTGGTGGCGGAGAAACCGCACCACTCCTTCGGCCAGGACCTGACCGGCCAGGACTGGCGGCTGGGTCTTGACGCAACACAGGAGTGATGGAGAGGAGTCGTAGGCGGGGGTGCCGGGTAGGGTCCGTCCACATGAAGCTGGCGTTCTCCACCCTCGGTGTCCCCGGCCTGCCCCTGCCCGACGTCCTGCGGCTCGCGACCACCCACGGCTATCACGGCGTGGAGCTGCGCACCTATCCCGAGGAACCGGTCCACACCGGCCTCGGCCCTGCCGAACGGGCGGACGTCGCGGCCGAGTTCAAGGGAGCGGGCGTAGAGCTCCTGGGCCTGGCGGGCTACGCACGGGTCGCCGCGCCGGGCGACGACGAGCCCGTCCTGGCCGAGATCCGCGCCCTCCTCGACCTGGCCCGCGACCTCGGCGCCCCGTACATCCGCGTCTTCCCCGGCGGCGACCTCGACGTCCAGACCCCCGAGGAGGCCGACGCGACGGCCGCCCGGCGCCTGGGCACGGCCGCCGAGCACGCGAACGACCTGGGCGTGCGCATCCTCCTCGAAACCCACGACTCCCACCGCACCGCCGCCGACGCCATGCGGATCCTCGGCCTCGTCGGCCACCGCCAGGTCGGCGCCCTCTGGGACGTGATGCACACCTGGCTCGGCGGCGAACAGCCCTCCGAGACCTACGCGGCCCTCTCTCCCCACCTCGGCTACGTCCAGGTCAAGGACATCGCCTCCGTCGAGGACACCACCCCGCTGCCGCTCGGCGCGGGCGTGCTGCCCCTGGCCGAGTGCGTCGAGGTCCTCTCCCGCCACAACTGGGACGGCTGGCTCTGCTGGGAGTACGAGAAGCGCTGGTACGACGAGGCCGCGCCGCTGCCCGATCTCCTGGAGCCCGGGCGTGAGCATCTGAGCAGGCTGCTGAACGAGTCGGCGTGACGCCTCAGCCCTCGGTGGACCGGGCGGCTCCCACGGCCGGGACCACGAGCAGGGCGACGCACCCGCCCAGCAGCATGACCGCGGACGGCGAGCCGCGGTCCAAGGCGACGCCCCCGAGGAGTGCGCCGGTCGAGATGGTCGCCTGGAAAGAGGCGGTGAACAGGACCGACGCCGCCTCCGGGGCGTCCGGGGCCGCCCGGGAGAACCAGGTCTGCGAGGCGACCGGGACGGCGCCGTAGGCCATGCCCCACACGAACAGCAGCGCCACCGCGCCCGCGTCCCATCGGCCCAGGGCCGGAAGCAGCAGGGTCGCCGCGCCGATCAGGCCGGCCGCGAGGCCGAGGACGGTGCGCGGACGCCGGCCCACCCAGGCCCCGCCCAGCCAGTTGCCGAGGACGCCTGCGGCCCCGTAGAGCAGCAGGAACGCGGTGATCGTGCCGCCGCCGGCGTGGGTGACCCGCTCCAGGAACGGGGTCACGTAGGTGTAGGTGCCGAAATGGGCCAGCACCACGAGGAACGTCAGCAGCAGCGCGAGGCGGGTGCCGGTGGTCCTCAGCAGGCCGCCGAGGACGCTCAGGCGGGTGGCCCGGACCGGGGGCAGCGGCGGCACGAGGCGCAGCAGCATGACCAGCACCCCGACGGTGAGGACCCCCATCGCCGTGAAGGCCGTCCGCCATCCGGCGAGTTCCCCGACGAGGGTGCCGGCCGGCACCCCGAGGACGGACCCCAGCGGAACGGCCGAGAAGATCACGGCCGTTGCCCGGCCGGCCGACTCCGGCGGCACCAGCCGCTCCGCGAGACCGGCCCCGATCGACCAGAAGCCGCCGATCGTGATGCCGACCATGACCCGGGAGACCAGCACGAGCCAGTAGTCGGGCGCCGCCGCGGCGAGGAAGTTCGCCAGGGCCAGGAGGAGCGTGAAGGCGCAGAGCATCAGGCGGCGGTCGAAGCGTGCCGTGGCTGCGGTGACCAGGGGAGCCGCGGCCGCCGCCAGGAAGCCGGGCATGGTCATCATCAGCCCGGCCATCCCGTCCGAGACGGTGAAGTCGGCCCCGATGGAGGTCAGCAGGCCGATCGGCAGGATCTCGGTGGTGACGATGGCGAAGATCCCGAGCGCCACCGAGACCACGGCAGCCCACCCTCCGCGTGGGGGCCGGGAGGCGGAGGGCCGGTCGTGGAGCGAGGCGGGGGTCGGTGCCGGCATGGCGATCCGTCCTGTGGGAGACAGCGCGTCCCGCTCACTCCAGCAGGGGACCCCGGGAGGTGGCTGGCAGGTCTGCGACGGCACCCGTGCCGGTCAGGGGTGATGTCGCATTCCGGCCGAAGGCGTGGCCTCTCCTAGGCCCCTATGTGCCCGTCCTTGACGGCACCGACGAACATGGCCCAGCCGCTCCGCGAGAAGACGAGGGTGGGACCGGGGGCGGCTTTGCTGTCCCGTACGGGGACGTCGGGGCGACCGGGGGCGACTTCGAGGCACTCGCCTTGATCGCCGCCGCTGTAGCTGGACTTGTACCAGCTGGTGAGGGCGACGTGCTCACTGCCGATCATGCGTATGTTCCTCCGCTGCCGCCCTGACGAGGGCCAGTGACTCCTGCTGCGACAACGCGTCGCTCAGCGCCAGAGCGTAGGCGGTCTGACAGGCACTCACCAGAGCCGGTTCGTCCATCAAGTTGCCGGTCTGGAATCCCTCGACGTAGGCCACCGGGGCCGAGTCCTCGAAGGTCATGAGGGTGAGCAGACTCTGCATGAGCGCGTGTGCCCCCACGCCGTAGGGGAGGACGTGCAGGCGCAGCCGTCCCGACTCGGCCATGTTCGCGATCTTGTGCAACTGCTCCGCCATGACCCGCGGGCCGCCTACGCGACGGCGGAGGACTGCCTCGTCGAGCAGCGTCCAGACGACGGGCTGATCGGGCCCATCGAGGATTCGACGGCGTTGCGTTCGAATGACAACGAGCTTGTCAAGTTCCTCGGTCGTGTGGTTCGGACGGTAGGCCCCGAACAGGGCGCGTGCGTAGCCGTCGGTCTGAAGCACTCCGGGAACCAGAGAGAGCGCGAACTGCTGGATCTGCATAGCTAGTTGCTCCAGCTCCGCCACCGCCGCGAAATGGTCCGTGTAGTGCGACTCCAGGTCCTCCAGCCACCGCGCGAAAAACCCGTCCGTCCCCAGCGCCCGGTCGATCCGCCGCGCGTCATCCGGCTTGGGGAGGCGCCGGCCGGCCTCGAAATGGCTGATCAGCGTGGGCGAGCACACCACCTGGTCACCCAGTTCCTCCTGGGTGAGGCGGGCGGCGGTCCGCCTCAGTCGCAGCTCCTCCCCGTACTTCTGACGCGGTGTTCGAAGCATGCGGCGTTCGTCCATCGGCCAACTCCCCTTCTTGACAAGCGCGATGTCAAGTTCCACCCCCTGGCAGGGTAGCCAGAGCCGACCCCACTCTGTGAGTGATCCGCAACAGAACGCAGTCACCACAGATGAGAAGGCAGGCAGACAGACATGGCAGACCTCATCGCCCGGCTCCTCGAACCGCTTCTCGGGTTCCTCTTCCCTCCCAGGGGGAAGCGTCGGCGATCGGATTCACCGCTCCCACCCCCGCCCCCGTACGTGTGCCCGGCGGTCTGCTGCCGTCCGGACGGGCGTCCCCTCCGGGGAGAGGACAACCGGCTGGTGCGCCCCTACCTGATGGCGGAGGTGAGCGCATGACCGGCGGGGCGTGCGACCGCGTGGTGGCCGGGCGGCTCCTGCCCTGGACCGGTGGAGACGGCAAGCCGTGCTACCTCGTGGGCGACGGAACCGGCTACGTCTCACGGCTCGCCGACGAGATCGAGGACGTGCAGATCGAGATGGCGGACCGGCTGCTCGGGCATGCCGCCGAACTCCTCGCGGAGCGCCGGGTGACGAGCGAGGAACTGCACTACCTGGCTCGGCGGCTCAGCGAGTCCCTGCGGGACGTCAAAAGGGTCGCCGAGAGCAGGGGAGCGCGGCTTGCCCAGGCGCCCCGGTCGTGACGGCGAGGGGACGGTGTCACTGCTGCTCGGTGCGGCGGGCGTACGCCCGGGCCGCGCGGGCGCGGTCGCCGCAGCGGGTGGAGCACCAGTGGCGGCGGCCGTGGCGGAGCAGGTAGCGGTTGCAGGGCGGGGAGCCGCAGGCGGTGAGGCGCTCGGCCGCGGGGGAGGTGAGCAGGTCGGCGGCGTCGGCGGCGAGGGTCGCCAGGGCGAGGTCGACGATCGCGGTGGTGGGGTGCGGGGCCGTGCGGTAGGGGCCGGTCTTGTCGTCCCACCGCAGCAGCGGGGCCGTGGGGACCCTGGTCATCGCGTCGTTGACGGCCGACACCGCCGCGGGCAGGGCGGGTACGCCGTCGACGTGGGCGGCGAACAGGGACCTGATCTGTTCGCGCAGTGAGCGCAGTTGGGCCGCGCACATCTCCCGCATGCCGGCGTCGACCGGGGCGAGGTCGCGCTGGGTCAGCCAGTGGTTCGCCTGCGCGGGGGTGCCCAGGAGATCGAGCGTGCGCCCGCCGGGAAGTGCGAGCGCGGTGTTGGCGAGGGCCAGGGAGTAGTGCTCCTCCTCGCCCTGGGCGGGCGGCGGGGCGGGCTGTTCTGTCACGGGCTCCTCCATGTTTCTCATGGTACGGCTTGCCCGCATCCGTGAGAAGCGGCTACGGTCGTCTCACGGTTCGCCCGCATCTATCCGTGAGGTGCTGCATGTCTTCTGTTCCCGTGACGACCGACATCCCCGTCCGTGCCCTCGGCGGTCCGACCGCCCTGTTCGAGTACGGCGGCCTGCGCTTCCTGACCGACCCGACCTTCGACGCCCCCGGCGACTACGCCCGGCCCGGGGGCCCGCTCCTGACCAAGACCGCGCCCGCCACCGCCACGCCCGCCGACCTCGGCGATGTGGACGTGGTGCTGCTCTCCCACGACGAGCACCCCGACAACCTCGACACCTCCGGCCGGGCCCTGCTCCCCGGCATACCGCTGACCCTGACCACGCCCGGCGGCGGTGAGCGCCTGCGCGAGAGCCTGGGGGACAAGGTCAGGGGTCTGGCCGACTGGGAGTCCGTCGAACTGGACCGGCCCGGGGGCGGCACGGTCACCGTGACCGGCGTCCCGGCTCTGCACGGCCCCGGCCCGCGCGAGCAGGTCGAGGCGTTCACCGGCCAGGTCGTCGGCTTCGTCCTGACCGGCGAGGGCCTGCCCACCGTCTACGTCAGCGGCGACAACGCCTCACTCGACGCGGTCCGCGAGATCGCCGGCCGCTTCGGCCCCGTCGACACCGCCGTGCTCTTCGCCGGCGCTCCCCGCTTCCCCGTCCTCTTCGACAACCAGGTCATCGTCCTGGACAGCGCGATGGCCGCCGAGGCCGCGCGGATCCTCGGCGCCCGCCGCGTGGTCCCCGTCCACTACGACAGCTGGGCCCACTTCACCGAGGGCCGCGAGCAACTGGAAGCCGCCTTCACCACCGCCGGGCTCGCCGGCCAGCTGGACTGGGGCAAGGACGCCTGACCTGACGTCATTTCCGCCAGAACAGGTGATGCGTCACCTTCCCGCTCGGGCTCGGCACGACATCGCGGTGGAAGCGGTCGAGCAGTTCCTCGGGGGACTCCCACAGCCGTGAGCCGGACCCGAGCACCACGTCGGGCGAGACCGCCACGTGCAGTGTGTCGACCAGGTCGGCGTCCAGGAACTGCCGGATGACCGTCGCCCCGCCCCCGAGCCGGACGTCCTTGCCCCCGGCCGCCTTGCGCGCCTGGGCGAGGACCTCGGCCGGATCCCCGCCGACGAAGTGGAACGTCGTGTCGGAGAGCGTGAACGAGGGGCGCTCGTGGTGGGTCATCACGAACACGGGCGTGTGGAAGGGCGGTTCGTCGCCCCACCAGCCCTGCCACTCGTGGTTCTCCCAGGGGCCGCGCTGCGGACTGAACTTGTTGCGGCCCATGATCTCGGCGCCGATGTTGTTGGCGAAGTCGCGTGTCAGGTAGTCGTCGAGGCCGCGACTGCCGCCCGGGCCGGTGCGGTTGGGCCAGCTCGCGGTCGCACCGGCCCAGGCGAACATCTCCCCGGGGTCGGCATGGCCGAACGGCCTCTCCAGGCTCTGGCCCTCACCGGCACCGAAGCCGTCACTCGAGACGTTGAAGTTCTGCACACGCAGCAACTGGGACACGGCGCTCCTCCTGTGGTCGATACAAGGGAGACCGCCCGGGCCGGTGAAACTCATCGGTCCGGGCCCGACGCATCAGAAAGCCCCGCTCACCCCGCCTGCCCCACCACATGGTCGATCACCTGCTTGAAGTCCGCGTCCGGGGAGAACTCCACCAACTCGGTGTCCGCCAGGGCGAGCGGCACATGCCCGGGACCCCAGTAGTACGCCTGCCCCGCCTCGTACTCCTCCTCGCCGGTGGCCGTCCGCATCCGGATCCGGCCCTTCAGCAGATAGCCCCAGTGCGGGCACTGGCACGCGTCGTCGGGCAGACCCTTGAGAGCCGGGCCCATGTCCGTGCCCTGGGGCAGAGTGATGTAGCTGATCGACATACCGCCGCCGATCGGCATGTTGCGCACCTCTACGCCGTCGCCTCCGAGAGCGACGGGTACGTCGTCGCGAGTCGCTGCCGTCATGGCTCCTCCGTCCCCGTGGACCTCGCCGTGGACCTCGCCGTGCAACCGGCCGTCGAAACGGACCTCCTCCTTCCACCCTGACCCGCCGGGTCGCCTCCCGCGACATCACGATCCGGTTGCGACGTACCGGCGGGGTCTTGATTTACCGCCGTGTAATCGATTCCATCCATCCGTCGATGTAATCGATTCCACGAGCACCCACCCGGTGCTCCCACGACTGATCCACAAGGAGGTGGAGCGGCGGTGGCCAGCATCAAGGACGTCGCTGCCGAGGCCGGCGTATCCGTCGCCACGGTCTCGCGCGTCCTGAACGATCACCCGTCGGTCAGCGCCGACGCACGCACCCGCGTGCTCGCCGCCGTCGAGACCCTGGGCTACCGCCCGAACGCCGTCGCCCGCTCCCTGCGCACCGACCAGACCCACACCCTGGGCCTGGTCATGAGCGACGTGATGAACCCCTACTTCACCGAGCTGGCCCGCTCCGTCGAGGAGGAGGCCCGCGCGCTCGGCTACAGCGTCATCATCGGCAACGCCGACGAGCGGCCGGACCTCCAGGACCACCATGTACGGAACCTGCTGGACCGCCGCATCGACGGCCTGCTCGTCTCACCCACGGACGGCGGCTCGCCGCTGATGCTGGACGCCGTACGGGCCGGGACGCCCATGGTCTTCGTGGACCGGTGGATCCCGGGCGCGGACGTGCCGGTGGTGCGGGCGGACGGCCGGACCGCCGTGCGGGACCTCGTGGCGCACCTGCACGGGCTCGGGCACCGGCGGCTGGCGATCATCGCGGGCCCGGCGGCGACCACCACCGGCCAGGAGCGCGTCGAGGCCTTCCGCGAGGCACTCGCCGCCTACGGGCTCGAACTGCCCGACGCCTACATAGGGCAGGGCGACTTCCAGGCCGAGAGCGGCCGGTCGGTCACCGAGGGCTTCCTCGACCTGGCCGAACCGCCCGAGGTCGTCTTCGCGGCGGACAACCTGATGGCGCTCGGCGCCCTGGACGCCGTACGCGCGCGTGGCCTGCGCGTACCGGACGACCTCGCGCTGGCCGCGTTCGACGACATCCGGTGGTTCGTGCACACCGATCCGCCGATCACCGCGATCGCCCAGCCCACGGGCGAGCTGGGCCGGGCCGCCGTACGGGCCCTGGTCGACCGCATCGAGGGACGTCCCGGCGAGTCCGTGACCCTCCCCGCCCGGCTCGTCGTACGCCGCTCGTGCGGCGAGAACCACACCCCAGTGCAAAGGAGCACGACGTGAGCAACGCGGACGAGTTGCTGCGCATCGAGGGCATACGGAAGACCTTCCCGGGCGTGGTCGCGCTGGACGGCGTCGACTTCGATCTGCGCCGCGGCGAGGTGCACGTCCTGCTCGGTGAGAACGGTGCCGGCAAGAGCACCCTCATCAAGATGCTCTCCGGCGCCTACACCCCCGACGCCGGGCGGATCCTGGTCGGCGGCGAGGAGACCCGCATCCAGGGTGCGCAGGACTCCGAGCGGCTCGGGATCGCCACCATCTACCAGGAGTTCAACCTGGTACCCGATCTGACGGTCGCCGAGAACATCTTCCTGGGGCGCCAGCCCCGCCGGTTCGGGATGATCGACCGGAAGAGGATGGAGGCCGACGCCGAGGTCCTGCTGAAGCGGGTCGGCGTGGACGTGGCGCCCGGCGCGCGAGTGCGTGAACTCGGCATCGCGCGCCTGCAGATGGTCGAGATCGCCAAGGCGCTCAGCCTGGACGCGCGCGTGCTCGTCATGGACGAGCCGACCGCCGTGCTCACCTCCGAGGAGGTCGACAAGCTCTTCGCGATCGTGCGCGCGCTGCGCGAGGACGGCGTCGGCATCGTCTTCATCACGCACCACCTGGAGGAGATCGCCGCGCTCGGCGACCGGGTGACGGTCATCCGGGACGGCAAGAGCGTCGGCCAGGTACCCGCGTCGACGTCCGAGGACGAGCTCGTGCGGCTCATGGTCGGACGCTCCATCGAGCAGCAGTACCCGCGCGAACGGGCCGACCGGGGCGCCGCGCTGCTGTCCGTCGAGGGACTCACCCGGGACGGCGTCTTCCACGACGTCGGCTTCGAGGTGCGCGCCGGTGAGGTCGTCGGCATCGCCGGGCTGGTCGGCGCGGGCCGTACCGAGGTCGTGCGGGCGGTCTTCGGGGCCGACGCGTACGACAAGGGCACCGTGAAGGTGTCCGGCGCCCCGATCGCGAAGTACGACGTCAACGCGGCGATGACCGCAGGCATCGGACTCGTGCCCGAGGACCGCAAGGGCCAGGGCCTGGTGCTGGACGCCTCGGTCGAGGAGAACCTGGGCCTGGTGACGCTGCGGTCGGCCACCCGCGCCGGGGTCGTCGACCTCAAGGGCCAACGCGAGTCCGCCGAGCGGATCGCGAAGCAGCTCGGCGTGCGGATGGCCGGACTCGGCCAGCACGTGCGCACGCTCTCCGGCGGCAACCAGCAGAAGGTCGTCATCGGCAAGTGGCTGCTCGCCGACACCAAGGTGCTGATCCTCGACGAGCCGACGCGCGGCATCGACGTCGGTGCCAAGGTCGAGATCTACCAGCTGATCAACGAACTCACCGCCGCCGGCGCGGCCGTCCTGATGATCTCCAGCGACCTGCCCGAGGTGCTCGGCATGAGCGACCGGGTGCTGGTGATGGCACAGGGCCGGATCGCCGGTGAACTCTCCGCCGACGAGGCGACCCAGGACGCCGTGATGGCACTCGCCGTCAGTGCCCCGCCGACCACGAGTACGACAACCAGCACGACCGGAACGGAGGCCTCCCGTGGCCACTGACACGCTCAAGAGCACGACGGGCGCGGGTGGCGCCTCGGGAGGCCTGCGCCGCCTCCTGCTCGACAACGGGGCGCTCACCGCGCTCATCGTCCTCGTCATCGCGATGTCGGCGCTGTCCGGTGACTTCCTGACGACGGACAACCTCCTCAACGTCGGCGTGCAGGCGGCCGTGACGGCCGTCCTCGCCTTCGGCGTGACCTTCGTGATCGTCTCCGCGGGCATCGACCTGTCGGTCGGCTCCGTCGCCGCGCTGTCCGCCACGGTCCTCGCCTGGAGCGCCACCTCGGCGGGCGTCCCGGTCGTCCTCGCCGTCCTGCTCGCCATAGCGACGGGCATCGTCTGCGGCCTGGTCAACGGCATCCTGATCTCCTACGGCAAGCTCCCGCCGTTCATCGCCACCCTGGCCATGCTGTCCGTGGCCCGCGGCCTGTCCCTCGTCATCTCCGAGGGCTCCCCGATCGCCTTCCCCGACTCGGTCTCCCACCTCGGCGACACCCTCGGCGGCTGGCTGCCGGTGCCGGTCCTGGTGATGGTCGTCATGGGCCTGATCGCGGCCTTCGTGCTGGGCCGGACCTACATCGGCCGCTCCATGTACGCGATCGGCGGCAACGAGGAGGCCGCGCGGCTGTCCGGCCTGCGCGTGAAGAAGCAGAAGCTCGCCATCTACGCCTTCTCCGGTGTGTTCGCCGCGGTCGCCGGTGTCGTGCTCGCGGCCCGGCTGTCCTCCGCGCAGCCCCAGGCCGCCGACGGCTACGAGCTGGACGCGATCGCCGCCGTCGTCATCGGCGGTGCCTCCCTCGCGGGCGGCACGGGCAAGGCCTCCGGCACCCTCATCGGCGCCCTGATCCTCGCGGTGCTGCGCAACGGGCTGAACCTGCTGAACGTCTCGGCGTTCTGGCAGCAGGTCGTCATCGGCGTCGTCATCGCGCTCGCGGTGCTGTTCGACACGCTGCGGCGCAAGGCGGGGGCGACCCCGGTGGCCGGTGCCTCCCAGGGAGGCAAGGGCAGGCAGGCGGCGACCTACGGGCTCGCGGCCGTGGTCACCGTCGCGATCGTCGGCGCCACGTCGTTCCTGCACAACGGCTCCGCCGCCGCGGACAAGCCCAGGATGGGCCTGTCGCTGTCGACACTCAACAACCCCTTCTTCGTGCAGATCCGGGCGGGCGCCCAGGCCGAGGCGAAGAAGCTGGGCGTGGACCTGACCGTCACGGACGCCCAGAACGACGCCTCCCAGCAGGCCAACCAGCTGCAGAACTACACCAGTTCGAACCTGGGCGCGATCATCGTCAACCCGGTGGACTCCGACGCGGCGAGCAACTCCGTGAAGGCCGCCGACAAGGCCGACATCCCGGTCATCGCCGTCGACCGGACCGTCAACAAGGCCGCGGTGGACACCCTGGTCGCCTCCGACAACGTCGCCGGCGGTGAACTCGCCGCCAAGACCGTCGCCGACAAGCTGGGCGGCAAGGGCAAGATCGTGATCCTCCAGGGCCAGGCCGGCACCTCCGCGGCCCGGGAGCGTGCGCAGGGCTTCGCGAACGGCCTCAAGGCCTACCCGGGCATCCAGGTCGTCGCCCAGCAGCCCGCCGACTTCGACCGCACCAAGGGCCTCGACGTCATGTCGAACCTGCTCCAGGCCCACCCGGACGTCCAGGGCGTCATCGCCGCCAACGACGAGATGGCGCTCGGCGCGATCAAGGCCCTGGGTTCCAGGGCCGGCAAGTCGGTCTCGGTGGTCGGCTTCGACGGCACGCCGGACGGTCTGAAGGCCGTCGAGGGCGGCACGCTGTACGCGTCCGTGGCGCAGCAGCCGTCCCAGCTGGGGAAGATCGCCGTGGACAACGCCCTGAAGGCGCTCCAGGGCAAGGACGTCGAGGAGACGGTCAAGGTGCCGGTGAAGGTGGTCACGAAGGAGAACGTGGCCGGCTTCAGCGGCTGACATCGGGGAACGGCCGGGTGGTGGTCCACGACGTGTGGCGACCACCCGGCCATGTCACTCACGTGGGGAGCAACTCATGTACGACTACGACCTGCTGGTCGTGGGGTCGGCCAACGCCGACCTGGTGATCGGAGTGGAGCGCCGGCCCGGTGCCGGCGAGACCGTGCTCGGCTCCGACCTGGCGGTCCACCCGGGCGGCAAGGGCGCGAACCAGGCGGTCGCCGCCGCCCGGCTCGGTGCCCGCACGGCCCTGCTGGCCCGGGTCGGCGACGACGCGCACGGCCGGCTGCTGCTGGACTCGCAGCGCGAGGCGGGCGTCGACACGGTGGGCGTCCTGGTGGGTGGTGCGCCGACCGGCGTCGCCCTGATCACGGTCGACCCGTCCGGGGACAACAGCATCGTCGTCTCGCCCGGCGCCAACGGCCGCCTCACCCCCGAGGACGTCAGGGCCGCGGGGTGCCTCTTCCAGGGCTCCAAGGTGGTGTCGGCGCAACTGGAGATCCCGCTGGAGACGGTGGTGGAGGCCGTACGGAACCTGGCTCCCGAGAGCCGCTTCGTGCTGAACCCCTCGCCGCCGCGCCCCCTTCCTTCGGAGCTGCTGGCGGCCTGCGACCCGCTGATCGTGAACGAGCACGAGGCGAAGGTGATCCTGGGCGACTCCGCCGTCGGGGACACCCCCGAGGACTGGGCGCGGATACTGCTCGCCAAGGGTCCGAGGTCGGTGGTGGTGACGCTGGGCGGACAAGGCGCGCTGGTGGCGTCGTCGGAGGGGGTCTCGCGGGTGCCGGCCGTGAAGGTGGACCCGGTGGACACGACGGGGGCGGGAGACTCCTTCACCGCGGCGCTGGCCTACCGGCTGGGCGCGGGCGAGTCGCTGGCCCGGGCGGCGTCGTACGCGGCTCGGGTGGGTGCCGTGACCGTGACGAAGGAGGGCGCCCAGGCGTCCTTCCCGACGGCGGCGGAGGTCGCCGGGTCATGAAGAAGGCCGGAATACTGAACCGTCACCTCGCCGGAGCGCTGGCCGGGCTCGGCCACGGCGACGGGGTGCTGGTGTGCGACGTGGGCATGCCGATCCCCGACGGCCCGCGGGTGGTGGACCTGGCCTTCCGGGCGGGCGTGCCGTCGTTCGCCGAGGTGCTGGACGGGCTGCTGGCCGAGCTGGTGGTCGAGGGGGCGACAGCCGCGCGGGAGCTGCGGGACGCCAACCCGGAGGCGGCGTCGCTGCTGGACGGGCAGTTCCCGGGGCTGGACCTGGTGTCGCACGAACGGCTCAAGGAGCTGTCCGCGGGGGCCCGGCTGATCGTCCGCACGGGCGAGGCACGGCCGTACGCGAACGTCCTGCTGCGATGCGGGGTCTTTTTCTGACACCTGCGAAGAGGGCTTCTTCCGGCACCCCGAAGGGGAGCAGGAGGCCTTGAACGTTTCGAGGGGGCCCGGTCCGTCGACCGGGCCCCCTCGGCTTTTCCCCTCCCGCCAGGAGCCCCACGATCCCCCCGGATCCCACCCCCGAGGGCCCTGACACCAAGTACGACCCCCGGGAGGCGGGAAGGGTTGCACGGCGGAGTAAGAAATTCTTGCCGGTTTCCCGGACAACTCTCCCGTGCCGCAGCGGCGTACGCTGAATTTATGGTGCTTCTTCGGGCCAATAGGGGGCATACAGGGCAAGGGTCGTCGGGTGAGCGGAGCACGCCTGTGTTCGTCGACTCCACAGGCAGGCGTGCTCGGTATCTGCGACGCACCGGCTACGGACTGGCCACCGCCGCGGCCACGTACATGGCGGTTCTGGGCCTGAGCCTGATGGGAGCAACTCCCTTCGCCCCGGGGGCCATCCTGCCCGGCGACATCGCCGGACCCGCCGCACCGGCACCCCGCACACCCGGCCGGCCGCCCCAGGCACCCGGCGAGCTTCCCGCGTCCGGCCGCGTGGGTCCCGGCTCCCCGAGCGCCCTGCTCGTTCCGCAAGCCGCCCGACCCGGCGCTCCCGTCGCTCCGCCCCGGTTGCCCGGGGATCCACCGCTCGGCTCACCGGCACGCCCTGACACATCAGAACCGCAAGCACCAACCTCACCTGGGCAGCCCGCGACCCCCGGTGATCCCGCCGCTCCCACTCCCACCCCCGGCACGGGCACCGCCCCCGCGCCCGGCACGGGCACCACCCCCGCATCGCCCCCGCCCGCTCCGCCGACCACAGCCCCCCCGGCGCCCCAGCCCCCGGCGCAGACGCCGCCGGCCGGCTCCCAGCCGCCGGCGCCGGCCCCCAGCCCCGTGGCGCCGTCCGGCTCCACGGCCACCCTCCTGCCCTCCGCGCCATCGGTGGGCGGGGCTTCCTGATGCGGCGGCGCCCGCACCGGTCACCAGGCCGCCCACCGAGGCCGTCCGGCCCGCGGCGGACGCGAGCGCCCCTGCCACCGCGGCACCGGTTCCGCATCGCCGTCCCCGTCGTCCTGCTGGCCTTCCTCGTATCGGTCCTCCTGATCCAGGGGTACACCACGCGGGGCTTCACCGGTGACCAGGAGGCCCGCGCCGGGCGGCCCACCGACGGCGTCCCCCGCGTGATCGCCGGAGGCGGCCCGGTCGTCGACACCACCCGCGACCACCTGCGGACCTACCACCCACCGGCCAAGACCGTCGTGCTGACCTTCGACGACGGCCCCGACCCCGTCTGGACGCCCCGCGTACTGGCGGTTCTCGACCACTACGGCACGCCCGGCACCTTCTTCGTCACCGGGCAACAGACCGTCCGGCACCCGGACGTCCTGCGCCGCGTGATCCGCTCCGGCAACGAGGTCGGTGCGCACACCTTCTCCCACCCGGACCTGGCCACCCGGTCCGCGAGCAGCGTCGACCGCGAGCTCGCGCTGACCCAACTCGCCCTCGCCGGGGCCGCGGGCATCAACACGTCGCTGATACGGATGCCCTACTCCTCGACCACCTCGGCCCTCGACAACCGGGCGTGGACCGTCTCGCGGCGTCTGGGCGAGAAGGGTTACGTCCTGGCTTTCATCGACCAGGACACCAGCGACTGGCGGCGGCCGGGCGCCCGGGCCATCGCCGACGCCGCCATGCCCGAGGCGCCGGCCGGCGGGGTCGTCCTCCTGCACGACGCGGGAGGAGACAGGTCACAGACCGTCGAAGCCCTCGACCGTCTGATCCCCCGGTTGAAGGCCCAGGGGTATCGCTTCACCACTCTCGCCGACCTCGTCGGCACCGACCGTTTCACCAGCCCCGTCGGCTCGGGGGAGTTGTGGCAGGGCCGCATCTTCGTGGCCGCTGTCACCGTGTCGGGGACGGTGGTGTCGGCCCTCGGCGTGCTGCTGCTGGTGGTCGGTTCGCTGGTCCTCGCACGATGCGTGCTCCTGCTCGTGCTGGCCCGCCATCACGCCCGTCGCCACCGGCGCGGGCCCACCGGCGCCCTGCGAGCCGTCACCCGGCCTGTCAGCGTCGTCGTACCCGCCTACGACGAGGAGCTGTGCATCCGCAAGACACTCGTGTCGCTCGCCGCGAGCGACCACCCCGTCGAGATCATCGTCGTGGACGACGGGTCCCACGACGGCACCGCAGACCTCGCGGAGTCCCTCGCCCTGGAGAACGTCACCGTCGTCCGGCAGCCCAACGGCGGCAAACCGTCCGCCCTCGACAACGGCGTCCTGCGGGCCTCGCACGACCTCGTCGTCATGCTGGACGCCGACACCGTCTTCGCCCCCTCGACCGTCGGCCGTCTCGTCCAGCCGTTCGCCGACCCCGGCGTCGGCGCCGTGGCGGGCAACGCCAAGGTCGGCAACCGGCGGCGCCTGCTCGGCCGGTGGCAGCACATCGAGTACGTCATGGGCTTCAACCTCGACCGCCGCATGTACGACCTGCTGCACTGCATGCCCACCATTCCCGGTGCCGTGGGTGCGTTTCGCGTCGAGGCCCTGCGCGACGCCGGGATGGTGAGTGCGGACACCCTCGCCGAGGACACCGACATCACCATGGCCCTGCACCGGGCCGGGTGGGAGATCCGCTACGTGCCGGACGCCCTCGCCTGGACCGAGGCACCGGTCTCCCTGCGGCAACTGTGGCGCCAGCGCTACCGGTGGAGCTACGGCACGATGCAGGCGGCGTGGAAGCACCGGCACGCGCTTGTCGAGCGTGGCCCCGCGGGCCGCTTCGGCCGTCTCGGTCTGCCCTTGCTGGCCGTCTTCCAGATCCTCACCCCGCTGCTCGCGCCGCTGATCGACATACTGGCCCTGTACGGCCTGGTGTTCGGGAACCCGCTCACCACGGTGCTGGCCTGGAGCGGCGTGCTGGCCGTGCAGGCCCTCTGCGCCGCGTACGCCTTCCACCTCGACGGCGAATCGCTCCGGCCCCTGTGGGCGCTGCCGCTCCAGCAGATCGTCTACCGCCAGGTGATGTACCTGGTCCTCCTCCAGGCCTGTCTGACCGCGATCAACGGCTACCGACTGCCCTGGCAGCGGCTCGGCCGCAGCGGAGACGTGATGCTGCCGCCACAGCCCTCCACCCGCGGGCCGTGAACCGGCCGGGGGGCGGGGCGGGCGGTGCGGATCCCTCCTGTGCCGAATGGCCCCTCTGTTCACCGGGGCCGCCCTGTTCACCGGGCCGCCCTGTTCACCGGGGCCACCGGGGCCACCGACGGCACGGCACCGGGGCCATCGGGGCCACTGCGGCCCCGGGGTCACCGACGGCACGGGCACGCTCCGACGCCGCCCCTTGCCGGCGCCCGCTCGCTCGATGGCCCCCGTCGCATCGCACGATCGGGTTGAGTTGGCGCGCCCTCGGGGCCGTCAGCCTTTCTCCCGGGCGCCTCTGCGCTCAGGGTGTGATCATGAAAACTTCCCGACTGCACTCCGTGCACCGTTCGCTCGCGCATTCGGCCGGCGCGACCTTCATCGTCCTCGCGGCAGCCCTGGCCTGGGCTGCTCCCGTCGCGGCCCACACCGCCGCGCTGCCCGACCGCGACCAGGGCCAGGCCTCCTCCTGCCAGACCACCCGCGTGCAGAGGCAGGGTCTCGAAGACATCGTCTGGGGTGTGCTCTTCGGGCCCCAGGGCCTGACGCCGCAGGAGACCCGGTGCGACGACGGCGCAGCGGCGGTCGAGCAGGAAGAGACCAGAGGCGTCATGCGGCCCGTGTTGGCCCCCTGACCTCCTGGCGTGCTGTGCGGCCGAGACGGTGCGGGCGCCCGGCGCCCCTGCCCGGCGGTTCCGGCTACGGCGAGAAAGACCCGGTCTTCCTCGCCGTACCGGCCTCCGACTCGGCCTTCCCTGCACAGAAGGCCGCTGTTCTCGTACGTCAGTGGGAGCGCGCCTGGAGGCGGCGGGTCAGCACGCGCGTGAGAGCGCCGTCGTCCTCGACGACGTCCCGGGTGTGTTCGAACCCGATCCTGCCCAGCAGGCGCAGCGACGCCTTGTTCTCCGCGGCCACGGTGGCGTGCACCTCGGTCAGCCCGAGCGCCTCGAAGCCGTAACCCACGAGCGCCTCCGCCAGCTCGGTGCCGAGGCCACTGCCCCAGACCTCGGGTCCCAGCGCATAGACGATCTCGTGACCACCGGCCTCTTCGGTCCGCTTGATCTCCGCGTGCCCGACCAGAAGCCCCTCACGGCGGACCGCCCACACGTCGAACAGGCGCCCCGCGTACACCTTGCTGAAGATCCGCCCGAACAGCGCCCGGTCCTCCGCCTCGGCGGCAGGCCCGTCTCCCATCCACCGGGACACCCGCGTGTCCTGGAACAGAGCGACGAAGCTCTCCTCGTCGTCCGGCCTGTAGGCGTCGAGCAACAGCCGCGGGGTGCGCAGGGTCGGGGACATGCCGAAGGACATTACGCACGCGCCTCGCGGGGCGGCAATCGACTTTCGTCCGCCCTCAGCGCCGCAGGCTGTAGCTCACCATCGACGCCCCCACCACCGACCCGAACGCCGGCAGCAGAAACTGCGCGAAGGCTTCCCAGCCCCAGACGATCCCCGCGCAAGCCGCCGTGATGTTGATGGCCAGGGACATGATCCACAGGGCGACGCTCTGGGCCTGGGGTGACATCGTTCCTCGTCGTCGGTCGTCGGTCGTCGGTCGTCGGTCGTCGGTCGTCGGTCGTCGGTCGTCGGTCGTCGGTCGTCGTGCGGTGCCGGAGAAAAGGGGAGCGCCGGCGGATCAAGTCGGCTCCGGACCGGGGAGGGGCGGGAATTACGGCAGGGGTGCCGCATTCGGCAGGTGAGGGCCGGGTGTGCTCCCGTTCGGCGCGGAAGTTCCCGGGGCCACGATCGCGCGGTGCCCGGACATCGGAGCCGTCACGAGCAGGGTCAACGTGCTGACGGCGCACAGGCCGACGAGGAGGGTGCCCGCCCTGTACGCGCGCCCGGGGGAGCTCGGGCCTGGGGGACGCATCGGCATCACGGTCGCTCCGGAATCGAGTCCGCCCCCCTTTTTTTCATGGACCCCTGAATTCTTCCATGTGACCGAACCACAAAAAGGGCAGCCTGGATGCTTGAACTGTAAAGTTTCCGGCTCTCTTGTGGACTCAGAGTGAAAGGTGAACCCCCGGCCGCATACTGATCGGTCGCTTCCTGCGAAGGGCCGCTCCGGAAGTCCGACGCCACCGCACTGTCCTACCCGGGCGGTACGGTCGGATCATGACCGATCAGGCGGGGGCCGCCCAGACGGGCGAGCGGCGACTGGCCACGCTGGAGGGCGTACTCGAGCGCATCACGTACGCCAACGAGGAGAACGGCTACACGGTCGCCCGGGTCGACACCGGCAGAGGCGCGGGTGACCTCCTCACGGTCGTCGGTGCCCTGCTCGGCGCGCAGGTCGGCGAGTCCCTGCGCATGGAGGGCCGCTGGGGCTCCCACCCCCAGTACGGCAAGCAGTTCCACGTGGAGAACTACACGACCGTCCTGCCCGCCACCGTCCAGGGCATCCGCCGCTACCTCGGTTCCGGCCTGGTCAAGGGCATCGGCCCGGTCTTCGCCGACCGCATCACCCAGCACTTCGGCATGGACACCCTCCAGGTCATCGAGGAGGAGCCCAAGCGCCTCATCGAGGTCCCCGGCCTCGGCCCCAAGCGGACGAAGAAGATCGCCGACGCCTGGGAGGAGCAGAAGGCCATCAAGGAGGTCATGCTCTTCCTCCAGACCGTCGAGGTGTCCACCTCCATCGCCGTGCGCATCTACAAGAAGTACGGCGACGCCTCCATCTCGGTCGTGAAGAACCAGCCGTACCGGCTCGCCTCCGACGTCTGGGGCATCGGCTTCCTCACCGCCGACAAGATCGCCCGGTCCGTCGGCATCCCGCACGACAGCCCGGAGCGCGTCAAGGCGGGCCTGCAGTACGCGCTGTCCCAGTCCACCGACCAGGGCCACTGCTACCTCCCCGAGGAGCAGCTGATCAAGGACGCTGTCAAACTCCTCCAGGTCGACACGGGCCTGGTCATCGAGTGCCTGGCCGAGCTGGCCGAACCGCCCGAGGACGGCGAGGACCCCGGTGTCGTACGGGAGAAGGTGCCCGGCCCGGACGGCGGAGAGCCCGTCACCGCGATCTACCTCGTCCCCTTCCACCGCGCCGAACTCTCCCTGTCCGCCCAGCTGCTGCGCCTCCTGCGCACCGGCGAGGACCGTATGCCGGGCTTCCGGACCGTGGCGTGGGACAAGGCGCTGCGCTGGCTGAAGGGGCGTACGGGCACCGAGCTCGCCCCCGAGCAGGAGGCCGCCGTCCGGCTGGCGCTGACGGAGAAGGTCGCCGTCCTCACGGGCGGCCCGGGCTGCGGCAAGTCCTTCACCGTCCGCTCGATCGTGGAGCTGGCCCGCGCCAGGAAGGCGAAGGTCGTGCTGGCCGCCCCCACGGGCCGGGCCGCCAAGCGCCTGGCCGAGCTCACCGGCGCCGAGGCCTCCACCGTCCACCGCCTGCTGGAGCTCAAGCCGGGCGGTGACGCGGCCTACGACCGGGACCGCCCGCTGGACGCCGACCTGGTGGTCGTCGACGAGGCCTCCATGCTGGATCTGCTGCTCGCCAACAAGCTCGTCAAGGCCGTCCCGCCGGGGGCGCATCTGCTGTTCGTCGGGGACGTCGACCAGCTGCCCAGCGTCGGCGCGGGGGAGGTGCTCCGCGACCTCCTGGCCGACGGCGGCCCGATCCCCGCGGTCCGGCTCACCCGCGTGTTCCGGCAGGCCCAGCAGTCCGGGGTGGTGACCAACGCGCACCGGATCAATGCCGGCCAACACCCGGTCACGGACGGCATGAAGGACTTCTTCCTCTTCGTCGAGGACGACACCGAGGAGGCCGGCCGGCTCACCGTCGACGTGGCCGCCCGCCGCATTCCGGCCAAGTTCGGCCTGGACCCGCGCCGGGACGTCCAGGTCCTCGCCCCCATGCACCGCGGCCCGGCCGGCGCGGGCACCCTCAACGGCCTGCTCCAGCAAGCCGTCACCCCGGGCCGCCCCGACCTGCCCGAGAAGAGATTCGGCGGACGGGTGTTCCGTGTCGGCGACAAGGTCACCCAGATTCGCAACAATTACGAGAAGGGCAAGAACGGTGTCTTCAACGGCACCGTCGGGGTGGTCACCTCGCTCGACCCGGTCGACCAGCGCCTGACGGTGCTCACCGACGAGGACGAGGAGGTGCCGTACGAGTTCGACGAGCTCGACGAGCTGGCACATGCCTATGCCGTGACGATCCACCGCTCCCAGGGCAGTGAGTACCCGGCGGTCGTCATCCCGGTCACCACGGGCGCCTGGATGATGCTCCAGCGGAACCTGCTCTACACGGCGGTCACCCGGGCCAGGCAGCTGGTCGTCCTCGTCGGTTCGCGCAAGGCGATCGGCCAGGCGGTGCGCACCGTTTCGGCAGGCCGGCGGTGCACGGCACTCGACTTCCGGCTCGGTTCCGCAAAAAATGATCGATCAAATGAGTCGTGAAGGTCACAAGACACTTCCGGAAGGGGAACACAGGGGGCAGGATGAGCAAGTTGGCGGCACTCAGTGCCGTCAATAGGCCCGATGGTCGACCCCGAGTGCACTCTCCTGAGCCAAGTGGGGGATGGTAGAGACAGTCAGGGCAACCTCGAAGATGAGGCACAACGTCGGTGAGGGAAGACGTGAGCGACAACTCTGTAGTACTGCGGTACGGCGACGGCGAGTACACCTACCCGGTGATCGACAGCACCGTCGGTGACAAGGGCTTCGACATCGGAAAGCTCCGCGCCCAGACCGGTCTGGTGACGCTGGACAGCGGTTACGGCAACACGGCCGCGTATAAATCCGCCGTCACGTACCTGGACGGCGAAGCGGGCATCCTGCGGTACCGCGGCTACCCGATCGAGCAGCTGGCCGAGCGCTCCACCTTCCTGGAGGTCGCCTACCTGCTGATCAACGGCGAGCTGCCGACCGTCGACGAGCTCTCGGTGTTCCAGAACGACATCACGCAGCACACCCTGCTGCACGAGGACGTCAAGAACTTCTACAAGGGCTTCCCGCGCGACGCCCACCCGATGGCGATGCTCTCCTCGGTCGTCTCGGCGCTGTCCACGTTCTACCAGGACAGCCACAACCCGTTCGACGAGCGCCAGCGCAACCTCTCCACGATCCGCCTGCTCGCCAAGCTCCCGACGATCGCCGCGTACGCGTACAAGAAGTCGATCGGTCACCCGTTCGTCTACCCGCGCAACGACCTCGGCTACGTCGAGAACTTCCTCCGCATGACCTTCTCGGTCCCGGCGCAGGAGTACGAGCTGGACCCGACCGTGGTCTCCGCGCTCGACAAGCTGCTGATCCTGCACGCGGACCACGAGCAGAACTGTTCGACCTCCACGGTCCGCCTCGTCGGCTCCTCGCAGGCGAACATGTTCGCCTCGATCTCCGCCGGCATCAACGCGCTCTGGGGCCCGCTGCACGGCGGCGCCAACCAGTCCGTGCTGGAGATGCTGGAGGGCATCCGCGACTCCGGCGGCGACGTCGACACCTTCATCCGCAAGGTGAAGAACAAGGAGGACGGCGTCCGCCTGATGGGCTTCGGCCACCGGGTCTACAAGAACTTCGACCCGCGCGCCAAGATCATCAAGGCCGCCGCGCACGACGTGCTGTCCGCTCTCGGCAAGTCCGACGAGCTGCTGGACATCGCCCTGAAGCTGGAGGAGCACGCGCTCTCCGACGACTACTTCGTCCAGCGCAGCCTCTACCCGAACGTCGACTTCTACACGGGTCTGATCTACCGGGCCATGGGCTTCCCGACCGAGATGTTCACGGTCCTGTTCGCCCTCGGCCGGCTGCCGGGCTGGATCGCCCAGTGGCACGAGATGATCAAGGAGCCGGGCTCCCGCATCGGCCGCCCGCGCCAGATCTACACGGGTGTGGTCGAGCGCGACTTCGTGCCCGTCGAGGAGCGCTGAGCGCAGGAGCAGTAGCGCCTCAGGTCCCCGTATCCGCTTGCCGGGTGCGGGGGCTTTTGCGTGATCTCCCACGGGATTCGTGATCCCTCACGTGATTTCTTACGCAATGAAGAAGGCGCCCCGGCGTCGGTCCCCCCACGGGCCGACGTCCAGGGCGCCTTCCCAGTCCCGGTTCGGATTCCCCCCACGGGATCCGGCCGGGCGTCTGTGAGGACAGCGCCTGAATCGCTGTTGAGCAGAACGAGCAGAACTCGTCGTACTGCTGGGTGTGCGCTACTGCTGTGGTGTGCGCTCTGCCGGGACAGCGCACGCCCGGGAGGGCCGCTCAAAGCTTCCCGGCGTACGTGCCCCGGCAACGCTCCCCCAAGCTCTCAACTTCGTTCGAGCAGGGAGGTACCCCCAACTGGAGAAGTCCCCCAAGACATCCCCAGATGTCAGATGGCGCCCCCCAAGACGCTCCCTGACATCGTCAACTTAGACCGTCGAACCCCTCAGATGGTTACGTTCACATCACTGTGATCTGCGTCTCTTGCATATGTCCGTTAGATGCGCAAGAGCCTCGGATATCCCGCCCCGAGGCTCCAGCGTAAGGAAGATGCGCGAGCCTTGTGAAGAGCTTATGTGAGCCGGGCCCGGGACTCCAGAGGGGCTCAAATCACGTTCGCCGTGAACTTAGGTGGAATTCGGGCGACTTCACCGAAATGTCCGCAGTCGCAGACTGTTCGTGACGACGAAGACCGACGAGAAGGCCATCGCGGCCCCCGCGATCATCGGGTTGAGCAGACCCGCGGCGGCCAGCGGGAGCGCGGCCACGTTGTAGCCGAAGGCCCACACCAGGTTGCCCTTGATCGTGGCCAGGGTCCGGCGGGACAGCCGGATCGCGTCCGCCGCCACCCGCAGATCGCCGCGGACCAGGGTCAGATCACCCGCCTCGATCGCCGCGTCCGTGCCGGTGCCCATCGCCAGGCCCAGATCGGCGGCGGCGAGCGCGGCCGCGTCGTTGACGCCGTCGCCCACCATGGCGACGACCCGCCCCTCGGCCTGCAGCCGCCGTACCGCGGCGACCTTGTCCTCGGGCAGGACCTCGGCCACCACCTGCTCGATCCCGACGGCCGCGGCCACCGTCGCGGCCACCGTCCGGTTGTCCCCGGTCAGCAGCACCGGTGTGAGCCCCAGCGCGCGCAGGTCCCGCACGGCTTCGGCGCTGGTCTCCTTGACCGCGTCCGCCACGGCCAGCACGGCCCGCGCCGTCCCGTCCCAGCCGGCCAGGACGGCCGTACGCCCGGACCGCTCGGCCTCGTACCGCGCACGGGCCAGCTCCGTCGGGACGTCGTCGAAGAGCCGCCCGACGGCGACGTCGCGGCCCTCCACGCGCCCGCGTGCGCCCCGCCCGGGGACGTTCACGAAGCCCTCGACGTCCGGGAGTGGACCGGCACTCTCCTCGGCGCCCCGCGCGATCGCCCGGGCCACCGGGTGCTCGGAGGCGTGCTCGACGGCGCCCGCGAGCCGCAGCACCTCCTTCTCGTCGGTGCCCTCGGCGACGTGCACCTCCTGAAGGGTCATCCGGCCGGTCGTGACCGTGCCGGTCTTGTCCAGCACCACGGTGTCCACCCGGCGTGTGGACTCCAGGACCTCGGGGCCCTTGATGAGGATGCCGAGCTGGGCGCCCCGGCCCGTGCCGACCATCAGCGCGGTCGGGGTGGCCAGGCCCAGCGCGCACGGGCAGGCGATGATCAGGACCGCGACGGCGGCCGTGAACGCGGCGACGCCGTCCCCGGTCAGCCCGAGCCACGCCCCGGCCGTCGCGACGGCGATCAGCAGCACCACCGGCACGAAGATCCCCGAGACCCGGTCGGCGAGCCGCTGCACCTCGGCCTTGCCGCTCTGCGCGTCCTCCACCAGCTTCGCCATCCGCGCGAGCCGGGTGTCGGCGCCGACCCGGGTGGCCTCGACGACCAGCCGGCCGCCCGCGTTGACCGTCGCGCCCGTGACCGTGTCCCCGGCCGCCACATCCACCGGCACGGACTCGCCGGTCAGCATCGAGGCGTCGACCGCGGAGGTGCCCTCGACGACCGTGCCGTCGGTGGCGATCTTCTCCCCGGGCCGCACGACGAACCGGTCGCCGACGACGAGGCGCTGCGCCGGGATCCGCACCTCGCGCCCGTCCCGCAGCACGGCCACGTCCTTGGCGCCCAGGTCCATCAGCGCCCGGAGCGCGGCTCCGGCACGGCGCTTGGAGCGGGCCTCCAGCCAGCGGCCCAGCAGGATGAAGGCGGTGACGCCGGAGGCGACCTCCAGGTAGACGGCGGAGGCGCCGTCCCCGCGCGCGACGGTGAACTCGAACGGGTGCCGCATGCCGGGCATGCCCGCGTCACCGAGGAACAGCGCCCACAGGGACCAGCCGAACGCGGCGAGCGTGCCCAGGGAGACCAGTGTGTCCATGGTGGCGGCGCCGTGCCGGGCGTTCGTCCAGGCGGCCCGGTGGAAGGGGAGTCCGCCCCAGACGACGACCGGCGCGGCGAGGGTGAGCGAGAGCCACTGCCAGTCGTCGAACTGCAGGGCCGGGACCATCGCCAGCAGGACGACGGGCAGGGCGAGGGCGGCGCAGACGGTGAGGCGCCGCCGGAGGGCCGACAGCTCGGGGTCCTCCTCGGTGCCGGAGGGCTCCTGTCGCGGGGGTGCGGGCTCCTCGGCGGTGTAGCCGGTCTTCACCACGGTGGCGATCAGATCGGCGACCTCGGTGCCCTCGGGGTAGGCGATCCGTGCCTTCTCCGTCGCGTAGTTGACCGTGGCCGTGACGCCGTCCATGCGGTTGAGCTTCTTCTCGACGCGAGCCGCACAGGAGGCGCAGGTCATCCCGCCGATGAGCAGCTCGACCTCGGCCGGCGCGGGCTCCCGGCCGGTCGGTGCCTTGGCGGTGGTGCTGGTCATGTCCTCACTCCTGGAGATGCAGGGCGCCCGGAAAGCGGGACGGGCCGTACGGGCCGGGGCGGCGGCGTACGGCCCGTACACGGGTACGAGTGCCAGGGTCGGCGCGTCTCAGACCTGGCGGCAGGTGCCGGGTGGACGGGTCTCGGACCTACCTGGCGGCCGGTGCGGGGCCGGCGTGTCTCGGACGTGGCGGCAGGTGCCGGGTGGACGGGTCTCGGACCTACCTGGCGGCCGGTGCAAGGCCGGCGTGTCTCGGACCTGCCGGCCGCCGTACCCGGGTGGTTCAGGCCCGGCCGGCCAGTTCGAAGCCGGCCTCGTCGACGGCGGCGCGCACGGCCTCGTCGTCGATCGGCGTCGCGGAGACGACCGTGACCTCGCCGGTCTTGGCGACGGCCGTCACCGAACTCACGCCGGAGATCTGGGAGATCTCGCCGGAGACCGCGCCCTCGCAGTGTCCGCAGCTCATGCCGCTCACCTTGAAGACGGTGGTGACGGGGCCCGTGGTGTCGGTCTGGGCGGTCATGTCGTTACTCCTCGCAGAGGCAGGTGGGGCTATGGGGTCCGCTGGGGGATCCGCACCACCAACTGTACCCCTAGGGGGTATCAGTGCACGACGCCCCCGCCAGCGGTCGCAGGTATCGCAGAAGGGCCTCTTTCAGCTCCTTGACGTACGCCTCCCGCTCGGCGCCCTCGGCTTCACCAGCCCCGGGTCCATCGAGACGACCCTGCCGGTCCTGATGTTCTGCGTGGCCTTCGGCCTGTCCATGGACTACGGAGTGTTCCTGCTCTCCCGGATCAAGGAAGAGTACGACCACACCGGCGACCACGATCGGGCCGTTCGCCACGGCCTCCAGCGCACCGGCGGGCTGATTTCGGCGGCGGCGGTCATCCTGGCGGTGGTCATGGTGGCGATAGGCACCTCCCGGGGTGACCAACACCAAGATGCTCGGCCTGGGCATCGCCCTGGCGGTCCTGATGGACGCGATGATCGTCCGCAGTCTCCTGGTCCCCGCGGTCATGCGCCTCACGGGCCGCGCCACCTGGTGGGCCCCGGGCCCCCTGCGCCGCTTTCACACGCGCTTCGGCCTCACGGAGGGCGAGCCGGTCTCGGCCGGGGAGCGGGAACCGGCGGGGGATCGGGAACCGGCAGGGGAGCAGGAGACGGCGGCGGGGGAGCAGGGCCCGGCCCGGGACAAGGCAGGGACCCGGGGCTAGCGTTCCCTCCGAGGCGCGACCGGCCGGGGCGCCGGCGACCGGAGCTGGCGTGACCGACCGAGGCACCCGGCCCGGGCGCCGACGACCCGAGGGCGACCGACCCGGGCGCGCGGGCGGTCGGCGTCCCGGACAGGAACGGAAGGCGGGTGGGTCCATGCGGGCCGTGGTGTTCGAGCGGTACGGGGAGACGGCCGAGGTGCGGGAGGTCGCTGACCCGGAGCCCGCGGAGCACGGGGTCGTCGTGCGGGTCGAGGCCACCGGTCTGTGCCGCAGTGACTGGCACGGCTGGCAGGGCCACGACCCGGACATCGCCCTGCCGCACGTGCCCGGGCACGAACTGGCCGGGGTCGTGGAGGCCGTAGGCGCGCGGGTGACCGGATGGCGGCCCGGCGACCGGGTCACCGTGCCGTTCATCTGCGCCTGCGGCACCTGCCCGTCCTGCGCGGCCGGCGATCACCAGGTGTGCGAGCGCCAGACCCAGCCCGGCTTCACCCACTGGGGATCCTTCGCCCAGTACGTGGCGCTGGACCACGCCGACGTGAACCTCGTGGCGCTGCCCGGGGAGCTGTCCTTCGCGACGGCGGCCTCGCTCGGCTGCCGATTCGCCACGGCGTACCGGGCGGTGGTGCAGCAGGGGCGGATCGCGGCAGGAGAGTGGGTCGCGGTGCACGGCTGCGGCGGGGTCGGACTCTCCGCCGTGATGATCGCCGCGGCCTCGGGCGCGCGGGTGGTGGCCGTCGACGTGTCGGCCCGGGCACTGGACCTGGCGCGGGAGTTCGGGGCCGCGCAGTGCCTGGACGCCACGTCCGTGCCGGACACCGCGGCGGCCGTCCGCGACCTCACCGGCGGCGGCGCCCACCTCTCCCTCGACGCCCTCGGCTCGCCCGGCACCTGCGCGGCCTCGGTGAACGGCCTGCGCCGCCGCGGCCGGCACGTCCAGGTCGGCCTGCTGCCCTCGCCGGACGGCACGACACCCGTGCCGATGGCCCGCGCCATCGCCCTGGAGCTCGAACTCCTCGGCAGCCACGGGATGGCCGCGCACAGCTACCCGCCGATGCTGGAGCTGGTCCGCGGCGGTGTGCTGCGCCCCGACCTGCTGGTGACGTCGGCCATCCCGCTGGAGGCGGTCCCCTCCGCGCTGGCGGCGATGGGGACGGCTCCGGGAGCGGGAGCGACGGTCATCGAGCCGTGGAGCTGACGCGCCGGCGGACGGCCGTGGGGCCCCCCCGGGGGGGGGGCGGGGGGGGGGCGGGGGGGGGGGGGGGGGGGGGGCCGGGCGCGGGGTGGGGTCGCTCGGGTCCCCGCGCGTGGCCGGGCCCGCGCCGCGGGCGGGCGGGCCCCCCCGGGGGGGGGGGCCACGGGGCGGGGGGACCGGGTCAGTCCGTTCTTCGGCCGCGGTTGCCGGGCCTGGAGGCGACCCAGGCCCGGACCGTCTCGGCGTACCAGTAGGGCTTGCCGCCCTCGACATGGTCGGGTGGGGGCAGCAGCCCGTGTTTTCGATACGACCGCACGGTGTCCGGCTGTACCCGGATGTGCGCCGCGATCTCCTTGTAGGACCAGAGTCTTCGGTCGGTCATGACGTGCACCTCCCCGCGCGCACCACGGCGGCGACCGTGGACGGCCGTCCGGGGGAGCCGGGCGCAGCGCTGGCGATCAACAAGCCTGTGTCCGGTCAACGACGTCCGGTGAGACCGGGCAGGGCCTGTGCGTCGGGTGTGACGGAAGACCCGCGTACACGCGACATGTGTGACAGGGGAGGAGAGTTTGTGACACAGCCGGGTCAAAGGCGCGTGCCGGTGCGGCGGCGGGGTTCCTTGACTCCGCACCCGGGCCCGCCTCTCCGGCCGACCGGAGAGGCGGGCCGGGACGGGGCGTTGAAGACTCGGAACCGGGGACGCGGGTGCGTACTGGGACGGCGCCGCGTGGAAAGCGCTGTCATGATCTGGTCCGAATGTCTGGACAAAACATTGACAGGGCGTCGAGAGGGGGCTACAAAACCGGGGAGAGCCGAGCATCGAGGGGACACCGATGACGTACGACCTGATCACCATGGGGCGGATCGGAGTGGATCTGTATCCGCTCCAGACCGGCGTCCCGCTGCCGCAGGTCACGTCCTTCGGAAAGTTCCTCGGCGGTTCGGCGAGCAACGTCGCGGTCGCGGCGGCCCGTCTGGGGCGGCGGACGGCGGTGATCACCCGCACCGGCGACGACCCCTTCGGCACCTATCTCCACCAGGCCCTGAGGGACTTCGGCGTGGACGACCGCTGGGTCACCCCGGTCCCCGGCCTGCCCACCCCGGTCACCTTCTGCGAGGTCTTCCCGCCCGACGACTTCCCGCTGTACTTCTACCGCCGGCCCAAGGCCCCCGACCTGGAGATCGACGCCCACGAGCTCGACCTCGACGCCGTCCGTGACGCCCGCGTCTTCTGGGTCACGGGCACGGGCCTGAGCGAGGAGCCCAGCCGTACGGCGACCCTCGCGGCCCTCGCCCACCGCGCCAAGTCCGGCACGACGGTCTTCGACCTGGACTGGCGCCCGATGTTCTGGACCGACCCCGACGCGGCCCGCCCCTTCTACGCGGAGGCCCTGCGGCACACCACCGTCGCCGTCGGCAACCTCGACGAGGTGGAGGTCGCCACGGGCGTGCGCGAACCCCACGCCGCAGCCCGTGCCCTCCTCGACGCGGGCGTCGAACTCGCCGTCGTCAAGCAGGGCCCCAAGGGCGTCCTCGCCGTGCACCGCGACGGCGAGAGCGCCGAGGTCCCGCCCCTGCCGGTGAACGTCCTCAACGGCCTCGGCGCCGGCGACGCCTTCGGCGGCTCCCTCGTCCACGGTCTGCTGGCCGGCTGGGACCTGGAGAAGACCATGCGGCACGCCAACGCCGCCGGCGCCATCGTCGCCTCCCGCCTGGAGTGCTCCTCCGCGATGCCCACGCCGGACGAGATCGAGGCGGCCGTCACCGCGGGGGCCGTCCGGTGACCGTCGACATCTCCGAGCTCGTCCACCTGCGCAGCCACCGCCCGGAGGCGATCGCCGAGGCCGCCGCCCACCGCACCCGACGGCCGCTGCTGAACACGAGCGGCCGCCTGATGATCATCGCGGCCGATCACCCGGCCCGCGGTGCCCTCGGAGCAGGCGGCCGCAGCATGGCCATGGCCAACCGCGCCGACCTCCTCGAACGCCTCTGTCTGGCGCTGTCCCGCCCGGGCGTCGACGGTGTCCTCGCCACCGCCGACATCCTCGACGACCTGCTCCTGCTCGGTGCCCTCGAGGGCAAGGTCGTCCTCGGCTCGATGAACCGCGGCGGCCTCCAGGGCGCCCGCTTCGAACTCGACGACCGTTTCACCGGCCACCGCCCCGAGGACATCGAGCGCCTGGGCTTCGACGCGGGCAAGCTGCTCCTGCGCATCGACTACGACGACCCGGGCTCCCTCACCACGATGGAGTCCACCGCCCGCGCGATCGACGACATGGCGGCGCGCCGACTTCCGGTCTTCGTCGAGCCGTTCCTCAGCCACCGCACCCCCGAGGGCAAGGTCAGGAACGACCTCTCCGCCGAGGCCGTCACCAAGTCGATCGCCATCGCCTCGGGTCTGGGCGGCAGTTCCGCCTACACCTGGCTGAAGGTGCCGGTCACCGAGAACCCCGACGACATGGCCGAGGTCATGGCGACCTCCACCCTGCCCGCCGTGCTGCTCGGCGGGGAGGTCGGGGGCTCCGCCGAGGAGCAGGCCGGGGCGTACGAGAAGTGGCGCGGCGCCCTGCGACTGCCCACCGTGCGGGGGCTGGTGGTCGGCCGCTCGCTGCTGTATCCGGCGGACGGCGATGTGGCCGCCGCCGTGGACATCGCCGTCGGACTGCTGTGAGGGCCGCGTCATGACCACCCACGCCTTCACCCGGGTCCACGGCACGAAAGACCGGGGACGCCCTCTTCCGGGCGGTGGCGCGGAAGTCCGGCCGTTCCCTCTCCCGGGCAGGTCCCGGGCCCAGATCGCCTCCGGCGCGGGAAGCCGCTTTGCTTTGGCAGGAGCGAAGTGCGAGCGACAACTCCCCGCCCGCTACGGCCCCGCGCCGGAGGTCTCCCTGAGGGCCACACGCCCTCGCCCTGTGAACGCCCGCCGCGGGCGGCGCGTATCCGTGACGACCCCGAGGGAGGGACACCGATGACCTCGACGACGAGGCTGACGGTCGCACAGGCGCTCGTGCGCTTCCTGTCGGCCCAGTACACCGAACGCGACGGCGTCCGGCAGCGTCTCATCGGCGCCACCTGGGGCATCTTCGGCCACGGCAACGTCGCCGGCATCGGCCAGGCCCTCCTCGAACACGCCGAGGAGATGCCCTACCACCAGGGCCGCAACGAACAGGCCATGGTGCACGCGGCCGTCGGCTACGCCCGCCAGTCGAACCGCCTGTCCACCCACGCGGTGACGACCTCCATCGGCCCGGGCGCCACCAACCTCGTCACGGGCGCCGCCCTCGCGACCATCAACCACCTGCCGGTGCTGCTCCTGCCCGGCGACGTCTTCGCGACCCGGCCCGCCGACCCGGTCCTGCAGCAGCTCGAAGTGCCGTACGCGGGCGACGTGTCGGTCAACGACTGCCTGCGCCCGGTGTCGAAGTACTTCGACCGGATCACCCGGCCCGAGGCCCTGATCCCCTCCGCGCTGAACGCGATGCGCGTCCTCACCGACCCGGTCGAGACCGGCGCCGTCACCCTCGCCCTGCCCCAGGACGTGCAGGCCGAGGCGTACGACTGGCCCGAGGAGTTCTTCGCCGAGCGCGTCTGGACCGTACGGCGGCCCGGCGCCGACCCGGCGGAACTGGCCGAGGCGGTACGGGTCATCCGCTCGGCGAAGAGGCCCCTGGTCATCGCGGGCGGCGGCGTCCATCACAGCCGCGCCGAGGAGGCCCTCGCCGAGTTCGCCGGGGCGACGGGCGTCCCGGTCGCCTCCACCCAGGCGGGCAAGGGCTCCCTGCGTCACGACCACCCCCAGGACGTCGGCGGCGTCGGCCACACCGGCACCGCCACCGCGGACGAACTCGCCCGCACCGCCGACCTGGTGATCGGCGTCGGCACCCGCTACACCGACTTCACCACCGCCTCCGGCACGCTGTTCGGCAACCCGGACGTCCGGTTCCTCAACCTCAACATCGCGCCCTACGACGGCCACAAGCTGGCCGGGCAGCCCCTGGTCGCCGACGCCCGCAGCGGCCTGCAGGAGCTCACCGACGCCCTCCGGCTGCACGCGCACCGGGTCGCCGGCACCTACGCCACCGAGTACACCGAGGACAAGGAACGCTGGGAGCAGCGCGTCGACGCCTGCTACGAGGTGGACGAACCCGACACCCGTCCGACCCAGCCCCAGGTCCTCGGCGCCCTGGACGAGATCGCCGACGCCTCGGACATCCTGATCAACGCCGCCGGCTCCCTACCCGGCGACCTGCACAAACTGTGGCGGACCCGGTCCCGCGACCAGTACCACCTGGAGTACGGCTACTCCTGCATGGGCTACGAGATCCCGGCCGCCATCGGCGTCAAGATGGCCGCCCCGGACCGGCCCGTGTGGGCGCTGGTCGGCGACGGGACGTACCTGATGATGCCGACGGAGATCGTGACGGCCGTGCAGGAGGGCATCGCGATCAAAATCCTGATCGTCCAGAACCACGGCTACGCGTCCATCGGCGGCCTGTCGGAGTCGGTGGGCGGCGAGCGGTTCGGCACCGCCTACCGCTTCCCGGCCGAGGACGGCTCGTACAGCGGGGCACCGCTGCCCGTCGACCTCGCCGCCAACGCGGCCAGCCTCGGCATGCGCGTCCTGCGCGCGAAGACCGTCCGGGACCTGCGCGAGGCCCTCGCCGAGGCCCGGGCGGCCGACACTCCCACATGTGTCTACGTCGAGACCCAAACGGCAGACACAGTGTCGGGCGCGCCTCCCGCGCAGGCCTGGTGGGATGTACCCGTGGCCGAGACCGCGACACGGCCGTCCGCGGTCAAGGCACGTGAGCTGTACGAACGGCACGTCTCCACCCGACGCCGCCATCTGTGAAGGAGTTCCCGGCCATGACGAAGATCGTCAACCACTGGATCGGCGGCAAGACCGTCGAAGGCGCCTCGGGCACGCACGGGCCGGTGACCGATCCGGCGACCGGCGAGGTGACGACGAAGGTCGCGTTCGCCTCGGTCGACGAGGTGGACGCGGCGGTCGCCGCCGCCAAGGAGGCCTACCTGACCTGGGGCCAGTCCTCGCTGGCCCAGCGCACCTCGATCCTGTTCAAGTTCCGCGCCCTGCTGGACGCCAACCGGGACGCGATCGCCGAGCTGATCACCGCCGAGCACGGCAAGGTCCACTCCGACGCCCTCGGCGAGGTCGCGCGCGGCCTGGAGATCGTCGACCTGGCCTGCGGCATCAGCGTGCAGCTGAAGGGCGAGCTGTCCACGCAGGTCGCCAGCCGCGTCGACGTGTCCTCCATCCGCCAGCCGCTCGGTGTCGTCGCCGGCATCACGCCGTTCAACTTCCCGGCGATGGTGCCGATGTGGATGTTCCCCATCGCCATCGCGTGCGGCAACACCTTCGTGCTGAAGCCGTCCGAGAAGGACCCCTCGGCCTCGCTGAAGATCGCCGAGCTGCTGTCCGAGGCGGGCCTGCCCGACGGCGTCTTCAACGTCGTCCACGGCGACAAGGTGGCCGTGGACCGTCTCCTGGAGCACCCGGACGTCAAGGCCGTCTCCTTCGTGGGCTCGACCCCGATCGCCCGCTACATCCACACCACCGCCTCCGCCAACGGCAAGCGCGTCCAGGCCCTGGGCGGCGCCAAGAACCACATGCTGGTCCTGCCCGACGCCGACCTCGACGCGGCCGCCGACGCGGCGGTGAGCGCCGCCTACGGCTCGGCGGGCGAGCGGTGCATGGCCATCTCCGCGGTCGTCGCCGTCGGTTCGATCGGCGACGAGCTGGTGGAGAAGATCCGCGAGCGCGCCGAGAAGATCAAGATCGGCCCGGGCAACGACCCGGCCTCCGAGATGGGCCCGCTCATCACCAGGGTCCACCGCGACAAGGTCGCCTCCTACGTCGAGGGCGCCGCGGCCGAGGGCTGCGAGGTCGTCCTGGACGGCACCGGCTTCACGGTCGACGGCTTCGAGGACGGCCACTGGATCGGCATCTCGCTGCTCGACAAGGTGCCCACCTCCGCGAAGGCCTACCAGGACGAGATCTTCGGCCCGGTGCTGACCGTGCTGCGCACCGAGACCTACGAGGAGGCCCTCGACCTGATCAACGCCTCCCCGTTCGGCAACGGCACCGCGATCTTCACCCGGGACGGCGGCGCGGCCCGCCGCTTCCAGCTGGAGGTCGAAGCCGGCATGGTCGGCGTGAACGTCCCGATCCCGGTCCCCGTCGGCTACCACTCCTTCGGCGGCTGGAAGGACTCGCTCTTCGGCGACCACCACATCTACGGCAACGACGGCACGCACTTCTACACCCGCGGCAAGGTCGTCACCACCCGCTGGCCGGACCCGGCCGACGCCCCCGCGGGCGTGGACCTGGGCTTCCCGCGCAACCACTGACCGCTACCGGCCACTCCTCCATGGGCGAGCGTCCGCCCATGGAGACTGTGGGCATGCACACACCGATGCACCCCCCCACGGAAACCCCCACGACGCTGGGCGAGCAGCTCCTGCTCCTCTCCCTGGACGACGAGTCCGGCGCGGCGAAGGAGACGGCGAAGGTGGCGCCGGCGATCTCCGCTGCCTTACTGGTGGAGCTGGCGCTGGCCGGCCGGATCGAGGTGAGCGACGACAAGGTGACGGTCGTCGACGCCACGCCGCTGGGCGAATCCGCCCTGGACAGGGCGCTCGCCGACATCGCCGGCCGGGACAAGCCGGGCAGGACCAGGGACTGGATCACCCGGCTGAAGACGGACGCGGCGGCCTGGGCGAACCGGGGCCTGATCGAGAAGGGCCTGGTCCGGGAGGAGAAGAAGAAGGTGCTCGGCCTCTTCTCCGTGCGCCGCTATCCCGAGGCGGACGGTTCGGCGGAGGCGGCGGTGCGGCGGCGGCTCGACGAGGTCGTCCTTCGAGGAGCGACGCCGGACGAGCGTACGGCGTGCCTGGTGGCCCTGCTGCACGGCGCGAAGCTGCACCGGCTGGCTTTCCCGGACGCCGACGCGCGCGCGAGCCGGGACGCCATGGAGGCGATCGCCCACGGCCAGTGGTCCGCGGCGGCGGTGCGCCAGGTCGTGCGCGCGGCGGAGGAGACGCTGGCGGTGTTGGTCGCCGTGACGGCGACCACGACGATCGTCGCCGGCAACTGACCGTGGCGCTCCGCGCAGAGCCCGCAGCCGGGAGCTGACGCCGGCGGTTCGCGCAGAGCCCGCAGCCGGGAGCTGACGCCGGCGGTTCGCGCAGAGCCCGCAGCCGGCAACTGACGGCGGCGCTCCGCGCAAGCCCGCAGCCGGCAGCTGACGGCGGCGGTCCGCGCAGAGCTCGCAGCCGGCAGCCGTGGGCCCCTCCCCGTTCTCCCGGGGAGGCGCCCGCTCGGCTTCGGGCCGTCGACCGCCGGTCGCGTCAGATGTACCGGATCGGGCTGCAGTCGGTGTGCTGCGTGTCGCGGCAGATCTTCAGCCAGGTGGTCCCCAGGCCGCCCGGCTTCTGGAAGCGGACCGGGACGGAACCCGCGCCGCACTGCGTGCCCGTCTTGAACGGCGGCCCGGGTGTCAGGTCCACCATCCACTGGATCCAGAGTGTGTAGCACCCGGAGCCGGTGTTGCGGAGTTCTCCCTCGACGGCGGTGTCGGGATGGAGCCCTCCCGAGTCCACGGACCGGGTCGTTCCCGAGGCTGTGGCCGTCGCGTGGGAGACGGACCACCCTTGTGCCGCCTGGGCGGTCGTGCCGTGGGCGGAGAGCGCCAGGGCGAGCAGCGCGGCGCCCGCCAGAGATCTCATCGTGCGTGACATGGGTCCGATCCGTTCTGATGTGCCGGATGTCCGGAGGACGTCTTCGAGAGGGCGCCCTCGGCGGGAGGCCGGGGCGTGGGCCGGTGAAGACCGGGAGTGCCGTCCTCGCTGAGTGCTTCCGCCAGCAGGTCGCAGTAGTGCCGCAGGTCCTCGTGCCAGCCGACGAACGACGCGAAGTCCCGCATGTGGACGGCCAGACGCAGCGTGGCCGCGCGTGCGGTGCCCGGCGGGACGGCGGCGCTGCCGTCGCCGCCCGTGTAACCGCCGAGCAGGGCGTGGGCCGCGGCCGGGTAGTCGACCGGCGGACCCTTTCCGGCGGAGCCGAGGCCGCGGGCGGCGGCGGCGCGCAGTTCGTGCAACTCGCCGAGGGCCCAGCCGAGATCGAGGGCCGGGTCGCCGCCGGTGACCTCCTCGCCGGTGAGCAGTGCGGTGTGGCCACCGGTGGTGGAGGGGACCAGCCAGCCGGTGCTGGGAGCCCCGTGCAGCAGGACCGCGCCGCCGCCGGGTGGCTCGTCCGCGGCCCCGGACCAGTCCGTGAGCCGGGCCCACAGCGAGGGACCGAGCCGGGTTCGGGCCAGCGTGCGCAGCCGGGACGTTCCTGGAGCGTCCTCCTCTCCACAGAGCCAGGTCGTGAGCCGTCGCACTCCCGGGTGGGGAGGCCGCTCCGGGAGGTCCCACGGCTGCTGGTGCAGCATGCGCAGGGTCCTGCCCAGATCCGCCAGCGCATCGAGCGAGAGCCGGAAGGCGGTGTCGTCGCCCGAGGGCAGCAGGCGCGCCACCGAGACGGCGCCGGGCACGCGGTAGAGCACGCCCGCGTCCGGTGCGGCCGCCCCGCCGCGCGCGCAGCGGCCACCGGCCGGTTCGCCCAGGGCGAGCCGGGCGCCGCGTGGCGCCCCGGCGGTGCCCGGGGCGGCTCCGGTCCCGGCACCGGCCGCGGCCGAAGCGACGGCCTCGTCCACGCGGCGCAGTGCCGCCTCGACGGCCGCAGGGGGCAGGCGCTGCGGGACGGTGTGGGCGGGGCCCGGGGCGCGCAGCCAGCTGAATCCCGCGTCCCCGTGGTACCGCACGGTGATCCGCAGATAGCGGGTCCCGTACTCACGTACGGTCACGGGCTCCGTGCCGGGGGACGGTCCGGTGGCCGGTGGCCCCACGGGCGCGGCCGGCTCGGATGCGGCCGGCTCAGCCACCGTTCCGCCGCCGGACCGCCTCGATGATCTCCCGGGTGTCCCGCAGCGCCGCTGCCTGTCCCTCGGTGAACATCACTCCGGCGCAGTTGAGGATCACTTCGTCCACGCCGGCGTTCCGGTACTGCTCCAGTCCGGCGGCGATGTGGTCGGCCGAGCCGTACAGGTACGTGCCACTCTCCACGAGGGCGGCGGCACCGGCCACGGGGTCGGCCGGGTCGACGGGAACACCGGCCCGGCGCAGCATGTCCGTGTAGTGCTCCATGGTGAGGTGCCCGGAGGCGGCCGTGTGAGCGAGCACGTGCGGATCCCGGCCCTCGCGCTCCACGGCGACATGGACGACGGTCGCGACCCGGCAGCGTGTGTCCCGGTCCTTCTCCTTGGCCCCTTCCTCCAGGGCGGGCAGCAGGGTCTCGGCGACGTAGGCGGGCGGGGTCATCCAGGTGATGGCGACGTCGGCGACGCCGCCCGCGGTCCGGGCCATGTTGGGGCGCAGCACCCCCACGCCGACCTCCACACGGGGATGTTCCATGGGGATCAACCGGCCCTGCAACTGGTGGTAGTCACCGGCGTGGTCGACGATCTCCCCGTCGAGCAGGGCCCGGACGGTGCGCAGATAGTCCGCGGCCATCGTGCGCGGGCTGGTGAACGGGCGTCCGTTGAGGCTGCGGACGAACGCCGTCGAGCCGACGCCGTAGCCGGCGACCACCGGCAGGCCGGTCAGCAGGGCGAGCGAGCGGGCCTGGAGGGCGGCCTCGTACGGATGGCGCAGCGGCATGAGGGTCACGCTGAGGCCGACGGGGACGCGCAGCCCGGCGCCGGCGAGGTGGGCGAACGCCTGGTGGGCCTCCACCTTGAGCGACTGTCCTGTCCACAGGCGGCGCACTCCGGTGTCGCGGACCAGCTCGGTGTGGGGCCGCAGGGAGTCCGGGGTCTCCGGCATGTTCGGCACGAGCACGCTCGGGAGCACGTTGTCGGCGGTCACGGCTGGTCACCTTCCTTGTGTCGCTGGTGCTCTGACATCTGCCGGAGCTGTTGCTGTTCCTTGACGAACTGTTGTGTTTCTACTACGTTTTTTCCATGAGCCCAGTGAGTCATCGCGAGGGAATGCAGATCTACAACCAGCTGAGAGTGCTCCGCGCCGAGCGCGGCCTCAGCCGCGTCGCGCTGGCCAAGCTGGTGGAGGTGCACCCGCAGACCATCGGCGCCATCGAGCGGGGCGACTACTTCCCGAGCCTCGACCTGGCCTTCCGGCTCAGCGACGTGTTCGAGCTTCCGGTGGAAGCGATCTTCAACCGCAAGCCCTTCGCCCCCCTCTCCGCCCAGCTGTACAACAAGGAGGACCGCTCGTGAGCCGGCAAGGTGTCAACGGGACGACGGATCTGGCGCGCAGCCCCATGCGCCCTGTGGCGCTCTCCCTCTGTGTGCTGAGCGCGGTCATGGTGGTGCTGTCGTTCGTCTCGGACGGCAACGCGTTCTCCGACTCGTGGTGGCTCGTGGCCTTCGTGCTCTGGCTGCTGCTGTGGGGCGTACTGCGCTCGATGACCCGCGGAGTGGCCGAGCGGCCGCAGGTGGGACTGGACGAACGCGAGCGCGGACTGCGCGACCGGGTCTCCTTCATCGGCTACCAGTGCGCGGTCGGCGCCGGCATGGTCGTCGTGCTGCTCATGGTCGTCTTCCAGAACCGGCCCGACATGATCGAGCGGATGCCCGCGCTGCTGACGACCCTCATGCTCACCGCGTCCGCCGTGCCCTCCGTCATCCTCGGAATGTCCGGCGTGGGCGTCGAGGACGCCGACGAGGACGAGGACGAGTGATTCGGCAGGCGTGGAGCGGGAATCAGGATCTCGTGCGACAGGGCGGGTGCCCACCGATTGCGGCGGTGGGCACCCGCCCCTTTTTCTCAGCGGGTCACGCGGTTCAGCAGGAGTGGTCGAAGGTGTTGTCGACCGAGACGGCCGAGACGGCGGACGCGGCGGAGATGCACGCCTGCGACGAGGTGGTGATCGTGATCGTGGCGGCCGGGGCCTCCACGGCCGGGACGATCTCGTCGGCGGCGGCGTAGGTGGAGTAACCGCTGATGAGGGACTGGGTGTTCATGTCGACTCCCGTTGTCTCGGATTTCTGATGGTGACCGGATCGGCGATTTCGGCAACCGCGCTCTCCGGCCGTGGCAGAACCATTCCTCGAACGGTGCCGTGATGGCAACGGAGTTGACCGCATGCGGACACTGTCCGCAATCGGTCAACGCTCCGTGTTGAGCCGGTACTCGATTCGGTCCTATGCTCGCCGGGATGAGCCGAGATCAGCTGCATCGCTTGGTATTGGACAATGGCCTCCGGGTGTTGCTGGCACCGAATCCCGTGGGCGCTTCGATCGGTGTTGCTGTGCACTACGGCGTCGGTTTCCGCACGGAACCCGAAGGGCGCACGGGCCTGGCGCATCTCTTCGAGCACCTCATGTTCCGAGGGGGCAGGGGCGCCGAGCCCGAGGGTTATCTGCCACGGGTGCAACGCGCCGGCGGTTACGGTGACGCCCGCACCCGCCAGGACGTGACGGTTTATTACGCTGCCGGACCCGCCTCCGCACTGGAAATGCTGCTCGCCCTCGAAGCGGACCGAATGCGCTCGCCCTGCATTTCCGCGGGAAACCTCCGCACGCAGACCGCGGTGATCGACGAGGAGATCCGGCTCATGGTCCGCAATCGCCCGTACGGAAACCATCCCTGGGCACTTCCGCGGGCCTTGCACCGGCGCTCGGAGAACGCCAGGGACGGGTACGGCGAAACCGTCGACCTCGCCGCCTTCGACATTGCGTTGTGTGAAAGGTTTTTCGCCGACCATTACGGTCCCGGAAATGCCGTGGTGACCGTCACCGGCGCCTTCGACCGCCCCATGGCGGAACGTCTCGTACGCCGGCACTTCGAGGACCTGCCGGCGCGTCCGACGGTACGGCCGTCCGATCCTCACGAGCCGGCACCGGGGGAGGAGAGGCGGCTGACGGTCGCCGACCCGCACGCCGGTTCACCCGCCGTGGCGGTGGGCTACCGGATGCCGGACCCGGTCACCGAACGCTCCGACTACCTCGCCCACCTTGTCCTGGCGGCACTGCTCGGACAGGACGGAGACGCCCTGCTGCGCCGAGGTCCGACCGCGGCTACCGGAGCGCAGAGCCTCTCGGTGGGCTGCGGTCTCTTCGGGCTGCCACTGGACACGGTGGGGCCGGATCTGCTGACGCTGTTCGCCGTGCACGAGCACGAGCGAGGCGCTGAGCACGTCCTGGACGCGCTCGACGGCGCGCTGGAAGCGCTGGCGACGCACGGGGTCGCCGCCGCGCGACTCCGTGCCACGACCGCCCGCTGGGCCGCCGGGGCGATGCGCGAACTCGGTGATGCGGGCACCCGGGCACAGCTGCTCGGCCTGCGCGAGACGCTCTTCGGCCAGGCAGAGCTGACCCATGAGCTGCCGGAGCTGGTACGCGCCGGTGTGACCGGCGAACAGGTGAGCCGGGCGGCCGCCCGGCTCAGGTCCTCCCACCGGGCGGTCGTGCGTTTCGTGCCGGAACGCCGGGCCGTGCCGCGGGACATCGCACGGGAGACGGCGGCATGACCGGTGGTGCGGCGAGGGAACTCCTCGCGTACGGCGGCCTGCCGGAGGCGAGCGTCACACAGGGACGGCTGCCGCTGCCCGATGCCGACCTCACTCTCGGCAACGGACTGCGCGTCGTGGTGTGTTCGGCTCCCGTCGTCCCCCTGGTGGAGATCCGGCTCACCGTCCCCTACGCCGCCACGGCACCCGGGGAGGTGGCGCACTGCCAGCTGCTGGCCGGGCTCCTGCTGAGCGGCACGGTCCACCGGGGCACCGGCGACCACGACGCGGCGGCGGCCGCGCACGGCGCCACCCTGGACGCCTCCGCGGACGCCCGCAAGCTCACCGTCACCGGTCACACCATGGCCGACGGCCTGTCCGCCGTACTCGCCCTGCTGGCCGGTGCCCTCGCCGCGCCGCAACCGGCCGAGGAAGCTCTCGCCTCCGAGCGCGAACGGCTGGCACGCCGCATACGGCTGGCCACCCACCAGCCGGCGGCGCTCGCACAGCACGCCCTGCTGCGGCGGAGGTACGGCGAGGAGAGAGCCGCCCGCTGGCAGCCGACGCCCGAACAGGCCGCCGCCTGCACACGGGACGACCTGGCACGACTGCACGCGCGGCACCTGGGCGCCAGGGGCGCGGTGCTCGTGCTGGTCGGGGACCTGGAGCCGGCGCAAGCCGTCGCCATGGCCACCGAGCTGTTCGGGGCGTGGGAGCCCGGGCCCGAAGGCGACGTTCCCGAGGTGCCGCCCTGGTTCCCGGGCGGGCCCCTGCGGCAGGTGGACCGGCCCGGCGCCGTCCAGAGCGTGATCCGGCTGGCCGCCCCCGCCCTGCCCCGCACGGACCCGGGCTACCCGGCCCTGCACCTGGCCCAGTTGGTCTTCGGGGGGTCCTTCGCCTCCCGGCTGGTCACGCGCCTGCGCGAGGACAAGGGGTACGCCTACCAGCTCGGTTCGGGTGTGGAGTCGGTGCCGGGTACCTCGACGCTGATGGTCGAGGCCGACACCGCCGCCGAGCACACCGTCGCGGCTCTCGCGGTGATCAGGGAAGAACTGGAACGCATGGCCGCCGACCCGCCCTCGGCGCGGGAGACCGACGCCGCCAGGAGGTATGCGACCGGCTCCACCGCGACGGCGATGTCGTCCCCGGGAGCCCTGGCGTCCGGGCTGGCGAACCTGCTGCATGTCGGGGTCGGTGCCGACTGGTTGCACAACTGGGGGCCGCTGCTGGACGGCGTGTCCCACGACCAGGTCGGCGAGGCGGCCCGCCGGTTCTTCCGGCCCGCCGACTTCACCGGGGTGGTCGTCGCCGACGGGACGGCGGTGGCGCCCCTGCGCAGGGGCGCCACCGGCGAACTGACCTTCTGACGGCCCGAGGGGCTGTGTCTGCGAGTGACCACTCGGAGACACAGCCCCTCGGTGCGAGCCGATCGGGCGGGTCAGCCCCGGCTCTTCTTGATACCCGCGACAACGGCGACGACAACGGCGATACCGACGGCGATCCAGAGGGCGGTGCTCATGAGGTGCTCCTTCGAGGTTTTCCGGCAGGGGGTCGGCCGGGGACAGCAGAGGGTCGGGTCGAGAACAAAAGGGAGTCGGGGGAGGGGGACAGAAGAGGGAGTCGGGGGAGGGGGACAGGAGAGGGCCGGCCGGGGACGGGGAACTAGCGCACCCGCAGCGCTTCGGCGAAGGGCACCCGGGAGCCGCTGCGCAGCACGCTGCCCGCGTACATCCGCCCCGCGACGCGGGTCATGCCCACCAGCGCGGCGACCGCCAGCACCAGGGAGAGAGCGACCTGCCAGGCGGCTGCGGTGCCCAGCAGCATCCGGGCCGGCATCAGGATCGGGCTGAGCGGCGGTACGAGCGACAGCCATTCGATCAAGGGGTCGTGCGCGTCCTTGCTCAGCAGGGCGATGCCCAGCACGAACGGCGTGGTGATGAGCAGCATCACCGGTTGCACCACCCCTTGCAGGTCCTCCTGCCGCGAGACCCGGGCGGCGGCCGCGGCCAGCAGGGCGGCGAAGAGGAAGAAGCCCAGCAGGAACCAGACGCCCATCGTCACCAGCGACCCGCCCACCGCACTCGGCAGGGTGAGGGCGCCGGTGCCCTGCGCGAGCGCCACCGCTGCCCCGCCGAGCAGCAGGAGCTGGGTCAGGCCGGCGACCGCGACGCCGATGAGCTTTCCGGCGAGGAGCTGCCAGGGGCGGATGGTGGAGAGGAGCAACTCCACCACACGGCTGCTCTTCTCCTCCACCACGCCCTGCGCCAGGGTGATCCCGTAGAAGACGAAGAAGAAGTACAGCAGGCCGGTGGAGGAGATGATCAGCGCGAACTGCTCGGCCGCGCTGTTCTCCGACGGCTCGAGTGCGTGGACCCGCACCGTGGACGATGCCACGCGTTCCCTGAAATCCACGGGGTCCACACCGGCGCGTTCGAGCTCCCGGGTGGTGCGCTCCTCGGCGATCGTGGCGCGCACGACGCCGAGCAGGTTCTCGTCCGCCTCACGTTCCACGGAGAGCGTGAGGCGCCCGTCGGTGCCGCCGAGCACGGCGGAGAGGTCCCCGTCGCGCAGCATCCGGTCCGTACGGTGGCCGTCGACGGTGACGAACTCGAAGTCGCCGCCCGACTTTTCGGCGACAGCGGCGAGCGCCGGGCGCATCGCCGCGACCTCCCGCTCGACGCCGACCCTGGCCGGACCGTCCTCGGCGAGGAGGATCACGAGGGCGTAGACGCCGAGGCCGAGCAGCAGCCCCAGGGTGCTCAGGACGAAGGATCTGGTCCGCATCCGGCTGTCGATCTCCCGCCGGGCGACCAGGCCGACCGCCCGGCGGGCCGGCAGCGCGCCGGTGCCGGAGGTGTCCCCGCCCGGGCCGGAGGCGCGCTCGCCGTCCGGGCCGTGCGTGTCGCCCGGCGCTGGTGCCACTGTGTTCATGTGCTGTCCCCGTCGGTGTCGTTCGCTGTCGTGGCGGCGCCAGCCGTGGTGTCCGTGTCCGACGTCCGCCCGGCGTCCTGTCCGTGTGCGCCGGTTCCGGTGACCAGGTCGCGGTACAGGTCGGACAGCGGCGGTCGTTCGGACACGAAGGCGAAGACCGGTCCGGTGGCCAGCGCCGCGTGCAGGACCCGCTGGTCGTCCGCACCCTTCGCCAGGCGAAGCCGCGTACGGGAGCCCTCGCGGCTCACGACCGACACGCCCCGCAGCCCCGCTGCCCAGTTCTCGTCCGCCTCCGGGGCGTCGACCAGCAGCCGCCGCTCGGCGTTCTCGCTCAGCTCCTCGATCGTGCCGCAGGCGATGAGACGCCCGCCCGAGACGATGCCGACCCGGTCGCAGACGCGCTCGACGAGCGACAGCTGGTGACTGGAGAACATGACGGGCACCCCGTCGGCGGCCCGTTCGACGAGCACGTCGTGCATGACGTCCACCGCCACCGGGTCCAGACCCGAGAACGGCTCGTCGAGCACCAGCACCTGGGGGTCGTGGACCAGCGCCGCGGCCAGCTGGACGCGCTGCTGGTTGCCGAGGCTGAGGTTCTGGACCTCCTCGGAGGCGTACCGGGAGAGCTCAAGACGCTCGACCCACCGGTCGGCCGCCCTTCGCGCGGCAGCCGACGGCAGGCCGTGCAACTCGCCCAGGTACCGCAGGTGTTCGCCGACCTTCATCCGCGGATACAGGCCGCGCTCCTCGGGCATGTAACCGAACTGCCTGCGGGCGGCGAAATCGACAGGGCGGCCGCGCCAGCGGACCTCTCCCCCGTCGGGGGCGAGGACGCCGAGGATGATCCGCATCGTGGTGGTCTTGCCCGCGCCGTTGCTCCCGACGAAGCCGAACAGCTCACCGGCGTGGATGCCGAAGGTCATGTCCGCGACTGCCTGGCGCCTGCCGTACTTCTTCCGCAGGCCGTCGACCTCCAGCACCGGCCCAGCCATGTCGCACCTCCAGAGTGATGTACTAACTCGGTGAAGTATTGCGTTAACACATCACTCCGTCAAGGTAGTCATACGTTCTGGCGCTCTACCACGTAGACGTGCTTCTCCGAATGACCCGTGACCGGGCTGCGGTCCCAGTCCGCCCAGCGGTCCGTCACACGCAGTCCCGCGAGCCGGGCCATCACGTCGAATTCCGCAGGCCAGGCGTACCGGCTGACCTCGGGTACCTTCCGCAGCCCGCCGGCGCTCATGATCGTGTGGACGACCAGGACGGACTGGAGCGACTGGTTCACCTGGATCGTGTCGAGCAGCAGCGCGTCCGGTGCCAGGTGACCGATCCGGGTCGTCGCCTCGGTGAGCCGGTGGTACACCTGCGGGTTGTAGGTCTCGAAGACCGCGACACCGTCGTCCGCGAGCGCGTCGTGGATGCCGCGCAGGCAACTGATCTGCTGCTCCTGGGTGGGCAGCATGAAGAAGGTGTTCAGCGCGGTGAGTACGAGGTCGTAACGCTCCTCGACGGCCAGCGCGCTGAAGTCGCCCACCGCGGTGGTGACACGGCCGGTGGGGTCGTTCTCGTGGAGTTTCGCCAGCATCGCGGGGGATGCGTCGACTCCGTGCACCCGATAGCCGTTCTTGGCCAGCGGGACGGCCAGCCGGCCGGTGCCGACGCCGAGTTCGAGCAGAGAGGCCGGGGCGGGGCGCAGCTCCTGGAGGAAACCGACCATCGAGTCGATGGCGGGTCCGGCGGCGGGATAGAGCGAGTCGTAGACGTCGGCCAGTGACTCGCCGTACGCGCTGCTGTTCCCGCCCGGTGCCGTGCTCCGGCCGTCGGTCGCCTCGGCGCCGGTCGGCCCGTGTGTCTCGTCGGTCATCGTGCTGCCTCCGTGCGGTGTCGGGTGGATACGGTTTCCGGCTCGTGGCCGTCGTGGCCGTCGTGGCCGTCGGGGGCGGTTTCCTCCAGTGCCGCCCGCAGCCGGTCTGCCGCGGACAGCACCTCGGGAAAGGGCGCGGGCGCCCACGCCTCGCGTTTCCCGCTGGTCGTGCTGCGGCCGGGGTGGGGCGGTACGACGATCACGTTGCCCCGCGCGCCGAGCTTGGCGCTGTGCTCCGCGTACGCCGCGCTCTGCGCGCCGCCGGGCGGCAGCGCGGGCGCCAGCGCGATCGCCGCCCGCGTGCACTGCAGCGCGAGGAGCGAGGGCGAGTCGCCCAGCCCCAGGGCAAGCCTGGCCAGGTAGTTCAGCGTCGCCGGGAACACGACGACCGTGTCGGGCCACTGCGCGAGGTCCACGTGCCGTGCCTTCGGCTCCGGCTCGTCGGGCCACCGGTCCGCCCGCACCTCACAGTCGCCGATGGCGGCCAGCGACTCCCGGGTGACGAACCTGCCGGCCGCCCCGGTCAGTACGTACCGCACCTCGGTCCCGGGGTGCCCGATCTTCAGCCAGCTCGCCCAGAAGGGCAGATGAGCGGCCGTGACCGAACCCGTCCCGATCACCAGCAGGCGCCGCGCCCCCACCGCTTCGACCGCGGTCGCCGCGCCGCTCACCGGGCCACCGCCCCGGCCACCGCCCCCGCCACCGGCGGGGCCGGCGCCGGCGCGTCCCCGGCCGGCTGCCGCGCGCCGCCGCCGCGCAGCGCCTGTCCGTGCACCAGCTCCTGGTACAGCGCGGAGCGCGTCAGCAGTTCCTCGTGGGTGCCCCGGTCGACGGTGCGCCCCTCGTCCACGACCACGATCACATCGGCGTCCTGCACCGTGGAGATGCGGTGCGCGACCACGAGCACCGCACGCTCCGCGGCGAGGGTGCGCATCAGCGTCCGCAGGCGTTCCTCGTTCTCGCTGTCGAGCTGGGACGTCGGTTCGTCGAACAGGACGATCGCCGAGTCCCGCAGCAGGACACGGGCGGCCGCGAGCCGCTGCCGCTGACCGCCGGACAGGTCCTCGGCCCGTCCCAGCTCGGTGTCCAGGCCGTCCGGCAGCGCTTCCACGGCCTCGCGCAGCGCGAGTGCCTCCAGCGCCCGCCACAGCTCCGTGTCCGGCAGGGAGCCCCTCTCGTCGTCCCGTCCGAGCAGGAGGTTCTGCCGTACCGTGCCTTCCACGAGGGTGAAGCTCTGGTCGACGTAGCTGATCGCGCCGCGCAACTGGTGCAGCGGCCACTGCTCGACGGGCAGTCCGCAGACGGCGATGCGGCCGGACTCCGGCAGGAGGAAGCGTTCGGTGAGGCCGAGCAGCGTCGTCTTTCCCGCCCCCGACGGCCCGACGATGGCGGTGAGTCCGCGCGCGGGGGCCGCGAACGTCGCCTCGTGGATGATGGTGCGCCCGCCGTCCCGGTAGGTGACCGACTCGAACTCCACCGCGGACGCGGTCGGTGACGGCTCGACGGGGGAGAGGCCCCCGGGATTCTCCGGGGCGATCGTGAGCACGCTGTTCAGGCGGGCCCGCGCCGCCAGGCCGCTCTGCATTCTGGCGACCCCCGAGACCAGCAGGGTCAGCGGCGCCACGAGCTGCAGCAGGTAGACGATGAAGGCGGCGAACTCGCCGATGTGCAGGTCCCCGGAGGCGAGCCGGGCGCCGCTGGTGACCATGACCGCGACGATCGACAGCTGCTGGCCGAGTTGCATGGTGGGCCCGACCAGGGCGGTCACCCGCGCCACCGACACCGCGGCGCTGCGGGCGTCCTCGATGCTGTGCCCGAGCCTGTCCGCCACCTGGCGTTCGGCGAGGAACGCCTTGACCGTGGGCAGGGACAGCACGGCCGCGGTCATGTGCTGGGACATGGTGCCGACGGCGTTCTGCTGGCGTTCGACACCACTGCGGATCGACCGTACGCACAGGAAGATGCCGGCACCGGCGACCGTGAACGTGGCGAGCACGACCAGCAGCAGGACCGAGTCCAGCAGGCCCATGGCGATCAGGGTGCCGATGGCCAGGAACAGCGAGGACGGGAGCTGGGCCACGCCGACGTCCACGACGGAACGCAGCTGCGTGCTGTCGGAGGTGGCCCGGGCGACCAGGTTGCCGGCGCCTTCCCGGCGGACCCGTCGCAGCGGCAGGGTCAGGATGTGCGAGGCGATGCGCGACCGCGCCTCGGAGACCAGGCCCTCACCCGCACGGGCGAGCAGGTAGGAGGACCCCGCCGACGCGAGCCCGGCGCCCACCGCGAGGCCCGCCATCGTCAGCAGCGGACCGACGGGACGTTCGTCCTCGGAGAGGGCCATCACCAGGTCGCGCACCTGGAGGGGGAGGACGAGGGTGGCGGCGGCGGAGAGCAGGCTCAGCACCACCGCGGCGGCCACGGCCGCCTTACGGTCCTTCAGGAGTTGTGCGAAGACACGCAGTTCGTCCGTGCCGTCCGGGCGTGGTGCGCTGGCCATGGTGAGGGACCTCCTGCAGGGTGCGGTGACATCCGGCCGGCCGTCGGCGGCGCGGCGGACGGCTCAGTTCGTGGACCGGAGGGCCGTCTTCCACGGCCAGTCGTCCGAGTCGAGGTTGCGGGCGGGGTCGGCGGGGTCCACGTTCGCCGCCACACACGCCGAGGCCAGTTCGGCGGCCGTCGGACGCTCACGGTTCCGTTCCGCCGCGGCCACGAAGGCCCGTGCGACCACATGCGCCCGGTGCTCACCGAAGCTCAGGGCACGCATGCCCGTCCGCTCGTCCTTCGGCTCCCACGCGGCCGTCACACCCGGCGCCAGCACATGGGCGAAAGCGGGCGCGGGCCCCTCCGGCAGAGCGGTGGCCAGGGCGCTGTCGACCACGGTGTCGACGGCGTCCCAGGAACCCGAGCCGAGGTAGACGACCATGCCGTCGTTGCGCGGCAGACTCGCGGGATTGGAGATGATCTTCGCCCGGTAGGTCGCGGAGCGGGCCTCCAGAGCGCTCAGCACGGCATGCCACAGCTCGGGCGCCGCGTCGGGGTCGGCCACCCTCAGATAGAGCCGCAGCAGAGCGCCGCGGCCGGTGGTGCGGCCCGCGCCGCTGTCCACGAGGAAGAAGCCGGGAGAGACCAGCGGGCGGGCCGAGGGGAGGTTCATCCGCACCACCGGGCGCGCGGGATCGCCCACCGTACGCCCGCTGTCCCGCAGTCCGACCGAGTCCGGCACGTTCACACGCAGGCCGTCGATCTGCACGACCTGCCGGCCGGCGGCCGTGCACTGTTCGGTGAGGACCCCCGCGGCGACCGTCTCGCGGTGCGGAGTCGCCTGTGCCAGCCGTGCCTCGAAGTCCGGCGCGCGCAGGGTCCTGGGCGCCTCGCGGTCCTTGACACCCCGCCCGGTGTGCAGCACCTCGTACAACGTGCGGGCCAGCAGGAAGCGCATCGCCGACGCGGACTCGGCGGTCACCTCGTCGTCGCGCACCCACGCCGTCCTGCCGTCCGGCGTGATCGTCACGTCCTCCAGCGCCCGGCGGAGCCCGGCCGCGAGCTCCGGTGCCGCGACCGCTCCCGCTCGCGCGTCGGTCCGTCCCGGCCCCGGGACGGCCGGGACGGTCTCCTGGATGCCCGTGCTCATGCTGCCTCCCCGAGTCCGACCGTGGAGACGAAGCTCCGCGGATCCAGTAGTGCGGTCCTGCCGATGCCGGCCGCCGCCCGGACGATGGCCGACAGCCGGCCGCTCTCCCTGGTCGAGGCGATCAGACGGTCGATCAGATGCCATCCGGCGTAGGACGTGGCACGCACCACGAGCCCGTCGTCGTCGGGGCCGCCGCCCTCGCGGTAGCCCCGGTGGAAAGCGGAGACGAGCGGAAGGACCCGGGTCAGCTCCTCGCTGCCCCGCGCCACGACCTCCTCGTGGGTGAGCACGGCAGAGAAGGCGTCGTCCGTCTCCTGTGCGGGAATGCGCAGCACCGCACGGTGCAGCCACTCGCCGACGTACGACCCGACGTCGCGTGCCGGGTCGCCGAGCCGGAACTCCTCCCAGTCGTTGACGTAGAACGCCGTGTCGGTGATCAGGAACTGATCCAGCCGCAGATCTCCGTGGACGGGCACGCGGGCGGCCCCGGCCTCGGCCGCACGCAGCCGCTCCAGCTCCTCGACCAGCGGGGTGTCGCGCTGCAGCAGCCCCCACGCCTCGACGAAGGCGCCGGTGGCGTTGACATAGCTCTCCAGCGGAAGCGACCGCAGGTCCTCGACCGGCGGGTACGGATGGGGATCCGCTTCCGGGAAATCCCCGGCCGTGTGAGGGAGCGCGTGCAACGCCGCCAGCGCCCGTCCGGCTTCGGCGGACATGGACTCGGTGAACTCCTGGTCCGCGGCGAGCTCGCTGCCGGACCTGATGCCGTCGAGCATCCGGAACACCAGCAGCCGCTGCTCCTCGTCGCCCCCGAGAAACTCGGGGCGGGGGAAGGGGCGTTCGGCGTCCCGTGCCAGGCGCTCGAAGAGCAGGATTCTCCGGTAGCGTTTCAGGGATTCCCTGGGGTTCCCTTTGAGTCTTTTAGCGAATACCGGGTTTCCGGTGTCCGTGATGCCTGACCAGTTTTCGTTCCGGCCGGGATAGGAGTAGAGCTCCGAGGCGTTCAGCGATCCCAACCCGAGCCGGTTCAGCAGCTGTTCGACCGATGAGTCCACGGGGCCGTCGACAGCCGAGGCGGACGACCGGCCCTGCGGATATGTAATCTTTTCTCCTGCCACATGGGCTTTCTATCGCGGTGCGCTGCCGCCGGACAACGAAGTGACCGGCATCGGCCACCGCCGGTGGGACCCGGGTGCTGCGGTTCGCGAGAGCGCCCGGCGGCGTGACAGGTCACGGCGCCGGGCGGCGGTGAATGGGCCGCGGCGGGAAGGAAAGAGGGGCTGCGGGTGACGGTTTCCTCCGCTAACCGTCACCCGGCGCCACATCGACCTGCCCGCCGTGCGTTCCCGGGTCAGATGATTCTTCGACGCACGGCCCACACCACTGCTTCTATCGGGGTTTCCACGTCGACGCAGTCGCAGATCGACCGGAGTTTACGACGTAGCGTGCGGTCGCTCATGTCCATGCGTCTGGCGACCTGCGTCATGGTGCAGCCCTGGGAGACGAGTTGCAATATTCTCAAGTGATCGTTCCCTAATCTGAGGTGGGGCTCTCTCAAGGAACTGTTCAGTGTCACTTTCAAACCTCATGTTTTCGTCCGACGGTGGGGCGTCGGAGCTCCGCCTGATGGCGTGAAAGTTGCGCTGCTCGTTTCATTCGACCAGGCCGGCACGCCGAGTACGTCGCCAGGAAAGAGGAATGTGGAGCGAAGATCCTCGAAGGGGCGCGTCAGGCGGAGCTACTGATCAGAAACTGGGCTGGTCGGGACTCGTCGTGTGGGTCCTGGCGTGAAGCATGCTTCCCCCTAGCCGTTCGGTCACGCGAACAGTGTGGACGGCCCTTCGACAGCGCCTTTCAGGCGGGAGGTGGAAGGAGTGATGTGCCCGTGGAGTCATCCATCCGGACAGTGGTCGTCCACCCGGGCAGTATACGAAGGGCCGACTTGGCTTGATCAATGCTTTACCCATGTGATGGGCGTCACATTGCAAATACTTTCGCGGAATTTGAGATTCCGATTGTGCTTTATTCTCCTCTTGGGATTTGTTCGCATGTAAAAGCGGTGTTGGCTCGGTGCCCTGCCCGCCGAGCCAAGAACAAAGGAATCCCGAGGCGTCGGAGTGTCCCTCGCCGGCATACCGCGGACGCGGTATGCCGAGGAGCCCCGTACTCCTCCGGGAGGGGCGCAGGTTCGACCCGCGGTCGACAACAGTTCGACAGCTTCACCCCGTACCGTTGACGCATGGATCTTCGACTGCCCGGACTCCACGGGCTGCTGCGGAGGCCCCGGCGGCTCCTCGCCGCCGGGGCCGCCGTCGCCGTCCTCGCGGGCGCGGGCACGTGGACGGCCGTCGCGAACGACGAGACGCCCCCGGTCCACCGCGAAGACCGGTTCCTGGCCACCGGCGAGGGCATCCGCATCGACACCTCGTTCTTCACCTCCGGAGCGGACCGCCGCCGCCCCGCGGTCCTGCTCGGGCACGGCTTCGGCGGCAGCAAGAACGACGTGAGGCAGCAGGCCGAGGGCCTCGCCCGGGACGGTTACGCGGTCCTGACCTGGTCGGCCCGCGGCTTCGGCAAGTCCGACGGGAAGATCGGCCTCAACGACCCCGAGGGCGAGGTCGCCGACGTCTCCAAGCTCATCGACTGGCTGGCGAAGCAGCCCCAGGTCGAGCTCGACAGGAAGGGCGACCCCCGCGTCGGCCTGACAGGCGCCTCCTACGGCGGCGCGATCGCCCTGCTCGCCGCGGGCCATGACGACCGCGTCGACGCCATCGCCCCGGCGATCACGTACTGGGACCTCGCCGACGCCCTCTTCCCGAACGGCGTCTTCAAGAAGCTCTGGGCCGGCATCTTCGTCAACTCCGGCGGCGGCTGCGAGAAGTTCGAGCCCGCGCTGTGCCGGATGTACGAGCGGGTCGCCGAGTCGGGCAAGCCGGACGCGGCGGCGCGCAAGCTGCTTCAGGAACGTTCGCCGTCCGCGGTCGGCAGGAACATCAAGGTCCCCACCCTGCTGATGCAGGGCCAGTCCGACTCCCTCTTCCCCCTCGGCCAGGCCGATCGGGCCGCGAAGGCGATCCGGGCCAACGGCGCCCCCGTCGACGTCGACTGGATCGCCGGCGGCCACGACGGCGGCGACATGGAGACCGGCCGGGTCGAAGGCCGCGTGACCTCCTGGTTCGACCGCTACCTCAAGGACGACAAGAGCGCCGGCACCGGCCCCGCCTTCCGTGTCAGCCGCACGCTCGGCCAGGGCTCCGGAGACGGCGAACCCCGCCTGACCGGAGTGACCTCGGACCGCTACCCGGGCCTGGAGAGCAAGCAGCGTTCCGTCTCCCTGGCCGGCCGCGAGCAGAGCTTCGACAATCCGCCCGGGGCCAGCCCGCCCGGCGTCTCCGCCCTGCCCGGACTCGGCGGCGCCGGCGGCCTCAGCCAGCTGTCCACGCTAGGCATCGGCGTCTCCCTCGACTTCCCCGGCCAGTTCGCCGCGTTCGAGTCCGCGCCGATGCGCGAGGACCTCCAGATCACCGGCTCGCCCACCGCCACCGTCCACGTGAAGTCCACCAGCGACGACGCCGTCCTCTTCGCCAAGCTCTACGACGTCGGCCCGGGCGGCGGCGCCCAGCAGGTGCTGCCCTCCCAGCTCGTCACACCTCTCCGGGTCGAGGACGCCAAGGCCGGCAAGGACGTCACCGTCACCCTCCCGGCGATCGACCACGAGATCGACGACGGCCACCGGCTCCGCCTGGTCCTCGCCTCCACCGACCTCGGTTACGCCTCCCCGACGGCACCGGCGACGTACACCGTGTCCCTCGAGGGCGACCTGAAGGTCCCCTCGGCCCTCGGGCAGCGCGACACCCAGGACGGACTGCCCGCCTGGGTGTGGTGGCTGCCGCTCGCCGGCGCGGGCATCGCGCTCGCGCTGATCCTCACGGGCCGCCGCCGCACCGCCGCACCTGCCCCGCCGGACCCGGCCCTCGCCGAAGTCCCCCTCCAGATCACGGACCTCACCAAGCGGTACGCGAAGTCCACCGACCGGTACGCGGTCAAGGACCTCTCCTTCCGCGTGGAGCAGGGCCAGGTCCTCGGCCTGCTCGGCCCCAACGGAGCCGGCAAGACGACCACCCTGCGCATGCTGATGGGCCTGATCAGGCCCGACGGCGGCGAGATCCGCGTCTTCGGTCACGCCATCGGCCCCGGCGCCCCGGTCCTCTCCCGGGTCGGCGCCTTCGTCGAGGGCGCCGGCTTCCTGCCCCACCTGTCCGGCCGCGAGAACCTGGAGCTTTACTGGCGCGCCACCGGCCGCCCGGCCGAGGACGCGCACCTGGAGGAGGCCCTGGAGATCGCGGGCCTCGGCGACGCCCTCGCCCGCGCCGTGCGCACCTACTCCCAGGGCATGCGCCAGCGCCTGGCCATCGCCCAGGCCATGCTCGGCCTGCCGGACCTGCTCATCCTCGACGAGCCGACCAACGGCCTCGACCCGCCCCAGATCCGCGAGATGCGCGAGGTGATGATCCGCTACGCCGCCGCCGGCCGCACGGTCATCGTCTCCAGCCACCTCCTCGCGGAGGTCGAGCAGACCTGCACCCACCTCGTGGTGATGGACCACGGACAGCTCGTCCAGGCGGGCCCGGTCGAGGACATCGTCGGCTCGGGCGACACCCTCCTCGTCGGCACGGCCGCGCCCGTGGACGAACCCCTCGTGGAGAAGGTCGGCGCCCTGCCCGGCGTCGCCTCGGCGGTGCGCGCCGAGGAGGGTCTCCTGATCCAGCTCGACGCCGACGGCACCCCGCAGCGCCTCGTCGCCGACCTCGTACGCCTGGACGTGGCGGTGCGGTCGGTCGGCCCCCACCGCCGCCTGGAGGACGCCTTCCTCACTCTGATCGGAGCCGAAGCATGAGCACGCTCGCCGAGCCGCCCGTCGAGGTCGCCGACGGCTACCGCGCGGGCCGCACCCTGCCCTTCCGCGTCGAGCTGGCCCGGCAGCTGAAGCGGCGCCGCACCATGGTCATGGGCGGCGTCCTGGCCGCCCTGCCGATCATCCTGCTCATCGCCTTCCAGGTCGGCGGCGACCCGGGCGGCAACAACAACCGCGTCAACCTCATGGACACGGCCACCGCGTCCGGGGCCAACTTCGCCGCGGTCAACCTCTTCTCCGCCGCGGGCTTCCTGCTCGTCATCCCCGTCGCCCTGTTCTGCGGCGACACGGTCGCCTCCGAGGCGAGCTGGTCGTCCCTGCGCTATCTGCTCGCGGCCCCCGTGCCCCGGGCCCGGCTGCTGTGGTCCAAGCTCGCCGTCGGACTCACCCTCAGCCTCGCCGCGCTCGTCCTGCTCCCGGTCGTCGCCCTGCTCGTCGGCACCGCCGCCTACGGCTGGGGACCGCTCGAACTCCCCACCGGCGGCAGCCTGTCCACCGGCACCGCGGTCCAGCGCATGCTGATCGTCGTCGCGTACATCATGGTGTCCCAACTGGTCACCGCCGCCCTCGCGTTCTGCCTGTCGACCCGGACGGACGCCCCGCTCGGCGCGGTCGGCGGCGCGGTGTTCCTCACCATCATCGGCAGCGTCCTCGACGAGGTGACGGCCCTCGGCGACTGGCGCCACTTCCTGCCCGCGCACTGGCAGTACGCCTGGCTCGACGCCGTCCGGCCCCGGCTGGAGTGGTCGGACATGATCCAGGGCACGTCGATCTCCGTGACCTACGCGCTCGTCCTGTTCGCCCTGGCCTTCCGCGGCTTCGCCCGCAAAGACGTCGTCTCCTGACTCCCCAGCCCCACAGCCCCACAGCCCCACCCCCCAGCCCCACAGCCCGGCAGTCCAACGGTCAGATCGACGGAGGATCACCAACCGGTCTCGAAAGCTCTCCCCGTGGCCGCTTCGAGACGCTTCCGCAATGCCCCGTACCGCACGTTCGGGCCCCCCGCACCGTCACAGTCGCAAGAAGCCGACGTCAACGGATGCAGGGGGTACGGACGATGGAGCGGTTCCGGACACGAAAAGCGCTGCTCGCCCTCACGGCCGCGAGCGGCCTGCTGCTCACCGCGTGCGGCGGGGGCGCCGGCACCGGCGACGGCAGCAAGGCCGCCGACCGCCCCGGGTACGGCACGGGCGGGCCCGCACCCGCCCACGGCGACGAGGACGGCACGAGCGAGCGGGACGACCTCCGCGAAGACCCCGGCCACCTCTCCACCTTCGCCCTCGACGTCGACACCGCCTCCTACGACTACGCCCGCCGGGCCCTCGCCGACGGGCGGCTGCCCGACCCGTCGACCGTCCGCCCCGAGGAGTTCGTCAACAGCTTCCGCCAGGACTACGACCGCCCCGACGGCGACGGCTTCTCGGTCACCGTCGACGGCGCCCGCACCGGCGACGAGGACTGGTCCCTGGTCCGCGTCGGCCTCGCCACCCGCACGACCGAACGCTCCGGCGAACGCCCGCCCGCCGCCCTCACCTTCGTCATCGACGTCTCGGGCTCCATGGACGAACCGGGCCGCCTCGACCTCGCCAAGAAGTCCCTCTCGGTGATGACGGACCGGCTGCGCGACGAGGACTCGGTCGCGCTCGTCACCTTCAGCGACGAGGCCGAGACCGTCCTGCCCATGACACGCCTCGACGGCAACCGCGACGAGATCCGGGACGCCGTCTCAGGCCTGGACACCCAGGACTCCACCAACCTCGGCGCCGGCGTGGAGACCGGTTACGAGACGGCCGTCGAGGGCCTGCGCGAGGGCGCCACCAACCGGGTCGTCCTCGTCTCCGACGCGCTCGCCAACACCGGCGACACCGACGCGGACGCCATCCTGGAGCGCATCGCCGGCGAACGCCGCGAGCACGGCATCACCCTCTTCGGGGTCGGCGTCGGCAGCGACTACGGCGACGCCCTGATGGAACGCCTCGCCGACAAGGGCGACGGCCACACCGCCTACGTGTCCGACTCCGACGACGCCCGCGAGGTCTTCTCCGAGCAGCTCCCGCGCAACGTCGACCTCACCGCCCGCGACGCCAAGGCCCAGGTCGCCTTCGACCCGGAGACGGTCCAGGAGTTCCACCTGGTCGGCTACGACAACCGGCGCGTCGCCGACGAGGACTTCCGCGACGACCGTGTCGACGGCGGCGAGGTCGGCCCCGGCCACACCGTGACCGCGCTGTACGCCGTGCGCACCGGGCCCGGCGCCGAGGGCCACCTCGCCACCGCCACCGTGCGCTGGCTCGACCCGCAGACCCGTGACCCGCACGAGGAGACCGGCGACCTGGAGACCGGCGCCCTCCACGGCTCCCTGCGCGCCGCCCCCAGCCGCTTCCAGGTCGCCGCGGTGGCGGCCTACTTCGCCGACGCCCTCCGCTCGCGGGACGACCTCCCGGGAGCTCCGGCCGGTCTCGCCGAACTCGCGGACCGCGCCCGTGCGTTGTCCGACACCACGCAGGACGGGGCGGTGCGTGAACTCGCCCTGGCCATCGAGCAGGCGGACCGGCAGCGGGACTGAACAGCTCCCGGCCGTCCGGGACGGGACGCGGGCCAACCGGGTGAACCTGCGGAACCAATTCTTCTGCACCGGGTTGATGAGGCAGTAGAGCATGCGGCGCCACGAGAAAGGAACGCGCAGTGCTCAAGGAGGCAATGATCGCTGCGGCGGCCGCCGCTTCCGCCCTTGATGTGCCGGTGACGGCCGCTGTCCCGGCACTCGCCGGCGGACCGGTCGTCGCGCAGGGCAACGGCGAGTAGCGCTGCCTCCGCGGCCCCTGTGCCGCGAGACGGCGTGCCACACGCCCGATTCCTGTTCAGCGCTGCGACCTGTTCACACCGCCGCACCGTCGGCCCCGGACGTGGATCTCCGCTCCGAGGCCGGCCGCCCCAATTCTTCAAGCAGGAGGACACTGCAATGCGACAGACCCTGAGCAAGGGAGCGATCGCGGCGGCCGCCGCCACGGGGATTCTGTCCCTGTACGGCAGCCCCGCCCTCGCCGACTCCGACGCGTCGGGCGTGGCGAAGGATTCCCCTGGTGTGCTGTCCGGGAACAGCGTTCAGGTGCCGGTCGAGGTGCCGGTCAACCTGTGCGGCAACACCGTCAACGTGCTCGCGGCGCTCAACACCGCGTTCGGCAACTCCTGCAGGAACATCTCCCACAAGTCGTCGGGCCACGAGGCGGGCTCGGACGCGTCGGCGGTCGTCAAGGGTTCTCCCGGCGTGGGGTCCGGCAACAACGTGCAGGTGCCGCTCGACGTGCCCGTGAACGTCTGCGGCAACAGCGTCGACGGGGGTGCGCTGTTCAACGACGCGCTCGAGAACGACTGTGAGAACGGCTCCTACGGCGGCGGTCACGGCGGCGACGACAAGCCGTCGACGGAAGAGGAGCCGAAGCCCCCGGCCAAGGGCGATTCCGTCCCGCCGAAGAGCGACACGCCGCGTTCCACGACTCCGGACACCGAGGACTCGTCGGTCACCGAGGAAGCGGAGGAGCAGGAGGAGCCCGGCACCCTGCCCCAGCTGGCCGAGACCGGCAGCGAGGCCCTGGCGGCGGCGTCGGCCGCCAGCGCCGTGCTGATCGCGGGCGGAGTGATGATGTACCGCCGCGCCCGCACCACCTCGTCCCGCTAGCCGCTCCCGGCCGCATCACCCGCACCCCCCGTCGACCCAGGTCCGGGGGGTGTCGGCCGTCGTGGGGCACCGGCTCCTCGCGCGACCGCCCTTCCCGGCACAAGAGCGGGGCGCGGGCGGGGGGGGGGGCGGGGGCGGCCCCCCCGCCCCCCGTGGGGGGCGCCCGCCCGCGGGGGCCGGGGGCGGCGGCCCCCGCCGCCCGCCCGCCCCCCCC
>NZ_JBHJPX010000003.1:387555-402266 GCF_042262425.1 Streptomyces sp. NPDC056373
GCCCCGCCACGTCGCGCCCCCCCCCTGCCCCCCACCTGGGGGGCCGGGGGCGGTGCCGGGCGCCTACGGCGCCCCACGGTCACCGTGTGGCGTCCCCCGTCAGCGGTGCACGGGCGACGGCGACTCGCTCCGGCTGCCGTCCACCGGAGCGGGGACGATGCCGCCCACCGGCCTCGCCCCCAGCCGGCGGCGCACTCCGCGGACGAGCGTCGACGCCGTGAAGGACGCGCCCTGCACGAAGCGCATGGCCGGGCCGAAGCCCGAGGCCGTCACCAGACCCGCCAGGAACAGGCCGGGGAAGGAGGACTCGAAACTGCGCCCGACCTGCGGGGAGCCGTCCGGCAGCGCCGCCAGCGTTCCGCGCAGCTCGGGGGAGAGCAGTCCGAGCCGGTCGCAACGCGCCCGGAACCCCGTGGCGGCGATGACGTGTTCGGTCTCCAGGCTGCGCAGGGCACCCGAACGGCTCGCCATGTCCAGCCGGACCCCGCCCGGCACCGCACAGGCCGCGGTGACCTCATGGCCCGGCAGCAGCTCTACCACACCCTCCACCCGGTCCCGCACCCACCACGCGCCCGCCGGCCCCAGCGCCGTGGTCGCGATGCGTGCCCGGGTCGGCTCCGGCAGCCGCCGGAAGAGGTTCGGGCGCTCCGCGTAGAACCAGTTCCGCCAGCCGGGGCCGAGGCCGCTGTGGGGGGAGCGGGCCGACTGGTACCAGGGGCGCTCCCAGGGCGGCGGCACGTCGTTCCACCGCAGCTGCTCCGCCCGCGCCAGCACACGGACACGCGTGCCCTGTTCGGCGAGCAGGGCCGCCGTTTCCAGGGCCGCCTGCCCGCCACCGATCACCGTGACGTCCTTGTCGCGGAAGCGGTCGAGGTCGCTGTGGTGGCTGCTGTGCGTCACCAGGGCGGGATGCAGTCCGCGCAGCGCCTGCGGTACCTCGACGAACGGCATCACGCCGACCGCCAGGGCCACCGTGCGCGCCTGCACCTCCTCGCCGTCCTCGGTGACCGCCGTGAAACCGCCGGGCCCGGCCGCCACCCGGCTCACCAGGCGCTCGTCCACCGCCGGTACGGCATTGCGCGCGAACCACAGGCCGTACTCCGCGAACGCCTCGACCGGGATCGGCTGCGCGTGACGTGCCGTCAGGCCGTTCTGCGCGCAGTAGACGTCCAGACGCCACTTGCCGGCCGGGTCGGAGAGGTTGGACGCCCACGGCTCCGACTTCAGGAACATGCCGCCGGGCATGTTGTCCCGCCAGGACGCCATGGGCCGGCCGAACACGCGCAGGTTCAGCCCGGCGGCCGCGGCGTGGGACGCGATCGACAGACCGTACGGGCCTGCGCCCACCACCAGAAGGTCGTACACCATCAACTGCTCGCTTTCTCGTTGTCGGTCAGGGAGGGCGAGGCCGCCCGGGGGGTCCGCCGGGGCGTCGGCACCGTCGTCGTGCCCAGCCGCTCGTACAGCCGGCGGGACACGTGCCGGCACCACTGGGCCCACATGACCCGGCCGGGGGAGCGGTCGTCCGCGGCGTACCAGGCCAGCTCGCGCCCGCCCGGCGCCGCACGCAGCGCCGCCAGCGGCGCGTAGTTCTCCACCACGAACGCCCGCCCGGCCAGCGGAGCCCCGGCCGGCAGTGAACGGCCCGTCAGATCCAGGTGCAGGGCCCGTACGACGTCCAGGCCCGTGCTGTCCGCGAAGAGCCTGAACTGGGCGCCGGCGCGCGGGTTGAAGTCGAGCAGGTGGTAACGGCCCGTCTCGCCGCAGCGCCGGAAGTCGAGGTCGAAGATGCCCCGGTAGCCCAGCTCGCCGGTGAGCCGCTCGGCCAGCGCCTGCACCTGGGGGTTGGGGGTCCAGCAGCCCACCGCGGTCAGGCCCGCCCCCCGCGGCCAGGCCTGCTGCTTGCGGCCCGGCCCGCCCGCGCGCACACCGCCCGAGCGGTCGGCGTACCCGTGGAAGAACCAGTCCCGGTCCGGCCCCGGTGACAGGTACGCCTGGAGCAGCAGCCGGCTGCCCGCCTCCTCGGTGCGCAGGAACAGCTCCCGGGCCTGCTGCGAGGTCCTCACCAGCACCGTGCTGCGCAGCCCGCTGCCGGTGGGCAGCAGCCAGGGACGGCTCCACTTCGCCACCAGCGGCAGCCCCAGCCGCCGCAGGGCCTCGTCGACCCCTGCCTGGCTGTCCGGGGTCAGCGTCACCGGGTGCGGGACCTCGGCGGACGCGCACACGGCGGCCAGTTCCGCCTTGTCGGCGACGCGCTCGGCCAGGGTGCCGGGCATCTCGGGCAGCAGGTAGGAGGACGCGAGATCGTCCCGGGCCCGCCCCACGGTGATCGCGCTCGCGTCGTCCATCGGGACCAGGACGGCGGGCCGCCCGATCCCGTCGGCCACGCGGCGCAGCACGGCGAGAATGTCCTCCGTGGACGCTCCCGGGGGTGGCGGGGGGTGCATTCGGCGTACGTAACGTGACGCTCCGACGGGACTTCCCGCGGTATCAGCGACGACGTGTACCTCCACCCCCGCCCTGCCCAGTGAGCGTACGGCCCCCAGTGTTCCGTGGTGAAAAGGATTCCGGTCGATCCGCAGCACAACAGCGGGGACGCGGATGTCGAGCAGCGACACGAATTCTCTCTTTCTCTTCGACCGGCTCACCCGCACGGGCGAGCCCGGCACTCGAAAGCCGCAAGGGCACTGGCGCTCCAGGCCTTTCTATGACTCACTAATATGACTGCCCGTCAATAACACCAATTGCGGCAGCACTCCGGACGAGAGCGAACAGAGGAGCAGGCATGGCCCCACAGCACAGGCGGGCCAAGGTCCGCCGGCTGACCTTGGGCGCGGCAGCGGTCGCCGCGTCGGCCGCCCTGGCGTCCGGCCTCGTGGCGGAGGTGGGCGTGGCGCAGGCCGCCGAGCCCCGGGCCCCGGCGCCGACCCCGGCGCCCGCCGCCACGCCCCCGGCCCTCGCACCCGAGGCCGTCGCCGAGCCCCCGGCGCCCGCCGCCACGCCCTCGGCCCTCACGCCTCCGGCCGTCGCCCAGGCCCCGGAGTCCGCCCCGGCCACCGTCGCGGCGGCCGACGAGGGCGTTCCCCCCTTCGGTGTCTTCCTCAAGTCCGACGCCCGTGGCGTGGCGCGGATGCCGCTGTTCAGCCACTGGCTGGGCGGCACGGAGCTCCGCGTCGGCCACACCTACCTGCCGGGACACCGCTGGCGCGACATCGAGGGTGCCGCCGACTTCCTGGACGCGTGGGCGCACTGGCGCAACAAGAAGGCCGACCGGATGCTGGTCCTCAACGTCCCCATGCAGGAGCGCAACGAGGAGGGCGTCTCCGACGGCGAGGTCAGGCAACTGCTGCGGCGCGGCGCGGCCGGGGAGTTCGATCACCACTTCCGTGTCCTCGCCGAGCGGTTGGTGAATCTGAAGGTGCCGGACACGATCGTCGTGCTCGGCTGGGAAATGAATGGCACCACGTACACCCATCGCTGTGGGCCGGACCCGGAGGCCTGGAAGAAGTACTGGAACAGGATCGTCGCCACCATGCGTTCCGTGCCGGGCCAGCAGTTCCGGTTCGATTTCACGCCGAGCCGTGGCCAGGACGCCGTTTCCTGGACGAAATGCTATCCGGGGGACGACACGGTCGACGTCATCGGCATGGATTCCTATGACCAGCCGAACGGAATGTCGTTCGACCAGCAGGTGAAAGAGCCCTACGGGCTGCAGCACCACGTGGATTTCGCCAAGGCGCACGGCAAGCCCATTTCCTATCCGGAATGGGGGCTCTTCCGCAACGGTGACAATCCCGAGTACATGCGGCGCATGCTCGCCTGGATGGACGAGTACAGGCCGCTGTACAACACGCTGACCGACTACTGCCCGCATGGTGTGTGGCAGTGCGGAGCCAACCCGAAGTCGTCCCACGTCTACCGGTCCACCCTGTTCGGCCGCACCGACCAGGCGGCCCCGCCCGCCACGCCCACGCCGAAGCCGACCCCGCCCGGCACGACGCCGCCCCCGGCGGACTGCACACCGCTGGACCTCGGCAGCTGGGTGGAGGAGTGGCTCGGCGGCAAGCTCTGCCTCCGCTTCGACTGGTGGTGATCCGCCGGACTGCCGAGACCCCGCTGACGACGGCGGTGCCGGGCCGGGACCGCCGTCGTCACCGTTGTCAGCGCACATCGGCGGCGGCGGCCGGCCCGGGCACCGAGGGGGCCGGAACGCTCTCGCCGTCCCGGCCGCCCTTCCTGGGCCGTGCCAGCAGGGCCAGGCCGCCCAGCAGACCACCGGCGCTCGCCCCCACCAGACCGGTCACCGCCGGTGACGCGGACGTCGGCTCGCGCGGCTCCACCGCCCGGGAGAACTGCACGAGCCGCACATGGGTGCTGTCACTGCTGTCGTCCGCGTGCCGGGTCAGCGAGCGGGCGACCGCGTTGGCCATGTCGACGGCAAGCCCGGGGCGCGCGGAAGTGGCCGAGACGGCGACCATCGGCGCGTCCGGCGACGTCGCCGTGCGCACACTGCGCTGAAGGGTGCGCACGGGCACGCCCGCGTACACCTGAGCGTCCCCGAGCACCGCGAGCTGCGTGGCGACCCGGCCGTACGCCTGGGCGAACCCGAGGGCGGCGTCCGGCGTGGACTTCTCGGTGGGTACGGCGATGACGTAGCTCGTGGCCGTGTACGTGGAGGGGGTGAGCAAGCCGTAGGAGCCGCCGAGCAGACCCCCGACGATGGTGCCGGCGGCCAGCACGGACCACAGGGGAAGGCCCCTGAGACGAGCCGGGGACAGGCGGTGCTGACGGGGCGGAGTGTCGGTCATGAGGAGGTGGCTCCCAGAGGTGAGAGGGACGGCGAACTGGAGACCGCTGTCGCGTACACGTCCGTGAGACGGGCCGCGCAGTGGGTGATGCTGTAGTGGTGGGCGACCTCGGAGGCCTTGCGCGGCCGGGCACCGGCCGCCCGGACCTCGGCCATCGCACGGGCGTACTCCTCGGGCCCGCCGCGCACGCACCGGGCGCCTGCGGCAGCGGACGGCCGCACGTCCTCGACGGCCGGGCAGGAGGCGTAGAGCACCGGCAGTCCCGACGCCAGGGCCTCCACGGCCGCCAGGCCGAAGGCCTCCTCCGTGGACGGGGACGCGAGCAGGTCCATCGCCGAGACGAGGGCAGGCAGGTCGGGGCCCGCCGAGTCGTCGCGCACATAGGGACGTTCGCCGGCGAAGACGACACGCTCCGCCACGCCGGCCTCGTGGGCCGTGCGACGCAGGGCGCTCTCCTCGGGACCGCCGCCCACCAGCAGCAGCCGGCACTCGTCCGGAAGCAGGGCGAGCGCGCGGACGAGGACGTCGAACCGCTTTCCCGCGGCGAGCCGGCCGACACCGCCCACGACCCAGGCGTCCTCCGGCAGGCCGAGATGCCGGCGGGCGTACGCACGCCGCTCCGGGTCGAAACGGAAACGGTCGAGGTCGATGCCGTTCGGGACGACCTCGATGCGGGGCGCGGGCACGCCCCAGCGCTTCAGACGCTCGGCCACCGTCGGGGAGACGGCGACCGTCGCCGAACCGAGCCGCTCACTGGCGAGGTACAGCCCCCGCACCCCCGCGGTCAGGCCGCGGCCCTCCATCTGCGAGTCGCCCAGGGAGTGTTCGGTGGCGACGACCGCCCGGACCCCGGCCACGCGTGCGGCGAGACGGCCGTAGACACAGGCCCGGTAGAGGTGGGTGTGCACCAGGTCGTAGCCGCCGGTGCGGATCAGCCGGACCAGGCGCGGCAGGGCGGCCAGGTCACGGTTGCCGCCCATGCCGAGATGCGTGACCCGGACTCCGTCGGCCGCCAGGCCCTCGGCGACCGCGCCGGGGTTGGTGAGCGTCACGACGTCGCAGTCGACGGGCAGGTGACGCAGCATCAGGCGCAGCTGCTGCTCGGCCCCGCCGACCCCGAGGCCGGTGATGATGTGCAGAGCCCTCATCTCACAGGCCCTCCACCGGGCGGCGGCGCAGCCGGTGCAGCCAGTGCTTGACGTGCAGGCGCCACGCCGTGTCGTCCTGGCCGACGTACACGCGCGGCAGGGCGTGCGGACCGGTCAGCCGGCCCGGGTCGATGGCGCAGGCGTAGGTGTACCCCGCTTGCCGTACCGCCTCCACGGCGCGGGCGTCGATGGTGCCGTACGGGTAGCAGAAGCCGTCGACCGGGGTGCCGGTCAGCTCCTCGAGCCGGGTGCGGCTCTCGGCGACCTCCGCCTTCAGCGTGACGTCGTCCGCCTTGGTGAGGTCGACGTGCGTCAGCCCGTGCGAGCCGATCTCCACGCCCTCGGCGGCCGCGCGCCGGATGCCGTCCGCGGTCAGCAGCGGCTTGCGCGGGCCGAGCGGATCCCAGGCGTTGTCGCCACCGAGGCACCCGGGCAGCACGAAGAGGGTCGCGCCGCAGTCCCAGCGGTGCAGCAGCGGCAGGGCGTCGGTGACGAAGTCGGCGTATCCGTCGTCGAAGGTCAGCCCGACCAGGTCGTGCCCCTCGCCCCGGGCGCGGGCGGCGAGCAGCTCGGTCACGGACACGCCCCGCAGCCCGCGCCGGCGCAACCAGGCGAGCTGCGCCCCGAGTCGCGCGGGCGTGACCGTGATGCGGTACGGGTCGTCCGAGCAGTCGCCCACCGAGTGGTACATCGCCACCCAGGGGGCCGGGCCCTTGCGCGGGGCCCGGGGTCTGCCGGTGTCGAGGGAGTCAACGGGAACGGCCATGTGCGAGCCTTCGTGTGACGGCGCGTAGGGAGCGCAGAGCGGACGCGGAACTCTGGGCACCGAAGGCCCAGCTGAGCGGGACGAAGACCAAGATCACGGTCAGAAGGCCGGCCGTGAGGCCCGCGGCGGGGGACGGCAGCCGGCTCGCGGCGAACGCCCCCGCGGCCGTGGCGACGGCCGCGGCGGACACCAGCCTGCCCAGCTCGGCCAGGACCGGCCGGACCCGGACCGAGACGCCGTGAGCGCCGTCCGGCCGGCCCGTTCGCAGCCCGGCGAGCAGCAGGGCCGCCGTGACGGTGATGCCGAGGGCGTTGGCGGCTGCGATCCCCGCCACTCCCCAGGAGTGCACGGAGCCGGCGCCGACCCAGGACGTCACGGTGATGCCCGCCGCCATCGCGCCGAGGGGGTACCAGCTGGCCCGGCCCGCCGAGAAGTAGGACCGCACGAGGGCGCCCACCAGCGTCTGACCGAGCAGCCCGAGCGCGTACACACGCATGACGTCCGCCGTCGCGCCGGTGTCGCCCGGGGTGAACGCTCCGCGCTGGAAGAGCAGTTCGATCATCTGGGGGGCACAGGCGACGACCGCGCACATGCCCAGCAGCACCAGCCACGAGGCGAGCGCCAGATCCCGCTCCACACGGCTGCGGGCCCGGGCGGTGTCGCCGTCCGCGAGAGCCCGCGCCACCACCGGGAAGGTGACGGTGCACACCATCAGCGACAGCGTCATCGGGATCTGGGCGACCTTCTGCGCGTAGTTCAGGTGCGAGATGGCACCGGCCGGCAGGCCCGAGGCGAGGAAGCGCTCCACGAGGACCTGCGACTGGCGGCACAGGGCGAAGAGCAGCACCGCGGCGATCAGGGCGAGCTGCACCGGCCGCTCCTCGACCACCGCTCCGGACCTGGCGAGGTGCGGCGTGGGTGACGCCAGCCGCCGCCACAGCGACGGCACTTGCACCGCCACCATCAGACAGCCGCCCGCCGCGACCCCGACCGCGGCGGACCGCACGCCCCAGCCCTCGCCGAGCAGGAACATCGCGGCGATGATGCCGCTGTTGTAGACGACGTAGATCGCCGCGGGCGCGAGGAAACAGCGGTGTGCCCGCAGGGCGGCACTGCAGTACCCGGCGAGCCCGAAGGCCAGTACGCAGGTGGCGGTGATCCGGGTGCAGTCGGCGGCGAGCCCGGGGTCGGGCAGACCGGGCGCGAGCGCCCGGACCAGGTAGGGAGCCGTGCCGGCGACCAGGGCGGCCACCGCGGTGAGGGCGAGGCAGAGCCGGGGCAGGGTGGCCCCGACCAGGGCGCGGACCGGGTCGCCCGGCGCGCCCCGGGCACGGCGGGCCAGCGCCATGCTGAACGCCGGGATCAGCGCGATCGCCAGCCCGTCCTCGATGAGCAGCGTGGCGGCGAACTCCGGAACCGTCCACGCCACCAGAAAGGCGTCGGTGTCGCTCCCGGCGCCGAACAGCCGCGCCAGCGACTGGTCGCGCACCAGGCCGAGCAGCGAACCGGCGATGGACAGCGATGCCGTGACGAGCGCGGCCCTGGCCAGGAAGCTCCCGGAGACCGACGACGGCGCCGGGGCCTGGTCGGTACCGTCGCCGGCCCTGGTGGCGGCCCGCGCCGGGGGCACCGTCACCGCGTCGTCCGTGTCGGATTCGGGGGAATGCGAAGGCACCACCGTCATCGGACCAGGGCCTCCTCGGCGGGCTCACGCACTTCGCTGCGGGGCGCGTCCGCGCGCGCGTCGCCGGTCAGCGCCCACCAGGCTCCGAGCCCCATCGCCACGGCGATCAGCACCGTCGAGGGCCCGCCGATGTCGCCGTACATGAAGTCGGTCAGCAGCCAGATCAGCAGCCCGCACGCGACGAGCCCGCAGTCGGCTCCCGGGCCGTGGTCACGCACGCGCACGAGCCGCCGCACCCCGCACACCAGCAGCGCCAGCCAGCTTCCGGCGAGCGCGAGCAGCCCGATCAGGCCCTGCTCGCTCAGCACCAGCAGGTACATGTTGTGCGGAGACAGCAGCGGCTGCCGCTGGTACACCGCTCCCGCGCCCTCGGTCTCGCTGCCCGACGACAGCGCGAGCGTGGCGTGCCCGTCCCGGTACTCGGGGAAACCCTTCAGCCCGACCCCGGTCAGCGGGTGCTGCCGCCACATGTCCGTGGCGGACGCCCACAGGGTGTACCGGTCGACGACCGACTGGTCGGGGGCGTCGGCGACCTGGGCGATGCTGCCGATGCGCTGCTGCAGGAGAACCGAGCCCACACCGAACCCGCCCACCAGGATCACCCCCACCGCGACCGCGGCGGCGGCCACCTTGAGGGCGCGCCGCCATCCGGTCAGGACCAGCTGCACCGCACACGTCAGGAACGTCGCGATCCAGGCCCCCCGGCTGAAGGAGAGCGCGAGCGGCAGCAACAGCACCGACGCGCACGCGGCGGCGACCGCCCGCTGCCGTACGGACACCCGGCCCAGCGCGATACCGACCGCGCACACCAGGCCGAGGGAGACCGCCGTCGCCATGCCCATCACGTCGTGCGACCCGAAGGTGCCCACCGCGCGGATGTCCTCGCCCTGGTAGGAGGCACCGGTCCGGGTGACGAACTGGTGGACACCGAGGGCCCCCTGGCACAGACCGAGCCCCACGAAGGCCCAGGCCACCATCCGGAAGCCGGTCCGGTCGCGCAGCAGCAGCAGGACGGCCGCCGGAACGAGCACGAAGGTCTGCAGATAGCGTCCGAGGCCGGTGAGCCCGGCCTGCGGCGAGAACGCCCCCATGGTGGAGAGCGCGAGCCCCACGACCGGCAGGCCCAGGATCACGGCGGCGGCGGGCGACAGCGGGCGCCGCCGTTCGAGCAGGAGCCGGATGACGCAGAAGACCACCACCAGCCCGGAGAACGCGTCGGCGGGCCCCGCCCCGTCCGACGTCAACGGCAGCGCCAGCAAGGCCGGTACGGCCACCACGAGCAGGGCCGGTGTCAGCACGGCGTCGCGGCGGGGAAGCGGTGTCAGAGCGAGGCTCACCTGTCTCAGCTCCCCGTGGGACGTACCACCGTGGCGGCGGTGCGCAGCAGAATGCAGACGTCCTGCCACAGGGACCAGTCGTCGATGTAGGCGTTGTCGAAACGGCAGCGGTCCTCGATCGAGGTGTCGCCGCGCAGGCCGTGGATCTGGGCGAGGCCGGTGATGCCGGTCCGCATGCGGTGGCGGACCGGGTATCCGGGATAGGTCTGGCTGAACTGAGCCACGAAGTAGGGGCGTTCGGGACGCGGTCCGACCAGGCTCATGTCGCCCCGGAGCACGTTCCACAGCTGCAGCAGTTCGTCGAGCGAGGTGCGCCGCAGCATCCGGCAGAACCAGCGCATCTCGTTCTCGTTCGCCACGCTCCACCGGGTCGCCGACTCGTGCTCGTCGACCGGGCGGTGCGTGCGGAACTTCAGCAGGGTGAACGGCTTGCCGTCCCTGCCGATGCGCTCCTGCCGGAACACCACGCCCGGGCCGTCGCAGATCCGCAGCACCGCGGCGAAGGTCAGCAGCAGCGGGCCGGCCAGCAACAGCAACGCGCCCGACACCAGGATGTCGAGCGTCCGCTTGGCCACGCTGCCTCGCCGGGCCGGGGACATGTCCAGCCGTCGGCAGGAGAACCCGGCCAGCCGTTCCCGCGTCGCGTACGACGGGGTGTCGGCGTCGACCTCCCAGACCACGCAGCCCGAATCGGCCAGCGCCCGCAGCAGCGGCTCCTGTTCGGCGCGTACGGAGGGGTGCACGGCCAGCACCGCCCTCACCCCGTTCTGGATGACCGCGCGCTCGACCTCCTCGGCGGTCGTCAGTACCGGCAGCGTCTCGGTGCCCTCCGGCTGCTCGGCGACGATCCCCACCGGCCGGACCCCGCAGCGCGGGTGACGCAGCACGGCGGCGGCCACCCGCTGCGCGGTCGTGACCGGGCCGATGACGAGTGCCGTGTGCGGGTGGCGCAGCAGCGCGGCGCGACGCCGCGCGTGCACGGCTCCGCGCAGCGCGCAGCCGGCCGCCGTGTGCAGGGCGAGGCCTGTCAGCACGGTACGCAGGGACAACGCGTGCTCCGGCCGGTACGCCGCGAGCAGCGCCGCGAGAGCCAGCCACGCCACGGTGATGCGGCCGCACAGGGCGGGCAGTTCGTCCAGCACCCCGGGCACCGGGGGCCGCCCGTCGCGGCGGCGCAGCAGCAGCGAGGCGAGGATCAGCAGGGTGACGAGGAGCGGGTGGCGCTGGGCCCCGGTGAGCGTGAGCGTGCCCGCGAGGGCGGCGACGCCGTCGGCCACGAGCAGCGGCACGGATGAGGCCGGCCGGGCCGGGGGCCGCGGGGCGGACGACCGGAAACCGGTGGTCGTGCCGCGCGGGGGCATGACCGAGACTGGTGAGGACCCGTGGTCCCGCGGCGGTACGCCGGGGGAGGGCACGGTACGTTCGGCGGTCACGAGTGGATGGACTCCCTGTACTCGGTGGGCTCGACGCGCTGTGCCGGCCGGTTCGTCCCGGCGCCACGTCCGGTGTCGCGCGGCTGACCGTGCCCAGCGCTGGGGGCGGTGGCGGTCCATGGGCCGAGCAGGTCGCGATAGACGTCCGAGACGGCTTCGGCGGTGTGCCGCACGTCGTGGGCGGACAGCACGTGCCGGCGGCCCTGGTCGCCGAGCGACGCGCGCAGCAGCGGGTCCGCCAGCAGCGCGGTGACGGCTTCGGCCAGCGCCGTCGGGTCCTCCGGCGGCACCAGGCACCGCGCGGAGGTGGAGGACGGCAGACTCTCGCGGGCGCCGTCGACGTCCGTGACCACGACCGGCCGCCCGCAGGCCATCGCTTCCAGGGGCGCCAGGGCCATGCCCTCCCAGCGGGACGGCAGGACGACGAGATCGGCGGCCTGGTACCAGGGGGAGGCGTCGGCGACGGCTCCCGCGAACACCACGGATCTCGGGGCGTTCTCGCGAAGCAGGTCGTGGTCCGGCCCGTCGCCGACCAGGACGAGACGGGCGTCGGGCACCTGTTGTTCGACGGTCTCCCACGCCTGCAGCAGGACGTCCTGCCCCTTCTGCCGGCACAGCCGCCCCACGCACACGGCGAGCGGTGCCTCGGGGCGGATGCCGGCGAGGGGGGCGAGTCCGGCCCGTACGGCGCCCGCGACGGCCGGGCGGAAGCGCTCCGGGTCGATGCCGTTGGGCACGACGGTCCAGCGGCCGGTGATCCGGGCGCCCATGCCGGTCGCGCGTTCCGCCTCGCTCACACACACCACGCGCGAGGCCCACCGCGCTGCCCAGCGTTCCCACATGAGCGCCAGGGTCGCGGTGCCTCCGCCGACCGCCTCGAACGACCAGGCGTGCGGCTGGAAGACCGTCGGGATCCGCCCGCGCACCGCGAGGCGCCCGGCGAGTCCGGCCTTCGCGCTGTGCGCGTGGATCAGGTCCGGACGCACCTCGTCGATGACCCGCGCCAGGTGCCGTACCTCCCGGATGAGCGACGTACCGGGAGACCGGGTGGCGTGCCAGTGCCGTACGCGCGCGCCGAGCGTCCGCAGTCGCGTGGTGAGCGCGCTGTCGGGGCAGGCCACGGTGACGTCCAGGCCGTCCGACAGCTGAGCCTGGACCAGGTCCGTGACGACGCGTGCGACACCGCCGTCCACCGGCTGGGTGAGGTGCAGGACTCTGGGATGAGGTGCGGTGGATGACAGGTGCATGTGCGCGGGTTCCTCGCTGGCTAAGGCGTTCCGGGCGGACGGTGACGTACTCACCGCCGTGCGTCGACGGCGGTGAAGAGCACGCCGGCCCAGGCCGCGTCCCGCTGCGACTGGATCCGGAAGCCGGCCTGGTCACCGCCGTGCTGCAGGGCGCTTCCGAGGTCGAACACGTCGGAGTCGTAACCGAGGGTGTTGGCGTGGGCGGGCACCCGTGCCGCATCCGTCCCGGGCTCGCTGATGGTGGAGTTGAGGACGTCGTCACGGGGGTTGGCGGAGTTGCTGAGGGCGGACCCGGCCTGGCCGGTCGTCACGGTGAACGAGTCTCCGCCGATGCCGCGGTCGCCGTTGTACGTCACCAGGCCCGCACGGCCCCACGCGCCCGCGGGGAAGTCGAGGCCGCCGAGGCCGATCTCCACGGCCCCCAGCGGGGTGAAGCCGTCCCAGAGCGTGAGGTGCCGAAGCGGCTCCGCCGGGTTCTCGTAGGCCACCACCAGCGTCCAGCCGCCCCAGGCCCCGGCCGTGGACCTGCCCATGGCGATGTTGATCTGTGCCACGGTGTACAGGCCGGCTCCGGCCTCCCGCACCAGCCGCGTCACGTCGGCCGAGGCCTGGAAGGCGTCCATGCCGTCCATGACGCGGTGTCCGACCGTGGTGTCCGCGAGCACCTCCTTGTACTCGCCGCCGGGTTCGGCGATCAGCACGCGCCCGTTGTCCTGCGGCGGCTTCTGTTCGCCCACGCGCAAATTGCCACCCCAGTAGAGGCGCGCGTACGTCACCCGGGAGCCGCTGGGGAGACGGACCTCCCCGCGGGTGGAGTTGTAGGTGTTGGCGTCGCGGTCGACGTCGGCGTAGTACATGTCGAAGTCGCCGTTCACGCCGGGGCCGCCTGCCTGGACCTCCTGACACGAAGAGCCCTGGCCGGTGCGGCACGTGATCGACGCGTTGGCAGCGCGTACGATGCCGCCGTGCTGGAGCGCGCGGTACCGCTCGGTGAAGTTGAGACGCTCGGCTTCCGGCGCCGGTGCGGCAGCAGGTGCGGCGGAGGGAGAGCCGCCGGCCGCCCACATGGCGGCAAGGGCGAGGACGCCCACGGTCGCACGGCGGAACAGCGGGCCCAAGGAATGACGCATGACCGGTCGTTGCCCTTTCGAACGGGGGGCCGTGGCGAGCGCCACGAATGCGATGTGTCCGCGCTGAGAGTGCGTCGGGCGGTTCGCAACTCTAGTCATCAACCGGACATAGACGATGAAACTCGATGAAATCTGACAAGTGTGTCGGAATCGTGAAACCGCACGTCTTTGCCGGTTCCGGCCGCCGACTCGTCCCCCGGGGAGTGCTTCCGCTCGGCGTGGGCCGCCGCCTTGCTCCGTCAGGGTTCGCAGGGGTGCGCCCTGACAAACCGTCTGATCAGGGTGGACGCAGCAAAAGGGGGAATTGCTACATCCCGAAAAGCGTATGAGCGGTTGCGGGAAACCCTGGGCGCTTTCACGGTGGGCTCAAGATCCAACGCCGTCGAAAGGAATCTCCATGTGCGCTCTGTCCGCACGGCGCATCGTGTCCGGCGCGCTCTGCGCCGCCCTTCTGGTCGGGATCACCGGCCCCGTCGCCATGGCGGCCGAATCGTCCCGGGGGCACGGCCACCGTGTGGCGCCCGAGGCCCGGCTTCCCGGCGCGGACGAGCGGCTCGCGCAGATCGGGAGACTGAACTGGGGCGAGCTCACGCCTGTCGCCGACCTGCTGAACGCCGTGCTCCGGGACAGCGACGGTCAGCTGCCCCCCGCCGAGGCCACGCAGCTGGCAGCCGCCGCCAAGGCCGCCCTCGCCGAGTCGGCCGCCCACGGCGTGCCGACCTCGCTCATGTCCACGGTGGTAGAGCTGCCCGCTCCCGCCCTGCCCGCCGCGGTGCCCGGAGTGTCGGTGCCGCGGGCCGCCGACCCCGTGACCGACCTGCTGGGATTCGTGGTCGGGGCGGTCGACGGCCTCCTGAAGACGGTCACCTCCGGCGTCGGTGGCCTGCTGCCCACGGTCGACAACCTGCTGGGCGGGGTCGACGACCTCCTCGCCGCGCTGACCGGTGGAGGCCCGTCGCTCCAGGAGGAACCCGCCCTGTCGGCACCGTCCGACGATGTGGCCGACGAGTCGTCCGCCCCGTCGCCGGCGACACCCGAGGAGACGGCCGTCACGCTTCCCGGTCTGCCGCTGCTGGAGCCGGTACTGACCCCCGCATCCTGACCCCGCCCGGTCGTGGCGCCGCTCGCAGGGGCGGAGGTCGTCGACCCCGCCCAGCA
>NZ_JBHJPX010000003.1:402276-513542 GCF_042262425.1 Streptomyces sp. NPDC056373
CGCCCGGACGGCCTGCGCACGGAATAACTCCTCACCCGTCCCCCCCCGAAGTGGGGGGCGCCCGCCCCCCGGGGGCCCCCCCCCCCACGACCGTTTGTTCATCGGTCCTTTAATAGATTTCGTATGAGGTATTGGCAATCTTCGGCATCTCCGGTTTCCGCCCAGGCCAGGGCTCGTTAGGCACGGCGACAGAATCCCCTCCGGCGACGCGCGTTGCCGAAGAAAGGAACACGATGAAGTCTCTGAAGGCTGCCGCCGTCTTTGCCGGATCCCTGATCGCCGCCGGTTCCGCCACGCCCGCGTTCGCCCAGGACGTCATGGTGGCTCCGAGCGCGCCCGCCGCTCAGAGCGCTCCGGACGTGCAGGCCGCTCCGATGGCTCAGGCTGCTCCGGCTCCTCAGGCCGCCCCGGTTCAGAGTGCTCCCGTCGCCCAGAGCGCTCCGGCTTATCAGAGCGCCCCGGTTGCCCAGCCCGCCCCGATGGCCCAGCCCGCCCCCATGGCTCAGCCTGCTCCGGCTCCTCAGCCTGCTCCGGTCGCTCAGCCCGCTCCGGCCCCCGCCCCCCAGCCCGCTCCGGTCGCCCAGCCCGCCCCGGTCGCCCAGCCGGCCCCGGCCCCCGCCCCGCAGCCCGCCCCGGCCGCGCAGAGCACGCGCGACCTGGCGTCCACCGACTTCACCGGCGGTGTGAGCACCAAGGTTCCCCTGGACGTCACCGCCGAGGGCAAGGAATCGGTGGTCCACACGGCGAAGAACGCCGCGTCCGCGGTCAACGACGTCAAGCCGATGCACGGCAACCTGTGGTTCTGAGCCGGCAACCACGCCGTACGGAGGGCCGGTCCTCGGAAAGTCCGAGGACCGGCCCTCCGTACGTCTGCACCCGGTGACGCGGCCGCTCTCTCCTTCCTCCTTCTCTCCCCCTCCTCCCTCCTCCCTCCTCCTCCTTCCTCCCTCCGGCGGAACGGCGGTCACTTGTCTGGCCGCACGGCGGTGACCGCGCGGGATGTCCGCCGGTTACGGCTACGACACCGCAACCGGACGAGGAGTGGACCATGGCCGTCGGCATCGACGGAGGGCAGACGGGAGACGGGGCACCGACGGCCCCGGCACGACCCGGACGGGGCCGTACGCGCCGGGAGGTGGCGCGTGGCCTGCGTGTCTGCGCCTTCGCCGCCGCCGTGGCCGCCCCGGTGGCCGCCGCCCTCCGGTCACGGAGCACCGGAGACGGGGACGCCCCGAGCGCCACCGTCTCCACCGAGACCCGTCACGGCCGCCGCATCGTCGTGGTGTGGCACCCACCCAGCGACCCGGTGGCCGGGCAGGGCCGGTGGCACGTCACTGTGGACGGCCGGCCTCTGCATCTGATGCGCCGGGCCGACGGCACCTGGCTGAGCATGGTCGACCACTACTGCTCGCATCCCTCACCGATCGAGGCCGCCCGCGCCGCCGTCGACGAACTCGGCCCGGGCCGGCACCTGCGTGAGCCGGTCCCGGCCACGGGCCACGTCCACACGGAGAACCGGCGTGGCGTACGTACGTAGGGACGCCGGCACGCTCACCAGGGCCGAGCAGCGACGGTTCGTCAAGGCGCTGCTGGAGGTCAAACGGCGGGGCGAGTACGACCAGTTCGTACGGACGCACATCGAGTACTTCTCGGGCGACGGCGAGCACGGGCTGCGCGCCGCGCACATGGCGCCGTCGTTCCTGCCCTGGCACCGCCGGTTCCTGCTCGACCTGGAGCACGCCCTGCGCCGGGTGGACCCCTCGGTGACGGTGCCGTACTGGGACTGGACGCGCGACCGCAGGAGCACCTCCGCGCCCTGGACGGCCCATCTCCTCGGGGGCGACGGGCGCCGTTCCGATCACCAGGTGATGACCGGTCCGTTCGCCTACCGGGAAGGCAACTGGACCATCAAGGTGAACGTGACCGACCGGGAGTTCCTCACCCGGAACCTCGGACGCCCCCGCGACCCGGTCCGCCTGCCCACGAAGAACGAGCTGGAGCGGGCGCTGGAGGACCCTGTCTACGACGTGGCGCCCTGGGACTCGACGGTCACCCGGGGATTCCGCAACAAGCTCGAGGGCTGGGGTACCGGCCGCGGCAACACGGCCTGGCGCAACCACAATCGGGTGCACGGCTGGGTGGGTGGGGACATGCTCGGCGGCGCATCCGTCAACGACCCCGTGTTCTGGTTGCACCACGCCTTCATCGACCTGCAGTGGTACCGCTGGCAGCGCCGGCACCGCGGTGCCGGCTACCTGCCCGCGACACCGCCGCGACGGGGGGACCGGCAGCACGGCCGGATCGTGGCACGGCACCAGAGCCTGCCGCCGTGGGACGTGACGCCGGCGGAGCTGGAGGACGTGGGCCGCATCTACCGCTACGCGTGAGTGACACGGATCGTCACCGACACGGGGAGAGCCCCGGCCTTGGAGGGCCGGGGCTCTCGGGTTCACGACCGCAGAAGTCAGTGGCGGTGGCCGCTCTTCTTGCTGCTCTTCTTGTCGTGGTGGTTCTTGCCGTCCTCGTTCTTGCACTCGTTGCCGACGGCCGGGTTCAGCGCGCCGATCACGTTGACGGTGTTGCCGCACACGTTGATCGGCACGTGAACCGGAACCTGGACCACGTTGCCGGACAGGACGCCGGGCGAGCCGATGGCAGCGCCGTTGGCGCCCGCGCCCGCGGCGGCGAGACCGGCTCCACTGAGCACCACGGCGCCCGTGCCGAGAGCAACAGCGCCAACCTTCGCGATGCGAGACATCACGTTCTCCCTTACTGACTAGGTAAGTGCGGCAGCAGTACGAGCGGCCGCACTGCCCGTTCAACGCGACGACCCGGAACCGGTCACGAGAAATCTTCTCCGGATCACCCGTCTTGAACAGCGGCTCCGCCAAACGGGTGTTGATCGAGGGCCTCCGCTGGCTCCCGGCCCTCTCTCGGCTGTAGTGGTGGGGACGGCGGCGAGTCCGGGGGCCGTCCGGCACGGGGCCATCCGGGGACGCACGGCTCCGCTGTGACGTGCCACTTTCACAAGAAAGCCACGCTGCGGGGCGTTTCGCGTGGCAAAAGCCGCAAACGCCGCTTATGTTAGCGACTGTCAGTGACCGGACCACAACGGTCTGTGTCGACTCGAGAAATCGGAGAAGTAATGCGCAAGTACCAGAAGGCCGCGGTCGTCGTGGCCATGCTCGGCAGCGTCAGCTTCCTCGGCGCTGGCGTTGGTCACGCTGCGGGCGGGGACGAGAAGTTCAAGCTCGACAACGACCAGACGCAGGCCTGCTCGCAGAACGACTCGACCCAGGGTCTGGTCAACGTCGACGACGTGAACGTCAACGTTGCCGCCCTGCTGGGTCTGGGCAACCAGGACAACAGCGAGCGCGAGTCCCTGACCTGCTCGCAGGCCTTCTCGCTGCGTGGCGGCCACTGATCAGGTTGATCCAGGCAGGCCCCGGTGCTCGAACCATGCGTCCGAGCCCCGGGGCCTGCCGCCTTACTGAAGGAAAAAGGCAGATGTTCGACTCGAAGAAGACCGCGGCGGTGGCGGCGGTGCTGGGAACCTTCGCTCTGATGGGCCTCGGGGCCGTCCAGGCGTCGGCCCAGGGTGGCCCCGGTACGTGCGTCGAGGACAGTGCGGGGCGTGTCCGGTGCGTGCAGATGAGTGAGTACCAGGTCATCAAGGACAAGCGCGGAGACGTCACCGTCGTCAACGACTCGACGCAGGCCTGTCCGGCGTCGCGCAGTCAGGTCAGCTGCGTCGACAGCGTCGCGGTTCCCGCCTCGGGGAGCTGACGCCTCGCCGGCCGGTGCGGGCTCGCTCCGCCCCTGGGTGCGGGCGGCCCCCGGCGGCGGCTCGGGGTGCGGCCACCCACCGCGCGTCGGTGCGCGGAACTACAAAACGTCTTTTCCAGAAACTTACGCAGTCGGGCGTTTCGCCCGGGCGAAAGGCGCACAAGCCGCCTAGGCTTTGCGACTGTCGGTGACCAGTCCATTACGGTCTGTGTCCATTCGAGAAATCGGAGAAGTAATGCGCAAGTACCAGAAGGCCGCGGTCGTCGCGGCCATGCTCGGCAGCGTCAGCTTCCTTGGCGCTGGCGTTGGTCACGCTTCGGACGGGGACGAGCACGTCAAGATCGACAACAAGCAGGCCCAGTCGTGCGAGCAGAACGACTCGCGTGAGGGCCTCATCAACATCGACGACGTCAACGTCAACCTCGCCATCCTGGGTCTCGCCAACCAGGACAACAGCGAGCGCGAGTCCGTGACCTGCTCGCAGGCCTTCACCCTGGGCAAGTAATCACCGACCAGGTGATGCAGGCAGGCCCCGGGGCTCGAACCAGGTGTCCGAGCCGCGGGGCCTGCCCTTTGGCTTCTTTGCCGCTAATGCGTCCGGAACGACTCCGCTGCCCGGTGGCGGCGGGTCGACCGTAAAGGAAAAGGTAAATGCTCACTTCGAAGAAGATCGCAGCGGTAGCGGGAGTCCTGGGGAGCTTCGCTCTGATCGGTGTCGGTGCCGCCCAGGCCTCTGCCGACGGTGGCCCCGGCAAGTGCGTCGACGACGGCAACGGTCACGTGCGCTGCGTGGAACTGAGCCAGTACACGTACACCACCGACCAGGGCAAGGTCACGGTCGTCAACGACTCGACGCAGCAGTGCCCGACCTCGCACAGCCAGGTGTCCTGCGTCAGCAACACCGTCGTTCCGGGCAAGAAGGCCTGACTTCCGCCGAGACCGAGGCGCCTCGTTCATGGCGGCGCCCTCGAGTCCGGCCGCACAGCCCGCGATGGCCGGGACCCGATACCGGGTCCCGGCCATGTGCGTGCCGTGGGCCCGTGGCCGAAGACCCCCGATGAACAGCGCGCCGCCGGACGCGCGCGCCGTCGTGTCGGGGCGGCCGCCGTGCCGGGGAGGCATCCCGCAGGGGCGGCCGTCGCGTAGAGGCAGCCGTCGCGTCAGGTAGGCCGGCGTGTCAAGGCAGCCGGCGTACGGGCGCGCCCGCCAGGAAGGCACGGATGTCCTCGACCGCCTGCCCGTAGTACGTCGCGTAGTTGGCCCGGGAGACGTAGCCGAGGTGCGGCGTGGCGAGGAGGCGGGGTGCCGTCCGCATCGGGTGGTCCGCGGGCAGGGGCTCGATGTCGAAGACGTCCACGCCGGCGCCGGCGATGCGGCCCGCGTGCAGGGCGTCGAGGAGGGCGTCCTGGTCGACGATCGCCGCGCGTGAGGTGTTGACCAGGTAGGCGGACGGCTTGAGGAGGGCGAGTTCGGACCGGCCGAGCAGGCCGCGGGTGCGGTCACCGAGGGCCAGGTGGACCGACACGAAGTCGCTGTCCGCCAGCAGCTCCTCCTTGGAGGCGGCGAGTTCCACGCCGACCTCGTCGGCACGCTCCCGGGTGAGGTTCTGGCTCCAGGCCCCGACCCGCATGCCGAAGGCGAGCCCCACCTGGGCGACCCGGCTGCCGATCTTCCCCAGGCCGAGCAGTCCGAGACGCCGGCCGTGCAGATCGGCACCGACGGTGCTCTGCCAGGGGCCGCCGGAGCGCAGGGCGTTGCTCTCCTCGACGAGGCCGCGTGCGAGGCCGAGCAGCAGCGCCCAGGTCATTTCGACCGGTGGGGTGGAGGAACTGGCCGTGCCGCACACCGTGACGCCGTGGGCCTCGGCGGCCGCGTAGTCGATGACGGAGTTCCGCATGCCGGAGGCGACGATCAGTTTCAGCCGGGGCAGCCGGGCGATCAACGACCCGGGGAACGGCACGCGTTCGCGCAGGGTCACGACGATGTCGAAACCGGCAAGCGCCGCGGCCAGGTCGTCCTCGCTCTCGATGTGCCGATCGAAGGTCACGACCTCCACGTCGTCCGCGACCCCCGCCCAGTCGGCGACCTCGGTCGCCACCTTCTGGAAGTCGTCCAGTACAGCGCAGCGCAGCCGCACGGCTTGCCCCTTTCACGGCGCAGGGTCCGGGTTCGGATTCGGGTCGGCGTTCGGGGTCCATGATCGCGCGTGCCCCGGGGCTGCGGAAAGCCACAGAACCTCGACGCCGCCTCGCCACCGACCCCTGAGCCTTCGTCTCGGTCCTGGATTCGCCGGAGGTGGGCCCTCGACGCAAGGTGGTCCCGGTCTGGACCAGCGCTGCGACCGGCCCTGTCCGCCGGGGAACTCACCTCGGGACGCGTTTGCGCGACCCACCGCGGCACTCGTCACGGAACTCATCGAGCAACTCGAAGAACAGCTCCAGCGCGGGCCGGCCGGTGGCTTCGGCGCTGCGCTCGATCACGGTCGACCAGCCCAGAGAGGTCTGTTCACCCATGCGCCGCTCCAGCCACCGGCTGAAGGGACTCCGACCTCCAGGGCTCCAGAAGTCGAACGGCTCCTCGACGCCGTGCACGGCAAGGGCGATCCGGTATCCGACCAGCATGGAATCCAGGTGCCGCAGCGACCCGTCACGCACCCACATGCCCGGCCGCAGCCGTACCTCGTCCAGGAGGTCGTACACGTCCCGCAGCGCGGTGAGCCGTTCGTGCGCGCTCAGGGCCTTCTCCGCCTCGGTCATGGGGGGAACCCTACTGTCGCTTCGCGGAAACGAAGCCGAGCGGACGATCATGCCCTGTCTCGGTGCGCGGAAGTGCCTGGACGGGGCGCGGGTCGGCCTGTCGGCCTCCACGACTCGTTCCGCGTGGCACAGGACACGTTCATGTCAGGATTGCGCCGGGGAAGGGTCAGGGAAGCCATAGGGGCGCCGTTGATTGCCGCGAAAGGATGACCCGTGACGTCCGCTGCGCCTCTCCCCATACCTCGGGCTGCCGGATCGCTTCCGTTCATCGGCCACGCCCTGAGAATGCGTGACAACCTCGGCTTCATCGACTCGCTGCGCGACACACGGGAACCGCTCGTGGAGATCGTCCTGCAACCCGGAACGCGCACCGTCGTGGTCCAGGACCCGGCCCTGATCCACCAGATGCTCAAGGCCCTGGCACCCACGCTCGACAAGGGCCGCCTCTACGACAAGCTGGGCCAGCTGCTGGGCGACAGCGTCGTCACCGCCACCGGCCGGCCTCACGTACGCAAACGCCGCCAGCTGCAACCTGCCTTCGCCCACACCGAGATCAGCCGGTACGTCGACATCATGCGCGCCGAAGTCACGGCCACGGTCGCCGGCTGGGAACCCGGGCGGCCCCTCGACGTACGCGAGGCGATGGTCGGACTCAGCCTCGACATGCTGGCCAAGACGGTGTTCGCCGGCAGCCTCGACGACGCCGTCTTCCGCCGGCTGCGCAGCGACCTGTCGGTGGTGATGAACGGCGTCGGTGTGCGCCTCATGCTGCCCGACTGGGCCGAACGCCTGCCGCTGCCCTTCAACCGCCGCTTCGACCGGGCCCGGGCCGGTGTACGCGCCACCGTCAACACCGCCGTCGAGGAGCTGCAGGCCTCCGGGCACGACACCGGAGACATGCTCTCCATGTTGCTGCGCGCCATCGACGAGGAGACCGGCGAGCCGTTGACCGGGCATCAGATCAGCTCCGAGATCCTCACGCTGGCCGTGGCGGGCACCGAGACCACCGCGTCGGTGCTGTCCTGGACCCTGTACGAACTCGCGCGCCACCCCGGCATCGAGGCCCGGGTCCTGGCCGAGCTGGACGAGGTCCTCGGCGAGCGGCCCGTCGCCCTCGACGACGTCGCCCGGCTGCCGTACCTGAACCGGGTGATCACCGAGACCCTGCGGCTGCACCACCCCGGCTGGTTGGTCACCCGCCGTACCACCGAGGAGACCCGTCTCGGCCAGTGGACGCTGCCGGCCGGCACCGAACTGGCCTACTGCCAGCACGCTCTGCACCGCGATCCCGAGCGCTTCCCCGATCCGCTCACCTACGACCCGGACCGGTGGAACGACGCCGCGCAGGAGCCTTTGCCAGGCGCGTTCCTGCCCTTCGGGGACGGCAAGCACAAGTGCATGGGAGACCGCTTCGCCCGCACCGAGATGGTCACGGCGCTGGCGACGATGCTGCGCTCGGTACGGCTGGAACTCGCCGACGGCCAGGCCGTCCGACAGGTCGCCCGGCTCACCGTACGGCCGCGCGCCCTGCGCATGACAGTCCTCCCCCGGAACCGCCCCTGAGCCGGGGGCCGCTACCGGCGCGACCCGGCGGGGGAGATCCTCGCGGGAGCGTTTTTGCTGGCGAGAGGTGGGCGCACCCGGTGCCCACCGGCTGCGGTCGCAGTGGTCGCGGTACTCCGCCGCTGTACAGCGCCCGCGCCGGGTGCACAGTTCCTCGATCGAGGCGGCAGCACGCTGGTGGCGTGCACTGCGGCTGTCCGGCCGACGAAACGAGATGCCGTACCGGGCGTCGAGAGCGTCAAAAGGGCTTCGTCCTGTGATCATGAGGCGTTCGCTGAAAGTGATCGACGAGAAATTACTGGTCGCGGGTGCCGAAGCGGCGCCGCCGTGGGGCGCGGGTGGAAACACGCTGTAGGTGATCTGATGAACTGGTTGACCTCGTTGCCGGCGGTGGTGCTGGTCGTGGGCGGACTTTCCCTCGCCCTGCTGGTCGCGGCCGCGGCGCGCGTCGGCGTCCGGATGCTGGTACCCGTCGGGGAGCGGGATCGGGTGCCGCAGATCGCCACACCTCTGATGCCGACACTCGGTGCTGCCTTCGCGATCTTCGCCGCACTCTCACTGGCCAGCGAGGCCGGCTACCTGCGGGCAGCCGAGGGACTGGTGAGTGACGAGGCCGCCGCGGCCTCCCGCCTGGCATGGGCGGCGACAAGTCCGCGAGTCCAGTCGGAGCCGATCCATGTGGCACTTCTGGACTATCTGCAGACCACCCGTGCCAGGGAGTGGGGTGGCACAGCAGCGGCGTCCGGTGATGACCCGGCCACCGCTCGCGCGATCGCACGGATGGAGCGGAATGTTCGCGCCGAGGCGGCCCGGCCCGAGGTGGGAGGTGCGGCAGGGACGGAGTTGCTGACGTCCCTGGACGGTGTCACCAGTAGCCGTCGCGCCCGCGTCGCGGCCGCCTCGCGTGATGTTCCGTCACTTTACGTTGTCACGCTCGTGGTCAGCGGACTCGCCTTGATCGTGAACTCCGGCGCCCTGGTCTTCCGCAGCAGCCTGCGAACGTCGCTGCTCATCGTAGGCGTCGCGAGTGTGGTCGGGCTGAGCTTGGCGTTGCTCTTCGCACTCAGCGCGCCATGGGGTGGCCCGTTCATCGTGAGTGGGCATCCACTCAACGCCGTCATCGAGGACCTGAAGTCCGGCTTCTTCGAGGGGCGATAGGCGCCGGACGCCTCCGTGACTGCTGACCGGCTCGGTCCGCCGACGCCAGACGCTCGCGAGGTTGCCCGCACGCGCACACGCCGCGAGGGGACGGCGGGCATGCTGACAAGCGGCCGCCCCGGGTGCCACCGCTGTGTGTACGAGCCACTGGTTCCCCGGCGAGCGGGCCCGCGGAACTCACGGGGCGGAGGACGTGGTCTGCGTCGGCGCCCGTGAGTCGCCGTCCGTCGGCGCCGGGGGTGAGAACGCGAACAGGGCCACCAACGCGGCGACCACCGTCCCCCAGACGCAGATCGCGCCCACGAGATCGCGTGCATGCGGGCCGCCGCCCGTCGGGGCCTGCTCCTTGAGGCGGTACACGGCCACCGCCGTCGCCGTCGCGACCAGCAGGATCAGGACTGCTGTGCCATCCATGTGCAGTGTCATTGCCGTGCCTTCCGAGGATCGGGGCCTGCCCGCCGGCGTCCGGTGAGATTCCGGGCGGGCATGCGCGACCGACGTGCTGCGTCGTGGCGTCGGATCGTGGGACGTAAGGGGGCCGGACAGCCGCCCTTGTAAGCATCCTGACACCCCGATTTCACGGTTCGGGCGATTCTCAACTGCCCTCAGTTGCACGTGAGTTCAGGAGTGCCTGACGTATGAGGCCAGAGTAGGGGATTCTCCCGGAGCCCCGTCATGAGCCGTATGTGTACAAACCCGTGGGTCGCACTTTGACGTTCTGCACAAGGTGGTCGGCGTGGGTGACCAGTGCGTCGGGTTCCGGTTCGGCGCGGTGTGGCGTGTCCCTGCCCGATGTCCGCCCCGCCCCCGGCCACCGCGCCATGCGGTACTGGGGCTCGGCCCCGCCCAGATGCCTCACGCCCCGTTCAGCGGCTGACTGTCCGCCGCAACCCCTCCTGGCGCATCTTGCCGCAGATCCAATCGGGTGACCTGCGGCTGCCGTTCGCGACGACTGTCGTCAGTAGTCGCCACCAGTCACTACTGAGCGCCGTCGGACGGCCGAGAGGCGGCCCAGCAAGCCAGCGCTGCACGCACCAGTGCTGTGATGGTCTCGTCGGCTTCGGCCTCGTCGGCGTATTCGGCGTTCATGAGCCGCTGCACGAGGTGGATGCCATCCGCTCGACTCATGCTGCGGGGCGTACTCACGCCGCCTCGGTGCCGGGTGCCTGCCCGTGCTCCAGGTAGACCGGCGCAGCTGCCTCACGGGCCTGTGTTGCTGCGATGACGCGTCGGGCCAATCGCGGGATGGTGTGCTCGGAGATCTGCTCGGGAGTGAAGAAGGCGATGCTCTTCAGCTCCTCGCGCTGCAAACTGAGCCGGGCCAGGTCGTCCTTGCCGAGCTGACCGCCGTCGAACACGTACAGCACCTTGTCGCCCTCAGCCTTGTTCGGGGCCCAGTCGACCGCGAGCAGACGTCCAAGGGGTGGGGCGAAGCCCAGTTCCTCCTCGACCTCGCGGACGGCCGCGTGAAGGGGCGATTCGCCGGTCTCGACGTACCCGCCGGGGATCTCCCAGTAGTCCTTGTACGTGGGTTCCACCATGAGGACCCGCCCTGCGGCATCAAAGAAGAGCACACCCGCTGCCATGCGCGGATGCGCCATCTTCGCTTCCTGTGCGTTCAGTGCCACGCAGTCGAGAGTACCCAGCGCAGATGACATGCAGCCTGTTGGCCAGGTCCGCCAGGTTGCGGCTCGGCCGGCCCTTCTGGTTCCGGATCCAGGTGAGCACGAGTTCACGCGCCGGGTAGTGGTTCCGTACCTGCTCAGGGGCCCAGGTCTCCGCTTCGAGGATCGCGCGGTCCGTCGGCTGGAGCCAGGGTGTTCGACGGTGGTGACGCAGAGCAAGTACACCGTGAGGTATTTGGTGCCATGGATGCGGAGGTGTTGACGATGACGACGGCGGCGAAGTCGGTACGCCAGTCCCCGCTGAAGGTGGACCCGGCGACGGACAAATTGATCAGCCAGGGTGCTCATTTCCTGGGGCTCACGAAGAAGGACCTGGTGGCCGAGGCGGTCCGGGCGTATCTGGAGCAGCGTCGTGAGGATCTGCGGTCCGGGATGGTGGAGGCGCTCAGTGTGCTGGATGGCTCACTGAAATCGGATGTGATGTTGCTGACCGGGCTGACCGCGGATGAGATCGAAGCGGTCGGGGGAATCGAGGAATGAGTGAACCCGGCTCCCTGCGCCGGCCCGCCCTGCGCTGCGCTGCTTACGCGAGGATCTGCACCTCGTGGTGCCGCCGGTCACGGCGCCGCTGGACGAGATCGACCACCCGGTGCTGGCCAAGGTGTCCGAGCAGTTCGCGGACGAGGACGGCAAGCACGAACGCATCCGGTCCGTGGACGACCAGGTGCTGTTCAAGGTCAAGGTGCAGCGATGGCGCGGCGCGGTCTGGCTGGACGCCGACCTGTCGTGGCTGGTCGCGGCGGGTCGGCGGGAGGACGGCTCGGCCGATGACTTCTATGCAAGCCTTGAGGCCGACGGCCGCGCCGCCCGGGCTCGCTACAAGGCGGAAAATTCCGACGGCCTGAAGACCGCGACGCACACGGCTCACCTTCTGCCCGCACGCGAGGACCACGTCCGGTACCGCGCCGAGGCCGGTGCCCGCTTCGTGCGCCAACTGCGGGCGATTCTGCTGGACCTGGCGCACGCCACGCTGCGCGACGGCCGTGAGCACACACGCGAGTTCGACACTTTCACCCTTGGCCTCCAGATGCGGGCGGACGACGGCCACGAGACCTACCTTGCCGTTCGGATCACCGGCTCGGTACCGCCGAACCTGACTGTGCTGATCCTGCGCAACGTCCCCGGCTGTGAGGCTGAGGACTGGTATCCCGAGTACGCCCTTCCGGAGCGGGAACTGCTCCCGGCCGAACAGGCCTGGTCCAACCTCATGGACCCGCGCGCGGCCGCCCAGGTGCTGGACGAGGAGCGGTAGCCAGGCGTCCGCCGGCTCGAACTGGCTTCCTGATGCCGGGTGCTGTCCACGATCGTGGACAGTCAAGGCGCTTGCCGTCGAAGCGACGGGCATCCGGACACTGAGAAGCCTCTCACGCTTTTCTGCAGGTGAGAGGCTAGGGGCGCCCCCGGCAGGACTCGAACCTGCGGCCAAGCGCTTAGAAGGCGCCTGCTCTATCCACTGAGCTACGGGGGCCGGGTGTGGTGGCCTCTGTCGTGGTGCCCGGGTGTGGGCCGAACCGTGACGTTGCCGGGGACAAGGATAGGGCTCCCGCGTCCTTGCCCCTGTTGCTTCGCCTCCGTGGCTCGATGTGGAGGTTCGGTGAAGCGGTCCTGATAATCGCAGGCAGGTACGAATCGTGCACCGCTTTTGGCGTCAGAGGCATCGGGTGTTGTGCACTCGTTATGCCTGGAGTGTGCCTGTGTCCCAGTCGTCCCTTCCGCCCCTTGTGTTCTGTCGGCGCGCAGACATGCTCATATGCTTCAGAATTCCCCTAAAATTGGGCATTCTTCACATGTGGTGACCTTGGACGTACGGCCTCAGCTGCTCGACGCACTCTCCGCCCTGCGCGACCGTGTCGCCGCCGCACGCTTCCCGCTGCCCCTGGCGGGGGCCCCACGCGCGCGTGCCAACCGCGACGAACTCCTCGCGCAGCTCGACGACTACTTGGTGCCCCGCTTGCGGGACCCCGAAGCGCCGCTTCTGGCCGTCGTGGGCGGGTCGACCGGAGCCGGTAAATCGACACTGGTGAACTCCCTCGTGGGACGGCGGGTCAGCGAGGCGGGCGTGCTGCGGCCGACGACACGCACCCCCGTACTGGTCTGCCATCCGGAGGACCACCACTGGTTCAGCGGTATGCGGGTGCTGCCCGATCTCACTCGCGTGTGGGTGTCCGAGCAGGAGTCCACCGAAGACCTGCTGCTCCCCGGCGAGAACCCCGCGCGCGTGCTGCGCGTCGAGGCCGCCGAGACCCTCCCGCCCGGCCTCGCCCTCCTCGACGCGCCGGACATCGACTCCCTCGTCTCCGACAACCGGGTCCTGGCCGCCGAACTCATCTGCGCCGCCGACATCTGGGTCATGGTCACCACCGCCGCCCGTTACGCCGACGCCGTCCCCTGGCACATGCTGCGCACCGCCAAGGAGTACGACGTCACCCTCGTGACCGTGCTCGACCGTGTGCCCCACCAGGTGGTGAACGAGGTGTCACGGCAGTACGGGGCTCTGCTCACCAAAGCCGGGCTCGGCGAGGTACCGCGCTTCACCGTGCCCGAGCTGCCCGAGTCCGCCTGGGGCGGCGGGCTCCTGCCGGCCTCCGCCGTCGCCCAGCTGCGCACCTGGCTCATCCACCAGGCCCAGGACCCCGCGGCCCGGCAGCACGTCCTCGCCCGCACGGCGTACGGCATCCTCGACTCCCTCAAGTCGCGCATGCCCGAGCTGGCCGGTGCCGCCGCCGCGCAGTACGCCGCCGCGCTACGTCTCACCTCCGCCGTGGAGGGGGCGTACGACAGCGAGCACGCGCGCGTGCGGGGCCGGTTGCAGAGCGGGGCGGTCCTCGCCGGGGACGCCCTCAAGCGGTGGCGCGCCTTTCCCCTGGACTGCACCGCCGCCGAACTGCTCGACGCGCTCGTGGAGAGCCTCAGCGCGCTGCTGCTGTGTGCCGTCACCGCCGCCGACGAGCGCGTCGACGACGCCTGGCGGCGCGAACCGGCCTCCGCCGCCCCGGAACTCGCCGCACGCGATGCCGACGCGGACAGCGCCGAGCAACGCATCGGGCTGGCCGTACGGCGATGGCGGCGGGAGCTGGAGGAGCACGCCGAGGACGAGGTGCGCGAGCTCGACCGCAACCTTGCGCCCGACCCCGAACTGATCGCCGCCCTGGTCGCCACCTCCCTGCTGGGCGGCCGCCGGGGCCGGATGGCAGGGGAGGGGCTCGCCGAGCGGATCGGCGCCCACGGCGCGCTGCGGCTGCGCGACCGGGCCGGGCGGCTGCTCGCCGAGCACGTGGACCGCGTCCTGCACGCCGAACGCGAGCGTCGGCTCGCCCCGCTCGACGCGCTGGAGATCCACCCGGAGCCACAGGCCGAACTCATCGCCGCGCTGTCCGTACTGCAGAAGGAGAGGTGACCGGTGACCGCCGTCACTGACCAGGACCCCACCGAGCACGCCGACCAGCCGGACGACGACGGCCACAAAGCGGCAGGCACCACCGACCGGAGTGCCCCGGGCGGCGAACGCGCGACGCGCACCGACTCCGCGGAAACCTGGGACGACGGGCTCATCGCGCGCCGCGTCAACGAGACAGCCGAAGGAGACCGGTTCCCCATGACGGACAGCCGCTCCACCGCCCCGCCGACCGTCACCCCACTGGTGTACGAGGGGTCGCTGCGCTCCCGGCTGGAGGCACTGCGCCAACTGGTGGGGCTCTCCCGTACCCGGCTCGACAGCCGGACGCTGTCGCAGGCCGGCCGGGTGCTCGACGAGGCGTCCGCGCGGCGCAGGCTCTCCGGGCAGCACACCGTCGTCGCCATCGCCGGCGCCACCGGCAGCGGCAAGTCGCAGCTGTTCAACGCGCTCGCGGGGGTGACCATCTCGGAGACGGGCGTACGCCGTCCCACCACCGCGGCGCCCATCGCGTGCAGTTGGAGCGACGGCGGAGCCGGCCTCATCGAACGGCTCGGCATCCCGCCCCGGCTGCGCCGCCGGCCGCTGCCGACCGGGGACAGCGAGTCGCCGCTGCGCGGACTCGTCCTGATCGACCTGCCCGACCACGACTCCGCCGCCGTACAGCACCGCCGGCACGTGGACCGCATCCTGGCGCTCGTGGACGCGGTCATCTGGGTCGTCGACCCGGAGAAGTACGCCGACGCCGTCCTCCACGAGCGCTATCTGCGGCCCATGGCGGCCCACGCCGAGGTCATGTTCGTCGTCCTCAACCAGATCGACCGGCTGCCCGGGGAAGCCGCCGAACAGGTCCTCGACGATCTGCGGCGGCTCCTCGACGAGGACGGCATCGCCCTCGGGGAGTACGGCGAACCGGGCGCGACCGTACTCGCGTTGTCCGCCCTCACCGGGGACGGCGTGGGCGAACTGCGTGAGACCCTCGGGCAGTTCGTCTCGGAGCGCGGGGCCGCGAACCGTCGCATCTCGGCCGACGTGGACATCGCCGCGGCCCGGCTGTGGCCCGTCTACGCCACCCAGCGGCGGACCGGGCTCAGCGAACAGGCCCGGGAGGAGTTCTCCGACCGGCTCGCGGACGCGGTGGGAGCCACGGCGGCGGGCGAGGCGGCCGAGCGGGCGTGGCTGCGCAACGCCAACCGGGCCTGCGGTACGCCCTGGCTGCGGCTGTGGCGCTGGTACCAGGACCGCGGCGAGCCCACCACGGGACGGCTCCCCGGGCGCACGCAGGCCGACGAGGAGACGACCGCCCGTCAGCGGGTCGAGCAGGCGGTGCGGACGGTGGCCGACCGGGCGTCGGCCGGGCTGCCCGTGCCCTGGGCACAGGCGGTGCGTGAGGCGGCCGTGCGAGGCTCGCAGGGGCTGCCGGAGGCGCTGGACGAGCTGACCGTGCGTGCGGGGGTGCCGACGGGCCGGCCGCCGCGGCCCGGGTGGTGGCCGGTGGCCGTACTTGTCCAGGCGTCCATGACGATCCTGCAGTTCCTGGGCGGACTCTGGCTGCTGGGCCAGATCATCGGGGTCGTGTCGCCCAACCTCGGAGTGCCGGTACTGCTGATGGTGATCGGCATCGTCGGCGGCCCGCTCATCGAGTGGAGCTGCCGGATGGCGGCCCGCGGCCCGGCCCGGCGCTACGGCATGGAGGCCGAACGCCGGTTGCGGGAGGCGGCGTCCGGCTGCGGCAGGGCCCGGGTACTGGACCCGGTGGCGGCGGAGCTCCTGCGCTACCGGGAGGTCAGGGAGCAGTACGCGAGGGTGGTGGGAGCGGGACGGTGACGCTGGGGTGAGGCGTCGGGGCGAGGCGTCGGAGGAAGAGAGGCACCGGGGGTGGGGTTGCGGCTGTGACCGGCCGCCGGTGTCGCCGTCGTTCCTACGGCGCCCCCCACCCTCACCCCTGCGAGTGGCGGGCTCCTACGGCGCCCCCACCCCTCACCCCTGCGAGTGGCGGCGTTGTCCACAGGTCCGTGGTGGTCCACAGCGCTCAGCGGGCCCGGCCCGGCGGCGGCAGTCTGGCAGACGCAGCCGTACGGGACGGGCCCGTACGCGTGTCGGCCCGGTGCGTAGCCGTAGTCCGGGCGAGGGAGGTTCGCGATGAACGAGACGATGGTCTGCGCGGTGGGCAGGGTTGCGACGCAGCCGGTGTACCGGGAGATGGCGTCCGGCCCGTCGGCGAGGTTCCGGCTGGCGGTGACCGCGCGCTACTGGGACCGGGAGAAGAACACGTGGACCGACGGGCACACGAACTTCTTCACGGTGTGGGCCAACCGCCAGCTGGCCACGAACACGGCGGCGTCGTTGACGGTCGGCGAGCCGGTGATCGTGCAGGGCAGGCTGAAGGTACGGACCGACGTACGCGAGGGGCAGAGCTGGACGTCGGCGGACATCGACGCGGTGGCGATCGGTCATGATCTGGCGTGGGGCACCGCGGCCTTCCGGCGCGCGAGCAGGACGGAGGCCGCCGCCCCCTCGCAGGCGCAACCCGAGCCCAACTGGGAGACACCGCCGGAGGGTTCGGAGGAAGAGGCGGCCGCTCGCGCACAATCAGGCCCCGCAGCAGTTGTTCTGACGTGACGTCATGCGACGAGAGCGTCCGAACTGTGGCTTATCGGCGAGTGCGCACCGAACGACCAGGGGTGATTTGTCGATAAGCCCTGCTCGTCAGGGGTGTTGGCGATAACGATTCCGATTCGGATCACTCGTCCGACCGTCTGACCGGCGGGCGGCGTCTTCCGCGTCCCTAGGATGCCGGACATGGCTCTCGGGACTTTTGTGTCCGGTGAGGCTTCTGATTCTGCAGGTGGGACCGTCTCCCCACGTCAACGGGTCCTGCTCGAAGGGGAATTTGGTGTTTGCTTCGTTCTCTGAGCTGTTCGTACGCAGGCGAGGCGCGGCCCGCCTCGCCACCGCGACGGTGGTGTCCGGGCTGGTCGCCGCGGGCGGGCTGGCCGGTGCCGGCCGGGCGGCCGCCGACGACACGACGCAGAGTCAGGGCGGGGCGACCGCGACGATAGGCGGCCTCAAGACGTTCGGCGCCGCAGTCATACACGCCGGCACCGGTGACCAGGAGATCTCGGCGGGCCTGTTCGAGATGTCCGTCGACGGCGGCGGCATGCTGCAGACGTACTGCGTCGACCTCCACAACCCCACGCAGCGGGACGCCAAGTACCAGGAGACGCCCTGGAGCGGCACGTCCCTCGGGGCCAACAAGGACGCCGGCAAGATCCGTTGGATCCTGCAGAACTCCTACCCCCAGGTGAACGACCTCGCGACGCTGGCACGCAAGGCGGGCGTGCGGGGCGCGCTGACCGAGCAGGACGCGGCGGCCGGCACGCAGGTCGCGATCTGGCGCTACTCGGACGACGTGGCCGTCGACGCCCTCGACCCGCAGGCCGAGCAACTCGCGGACTACCTGGAGAAGAGCGCCCGCACCCTGCCCGAGCCCCGTGCCTCGCTCACCCTCGAACCGCCCGCGGTCTCCGGCCGGCCGGGCGAGCTGCTCGGACCGGTGACGGTGCACACCAACGCCGGCAGCGCGACCGTCACCCCGCCCGCCGACGCCGCCACCAGCGGGGTGCGGGTCGTCGACAAGCAGGGCAAGGCCGTCACCTCCACGTCCGACGGCGGGCAGGTGTACTTCGACGTGCCGGAGGACGCGGCGGCGGGTACATCGGAACTGACCGTGCAGGCCTCGACCACCGTGCCGGTCGGCCGGGCCTTCGCCTCCGAGAGCCGCAGCCAGACGCAGATCCTGGCCGGTTCCAGCGAGTCGACGGTGTCCGCGACGGCCGGGGCGACGTGGGCGAACCAGGGGCCGGTCCCGGCGTTGTCGGCGGCGAAGAACTGCGCCCAGGGCGGCGTCGACATCATCGCGTCCAACAAGGGCGACGAGCCGTTCACCTTCGAGCTGGCCGGGCTGCGGCACACCATCGCCCCCGGCGAGTCCCGCACGGTGACGGTCCCGCTCCAGGAGGACCAGGCCTACGACTTCACGATCCATGGCCCCGGCGGTCTCGAGAAGCGCTTCACCGGCATGCTGGACTGCCAGACCCGCGGCAGCGACACCGGCACAGCCACTCAGACCTTGAGCGACCCCGTACCGGCGACGGTGGGTGGCGCGGCCACGGACACCAACCTCGCCGAGACGGGCGGCTCGGACATCACGCCCCTGATCGCGGGCGTGGCCATCGGCTTCGTCCTGATCGGCGGGGCGACGCTGATCGTGCTGCGACGCAGGGAGCAGACGGCGGGGGAGTGACCCGGGCGAACGACGTCCGGTTCCCCGGGGGGCGTTACCGGGTCCGCGGTGCCACGTCAGGCGGCGAGAGGCACCTGCTCACCCTCTGCCGGGACCTGGTAGTGCGCCCAGATCTGGTTCAGCTCGTGCTGGTAGTAGAGCGGGTACAGACCGGCCACGATGAACAGGATGAGGCCGATCCAGGGGTTGCACTCCTGCTCCATCCCGGCGGAGCGCTGCATACGGGCTATGCGCACACCGGTGTTGTAGACCGAGATGAAGGGGGGAACGATCAGCACCCAGCCGAGGGCGAGTGCCACGACCGACACGGCCGGATTGACCTCGATCCGCTGGTCGAAGTCCCGGGCTTCGCGATTGATCTTGTAGTACCAGACCAGGTGGTAGATCCCCAGTGTGATCAGCGGCCAGATCAGCCAGACGAGAAATATGTTGCGGGTCTTACCGGCGCTCCCTGACATGGCACACCTCCCATATGTCCAGTGCATCACGATCAGGTGCCGGGTGCGCGTGGTGAGGTCCGCGGCGGCGTCACCTGCCGCGAGAGGGCAGAACGGCGTCATGAAGGCGGCCGGCCTTCGGCTGCTCCGTACCGCCCGGGCCCGCCTGGGTCCGGTCCTGGCGGTCCTTGACACTGCGCGGACACCGGTCGGCTTCCTCGGGACGCGGTCAGCAGCCCCGCGTCAGGCTTGTCACGAGGACGTCCTGGTGGTGCGTCTGGAGAGCAGGCCGGCCAGCAGCATCACGGACAGACCGATTCCCACGCCGCACAGCGTCCACAGCACCCGGTAGCCCTCGGCGGCATCGTCGGAGGGCTGCGGCAGGCCGACCAGGATGAGCGCTCCCGCGGCGATGGCCGCGCTGTAGCACGCGTAGTTCCAGAAGCGGATCAGCGCTCCGTGCATCAGCAGGACGAGCGCGACCACTTCGAGTCCCCGTTCCACCGCGAACAGATCGAAGCCGCTTTCGTTCCGATCGGCGTCGCGGTGGCGCGACGCGGACCGTGCAAGGGTGCCCGAGGCCGGCCGAAGGCGACCGACGGCGACAGCCGAGTGGCAGCCCTCAGCGTGAAGTAGCAGGTCAGCGACCCCTGCGCAGACGCGTTTCCGCCCAGCCCTGGCGGTACGGCAAGATGGGGTGTTACTTGCCGCGAGAGGACATGAAAAGGCCCCTCACCAGCGGTTTCCTTGCCGATGAGGGGCTGTGTCAGGCAGCCTGGCCCGTCTCGGGGCCGTCGGACGTCTCCGGGCCGTCATGAGGGTGACCGGCTGCCCGGTACATCGCCGAGATGGCTTTCCGGGTGCGGATCTCGCTGGACGGCATGAGGTGCGTGTAAACGCGGAGAGGCATGCCTGATCGTTGAACGCCTGGCCGAGCCCCCGAGCCATCCATCCGCGCAGGTCAGGCCAGGAATCCGCCCCAGATCATCACAGCTTCCCAAGCTGAGAGCGTTACCCCGAGCCGTCCGGACCGTTTGTCCGGCCCGGCAACGGCCCCCCTTATCATCGGCTGGGCGAGCCGGCTGCCGCCGTGTCGGGCCGGCACGTGACAGGGAGTGCAGACCTACAGGAATCGGGCTGACCGGCGACGCCTCACCGGCGCGAAGGCATCGATCGTTCCCGCGCCCCTGCCCGGTGTGTCGTTCCATCCCCGGATGCGGTCGGCAAGATTCTTGAGACGGGAATCTCCAGGCCCGACGGCGAGCTGGAAGTGGGACTGCTTCACTGGTTGCAGATGTCCGCCCCACGCGAGGATCCCCTCACAGTCGGCGAGGATGTCTGTGACGACGATCTGCTCTGCTTCGCTCATGCCGGTGTTCTTCACATCAGCTCCCAGCGGGTAGTGCAGGGGCCGGATCGCGATGGCCGTGCCCGACAGGTAGTTCGACTCGAATGCCGAGCCGATCTCACGCTCCGTCGTGTGGCCCTGGAGGTCGCCAGGCATGAGAATGTCGATTTCATAGGCGAACCGACGGGCAACGTAAAGCAGAACGGTGGCGACGTCCCCCTCCGCCAAGGAGACTTCGACGTTGGTGCCTTCGACCCGGAACTTGCCGGCCTGATCGAGGATGGGCCAGCCGTTTGCAGATTCGCGCTTGGTCCAGACGCGCGCGTCGGCGGCGGGGGCGGCCTGTGCTGGACCGGCGGTCGCGACGGCTAATGCTGCCCCGGTCCCGAGGCCGAGACCGAGAACCCGTCTACGTGTCAAGCTCGTTGTCATGGGGGACCCTTCTGCGCTTCGAGCGGTTGATGAGTATCAAGGTGAAACAGACGATGGCGCAGGCCAGCCCTGCGTAAAGCAGAGGCGTGGTCCAGAACGACACATCGTTGGTGCTGTATCCGCTGCTCCAATGGCAGGTAACGGATGGGGGGAAGTGATGGACGGTCGCCGACACCAGGCTGTAGTCCCGCCCGGCGTCGACGTAGTCGCCACTGGCGGTCTTCGTGGCACAGAGATCGAACGGGGAGGTGTAGGCGAGACCGTAGAAGGTTCCGGCACCGTAGGCGGCGAGAGCCGCTGCGCTTCCAACCGCAGCCAGACGGGCCCTCCGTGAGGGCTTCTTCCTGGTCACCCACAGTGCGTACGGGAACACTCCGATGATGAAGAGGAGGAGCGTGATTGCGGGCGGGCCGAAGAGCGCGAAGAGTGCCATGCGTCCTGACGCTACTTCGACCCAAGGAGACGCTTTTGGTTGGCCTGGTACTGAGCTCGCCGGAGCGTTTCCGTGGCGGCGTGCTGGACCAGGTTGTTGCCGAACGCGTCGCACCAGGCATTGAGCTGGTCGGAAGGGAGGAGGTGAGGCATCAGGGTCGGTATGCCGCCGAATGTTTGGATCAGGGTCGCGCGGCCGCCCACGAGGATGATCCCGTCCGTACTGGTGGGCTCGTCCGTGAGGATCTTCTTCGCCTGAGCGGCTGCTTTGCTGATGGTGCCGCCGAACCGTTGGTTCACGTAGTCCCTGAACCGGGTGAGGCCGCTGCTGCCCTGGTAGTGATCGCGGACCGCCTCGACGATGGTCTTGCCGCCACGCACGGCCTGGGCGATGAGGTATCCGTCGGCGTCCTCGACGAGGTCGGTGAAACCAAAGCTGGACGCGACCCCGATCTTGCCCATCTTGTCGTTGATGTAGGTAGCTCCGGAGGCGTAGGAGTCGTGGTCCCGCCGCCATTCGCCATAGAGGGTCATGAGGTCGCCGCCCCAGCCGGCGACGTCACCAAGACTGATGTCTCCCGCCGGGTTGGGCTTGACGAACTGGCCATTCGCCGTGGCCATCAAGTGTTCGATTCCAAGGTGCTGGCCGGTGAACGGGTCCTTGAACTCCGACCAGATACTCATGTTGCGGTTGTTCACATAGGAGACGAAGCCGGCGTCCACTTTCCCGATCAGTGCCCGCCACTGGTTGTCGTCGTACCTGTCGCTGCGGAGGTATTCCATGACGAGCTGGTTCGGGTTTCCCTTGCCGTATGCCTTGGCCAGGTCGTAGAGGGACTTGATGTAGTTGACGAATTCGTCCGCGGGCGACGACGGCCTGTTGACGCTGCTCTGCCCGGGGTCGCTACCGATTCGATGAGCGTCTCGGTCCAGCCAGAAGGTGTCTGTTCCGTCGGTGACCTTGTATTCCTTGATCTGATTGAAGGACCAGTTGGCCGGCAGGGGATATCCAAGGTTTCCTGAGAAACCCCAGGACATGCCGGACACGAACGAGTAGCGGGCGTAGGTCTCCTTCGTGACCTCGGCGCACACGTGTCGAGATCCGTATACTCCGTGCACATACCGCTTACCCTTGCTCCCGAGCCCGGACGCGACGCCTCGGAAGTACTCGAGGATCTGCGGCATATCGGCATCCGTGGCGTCGTAGTCGACGGCGAAGTAGATGATCGTTCCTCGGTTGAAACCGAAATGCACCGCCTGGTCGTGGGCCTTCTTCGCGTGGGCGTACCCGTTCCCCCAGTAGTACTCGGACAGCGACCTGCCGTTGTCCTGGAAGATCGGAAAGACCCGAAGCCCGCCATTGAAGATGTTGGAGAGTTCACCTTCTTCAAGCATCTTCGAGCCACCGCCGGCCGACGCTTCGTTGAGGTATCTGCCGACGTATCGGTAGCCGTCGGTGTACATTCTCTTGGAACGTGACGCGGTGATCGTGTAGGCGGTATCGGATGCGGTGACCGGCCGCTCCGGGTCTCCCATCGATACCAGGAGTTGAGCCCATGTCGCGTAGTCACCGCGCCCGTTGGCGGATATCTCGGAGAACCGCTGGAAGGTGGTGACGAAGGTCGTCAGATTTCCGTCGAATGTCGTCTTGAACACCGTGTTCGTCTGGACGGTATCGCCGCTTGCGTCTACGGTGACGATCGGCTGGTTGAAGACACACGCGGCGGAGAACAACTGAACGAATATGCCGGACGAGCCTTCCGAGACGCCGGCCTTGGATTTGATGCCGGCTTGTGTTCCGGCCCCGAAGTTGCCGGTGGCATCCGCTTCGGCGATGCCGATTTCCAGCTGGATGGCCTTCATCAGGTTCTGCTGGACATTGCGGGAGTAGTGGCCGTCGGCCGGGCCGATATCGACCGTCTTCTTCGTCCAGTAGCGCCCGTTCAGCCACTGCTGGATGGAGCGAACCTCCTCCGACCCGCCGGCGGTGAGTACGTAGGCGTCCATGTTGAGCAGAGCCTTGAACACCTTCGCCTGGAGGGTGCCGGTCTGCGAGAGGCCCATGTCGCTCTGCATCTTCTTGACGGCAAGCGCGATGTCCGGGTCGTAGAAGCCGGTGTCGGAGTACCCGCCGGTGTAACCCTTGCAGAACAGCCCATAACGGATGATCTTTACAATGTTGTTGTTCTTTGACCAGCCGTGTCCGAGCTCGCCGAGCGCGGCGAGTTTGGACACGGTTCCATCGCCGAAGTTCGCGACGACGGGGCTGATGCCAAGCTCCTTCTGCAGCCCCATGATGAAGGCATACATCGTGGGCCAGCCGGTCTTGCCGTCTTCCGGGCACTTCTGATAACCGGAAACGCTGCCGTAGGTCGAGTTGAGCCACTTCTGTGCTTCGAGGACTTTCGCATCGGCCATGCCGGATCTCCTGGACTGCTTGACGGGTTGGGGGAGGGAGGCCGCCGACGTCGGCCAATGCACGAGACGTTCTCCCTGTCGGGCATTCGGACGCTGCGGGTGCGAACACCGTGAGACACGTAAGCGCCTAGCCGCGCAGGGACGTCGTACGTGGTGCTGAGGGAGTGGTGCTGAGGAATGGCTGACACATCGAGTCGAGAGGCGCCTCGGGAATCAGCCGAACTGTCATGAGCGCAGTCGGGGAGGTGGAGCAGGCGCAACCGCACGGCGCTCAAAAGGCGACGCAAACCGCGAGCGGGCTCAGGAATGGCTGCGTTCTGTACGCTCAAGCCTCTCGGCGGTGACGGGGATGCCTCGGCGCCGTGCGGTCAGCTCCGCCGCCGTCGGTTCCGTTCGCCATGAGGTACTCGGGTGAGGGCCAAGCACGATGAGACAGGAGAGGCGGGGCTGACGGCGACGGGCTCACCGGACTCCCGTCCCCGGTCGGCAGGGCTTACCTGATCGGCCCCGCCCTGTTACGCGTCGATGTGGTCGGATCCGCACCCGGTCAAGAACAAGGCGCTTGCCGGTGCGAAGGTCGTAACGGGTGGCACGCCGGTGCGCAGAAGCCCGAACATGGTCAGTCGCAGGGTGCTACATACTTGACTCGGTCGATGATCGCGACGCTGCCCGACCACATGATCGCGGTCACCCGGGAGCAATTGTTCCAGCCGGCGTCGTGGTTGCCCTCGCCTTTGACCGGGCCTGCGTACTGCGAAAAGGTCCCCTCGTCCACCTTGCAGGCCACACCGGCCTTGTTCGGGCACAGCTTCAGCTTCATGTGCTTCGCCGTGCCGAGGTTGTTGTCGAACACCGCGCAAGCCCCCGACACGCTGGTCGTGGATCTCGTGTACGTGAACAGGGTGCCGAATCGACGGGCGTCCGGGAGTTGCTCGGCGAGCTCGAGTTCGTATCCGGATCCGCACAGTGTTGCAGTGGCGCTGACGGCGGCAGGGTTCTCCGCCGCGACAGCACGCGTACGGGCGCCGTTGAATCCGTTCTCGGACAACTTCACACTGGTACCGGGGACGATCATGCTGCTGCCCGCGGGAGTGTGGTCGTCCGCCATGGCCTGCGGAGTGACGGCGAGAACGGAGACAAGGGCCGCTGTCGGGGAAATTGCACGTATCAGTCTGCGCATGGAAAGTCAGGTTTCCTATTCGAGAGAGAGCAGGTTCACGACCGTACGCGTCATTTTGTGGCGCTCAATAAGAGTTGGGCATGGGTGCACATCGGCGGAGGACCTCGAAGGTCGCATCACCGGGCACGAAAGACCGGCGAGAAGGCATGAGCGATGTGTCCCCCTGGTAATGGCTTCCCGGTCGTTGAATGGCCGCCTGGCCGGGCAGCTTGGCCGGGCCGCCTCATGCAGGCATCACAATAGGCATAAACCCGAGCCGAAGTGCAGTGATAAATGTTGGTCAACGGAAGGGATGGCCTGAACGGTTCATGAGGGAAGAAGGTCGCAGGGTTGGACGTATTTGCTGGGTACCTCGGTAGTTGAAGGTGCGTCGTATGTGAAGCTCGGGTGAAGCACCAGTGATTGTTGGCTGATTTTCGCCCCTGGGTGACCGGTATCCGGGCACTGCTGTCGTTGTCGTGCGCGCTTCCACCCAGGGCCGGCGGTGCGGCAAGATGGGGTGTTATTTGCCGCGAGAGGGCGTGAAAGGCCCCTCACCAGCGGCTTTCCTGCCGATGAGGGGCCGTGTCAGGCTGTTTGGGCCGTCTCTGGGGCGTCGGGCGTCACAGCTCCACCGCGAACGCGGCATGATGGGCGTGCCGTGCTGCTTCCAACTCATCCCGGGCAGTGTCCGTGACGTTGCTCAGATGAACATCCCACAGGTAGTTCATGAGTTGGATGCGGTAGCGCCGGCAGGCCGCGGACCATGGGCGGCCCGACCCGATGCAGACTGCCTCTCAGTGATCATCTCTGGGCCGTCCCTGGGCCGTGCGAGGGTGCCCGAGGTTGACCAAAGGCGACCGACCGTGACAGTCGCCTGGCAGTCGACATCCGAGAAGAGCCAGGTCACAGCCCCCCGCCCATACGCGTTTCCGCCCAGCCCTGGCGGTACGGCAAGATGGGGTGTATCTGCCCACTGCCAGTTTCAAGCTGCCGGACGGTTTCTCTTGGCTGAGTTCATTTACACCATGCGCAAGGCGCGCAAAGCGCACGGCGACAAGGTGATCCTCGACGACGTGACGACGAGCTTCCTCCCGGGAGCGAAGATCGGCGTCGTCGGCCCGAACGGCGCCGGCAAGTCGACGATCCTGAAGATCATGGCCGGCATCGAGCAGCCGTCCAACGGTGACGCCTTCCTCACGCCCGGTTACACGGTCGGCATCCTGCTCCAGGAGCCCCCGCTGACCGAGGACAAGACCGTCCTGGAGAACGTCCAGGAGGGTGTCGCCGGGATCAAGGGCAAGCTCGACCGGTTCAACGAGATCGCCGAGCAGATGGCGACCGACTACACCGACGAGCTCATGAACGAGATGGGCAAGCTCCAGGAGGACCTCGACCACGCCAACGCGTGGGACCTCGACGCCCAGCTGGAGCAGGCCATGGACGCCCTGGGCTGCCCGCCCGGCGACTGGCCCGTCACCAACCTGTCCGGTGGTGAGCGCCGCCGCGTCGCGCTGTGCAAGCTGCTGCTCGAGCAGCCCGACCTGCTGCTGCTCGACGAGCCCACCAACCACCTCGACGCCGAGTCGGTGAACTGGCTGGAGCAGCACCTGGCCAAGTACCCGGGCACCGTCGTCGCGGTCACCCACGACCGGTACTTCCTCGACAACGTCGCCCAGTGGATCTGCGAGGTCGACCGCGGTCGCCTCTACCCCTACGAGGGCAACTACTCCAAGTACCTGGAGACCAAGGCCGCCCGCCTCAAGGTCGAGGGCCAGAAGGACGCCAAGCGGCAGAAGCGGCTCAAGGAAGAGCTGGAGTGGGTGCGGTCCAACGCCAAGGGGCGCCAGGCCAAGTCCAAGGCGCGTCTGGCCCGCTACGAGGAGATGGCCGCCGAGGCCGACAAGATGCGGAAGCTGGACTTCGAGGAGATCCAGATCCCGCCGGGCCCGCGTCTGGGCAATGTCGTCGTCGAGGTCAGCAACCTCAGCAAGGGCTTCGGCGACAAGCTCCTCATCGACGACCTGAGCTTCACGCTGCCGCGCAACGGCATCGTCGGCATCATCGGCCCGAACGGCGCCGGCAAGACCACCCTGTTCAAGATGATCCAGGGCATCGAGGAGCCGGACTCCGGCGCCATCAAGGTCGGCGACACCGTCAAGATCTCCTACGTCGACCAGAGCCGCGAGAACATCGACCCCAAGAAGTCGCTGTGGGCCGTGGTCAGCGATGAGCTCGACTACATCAACGTCGGCCAGGTCGAGATGCCGTCCCGGGCCTACGTGTCCGCCTTCGGCTTCAAGGGCCCGGACCAGCAGAAGCCGGCCGGCGTGCTCTCCGGCGGTGAGCGCAACCGCCTGAACCTCGCGCTCACCCTCAAGCAGGGCGGCAACCTGCTGCTCCTCGACGAGCCGACCAACGACCTCGACGTCGAGACCCTCTCCAGCCTGGAGAACGCGCTGCTGGAGTTCCCGGGTGCGGCCGTGGTCGTCTCCCACGACCGGTGGTTCCTCGACCGCGTGGCCACGCACATCCTCGCCTACGAGGGCGAGTCCAAGTGGTTCTGGTTCGAGGGCAACTTCGAGTCGTACGAGAAGAACAAGATCGAGCGGCTCGGCCCGGACGCCGCCCGTCCGCACCGCGCCACCTACAAGAAGCTGACCCGGGGCTGATCGATCTTGCGGCACATCTACCGCTGCCCGCTGCGCTGGGCGGACATGGACGCGTACGGCCACGTCAACAACGTGGTGTTCCTCCGCTACCTGGAGGAAGCCCGTATCGACTTCCTGTTCCGCCCGGACAAGGACTTCAAGCAGGGGTCCGTGGTGGCGCGCCACGAGATCGACTACAAGCGGCAGCTCGTCCACCGGCACCACCCGGTCGACATCGAGCTGTGGGTCACCGAGATAAGGGCCGCGTCCTTCACCCTCACCTACGAGGTGAAGGACGACGACCAGGTCTACGTGCGGGCCTCGACGGTGATCGTGCCGTTCGACTTCGAGGTGCAGCGCCCGCGCCGGATCACCGCGGAGGAGCGGGAGTTCCTGCGCGAGTACATGGATGACGCCGAGGAGGAGGCCGTCGCCGCATGACGGTGCTCCACCTCGCCGACGAGGGGGAGGCGGCGGACCTCGCTGCCTTCCTCTCCCGGCTGCTCCACTACGACCGCGGGGCGGCCGTGCGTCTTCAGGCCGCCGGCACCGCACTGGCCGTCTTCGGACGCCCGCCGTCCTTCGAGGTGCTCGCCGTGCGCGCGGTGCGGCTGGCCAAGCCGTACGAGAAGGGCCTCGAGGCCACGCTGGACGTGACCGTGTCCGCCGGTGAGTTCCTGGAGACGGTGGACGAGAAGGCCGCCACGGCCGTCGTGCCGAGCCCGGTGACCGGGCCGCCGTGGGCCGGTGTGCTGCCGCCCCGGGGCGACTGGCGGGCCGAGCCGGGGCTGCCGGCGCCGGAGGCGCTGCGCGAGCTCGTGGCCGCGGTGATCGCCGAGTTCCGCTCGCGTACGCAGGAGTTGCCCCCCGAGGGGCGGACGCGGGCCGAGCTGGACCGGATCGGGCGGGATGTCTGGTCCCGCACGGTCGGGGACACCCGGCTGCCCGTCCGGGCCGTGCACGCGGCCCACTCCCTCGGCTTCCTGCGCCCCGGTGTGCCGCCGGCGCTGTTCTCGTCGGGTGCGTGGCTGAGGCTGCGCACCCCGTACGGGTCCGTCGCCGTACGCCGTGCCGGGCTCGGGGCGCTGGACGTCAGCGTCCGCTGAGCAGCCCCCGAGCGTCCCCCGGACGACGCCCCGCAGGCGTCAGCCCGCGGTGTTGACCATCGAGGCCGCCGCGTACGTCAGGTAGTTCCACAACGTGTGCTCGTGCTCCTCGGACAGGCCGAGCTCCTCGACGGCGACGCGCATGTGCTTCAGCCACGCGTCGTGCGCCGCCCGGTCGACCGCGAAGGGCGCGTGCCGCATCCGCAGCCGGGGATGACCGCGGTTCTCGCTGTACGTCGTGGGGCCGCCCCAGTACTGGATGAGGAACAGCACCAGGCGCTCCTCCGCCGGGCCCAGGTCCTCCTCGGGATACATCGGCCGCAGCAGCGGGTCCTCGGCGACTCCCTCGTAGAAACGGTGGACGAGCCGACGGAAGGTCTCCTCCCCGCCGACCTGCTCGTAGAAGGTCTGCTCCTGAAGCGTGCCGCGCCGAATCTCATTCACGCGATCCATGGTCTCAGACGCCCCGGCATAGGACTCAAGACCTAGGACCCTGCCCCTACTGTGGAGACATGGGCGGCTACGCACCCGGCAGTGGACTCGACGCTCTCGCCGCAGTCGCGCGGGCGGCGCTGGTGCGGCGGATCGAGGCGAGCGGGGCCTGGGCCGTCGACCCGGGCTGGCGCGAGGCCTTCGCGGCGGTCCCGCGGCACCTCTTCGTGCCGTACTACTACATCGGTGCCGCCGGTGGCTACGAACGCCGCTGGGGCGAGAGCGCCGACCCCGAGGCGCGGGAGCGGTGGCTGCGCGGCGCCTACGAGGACACCCCGCTGGCCACCCGGCTGCGCGACGGCGAGCTGCTGTCCTCCAGCAGCCAGCCGTCCCTGATGGCGGACATGCTGGCCGCGCTGCGCGTCGAGGACGGTCACACGGTCCTGGAGATCGGCGCCGGCACCGGCTACAACGCGGCGCTGCTGGCCCACCGGCTGGGCGACGACAAGGTCACGACCGTCGACCTCGACCCGGAGATCACCGAGTCGGCCCGCCGGCACCTCGCCGCGGCCGGGTACCACCCGGCCGTCGTCACCGGCGACGGCGCCCGGGGCGTGCCCGAGCGCGCGCCGTTCGACCGGATCATCGCCACCTGCGCCCTGGGCGGAGTCCCGCGCGCCTGGGTCGGCCAGAGCCGCCCCGGCGGCCGGATCCTCATGCCGCTCGCCACCGGCCTGATCGTGCTCACGGTGACCGGCGCGGGGCGCGCCGAGGGACGTTTCCTGCACACGCCCGCCTACTTCGTGCCGCTGCGCGGCGGCGGCCGGCCCGGGGGCGAGCCGGTCCAGCTGGGCGGGGTGCCGCACCGGGCGCGGGAGGACGACCTGTTCCGGTTCCTGCTGGCCCTGACCCGCGGCAGCCTGGACCCGCAGGAGGCCCACGCGCTGTGGGAGCAGGAGGGCAGGCCCCAGCGTGAGCGCTACGGCATCACGGTCGGCGAGGAGACGGAGTGGGCCTGGCTGGACGACCCGGAGGGGCCGTACGCCTGGCCCCTCCCGTCGTGAAGGGTCTTCCGCCGCGGGATCCCCCCGGACGCGACGGTGCCGCAGCCCGCCTCCACGGCGGACTGCGGCACCGGATCCGTCCGTCACCGGCTCCCGGCCGCGGCGGATCGTGATCGTCCGCGCGGCCGGAGCGGGCGTCTCAGCCGCGCCGGATCGTGATCGTCGTCCAGGCGCCCACGTGCACCCGGTCGCCGTCCTGGAGCGGGACGGGGACGAAGGGCTGGATCGGTTCCTCCGAGCCGTTGACCGTCGTGCCGTTCGTCGAGTTCTGGTCGACGACCGCCCAGCTGCCGTCCGGCTGCTGGACCAGCACCGCGTGCTGGTGCGAGACGCCCGGGTCCTCCGGCGGCGTCGACAGGTCGATGTCGGGGGTGTCGCCGGTGGAGTGCCGGCGGCGGCCGATCGTGAGCTGGTTGCCGGTGAGCGTGCGCTGCTGCTCGGGCGAGTACGCGGGCAGGTTCAGGCCCGCGGCCTCGGGACCGGAGCGCTGCATCATCGCCATGAAGTAGTCGCGGTCGGGGCCGATGGTCGCGGTCCACGTCGCGGGTCCCTGGGGCGCCTGCGGCTGCTGCGGGAAGCCGCCGGGGCCGGGCGGGGCCTGGGTCGCGCCGGGCTGCGGGTAGCCGTAGCCACCGCTCTGAGGGCCACCAGGGCTACCAGGGCCGCCAGGACCACCCTGACCGCCCGGGCCGGACGTCGGCGGGGAGATCACCCAGTCGTCGTCACCGCCGCCGAAGGACGGACCGCCCTGCTGCGGGGGCCGCTGGGTCTCCTGCGGGAACCCGGGCGGGGCCGGAGGGCCGGACTGGTGGAACGCCTGCGGGGCACCGGGGCCGCCGGGACCACCAGGGCCACCGGGTCCGGGCGGGGGCGGGACCGGCCGCGAGGGGTCGGCACCGAAGCCACCGGGGCCGCCGGGACCACCCGGGCCACCGGGACCGGGAGGGCCTCCGAAGCCCCCGGGACCACCGGGGCCACCGGGACCGGGAGGACCACCGGGGCCACCAGGACCGGGAGGACCACCAGGACCGGGAGGACCACCGGGACCACCCGGGCCACCAGGACCGGGAGGGCCGCCGAAGCCGCCGGGACCACCGGGGCCGCCAGGACCGCCGGGGCCGGGCGAGGTCGGCGCACCGCCGGGCTGCGGGTAGCCGTAGCCACCGCCCTGAGGGCCGCCGGGGCCACCGGGGCCGGGGCGGCCGGAGGGGTCGCCGCCGAACGGCGGGATCGGCTCGGCCGGGCGGTTCACCTGGGACGGGCGCGAGCCCTGGTACTCGTAGGAGTCACCACCGCCGTACGACGGGCCGGGGGGCGGTCCGCCCTGCTGGCCCGGTGGCTGGAAACGCACGCCCGGACCGGGCGGCGGGGCCGCGGGGGTGTAGGACGTCGCCGTGTTCGTCAGGAAGTTCCACCGGCACTCCTCGCAGAACGGGGCGCCGCCCTCACGCGGTGTGCGGCACTGCGGGCAGAGCTCCGGCTCGGCGTTCGGCACGGCGGACAGGTGCGGCGGGCGCCCACCGGGGCCGCCGAGACCACCGGGCCCACCAGGACCGCCGGGAGGACCACCGGGACCACCGGGGCCGCCCGGTCCGGCGGGGGGCGGGAAGCCGTAGCCGCCGGGCGGGGGCGGTGGGGGAGGAGGCGGAGGCACGGCACCCGCCATGCGGTGACCGCAGACCTCGCACCAGTCGTCGGAACCCGACTGGTGTCCGTTCGGGCAGGTCGGCATGTCGGCGCGTCCCTCCTTCGATCTCTTCTAGGTCACTTCTTGACACGAACGGTCTTGGTGGAACGGGTTTCGAGCGTCATCTCGTCAGCCTCCGCGACCTTCGCCTTCAGTCGCACAGTACCGGTCGCGGCGTCGACCACGTCCACCACCTTCGCAAGCAGTTTCGCAGTATCTGCGTTCCCCGAGGCACTCGCGAGCTGAACGGCCCGGCCCAGTTTGGCCGTTGCTCCATCCATATCGCCAGACTTGCGAAGATCCAGGCCTTGTTGGATGACTTGTGCCAGTTCGGCCTGCCCGGTGTAGTGGGCGACCTGAGGGTTGATCGACGTCGAGGCGACCATGTCGTCCGTCCACACGGCCCGCACGAGGCCTTGCGCGCCGAGGTTCTGGGCGCTGCCGTCGGGCTGCGGAACGACCAGTGAGATCCGGCCCGCCAGCATCTCCTGCCCGATGTTCGCGACCGGGACCTCGATGCAGACGTGGTAGTCACGCGACTCGTCCCCCCAGGAACCAAGGGGGTAGTCGCCGGCACGCGGGCTCGCCTCGGTGCGCCGGCCGGTCAGGTCCTCGACCGTCGGGGCGACCTGCTTGACGTACTTCACGGTCGTGTCGACGGGGGTCCACAGCCGCAGCGAGACGTCCGCGACCTCCTTGCCCATCGCCGTCTCCATCATCCGCGTGAAGTCCGCGGCGAGCGCGGCCGGATCGGCGACGATGTCGGCGGTGCCGAGCAGGGCGGAGGCGATCCCTGTGACTTCTTTCACTTCCCAGTCGGTGCCCACGCCGCGCGCGTCACACGTGAAACGCCCGGCGCACGCGTCGAGTGCGGCCTTCAGGTCCTGGGGCGACTCGTGCTCGTTGCGGCCGTCGGTGAGCAGGATGCCGTGCCGGATGGCGACGTCCGCGGAGGACAGCAGGCGGTCGGCCAGTTTCAGCCAGGTGCCGATCGCCGTGCCGCCACCCGCGCTCAGCGAGCGCAGCGCCTGTTTGGCCTGCTCGCGGGTGGTGGCGTCGGCGACCGCGACACGGCCGCCGCCCGGGTAGACCTCCTTCGCCACGTGCGTCCCGCCGATCACGGCGAAGTGCACGCCGTCGCGCAGGGTGTCGATCGCGGCCGCCGTGGCGTCGCGGGCGTTGCGCATCTTGGTCGGCGGGTAGTCCATCGACCCGGAGCAGTCGACCATGACCGCCACGGCCGCGGACGGGCCCTGGCCGGGCGAGTAGAGGCGGGGCGCCGCGACCGAGCTGCCGATCGTGCCGCCGCCGGTCGCCGTCACCGTGACGATGGCGTTGACCTCGCCGGCGCCCTCCGGCAGGTACTCGTTCTGGTAGACGTCCACCGAGAACTGGGGCACGTTCGACTTCGAGAAATTGGCCATGCCTGCTTCGATCCCCCTCCAAAGCCCCCGCCGCGGCGGGGTGATGACGGTTAGGCGGACCGGTCCCCTCCGGTCCGCCGAGGCGTCCCCGTACGTGGCCTCAGGCCGATCCTGCCCCCTGGGGCACGGCCGGGAACGGCACGAGCGCCACTGTTACGTTGTCGTGGCCCCCGCCGTCCAGGGCGTGGCCGAGGAGGACCCGGGCGCTGTGCAGCGGTTGCGTGGCCGCGTCGAGCGGGACGACCCGGGCCATCTCCTCGGCCGCCTCCGCGTAGTTCCACAGGCCGTCCGTGCAGACCACCACCACGCCGGGCCGGTCCGGCTTGAACGCGGCGGTGTGCGGTTCCAGTTCGTAGGCGTCCGCGCCGAGCCAGCCGGTGATCGCATGGGCGCGTTCGTCGGCGTAGGCCTCCGCCTCGTTCATCAGGCCCGCCGCGACCATCTGGGCGGCCCAGGAGTCGTCCTCGGTGAGCCGGGCGGGGGGAGCGCTGCGGTCGACCGGGACCCAGTAGGCGCGGCTGTCGCCGACCCAGCCGACGATCAGCAGGCCCGACGTCACCACGGCGCCGACGATGGTGCACGCGGGGGCGTTCTGGTGGGGGGCCTGCTCGAGGGCCGTGGCGGGTTCCGCGGCGAGCGAGTTGACGGCGCGCGAGGCGGCGAGGATCGCGTCGTGCATCGCCTGCTGCGGGTGCGTGCCGCGCGGCAGGGCCGCCAGCAGCGTCTCGCCCGCCGCCCTGGACGCCGCCGCGGAGGCGTCGTCGGGGCGGGTCGCCGAGGAGACGCCGTCGCAGACGATCGCGACGGAGGCCGGGGAGCCGTCGGGCAGCGCGGTGGTGCCGATGGCGAACGCGTCCTCGTTGCGGTGGTGGCGCAGGCCGCGGTCGCTGACCGCGGCCACCGGGCCGGACTCCTGCTCCATGTGGTCCCGTTCGCGCGGCTGGGCGTGGCCGCAGTTCTCGCAGTAGCCGTCGTCGTCCACGCGGCCGGCCCGGCAGGCGACGCAGACCTTGCCGCCGGTGCCCGCGGCCTGGGCCGCCGGATCGGCGGACGCCCGTGGGTCCGGTGCCTGGAGGAGGTACTCGTCGGGCTGTGTCTGGTAGATCTCCGGTGACGCGGCGGACCCGTCGGCCTGGGGCCGGTCGAACCGCACGCCCCCGCCCGCGGCCGGCGGGGCGCTCGGCGGCGGGGGTGTCTCCGGCGGCAGGGCGGAGCCGCCCGAGTCCGTGCCCGGGAGGTCCGCCGGCAGGTGCACCGCGTCCGGGGCATCCGCGCCGTCCGGCCCGGGCCAGGCCGTGCCGGCGGGGGGCGCCGACGGCGGCTCGGGATACTCACCGGCCGGAGCGCCCTGCGCGGGCACCGAGCCGTTCATGGCGATGGTCGGGTTGTCCTGCGGCCGTTGCGGCACGGCGGACAGGTCGTATCCGCACGCGCCACAGAAACGGTCACCCGACTCGAGGGGTTCCTCGCAGCTCGGACACTTCGACAGAGCGGCCTGCTGGGGCATCTGCGACATCAACTACACCCACGTCCGGGGGCGGTAACGATTGGCACGTTCCACCAGGTCGATCCTCTCCTCGCCGCCCCGCGCCAGTCTTGCCAGCGTGCGGTACGAGCGTTCCAGGCCGAAACGCAGGCCCCGCTCGTCCAGGCCGCTGCCGAGCAGCGTCCGTCCCCCGGCGGCGGGAGGGGCGGAACCCTGGCCCCCGGAGAGTACCCAGTCCAGCGCGCAACCGAGGACTTCGGCCGACAACTGTTCCCGCCGCGCCGGATCCAGACCGTACGCCTCCAGCGCCTCGACCTGCGCGGCGGCCGCCGTCAGATCCCCCAGGAACGCCGCGTCGGAGGCGCTCGCCGTGCGCTGCCGCAGCCGCGCCCGCACGGCCGCCACCCGGGCGGCCGTGTAGTGGATGGAGGACTCCGGCACCGACTCCAGCGTACGCACGGCGCCATGCCGGTCCCCGGTCGCCAACTGGACGCGCGCCAGGCCGAACGCGGCGCTCACATGGCTCGGGTCGGTCGACCACACCAGCCGGTAGTACTCGGCGGCGTTGTCGAGCTGGCCCAGCACCTCCGCGCACAGGCCCAGCGCCAGCTTGGGTGCGATCTCGCCCGGGAAGGCGTCGTAGATCGCGTCGAAGGCGAGGGCGGCTCCCTCGTCGTCGCCGGTCACCAGGGCGGCCAGGCCCCGGTACCAGACCACCCGCCAGTCGTCGGGCCGCTCACCTTCCAGCGTGACCAGCGCCTGCAGCGCCGCGGCCGGATCGCCGGTCTCCAGCCAGGCCCTGATCTGCCTCAGCCGCGTCTCGATCGACGGGGCGGGGGCGGCGGCCAGGGCGCCGAGCAGCTCGCCCGGCGCCGAGGTCATCAGGCCGGCCAGGAAACCGGCGTTGGGGTCGGTCGGGTCGACACGCGGGACGGGCAGGGCGAACGCGGCGGCGGGGGTGTCGACGGGCTTGACGAGGCTGTGCGCGGGCCCGGGCCGCTGCGGATCGGGCAGGGCGGCGGGAGCACCGGCGCGGGCCCGGGCCCGCGGCACCCGGGCCCCCAGGCGGGACACCTCGCCGTCGAGCCTCGGGAACAACTCCGTGTCCGTGACCCGCAGTTCCGGACCGAACAGCGTGGACAGGGCGGGGCGGGCGCGGCCCGTCTGGAGGGAGACGACCTCCCGCAGGACGCCCGTCAGCTGCTCGGTCATCTCCTGCGCGGAGGCGAACCGGCGGGCCGGGTCGGGATCCGTGGCACGGACCAGGAGCCGGTAGAACGACTCGTACTGCCGGAACACCTCGATGTGGTCCGGGTCGGGCAGGGAGTCGGCGTAGACGTTGGTGTAGCCCTGGAAGTCGAAGGTCATGACCGCGAGGGTGCGGGCGACGGTGTACAGGTCGCTCGCCACCGACGGGCCCGCCTCGGCCACCTCCGGGGCCTGGTAGCCGACCGTGCCGTAGATGGCCGACTCCTCGTCGTCCATCCTGCGCACCGCGCCCATGTCGATCAGCTTGAGCTGGTCCTCGGTCTGGATGGCGTTGTCGACCTTGAAGTCGCAGTACAGCAGGTTCCGGCTGTGCAGGTGCCCGAGCGCCTCCAGCGCCTCGATGCCGTACGCGCAGGCCTGCTCCACCGGCAGCGGGTCGCGCCTGCCCTGCGGGGTGCGGCGGGCGTTGGCGATCTCCTTGAGCGACTTGCCGCCGACGTACTCCATCACGATGTAGCCGTCGAGCGAACCCGTGCGCTGGTCCAGGTGCTCCACGAAGTTGTAGATCCGCACGATGTTGGCGTGCTCGATCTCCGCGAGGAACCGCCGCTCGGAGATCGCCGCCGCCATCGCGTCCTGGTCGCCCGTGTCCAGCAGGCCCTTGAGGACCACCCAGCGGTCCGAGACCGCCCGGTCGACGGCCAGGTAGATCCAGCCGAGCCCGCCGTGCGCCAGGCAGCCGACCACCTCGTACTGGCCGTGCACGACGTCCAGGGCCTTCAGCTTCGGCACGAACGAGTACGGGTGCCCGCACTTGGTGCAGAAGCCCTCCGTACGGCCCGGCCGGTCACCGCGCGCCCGGCCCACCTGGGCGCCGCAGTCGGCGCGCGAGCAGAACCGCTTCCGCTCGGGCACCTCCGGGTTGTCCAGGACCATCTCGCGCGGGTCGGGCCGCGGGATCGGCGGCACCTGCACGAGACCGGCGCCCAGCCGGCCCCGGGACCCGGAACCGGCGGCCGAACCTGAACTGCGCACCGACACCGAGCGGCCCGTCGACTTGCCGGACAGCGACCGCGACAGGCGCCCCGACACCGAGCGGCGGGACTTCGACGACTGGGACGACGTCCGCGAACTTCGGCCGCTGGAGCGGGAACTGCCGCTGCCGGCGGACCCGCGGGAGCCGCCTTTGCCCCCGGCGGTGACTCCGGTGGGAGGCGAACCGACCGTCCCGTCCCCGCAGGGGCGGCCCCCGGGCGCGACGACCGGGGCCAGGCCGCAGGTGTCGCAGTACAGTTCACCGCCGCCGACGTCCTCGTAGCTGCCCTCGCAAGCGGGGCGCTGACAGGTGCGTGGCGAGCCGGCCGGCTCGTGCGTCGCCTGACTCATGGACTCCCCCTCGTCGCTCATGCGCCCGGCCCCCTCCGGTCGTCCTCCGGCACGCTCTGCTCCGGCGGCCGCGGGCCCCCGCCGAGCAGTTCCGCCGCCGCGTGCTGGAAGCGCAGTACCGCCTGCTCGGCGGCGCGCAGGTCGCAGGGAGCGCTCCACAGCATGCGGCGCGCCTTCTCGTACCGCTCCACCAGCAGCCTGTCCTCGGCGAAGCCGTGCCGGGCGACCTTCGCCTTGTACGCGTCGAGCCTGCCGCGCAGCTCGGCGCGGACCGCCAGCGGCGCGGTGACCGCCGTCAACGACTCGCGCGCGCGCAGCAGTTCGTCCTCGGCCTTCTGCTCCAGCGACTCCAGCAGCGGGGACAGCCGGTGCCACTGCGCCTGCCTGCGGTACTCGGCAGCCGCCGCCACCTGTTCCTGCAGCACGGTCGGCGGCCCGCTGACCACGGGCACCTCCGTCGCCGCGATCTTCGCGAGGACCTCGCCGCGTGCCGTGCGCGCCTCGGCGAGCGTGCGGTCCGCGCGGCTGAGGATGTCCCGCAGTCGCACGATCCGCTTCTCGGCGTCCTGGCGGACCGTCAGGACGGCGTCGATCTCGCGGCGTACGTCGTCCAGGGCGCGGGCCTCGCGGTCGTACACCGTCGTGTCCGGTCTGCCGCCGCCCGGCGCCGAACTGCCCTCCGAGGGCAGCCAGAACGCCAGCGGGTCCGACACCACCTGCTCGCGCAGCTTGGTCAGTACCCGCGTGATGCGCTCCAGGTCGTCACCGGCCGGGTGCTCGCCGGGGCGCACGCCGACCGAGTGCGCGAGCCGGCGGGTGCGCTGGAGTTCCGCCGCGAGCAGGTCTATCCGGGCCGGCAGCGCCGACCAGACCACGTCGGCGGCGATCACCATGTCCAGGCTCGACGCGTACAGCTCGTTCATCCGGTCGACGAGGGCGCTGAGCGAGTGGCGTTCGCTGAGCCTGGTCGGACCGGAGTGCAGCGTCGGGGCGTTGGCGGTCGCCGCGGCGCTGCCCGCGACGGTGACCGAGTCGCCGTTCAGGAGCTCCGTCAGCTCCACCAGGTCCTCGCGGCTGGACCAGCGGCGGCGCGAGCGGATGTCGCGCGCGGAGCGCAGCGCGTCGGTGTACGCGTCGAAGTAGGTCCACAGCAGCGTGATCGACGCCTCCGTGGACGTCCAGCGCTCCTGGGTGACGCCGGTCAGCTCGGCGCCCTCCAGGAGTCTGCGGCCCGCGTGGTCCTGCAGGGCGAGGAGCGAGGTCTCGATCGCCTCGTGCTCCGCGCCGAGCCGCGCCAGCGCACGGTCCACCTCGTCCCGGTCCATCACCGGCCCGGTGGGTCCCGTGGCGCCCATCGATCACCTCTCGCTGCGGTCGTGCCCGTCGGGGCGTTCTCGGTCGGGGTCCGGCTGTGTGCCGGTCGTCAGCTCGTGCGGAGGTACTGCGGTGCCGGTGGTTCCGACTTCTTCGGATCCTTGCCCAGAGTCGCCGACAGCCACCGGCTGTACGAGGCCTGCCAGCCGTTCGCGGTGTCCTTGCGGTAGTCGACCAGGATCTGGTTGACCCGGCGTACCAGATCGTCCGCGTCCTTCTTCATCGCCACGCCGTAGTACTCGGCAGTGAAGGCGTCGCCCTTGAGCTCGACCGTCGGATCCTGTGCCGCCTGGCTCGCGGCGAGCGCGCCGTCGGTGACCACGGCGTCGACCTCGCCGAGCTGGAGCCGCACCAGACAGTCGAGTTGGTTCGGGACGGTGGTGGATATGTCGGTGTCGGCGGGCAGTTCGCCGGACTTCTTGTCCTCCTCCAGCCTGGTGTGGGCCGTGGAGCCGGCGGCCGTGCAGACCTTGCGGCCCGCGAGCGTGTCGTCGTAGCCCTTGACGGGCGAGGTCTTCGGGGCCAGGACCTGCTGGCCCGTCTTGAAGTAGGGCGCGGAGAAGGCCACGTCGGCGATGCGCTCGCAGTTGATCGTCATCGTGCGGACGACCATGTCCACGCTGCCGTCCTGGATCGCCGGGATGCGCTGGTTGGTGGGGATCGCCTTGAACTGGACGGCGTCCGGGTCGCCGAGGATGTCCTCGGCGATGCGGTGGACCAGGTCGATGTCGAAGCCCTCGAGCTCCGCCGCCTTGCCGCTGTTGGGGTTGCGGTAGCCCCACCGGTAGCTGTTCTGGTCGACGCCGACGATCAGTTTGCGCTTCTCGCCCTCGCGGTCCTTGATCTTCCGGATGGTGTCGCCGTCGGCGGAGGAAGGGGAGAGGGTCTGCTTCTCGGGGGCCTCGCAGTCCTCCTCCGCCCCGGTCACGGCGGTACGGGTGGTCGCGGTGGTGTTCTGGGCGGTCTTCGTGGTCGTGGTGAGCGGCAGGCAGAGGGCCACCAGCGCCACCAGGGCGCAGACGACTGCCATCGCGGCCACTCCGCCCCAGCCCCTGAGCGTGTCTCGCACGGTCGTTCCTCCCCTCGCCCCTGGCCCGTTCACCGGTACTCCGACAGCCTGCGGCCGATGCCCACGACCGCGCCCGCGGCACCCAGCACCGCCAGCACGGCCACGCCCGCCGGCATGCCGGTCAGCGCGTCACGGCCGTCGCCCGCCGCGCGCTTGAACTCCGTCTCCTCGTGCGCGAGTGCCGTGCGCAGGTTCTCGTCGACGCTGTCGAAGCACTCGCCGGTCGCGTCCTTGGTGCCGATCACCCGTTCCAGCGCCTGCTGGTAGTTGCCGTTCTCGTCCTGGTCGCGGGCCGCGGTGTGGCGCTCCTTCCACACCCGCATGTTGCTCATGGCCGCGGTGACGGGGCGCTCGCCCGAGTCGTCGTCGGCGAGCTTCTCGGCTGCCGCCAGATACTTCGCCAGGTTCTTGATGTCCGTGCCGAAGTCGTAGTCGTAGGCGTCGTACGTCTTCTCGCCGACCTTCTTCGTCTCCGCGCCCCGGGCCACCAGGGTCAGGTTCTCGTTGCCCCGGGCCTTGAGGGAGGCGATGCGCGCGTCGTGCAGCACGTTCAGGGAGCGGACGCCGTGGTCGAAGGAGTCGTTCAGACCCGCGCGGGCGAGGGTGTGGCCGACGACCAGCCAGAGCAGGACGACCGTGGCGGTGGCGGTGGCGGCCAACAGGCCGTGGTTCAGGACCCTGTTCGTCCGCCGGTAGTTGCGGTGCTGCGCCCAGGCGAGCGCCGCCAGGGCGGTGACGCCGAGGGCGATGGCCGCCCAGGGGTAGGGCGTGGCCGCCGCGTAGTCCGCGCTGAGGCGCTGGTTCTCTTTCGTGTAGAGGTCCTCCGCCGCCGGGAGCATCTGCTCCTGCATCTTCTCGTTGGCGTAGCGGAGGTAGGCGCCGCCGACGGGGAAGCCCTGCCGGTTGTACGTACGGGCGCGCTCCACCAGGCCCTTGTACTCCGGGAGGAGACGGTTGAGCTCGGCGATCGTCGCCGTGGAGGGAGAGTCCGGGTCGGCGTTCGCGGCGGCGTTGACGAGCTTCTCCGCGGCTGTGCGGATGTCCCGCTCGTAGCGGTCGCGGGTTGAGGCCGATTCCTGGCCGCCGGCGAGGAAGCCGCTGGACGCGGCGGTGTTGGCGTCCGCGAGGGAGCGGTAGATGTCGGCGGCGTCCGAGCTGAGGGGCTGGCTGCGGGTGAGGACGTCGTCGGCGGCGGCCGCGCGGTCGGTCATCTGCCAGGCGGTGACGGCGCCGAAGGCGATGACGAGGAGGGCCAGCAGGGCGCCGATGATGCGCAGGCGGCCGGGCTCTGTGGTGGCGGCGGAGCGGAGCTGGTCGAGGCCCTCGGCGAACGCGGTGCGGCGGGGGCCCGTCGGGGGTGCGGGTGCGGGTGCGTTTTCGGGGGGCCGGGTGGGGGGTGCTGCCTGCGCCGGGACCGCCGGCAGGACGGGCAGGGCCGCACCTGGTGGTGGGCTGCTCTTCGGCGTGTGCGTCACTGTGACCTCCCCCGTGGTCATCCGTCGCCGCAAGTATCGCTGCCGGGACCGACATCCGCACCGGCCTTGGCCCGATCTTGATCGGATCGCAGCGTGGCGCACCACCCCCAGGTGCGCCACCCGCTGTTCAGGAACACGTACGGAGGGCTGGTTCGGTTCCCTTGGTGTGGCGGAGATGGCTGCGGCGGCCCCGTGGGTGCTTCGGTGGGGGTGCGCCGCTTTCGCCTTGTGCCGGGTGGGGGTGCGCGGCTTTCGGCTTGTGCCACGGGTGGGGGTGCGTGGCTTTCGCCTTGTGCCGGGTAGGGCTGCGCGGCTTGCCGGGTGGGGGTGCGCGTCCCTCGCCTTCGCCGGGTGGTGGGTCGGGGCCGCGCCGGGGGGTGTCCGTCCTCGGAACGTCGCGATGGGGTTGCGTGCCGACTGACTGTTCGTTGACGCGACAACCGCTGCGGGCGGACACCCCCCGACACGGCCCCTTCTCGCCGTCCGCGGGTGCGGGTGCGTGGGGCCGTCCGCCCCAGCTGCAGGCAATCGTGGCGCTGAGAGGTTGAGGGACAGCCCTGGCGACTCACACGCCGTAGTACCTCCGCAACCGCCCCTGTGCCCCCTCGCCCGAGCCCACCCTGTCCAGGCCCAGCAGTGCCGCCCCCAGCACCGGGCTCGCCGTCACCACCTGCGGCATCGCCTTCGGTGCGCGGGCTGTCAGCAAGTGTTCGATGTGGTCGTTCAGTTGGGCGTGCCGGGCCGACAGGACGCCGCCGCCCAGGAGGACCGGGGTCGGTTCGTGCAGGAGGTCCAGGCGGGTCAGGGCGACCACCGCCATGGAGACCACCTCCTCCGCCTGGCGTTCCACGATCGTGCGGGCGATCGGGTCTCCGTCGGCGGCCGTGGCGAAGAGGACCGGGGTCAGTTCGTGGCGGCGGAGCGTCGGGATGTGCTCCAGGTGGAGCGCTTCGACGAGGGCGTACACGGAGGGCAGGCCGAAGTGGGCGGGGAGGGTGTGGGACAGGGCGGTGGGGGCGCCGCGGCCGTCCTCCGCCCGGGAGGCGTGCCAGAGGGCCTCCTCGGACAGGCCCCAGCCGCCGCCCCAGTCGCCCGAGACCCTGCCCAGTGCCGGGAAGCGGGCGGTGCGGCCGTCGGGGCGCATGCCCACGCAGTTGATGCCCGCGCCGCAGACGACCGCCACGCCCCGGGGCTCGGTGACACCGGCCCGCAGGATCGCGAAGGTGTCGTTGCGGACCGTCACCGTCGTGCCCCAGGCGCGTGCCCGCAAGGCCGCGGCCAACCGGTCCTCCTCCACGGGGAAGTCGGCGTTCGCCAGGCATGCCGAGACGTGGGTGACCGAGCTGAGTCCGGCGGTGGTGAGGGCCCGCGTCACCGTTTCGGCGAGGGCGTCCATCGCCGTGTCGACGCCGACGGCCGGGGGACGGAAGCCGCCTCCGCGTGCCGTGGCGAGGACGTCCCCGTCCGCCGTCACGATCGCGACGTCCGTCTTGCTGTTGCCCGCGTCGATGGCGAGGACTCGTGTGCTCAGGCCCACGCGAGGTGCTCCCGGTTGTGTGCGATCAGCCGGTCGGTGAGCGTCTCGGCGTACGCGTACTGGCCGACCAGGGGGTGGGAGAGGAGGGCGCGGAAGACGCGGTCCCTGCCGCCGTGCAGGGCGGCCTGGAGGGCCAGGTCCTCGTAGGCCGTGACGCCGGCCATCAGGCCCGCGTAGAGCGGGTCCACGGGTGGGACGGGGAGCGGGGTCGCGCCCTTGGCCCCCACGGCCGCCTGGACCTCGATCACCGCGTCGTCGGGGAGGAAGGGGAGCGTGCCCCGGTTGTACGTGTTCACCACCTGGTACGGCGAACCGCCGCCGCCCAGCAGGGCCGCCGCCAGGTCCACCGCCGCCTCCGAGTAGAAGGCGCCGCCCCGCCTGGCGAGCAGCTCCGGTTTTTCGTCCAGGGCCGGATCGGCGTACATCGTGAGCAGTTGCCGCTCCATCGCGGCCACTTCGGCCGCCCGGGACGGCTTCGTGCCCAATTCCCGTACGACCTCGTCGTGCGCGTAGTAGTAGCGCAGGTAGTAGGAGGGGATCACGCCCAGGGTGTCCAGCAGCGGGCGGGGCAGGCGGAGGTCGGCTGCGATCGTGTCGCCGTGCTCGCCCAGCAGTTTCGGCAGGACGTCCTCGCCCTCCGGGCCGCCGAGGCGTACGGCCGTCTCCCAGGTGAGGTGGTTGAGGCCGACGTGGTCCAGGTGGATCGCGGAGGCCTCGACCGACAGCAGGGCCGCGAACTTGCGCTGGAGGCCGATCGCCACGTTGCACAGGCCCACCGCCTTGTGGCCCGCCTGGAGCAGGGCCCGGGTCACGATGCCCACCGGGTTCGTGAAGTCGATGATCCAGGCGTGGGGGTTGGTGCGGCGGACGCGGTCCGCGATGTCCAGGACGACCGGGACCGTGCGCAGCGCCTTGGCCAGGCCGCCGGCTCCGGTGGTCTCCTGGCCCACGCAGCCGCATTCCAGGGGCCAGGTCTCGTCCTGCTGACGGGCGGCCTGGCCGCCGACGCGCAATTGGAGGAGGACCGCGTCCGCGCCGTCCACCGCCTCGTCGAGGTCGGTCGTCGTGGTGATGCGGCCCGCGTGGTCCTGGCGGGTGAAGATGCGCCTTGCCAGGCCGCCGACCAGGTCGAGGCGGTCCCGGGCCGGGTCCATGAGGACCAGTTCCTCGACGGGCAGGGTGTCCCTCAGGCGGGCGAAGCCGTCCACGAGTTCGGGCGTGTAGGTCGAGCCTCCGCCGACCACGGTGAGTTTCATGTCTAACCCTTTACTCCGGTGAGCGTGACGCCCTCGACGAACGCCTTCTGGGCGAAGAAGAACACGAGGATCACGGGGGCCATGACCAGCACGGTGGCGGCCATGGTGAGGTTCCAGTCGGTGTGGTGGGCGCCCTTGAAGGACTCCAGGCCGTAGGAGAGCGTCCAGGCGCCCGGGTTCTCCGAGGCGTAGATCTGGGGGCCGAAGTAGTCGTTCCACGCGTAGAAGAACTGGAAGAGGGCCACTGCGGCAATGCCCGGCTTGGCCATCGGCAGAACGACCTTCAGCAGCGTGCGCAGGTCGCCGCAGCCGTCCACCTTGGCCGCGTCCACGTACTCGTCGGGGATCGTCGTGAGGAACTGGCGGAGGAGGAAGATGGAGAACGCGTCGCCGAACGCCATGGGGATGATCAGCGGCCAGAGGGTGCCGGACAGGTCGAGCTGCTTCGCCCAGAACAGGTACATCGGGATGACGATCACCTGCGGTGGCAGCATCATCATCGAGATGACCAGCATCAGGGCCAGGTTGCGGCCGCGGAAGCGGAACTTGGCCAGGGCGTAGGCCACGGGGATCGAGGAGACGACCGTGAGGACCGTGCCCAGGCCCGCGTAGATGAGGGTGTTCTTCCACCAGGTGAGGAAGCCGGGGGTGTCGAAGACCTGGGCGTAGTTGCCCCACTCCCAGGTGTGCGGGACCAGGTCGCGGCTGAGTGCCTGGCTGTCGCTCATGAGGGAGGTGAGGAGGACGAAGACGAACGGGAGCGTGAAGAAGAGGGCCGCCGCGACGCCGAGGGAATGGACCGCGATCCACTCCAGCAGGGCCCTGCGGTGGGCCGTGCGTTCCGCCGGCGACGGGGCTGTCTTCAGCTCCAGGGGCTTGTCGAGCACCTGTGTCATCGTTCACCTGCCTGGATCAGGCCGCCCCGGCGGCGCATCAGGAGGGCCGTGAAGGCCATGGAGAGGGCGAAGAGGACCAGGGCGACCACACAGGCCGAGCCGTAGTCGAAGCGCTGGAAGCCCAGGTTGTAGACGAGTTGGGGGAGGGTGAGGGTCGACTTGTCGGGGTAACCGGGCTCGAACAGCGTTCCCGCGCCCTGGATCACGCCCGAGGCGACCTTTCCGGCGATCAGTGGCTGGGTGTAGTACTGCATCGTCTGGATGACGCCCGTGACGACCGCGAACATGACGATCGGCGAGATGTTCGGGAGCGTGACGTGGCGGAAGCGCTGCCAGGAGCCCGCGCCGTCCAGTTCCGCCGCCTCGTACTGCTCCTTCGGCACGTCGAGCAGGGCCGCCATGAAGATGACCATCAGGTCGCCGATGCCCCACAGGGCCAGCAGGGTCAGGGCCGGTTTCGACCAGGTGGGGTCGTTGAACCAGCCGGGGGTGGGCAGGCCGGCCTTCTCCAGGATCGCGTCGACCGGGCCCGTACCGGGGTTGAGGAGGAACGCGAAGGCCATCGTGGCCGCGACGGGCGGGGCCAGGTACGGCAGGTAGAAGAGGGTGCGGAAGACGCCCGTGGCCGTCTTGATCCTGGTGATGAGCAGGCCCACGCCCAGGCCGAAGGCGACCCGGAGCGTGACCATGACGACGACCAGCCACAGGGTGTTGCGCAGGGCGGGCCAGAAGAGGGGGTAGTGCTCGAAGACGTACACCCAGTTCTTGGTGCCGCTCCACACGGGCGGCCTGAAGCCGTCGTAGTGCATGAAGGAGAAGTAGACGGTGGAGAGCAGGGGATAGGCGAAGAAGACCGTGAAGCCGATCAGCCAGGGGGAGAGGAAGGCGAGGGTGCGCAGGGTCGAGCGGCGGTGTTTCGCCCGCAACGTGTAGGTGGCCATGGTCACTTCGCCTGCGCGATGTCCGTGTCGATCTGCCGGGCGGTCTGCTGAAGGCCCTTCTTCAGGTCGGTCGCCTTGCCGCTCTCGTAGTCGTAGCCGAACTGCTGGATCGTGGTGAGGTAGACACCGCCGTTGACGGAGGCGGGGGCCGTGGTGGAGTCCGGGTTCGCCGCGATCTCCAGGAACGTCTTGAAGCGCGGGTCGTACGTCAGCTTCGGGGACTTCAGGGCCGCGAGCGTCGAGGGCACGTTGTGGATGGCGTTGGAGAAGTTCACCACCGCGTCCGTGTTCGTGCTGATGTACTTCACCAGCTCCCAGGCGGCGTTCTGCTTCTTGCTGGTCGCCGCGATGCCGGCGATGGTGCCGGTGATGTAGCCCTTGCCGTACTGGTCGGCCTGGTCGTCGGGGACGGGCAGCGGGGCGACGCCGATGTCGAACTTCGGCTTGGTGGCGAGGGCCATGCCCAGGCGCCACTCGCCGTCGAGTTGCATGGCGACCTGGCCGGTGTGGAAGGGGTGCTTGGGGCCCCATTCGTCGCCGAGCTCGGAGCGGTAGGTCTCCAGCTTCCGGTAGCCGCCCAGTTCGTCGACCAGCTTTTTCTGGACCGTGAAGGCCTGGGCGAAAGCGGGGTCCTTGGCGACGTTCGACTTGCCGTCCTTGTCGAAGTACGTGGGGGAGAACTGGCCGAGGTAGTGCTCGGTGGTGGTCTCCCAGCCGTGGTAGTCCGGCATGAAGCCGAGCTGCTTGTAGGTGTCGCCCCGGGGGATCGTCAGCTTCTCGGCGTCCGTGGCGAATTCCGACCAGGTCTTCGGCGGGGCGGTGATGCCGGCCTTCTTGAACGCCGTCTTGTTGTAGTAGAGGCCGTACGCGTCGCCCAGCAGGGGGACCGCGCAGCGGTTGCCGTCGAACCGGGTGTACTCGTTCATCGCCTTCGGGAAGGTCTTCTCCGGGTCGATGCCCGACTTCTCGAAGAACGGGTCGAGATCCACCAGCGCGCCCGAGGAGCAGAACTTCCCGACGCTGTTCGTGGTGAACGACGAGATCACGTCCGGGGCCTTGGCACCGCCGGTGCGCAGGGCCTGGTTCATCTTGTCGTCCGTCATGTTGCCGACGACGTCGACGTGGATGTCGGGGTGCGCCTTCTCGAATCCGGAGATCAGGTCCTTGACGGCCTTCACCTCCGAGGGCGCGCTCCAGGCGTGCCAGAAGGTGAGGGTCGTCTCCTTGGACGCGTCGTCGCTCGCGCCCGCGTCCGGCCGGCCGGTGCAGGCCGTGGCGAGGAGGGCGATGGAGGCGGAGGCGACGAGCGCGAAAGTCGCTTTTCTGGATGTTCCGGGCATGGCAGAGCTCCCTGAGGCACGGGGGAAAGAAGGGATTACCGGGGGAGGAGGGTGGGGCGTGGTGCAGAGGGGGGTGGGGCTGGTTCAGAGGGGGGCGGCCTGAAGGTCGGCAGCCCGGCCGGTTCAGCGGGAGGTGTCGAAGACCTCGTCGCGGGTGGTCGCGAGCGCGCTCTCCAGCGCGCCGCGCAGCACGGGGTGTTCACGGACGTCGCCCACGACCAGACGCGGGCGGGACGCGGCCAGCTCTTCCAGTTCGGCCTGGACGAGGGCGCGCAGCGGCTCGCCGCCCGAGGCGAGGGCCGCGCCGCTCAGCACGACGAGCTCGGGGTCGAGGACCGACACCAGGGAGGCCAGACCGGTGGCCAGCCGGGTCGCGTAGGTCCGCAGGAGCTGCCGGTGGGCGTCGTCGTCCGCCTGCGCCGCCCTGGCCACCAGCTCGGCGGCGGCCTCGGCGTACGGCCCGGGCGGGACGTCCTCGATGCCGAGCTCGCGGGCCAGGCGCGGGACGGCCTGGGAACCGGCCAGCTCCTGGTAGCCGCCGCTGTTGGCCTTGGTGACCTGGCGGACCAGGGGTGTGCCCGGCACCGGCAGGAAGCCGACCTCGCCGGCGCCGCCGGTCCAGCCGCGGTGCAGCCGGCCGCCGAGCACCAGGGCGGCGCCCAGGCCCTCCTGGTTCCACAGCAGCACGAAGTCCGCGTGGCCCCGGGCCGCCCCGAGGCGCTGCTCGGCGAGCGCGACCAGGTTGACGTCGTTCTCGTACTCGAAGGGCATCGGCAGGGCGGCGGCCAGCTCGTCCAGCAGGGTGGGGGAGTGCCAGCCCGGGAGGTGGGAGGCGTAGCGCAGCCGGCCCGTGGTGGGGTCGAAGGCGCCGGGGGTGCCGATGACGAGGCGGTGGATGTCGTCCCGGGCGAGACCGGCCGCCTTCACCGCGCCGTCCAGGGCGTCGGTGACCTGCTGGACGACCGGGGTGCCGGTGCGCCTGCCGGGGGTGGGCAGCTCGTGGCGGCCGATCGTGCGGCCGGTGATGTCGGCGACCGCGGCGAGGATCCGCTGGGGGGTGACGTCGAGTCCGGCGGCGTGACCGGCCGCCGGGTTGACCTCGTAGAGCTGGGCGCTGGGACCGGGGCGGCCTTCGGTGGTGCCGGTGGCCAGGACGAGGCCCGCCGCCTCCAGGCGGGCCAGCAGCTGGGAGGCGGTCGGCTTGGACAGGCCGGTGAGCTTGCCGATCCGGGTGCGGGACAGCGGCCCGTGCTCCAGCAGCAGGTCCAGGGCGGCCCGGTCGTTCATGGCGCGCAGGACGCGCGGGGTGCCCGGCGTGCCGGCGGTTCCTGCCATGCGTGTCCACACCTGCCCTTCGGCTGCTCAGCTTCTCAGTGATCAGGCGGTGAAGTCCATCGGGAGGCCACCGCCTCGGGTCACTGTTAGGAAAGTTTCCTATCGGTGGGAGGAAGGTAGGCCGGGCGCCCCGCGGGCGTCAATAGGGGACGGCCTGCCGTCATCCGGACATGCGGAAGGGCGGTGTCCGGCAGAACCGGACACCGCCCTCTGTGTACGTCGGGGTGCTGCTACTTCGTGGTGCTCGTCGGCGCCGGCGTCGGCGGCGCGAGCGGGGACGCCGCCGCGGACTGCGGGGACGACGCGTTCGCGTACACCGACGGCGCGGCCATGCCCGCCGTCGGGTCGGCGGGCTGCTCCTCCGCCGGGGCCGTGGCGCCGCCGACGATCCGGATGTCCGCCGCGTCGAAGGCCCGCTTGACCCGCCAGCGCAGCTCGCGCTCCACGGTCAGGGACTTGCCGGGCATGGTCTTGGCGGTGACCCGCACGACCATGGAGTCCAGCAGCACGCTGTCCAGGCCGAGGACCTCGATCGGGCCCCACAGCAGCTCGTTCCAGGGCTCCTCGGCGCTCATCTTCTCGGCGACCTCGTCCAGCGTGGCCTTCACCCTGTCCAGGTCCTCGCCGGCGTGGACGGTGACGTCGACGTTGGCCGTGGCCCAGCCCTGCGAGAGGTTGCCGATGCGCTTGACCTCGCCGTTGCGGACGTACCAGATCTCGCCGCCGTCGCCGCGCAGCTTGGTCACCCGCAGGCCGACCTCGATCACCTCGCCGGAGGCGACGCCGGCGTCGATCGTGTCGCCGACGCCGTACTGGTCCTCCAGGATCATGAAGACACCGGACAGGAAGTCCGTGACGAGGTTGCGGGCACCGAAGCCGATCGCGACACCGGCGACACCGGCCGACGCCAGCAGCGGGGCGAGGTTGATGTTGAACGCGGAGAGGATCATCAGGGCCGCGGTGCCCACGATCAGGAAGCTGGCGACCGAGCGCAGCACCGAGCCGATCGCCTGGGAGCGCTGACGGCGCCGTTCCAGGTTGACCAGCAGGCCGCCCAGGGGTGTGCTGTCCACCGTCTGCTCGGTGCGGCTCATCCTGTCTATGAGCTTGGTGATCGCCCGGCGTACCGCGACGCGCAGCACCACCGCTATCACCACGATCAGCAGGACCTGCAACCCGATCGCGAGCCACGTCGACCAGTTCTGCTCCACCCAGCCGGCGGCGTTCGTCGCGCTCTCCTGGGCGTCCTGGAGCGAAGGCACTCTCTGCGACGGGGTCTGAGAGGGGGTCGGCGACGGTGACGGGTCGGCGGCCATCAGGACGGCGTCCGCGAGGGACAGGGACACGGCAGGTACCTCCAGGTGCAGCGGTCCGCCCCGGTGCGGTGGGTCAGGGGTCAAGGTCACGGCAGGGTCACCGAAGGGGCAGAACCACCACACTAACGGGGCATTGTGTGTGCTCCCGCGGGATGTGTGAAGGAGAGACCGTGCTCACCTGGGCTTGAACAGGTCATGATCCGGGGGATGAATGGGATGTGGTCGAAAACACTCCCAGCCCGTTACGGGGACATGGTGGCGCTTCCACCAGGCATGAGGGGAGACTGGCTACGAATCGTCCCGGCGCGAGCCACGCGCCGCCGGCGTCCAAGGAGGCATCCGTGCCGCATGTCCTGGTCCTCAACGCGTCGTACGAGCCGCTAGGTGTCGTACCGCTCCGCCGCGCGCTCGTCCTCGTCCTCGAGAACAAGGCCGTCTGCCTCGAGGAGTCCGGCGCCTATCTGCACAGCGCGACCGTCACAGTCCCCGCACCCAGCGTGGTCCGGCTCAAGCGATTCGTCCGGGTTCCCTATCGGGGGCCCGTTCCTCTGACCCGCCGGGCGCTCTTCGCCCGCGACGGGGGCCGGTGCATGTACTGCGGTGGCGTCGCAACCAGCGTCGACCACGTCATCCCGCGCAGCCGCGGGGGCAAGCACGTCTGGGACAACGTGGTGGCGTCCTGCCGCCGCTGCAACCACGTGAAGGCGGATCGGCACCTGTTCGAGATCGGCTGGCGGCTGCGTCACAAACCCGCTCCGCCGTCCGGCCTGGCCTGGCGCATCATCGGGACCGGCCACAGGGACCCGCGCTGGCTGCCGTACTTGCAGCCGTACGGCGCGGAGGACGCCATGGCCCGGATCGACGGCATTTCCGCCTGACGAGATCCGGGCCTTCGTGTTGCCGAACGAGCGGTGAGCCGGCCCCGGGGGTCCCCTGTTCCCCCGGGGCCGGCCGGTCATGGGCCGCCTCACCCGTCCCGCGTCACGCGTACCGGAGTTCCCCCGGCCGCACCGAGCGGCCCAGCAGCGGCAGCGAGGTCGCCGCGGCGAGCAGGCAGGCGGCGTACACGGCAACCGGCACCAGGGCCGCCGCCCAGGGGAACGGGCTGTGGCCGAGCAGCGCGTACCAGGCGGCGACGGCCGTCCCGCCCAGGCCCGCGAGCAGCACCGCCGGTGCCAGCGGCAGCGCGGTCTCCAGCAGCAGGGCCCGGCCGAGCACCGCGTGCGGCACCCCGGCGGCGACCTGCGCGGCCAGACCGCGGCGGCGGGTGGCCAGGGACTCGGCGGTGCCGACGGCGAGGCCCGACAGCGTGATCGCGAGAGCGACCACGATGGCGACGGCGGTGAGATCGAGGCCGGTGATGTAGTAGTCCGCACTCTCGGCGAGCTGCTTGCCGGAGCGCACCTCGTCGAGGAGCACCGCGCGTACGCCCATGAAACCGCCCCCGACGACCGTCACCAGCAGCACCGCCGCGTGGGTACGGGCAGCGGCCCACGGGTCCGTGCGCAGCCGCTCCGCCGCGATCAGCGCCGCCGCCGACCGGGCCCGGGCCGCGAGGACCCGTCCGGTCACCTTGGCCACGGCCCCGGAGAGCCACACCGCGCCCGCGCCGACCGCGAGCACCACGCCCACCATGATCAGCGGCGGCCCGGCGTAGGGCCGGTGGGGGGCGGCCGAGGACGCGCCGAGCACGGCGACCAGCGTCACCACCCCGACCAGCACGACCCCCGCCAGGAACAGCAGTCCGGGGCCCCGCCCGGTGCGCGGCCCGGTCCGGCGGACCCAGCCGAGGGGCGAGGCCACCACCCGGCGCAACGCCAGCGCGCCCGCCGCCGCGCCCAGCAGCGGCACACCGGCCGCGACCAGGGCGATCCCCGCCCAGGCCAGGAGGGTCGGCCGGTCCCACAGGCGCAGCAGGAGCAGCACGGAGAAGACGGTGGCGACCGCCGAGCCCAGCAGGCAGGCCAGGCCGGTCTCCAGCGCGGCGATCCGCCGCACCTGCCAGGGTGCCGCCCCGGCCAGCCGCAGCCCCGCCAGCCGGCGGTCGCGGTGCACCGCCCCGATGCGGGCGCACTGCCCGAGGAACCCGAGCACCGGCACGAGCAGGATCAGGCTGACGATCACGCCGGACCGCGTGCCGGGCTGGTCCAGCAGACCCGCGGCAACGGGCACGTCGTACTGGCCGCGCAGCGACGCCAGGGCGACGGCGGCCAGGGCGAACCCGGTCGCGAGCGCCGCGCCGGTCGCCGTCAGGGCCACGCGCCACCACTCGCCGCGGTCGGAACCCCGGGTGAGGTCCCAGGCCAGCCGCAGATCGGCTCTCAGCGAGGTCATGCCGTCACCCCCAGCGCCACCACGGCGCCGTCCCGCAGCTGGACCTCTCGGTCCGCGTACGCGGCCACCTGGGCGTCGTGGGTGATCAGCAGGACGGTCGTGCCCGACTCGCGGGCCGTGTGGACCAGGGCCGTCATGACCTGCTCACCGGCCAGGGAGTCCAGCGCGCCCGTCGGCTCGTCGGCGAAGACCACCCTCGGCCCGGTGACCAGGGCCCGGGCCAGCGCGGCACGCTGCGCCTGTCCGCCGCTCAGCTCGCCCGGCCGCAGGTCCTCCTGGCCCCGCACCCCGAACCGCTCCAGCCACTCCCCGGCCCGGGCCCGCGCCTCGGCCCGGCCGTTGCCCGCCAGCAGCAGGGGCAGGGCGGCGTTGTCCAGGACCGTCAGCTCGGGGATGAGCTGCCCGAACTGGAACACCACGCCGAACTCGGTGCGCCGCAGCTCGCTCAGCCGCTGCTCGGGCAGGTCCTCCAGCCGCCGGCCGTCGTAGGTCACCGAGCCGGTGTCCGGGCGGACGATGCCGGCCAGGCAGTGCAGCAGCGTCGACTTTCCGCTGCCGCTCGCGCCGGTCACCGCGAGGATCTCGCCGGCGCGCAGCTCGACCGACGCGCCCCGCAGGGCGGGGGTCCGGCCGTGCGCCTTGGTGAGACCGGCGGCCGTGAGAAGGGGCACGGGTCTGCTCATGCTGCGTCGACCTCCGCGGTCAGGGTGGTGAGCCGGGCCGCCGTGGTGTTCATCCAGCGGAGGTCGGCGTCGAGGTGGTTGAGGGCGTAGTCCGCCGAGAGCACGGTCGCGAGATCGGCTCCCCGGGCGGCCTTGACCGCCGTGAGCTCCCGCATCCGCTCCATGTGCGCGGCGCGCTGGGCGCTGAGGTACCGGGCCGGGTCACCGCCGGAGAGGATCGCGACCACGACCTTGGCGAAGATCTCGTTCGCCACGAAGGGAGCGGGCGGGGCGATCTCCCCGGCCCACCGGGCCAGTTCCAGGGCCCCCTCGTCGGTCGTCCGGTACGCCGTGCGCTCCGGACCGCCGTCCGAACCGGTGCCGTCGACCTCTGCGAGGCCGTCCCGCACGAGGCGCTGCAGGGTCGTGTAGACCTGCCCGTAGGCCAGCGGGCGGGCCTGCGGGAAGCGTTCGTCGTGGCGCCGCTTGAGGTCGTAGCCATGGCTGGGACCCGTCGCGAGCAGGCCCAGCAGGATGTGGCGGGTGCTCATGCCGATCATTATGCACTGAGTACATGTACTGAGTGAATAGTGATCGGCGGGGAACTCCTCCGCCGGACCCCGGCATGCTCACTCCGAGACGGCGTACGCCTCCGCCGACCACAGCGAATACCCGTACTGCGTCGCCCGCTCGTCACCCTGCACGCGTACGAAACGCACGTCCCGTTCGTCCATCGGGACGCTCTCCCGGCCGCCCCGGCTGTCCCGCACCGTGGCGGCGGTGCGCCAGCGGCGGCCGTCCGCGGAGACCTGGACGCGGTACGCCGCGGGATGGGCGTCCTGCCAGTGCAGCGCGACCCGGCCGAGCCGCGCCGGGCGGGCCAGCTCCACCTGCCACCAGGCGCCGTCGTCGACCGGCGAGGACCAGCGGGTCCGCGGATCGCCGTCGTTCGCCGCCGACGCGGGGAAGCCGGGCGTCTCGTCGCCCGAGGAGCGGGCGGTGCCCGAGCGGGCCAGGTCGGGGCCGCCGGTGGGCGGGACGGCACGGACGGTGAGCGTGCGGTCCGCTCCCGCGAACCCCAGCCGGACCTCGTACGACCGCATCGGGGCGCCGCGCTCCACGGTCACCTCGACCGGGATTTCCACCGTCGTGCCGCGCCGCACGGCCAGTTCGCCCTTCGGCACCCGTACCCGCACGCCCTCGGGCGCCTCGGCGGTGAGCCTTCCGCGGGCGTCCGCGGGGCGCAGCGACCCGAGCCGGGCGGTCAGCCGCCCGGTCCGGCCGGTCTCGACGTCCGCCCGGTCGCGGGGCAGAGCGAGGGAGGTGGCGGGGGACTCGCCGAACCAGGGGATGAGGTGGTGGACGCGGGACGGGGCGGGGCCGGTGACCCGCAGGGCGTCGGCGCGTTCCGCCGGCCGCAGTTCGGTCGCCCCGGACCCGTCCAGCCGGCCCGCCTCCCGCCAGCCCCGCCCCGGCGTGTGCACCTCGACGACGCCCTCGGTGCCCGGCTCCGTCAGGGCCGTCACGGCGGTCAGCGCCCGCGCCCGCGGGAAGCGCAGGGTACGGCCGTCGCCGGGATTGCGGGGCGGCTCGTGATGGATGCCCGACCAGGCCGCGTACGACTTCTGAGCCCGGCGCAGGAAGGGGTCCAGCACGTCCGTGCCGACCTCGACCGGCGCCGACCCCAGCCGGGCCCGCAGCGCGCCGAGCCTGCGGTACGCGCTCCAGGCCGCCGCCGCGTCCCCGGCGCGCTGCGCGTCCAGCATGCCGAGCGCGGCCGTGCCCGCCTCGCCGTACGACGCCAGCTGCCGCGCCCAGGGGGCGGCCTCCGAGCCGAGGCCGGTTCCCGACAGCCGCCGGGGCAGCTCGCGCAGCACGGTGAAGGCCTCGCGCAGCCGCCGGGTGGCCTCGCGGTCGGTCGCGGTGCCGACCGCCGTGCGGGACGCCCAGTACGCCTCGGTCAGCGGGCGCAGATACGCCGACTCCCCGTCGTCCAGCACCGACGAGGCGTCGTTGCCGGCGAGCGCGGCCAGGGCCTGCTCGCGGCTCCGGTCCCCGCCCGCGAGGTCGGCGATCGCGGCGCGCCAGGACTCGCCGGGCCGGTAGGCGCGCGGGTTCCAGGCGTAGTCGGCGGCGGTGAACAGCGGGATGCGCGACGCCTCCGGCTGCTGCATCGCGTTGGCGAGCAGGGCGGCCGAACCGGTCGCGACGGCCGGCTCACGGCCCCGGTAGGGGCCGAGGAAGAGGCGGCCGGGGTCGTAGTCGTTGACCGGGTAGTTGTCCATGGTGACCAGCGGATGCCCGAACGCCTTGCGCGCGTCGGCCAGTTCGGCGCCCGTGATGGTGCGGGGCACCACCCCGACGCCGGTCCACGCCACCTCGACGGGCGCGGCCAGTTCGCTCGCCAGTACCCGCCGGTAGTCGGTCGTGCCGTCCTCGTAGTACTCGGTGGGCATCAGGGACAGACCCGCCGCGCCGGGGTGGTGCCGCGCCAGGTGCCGGGCCACCGCGTTCGCCACCCGGGCCTGCGCCCGCGCCGCCGCCTCGGGGCCCGAGCCGAACCGGTCGGCGTCCTCCCCGCAGTGCCACTCGCTGTAGCTGACGTCCTGGAACTGGAGCTGGAACGCCCGGAAGCCCAGTGCCCACATCGCGTCCAGCTTGCGCGTCAGCGCCCGCACGTCGGCGTCCGAGGCGAAGCACATCGCCTGGCCGGGGGCCACCGCCCAGCCCAGCGAGACGTGGTTGCGTCGCGCCCGCTCGGCCAGCTCCCGGAACCGGGCCCGCTGCTGCGCCGGGTAGGGCTCACGCCAGCGGGCCTGCCGGTAGAGGTCCTCGCCGGGGGCGTACAGATAGCGGTTCTGCTTGGTGCGCCCCATGAAGTCGAGCTGCGCCAGCCGCTGCCCGTGCGTCCAGGCGGTGCCGTAGAAGCCCTCGGTGATGCCGCGTACGGCGGTGCCGGGCCAGTCGCGGACGACGGCCGACGCGATCGTGCCCCCGGGCCGCAGGAGCTGCCGCAGCGTCTGGACGGCGTGGAAGAGACCGTCCTCGCCGGTGCCGGTGAGGGAGACGCCGCCCTGGCCCACGGACAGCTCGTAGCCCCCGGAGGGCAGGGCGTGGCGGTCGCCCCGGCGGGCGGGCTCCGTACGCGCGTGCACGACCAGGGCGCCCGGGCCGGGCGTGTCCGTGATCCGGCGCGCCCCGGCCTCTCGCAGCAGCCCGCGCAGTGTCTCGACCGCATGGGGGTCCCCCCTGCTCGAGCGAAGCCGAGAGCTTGGGGGAGGGTCCACCTGCCCGTCGGTGACCAGGGCGACCTCGTCCGGCACCGCGACCGGGGCGCCGTTCGCGCGCAGCGACTGCGGGCGCGGCCAGACGGAGAGATCCTCTCCGGCGGTGTCGGGGGCGGGCGCCGCGGCCGTGCCCGGGGGAGAGGGAGCCGCCATGGCGGCGGGCGGGGCGACGAGGCTCCCGGCGACGACGGCGACCGCGAGGGCCACGGTCCGCTTCCCACGCCGCAGTCCCACAGGCCCCCTCCAGATGTGCTCGACCGGCCCGACGAGCCCACCACCCGCCCGGCGAGGGTGTCAACGAGAGTGGCCGTTGTGACTGAAATGCCGGAATCTTGACTGTGTGGAGGGGAGTGGAATGTGAGCAGAAGCACGATGTCGGGCCCAGGGTGTCTGCCTTCGCGTCGACTGGGTAGGGCTGCCATGACCCACCGTTGAGCAGAAACCGACAAGGAGGCCCCCCGTGGCTGCGATGACTTTCCTTCCGCTCCCGGCCCCGTCCAAACCCGTGGCGGACCCGTCCGCCGACCTCGACGACACCCACCACGACGACCCGCGCTACTGCGTTTTCAGCTCCGAGAGCACCCACACCGAACTGCCGCTGACCAGCGAGCCCCCGCTGCCCGACGCCGAGCCCCTCACCAGTGAGCCGCCGCTCGCCGAAGCCGCCCCCCTGACCAGCGAGCCCCCGGCCTTCGTCCCGGACTTCACGAGGATGTAGATGACCGCACCCCGGCCGGCCGACCCGCCTTCCGAGGACCTGTCCCGCCTCGCCGTCCTGCACGGCGTCGCGACTTCCTACAGTCCGTCCCCGGACCGCACGGTCGCGGCCTCGGCCACCGCGGTCACCCTGACCCTGGCCGCCCTCGGCGTGGACGCGAGCACGCCCGGCGCCGTCCGCGCCGCGCTCGCGGCCCGCGAGGGGGAACTGGGCGAACGGCTGCTGCCCCCGACACTGGTCGGCTGGGGCGGCAGCCCCCCGGCCGCCCTGGCGGCGCTGCCCGCGGGGACCCGGCTGCGCATCGACACCGAGCAGGGCGAGAGCCGCACCGCGGCGGACGGCCTGCCCCCCGGCGTCCACCGGCTGACCGCCACCACCCCCGACGGCCACACCGCCACGGCCCACCTGATCGTCGCCCCGCCCCGCCTGCCCGCCCCGCCCGGACGCTCCTGCGGGCTGCTCGTCCAGCTCTACTCCCTGCTGTCCCGCCGCTCCTGGGGCATGGGCGACCTCGGTGACCTCGCCGAACTGGCCGGCTGGGCCGGACGGTCGCTCGGCGCCGGATTCATCCAGGTCAACCCGCTGCACGCGGCCGTACCCGGGGCCCCCACCGACCCCTCCCCCTACCGCCCCTCCTCGCGCCGCTTCCCCGACCCCGTGCACCTGCGCATCGAGGACGTCCCCGAGGCCACGTACGTCGACGACCCCGAACGCCTGCGCGCCCTGCTGGAGAGAGCGGGCCGGCTGCGCGAAGCGGTGCTGCGGCAGGGCGCGTTGATCGACCGGGACGCCGTGTGGGAGCTCAAGCGGGAGGCGCTGGAGCTGCTCGGTGAGGTCCCCCTCGGGCCCGGCCGGCGCGCCGCCTACTGCGACTTCCTCGCCGGGCAGGGCCAGGCCCTGGAGGACCACGCCACCTGGTGCGCGCTCGCCGAGGTGCACGGCTCCGACTGGCACCGCTGGCCGACGGGCCTGCGCGACCCGCGTTCGGCCGAGACCGCCCAGGCCCGCAACGGCCTCATGGACCGGGTCGACTTCTGGTCCCGGCTCGCCTGGCTCACCGACACCCAGCTGACCGCGGCCCAGCGCGCCGGGCGCGAAGCCGGGATGCCGGTCGGGATCGTCCACGACCTCGCGGTCGGCGTGCACCCCGTCGGTGCCGACGCCTGGGCGCAGCAGGAGTACTTCGCCGCGGGCATGTCGGTGGGCGCCCCGCCGGACGCCTTCAACGCCCGCGGCCAGGACTGGGGCCTGCCGCCCTGGCGGCCCGACCGCCTCGCCGCGTCCGGCTACGCCCCGTTCCGCGAGCTGCTGCGCGCCCTGTTCCGCTACGCCGGAGCGCTGCGCATCGACCACGTCATGGGCCTGTTCCGCCTCTGGTGGGTCCCCCAGGGGCACCCGCCCACCGAGGGCACCTACGTCCGCTACGACGCCGAGGCCATGCTCGCCGTCCTCGTCCTGGAGGCCTCCCGGGCCGGGGCGCTGGTGATCGGCGAGGACCTCGGCACCGTCGAGCCCGGCGTCCGGGAGACGCTGCGCGAGCGCGGTGTGCTCGGCACCTCCGTGCTGTGGTTCGAACGCGACTGGGAGGGCGACGGCCGTCCGCTGCCCCCCGAGAGCTGGCGCGCCGACTGCCTGGCCACCGCCACCACCCACGACCTGCCCTCCACGGCAGCCCGCCTGACCGGCGAGCACGTGGAACTCCGGGACAGCCTGGGGCTGCTGACCCGCCCGCTGGAGGAGGAGCGCGCCGAGGCCGCCGCCGACGCGGGGGAGTGGCTGTCCCTGCTGTCCCGGCTCGGCCTGCTGCGGGGCACGGGCGGCGGCAGCGACACCTCCTCGGAGGAGGCCCAGATCCAGGCCGTCCACCGCTTCCTGCTGCGCACCCCGGCCCGCATGGTCGGCGTCTGGCTCCCCGACGGCGTCGGCGACCGCCGCCCGCAGAACCTCCCGGGGACCTGGGACCAGTACCCGAACTGGCGGCTGCCGATCGCGGACGCGCAGGGGCGGCCCGTGACGCTGGAGGACCTCGCGGCCTCGCCCCGGCTGCACGCGCTGATGGAGGTCCTCGGGGACGGCCGTCCATGAGCCCGGCGTCTCTTACGGCACCCCGGGCGCGCGGGCCCGGTCGGCGTTGGATATTTTGACACCGTGGACAAGAAGAACGCCCTGCGCGCCGGCGCCCTGGCAGCCGGTACGACGCTGATGATGCTGCTCCTGTCGTCGCCCGCCTCCGCGCTCACGCGCGACGACGGTGACGACCCCGGCACGGGCCTGAGCGTCATCGAGACGCTGGGCCTCTTCGTCTTTGCCCCGATCGTGCTCTACCTGGTCATCGCCGGTCTGGTGATGGTCGGCGACAAGTCGCACAAGAAGAAGGACCCGACCAGCTCCAACATCGCCACCAAGGCCGAGGCGAAGAGCGAAGTCAAGGCCTGATCAGCTTTCCTCTTCGAGGGCGTCGTCGCGGTCACCGCGGCGACGCCCTCGTTGTCGTCAGGGCCTCTCCGCCCCCGCCAGCAGTTCCCGCAGGAGGTCCGCCAGGAGGCCGGCCCGTTCGGGGTCCAGGGAGGACAGTGCCTCCGTCTGGACGGCCAGCCCTGCCGCGACCGCCTCGTCGGCCACCCCGAGGCCTTTGTCGGTGAGCGTGACCCGCAGCCCGCGCCGGTCGTGCGGATCCGGCGAGCGGCGCAGCAGCCCCGCGCGCTCCAGCTTGTCCAGGCGCCCCGTCATGCCACCGGTCGTGAGCATCAGCGTCGCGGACAGTTGCCGGGGCGAGAGCGTGTAGGGCTCCCCGGAGCGCCGCAGGGTCGCCAGGACGTCGAACTCCCCGCGTGAGATCCCGAACCTCGCGTACGCCTTGTCCATCCGGTCGCCCATCGCGAGCGTGAGCCGGCCGACCCGGCCGAAGACCTCCATGGCGGCGGTGTCCAGGTCGGGCCGGACCGTGGCCCACTGCTCGATGATCGCGTCGACGGGGTCGTTGCGCTGTTCAGGGCGTCCGCTCATGCCCCGAGTATCCGCCTCCACCAGGTCACCCGCAAGAAAGTAGCTTGACGGAAAGTTGCTTAGCGTTAAGCTACTTTCTGCCGACCTACTTCGAAGGATGTCTTCCCATGGCCGCCTCCCGCCCGGCTCTCATCGCCCTCACCGCCCTCGCCCCGATCTCCTGGGGCACGACCTACGCGGTCACCACCGAGTTCCTCCCCGCCGACCGTCCGCTGTTCACCGGCATGATGCGGGCGCTGCCCGCCGGGCTGGTGCTGCTCGCTCTCGCCCGGGTGCTGCCCCGGGGCGTCTGGTGGGGGAAGGCGGCCGTGCTCGGGGCGTTGAACATCGGCGCCTTCTTTCCCCTGCTGTTCCTGTCGGCGTACCGGCTGCCGGGCGGGATGGCCGCGGTGGTCGGGTCGGTGGGGCCGCTGATCGTCGTCGGGCTGTCGGCGGTGCTGCTGGGGCAGCGGCCCACCGCCCGGAGCGTGCTCACCGGTCTCGTCGCCGCGTTCGGTGTCAGCCTCGTCGTACTGAAGGCGGCCGGGGCACTCGACGCCGTCGGGGTGGCGGCGGCGTTCGCCTCCGCCGCCTCGATGTCCGCCGGCACCGTGCTGACCAAGCGCTGGGGCCGCCCCGACGGCGTGGGCCCGCTCGCGCTCACCGCCTGGCAGCTCACCGCGGGCGGCCTGCTCATCGCGCCCCTCGCCCTCCTCGTCGAGGGCGCCCCGCCCGCGCTCGACGGCCGGGCGGTCGGCGGCTACCTCTACCTCGCGCTGGCGAACACGGCGATCGCGTACTGGCTCTGGTTCCGTGGCATCGGCCGTCTGACCGCCACCCAGGTCACCTTCCTCGGCCCTCTGTCCCCCCTGACCGCCGCGGTCGTCGGCTGGGCGGCGCTCGACCAGACACTGACACCGGTACAGCTGGGAGGCATGGTGCTGGCCTTCGGAGCGACGGTGGCGGGGCAGCTGGGGGTACGACCGCCCGTGCGGGGGTCGTTCGGTTCTCCCGGGGGCGATCACCGAAAGGGCTCGCCGGACCTGGCACTGTCGGCGCCGCGACGGTAGGGCGACTGGGTGGGGGTACGGCCGTCGTGCGCGGGAGTCGATCTCCCCTCGGCCCCGCGCAGCCGCCGTCGCGCCCGGAAAGCGGGCCTCGTCCCGCCCCCCCCGGCGTTGTAGCGTCACTCCGGCACCGCGTTACGAAACTCCCGGAGGTGGGTGTGGCCGCAGATGTCTGCGCGCTGTGTGGGAAGCCGCTCGCCGCGCGTGCCGGCCGTACCGGTCGCGGGTCCGTCTACTGCTCGGCCGCCTGCCGGCAGAAGGCCTACCGGGAACGGCGGCAGCCCCAGGGGCTCACCGTGCAGGGGCTCATCGACGACATCGGGCGGCAGGCGGGGCAGCTGGTACCGCAGCCCGTGGACACCCTCTGCTCGACCGTCGCCGAACTGGCGGAATCCGTCGCGCGGTTGAGGCGGGTGGCCCGTACCGCGCGCGACACCACCCAGGGCACCGAGGATGCCGCGGCACCCGGTGATTCCGTAACACCCACCCCCGTTACGCAACTCGCCGAGACCGACTTCGCCGCCCTCGCCGAGCAGTACCGCCGCGAGATCCAGGTGCACTGCTACCGCATGACGGGGTCGTACGACGAGGCCGAGGACCTCGTGCAGGAGACCTTCCTGCGGGCCTGGCGGGCGCGGGACGGTTTCCAGGGGCGGGCCAGCGCGCGGACCTGGCTGTACCGGATCGCCACCAACACCTGCCTGGACCTGCTGCGGCGGACCGCGCGCCGCCCGCAGCGGTACGAACCGGTGCCGGGGATGAACCACGGCGACGGGGAGCCGCCCGCCCGTATCACCTGGCTGCAGCCCTACCCCGACGACGAGATGCCCCTCACCGAGGAGCGCGAGGAGCCGGAGTCCGCCGCGGTCTCCCGCGAGACCCTGGAGCTCGTCCTCCTCACCGCGATCCAGCACCTGCCCCCGCGCCAGCGGGCCGCGCTGGTCCTGCGCGACGCCCTCGGACTGACGGCGGCGGAGACCGCCGAGGCCCTGGAGACCAGCGTCGCCTCCGTCAACAGCGCACTCCAGCGGGCCCGGCCCACCCTGCGCGAGCACCTTCCCCGGGAGCGTGCCGACTGGCGGGCCACCGTGCCCACGGACGGCCAACGGGCCGTGCTGGACCGGTACATGGCCGCCGTCGGACGCCTCGACTTCGACGCGATGGCCGAGTTGCTCACCGAGGACGTCACCCTCACCATGCCGCCGAACCCGTTCTGGTTCGTGGGCCGGGACGCGATCATCGACTTCGTGCGGATCAGCCTCGATCCCGCCTCCCCCATGTTCTTCGGCCACTGGCGCAGCCTGCCCACCCGCGCCAACGGCCAGCTCGCGGCGGCGAACTACGTCCGCAGGCCCGGGACCAGCGTCCACCGCGCCCAGGTCCTGGACGTCCTGCGCTTCGGCGACGAAGGCCACGGCGACCGCATCGCGGAGATCACCTCCTTCGAGCCGCACCTCTTCCCCGCGTTCGGGCTGCCCCAGCGGCTGTGAACTCCGGCCGATGAGCTTCGGCGCGGTGATACGTCTGCATGGATGTCCCGCACGAACAACTTCCAAGGAGTTCCCCATGCTGCTCACCTACAAGACCGCGATCGTCTACGGCGCCGGCGGCTCCATCGGCGGGGCCGTCGCCCGTGCCTTCGCCGAGCAGGGCGCGAGGGTCCACCTCGTCGGCCGCACCCGGCAGACCCTGGAGGCGGTGGCCGCCGACATCAAGGACGCCGAGGTGGCCGTCGTGGACGCGCTGGACGAGGCGGCCGTGGAGGCCCACGCCGAGCGGGTCGGGGACATCGACATCTCCATCAACCTGGTCACGCGCGGCGACGTACAGGGCGCGCCGCTGGTCGACATGGCCGCCGACGACTTCATGCGGCCGGTCACCGACGGTCTGCGCGCCAACTTCCTGACCGCCCGTGCCGCGGGACGCCGTATGGCCGCGCGGGGGTCCGGGGTGATCCTCGCCCTCAACAGCGGTTCCGCGCACGGCAGTCCGATGATGGGCGGCACCGGCCCCGCGGACGGGGCGATCGACACGCTCGTGCGCAACCTGGCGATCGAACTGGGGCCGAGCGGGGTGCGGGCGGTGGGGCTGTGGGTGGCGGGAGTGCCGGAGACGTTCACCGTCGAGAAGCTCTCCGCGGTCAACCCGGCCATCGACGAGGGCGCCGTCCGGGGCATCGTCGACCAGCTCGCCGGGATGCGCATGACCCGCCGCAACCCCACCCTCGCCGAGGTCGCCGCCACCGCGGTGTTCCTCGCCTCCGACCACGCGGGCGGCGTCACCGGCACCTTCGTCAACGCGACGGGCGGGATGGTGTCCCGCTGAGCGGTCCGAGTGGGCCGCGCACGGGAGTCGAGAGCCCGCCGAAGACCGTGATCCGCCCGCCGGACAAGGGTGTGCCCTCGGCGCCGAGCCCGGCCCGGCGGAGTGGACGGGGGAGGCGGTCGGCCGAAGCCGCCCGCCTCCCACCGCCCCGGTCTCCTACTGCTCCGCCTGCGCGTCCGCCGCCTGCGCCCTCAGCGCCCGCTCCACGCCCGCGCGGGACTCGGAGACGAGCCGGCGCAAGGCCGCGCTCGGCTCGGCGGAGGCCAGCCAGGCGTCCGTCCTGTCCAGGGTCTCCTGCGACACCTGGACCGTCGGATAGAGGCCGACGGCGATCTGCTGGGCCATCTCGTGGGAGCGCGACCCCCAGATGTCCTTGACCACCTCGAAGTACCGCTCCGCGTACGGGGCGAGCACCTCGCGCTGGTCGGTCTGGACGAAGCCGCCGATGACCGCCTCCTGCACGGCGTTCGGCAGCTTGTCGGAGTCCACGACCGACGCCCACGCCTCGGCCTTGGCCTCCGCGGTCGGGCGGGCCGCACGGGCCGTGGCCGCGTGACGCTCACCAGCGGCCGTCCGGTCCCGCTCGTACTCGCCCGCGATCTCCGCCTCGTCGAACCGGCCGACCGCCGCGAGCCGCTGCACGAACGCCCACCGCAGCTCCGTGTCGACGACCAGGCCCTCGACCGTCTGCGAACCCTCCAGCAGCGCGTCCAGCACGTCCAGCTGCTCCGGCGTGCGGGCCGTCGCCGCGAACGCGCGCGCCCACGCCAGCTGGTGGTCGCTGCCCGGCGCCGCCGCCCGCAGATGCGCCAGCGTCGCGTCGGTCCAGCGGGCCAGCAGCGCCTCGCGGGCGGCCGGGTCGGCGTACAGGTCGATCGCCAGCTTCACCTGGCGGTGCAGCGACTGCACGACACCGATGTCGGACTCCTTGCCGATGCCGGACAGCACCAGCGACAGGTAGTCACGGGCCGCGAGCTCGGCGTCCCGCGTCATGTCCCAGGCCGACGCCCAGCACAGGGCACGCGGCAGGGAGGACTCGAAGTCGCCGAGGTGCTCCGTGACGAAGGCCAGCGACTGCTCGTCCAGGCGGACCTTCGCGTACGACAGGTCGTCGTCGTTGAGCAGGATCACGGCCGGGCGGCGCTCGCCCACCAGCCGCGGCACGGCGGTCAGTTCGCCGTCCACGTCCAGTTCGATCCGCTCCCGGCGGACCAGCTTGCCGTTCGCCTCGTCGAGGTCGTACAGGCCGACGGCGATCCGGTGCGGGCGCAGCGTCGGCTCGCCCTTGGCGCCGGCGGGCAGGGCCGGGGCCTCCTGGCGGATGGCGAAGGCGGTGACGACCCCGTCGGCGTCCGTCTCGATCTCCGGACGCAGCACGTTGATGCCGGCCGCCTGGAGCCACTTCTCCGACCAGGTCTTCAGGTCGCGGCCGGAGGTCTCCTCCAGCGCGCCCAGCAGGTCCGACAGCCGGGTGTTGCCGAAGGCGTGACGCTTGAAGTACGCCTGCACGCCCCGGAAGAACTCGTCCATGCCGACGTAGGCGACGAGCTGCTTCAGGACGCTGGCGCCCTTGGCGTACGTGATGCCGTCGAAGTTGACCAGGACGTCGTCCAGGTCGCGGATCTCGGCCATGATCGGGTGGGTGGAGGGCAGCTGGTCCTGCCGGTACGCCCACGTCTTCATGGAGTTGGCGAAGGTGGTCCACGCGTGCGGCCAGCGCGACCCCGGCGCGTGCGCCTGGCAGGCGATGGAGGTGTACGTGGCGAACGACTCGTTCAGCCACAGGTCGTTCCACCACTCCATGGTCACGAGGTCGCCGAACCACATGTGGGCCAGCTCGTGCAGGATGGTCTCGGCGCGCAGCTCGTACGCCGCGTCCGTCACCTTCGAGCGGAACACGTACTGGTCGCGGATGGTCACCGCGCCCGCGTTCTCCATCGCGCCCGCGTTGAACTCCGGCACGAACAGCTGGTCGTACTTCTCGAACGGGTACGCGTAGTCGAACTTCTCCTGGAACCACTCGAAGCCCTGCCGGGTCACCTCGAAGATGGCGTCCGAGTCGAGGTGCTCCGCGAGCGAGGGCCGGCAGTAGATGCCGAGCGGGACGGACTGGCCGTCCTTCTCGTACACACTGTGCACCGAGTGGTACGGGCCGACGATCAGCGCGGTGATGTACGTCGAGATGCGCGGCGTCGGCTCGAACACCCAGACGTTGTCCTGGGGCTCGGGGGTCGGCGAGTTGGAGACGACGGTCCAGCCCTCGGGGGCCTTCACGGTGAACTGGAAGGTCGCCTTCAGGTCCGGCTGCTCGAAGCTCGCGAACACCCGGCGGGCGTCCGGCACCTCGAACTGGGTGTAGAGGTAGGCCTGGTCGTCGACCGGGTCGACGAACCGGTGCAGTCCCTCACCGGTGTTGGTGTACGCGCAGTCGGCCACGACGCGGAGGATGTTGCGACCCTGGAGCAGGCCGGGCAGGGCGATCCGGGAGTCCGCGAAGACCTCGCCGGGGTCGAGGGAGTCGCCGTTCAGGGTCACCTCGTGCACGGCCGGCGCCACCAGGTCGATGAACGACTCCGCGCCGTTCCCGGCCGTCACGTCGAAGCGCACCGTGGTCACGGACCGGTAGGTGCCGCCCTCCTGCGCGCCGGAGAGGTCGAGTTCGATCTCGTACGAGTCAACGGCGAGCAGCTGCGCCCGCTGCTGCGCCTCTTCGCGGGTCAGGTTTGTGCCAGGCACGCGGTCATCTCCTCGTTATGGGTGGGTTGCGTCATCTTTCCACGGCGGCTCGGCGTCAGGCGACGACCCGGGGGTCTTCGAGGGATACCCCTCGGGAGGCGAGGGTCCGGGCGAATGCGCGCACCCCCGCCGACTCCCCGTCCCGGTGCCACACCAGGCCGAGCGCCGACTCCGGCACGCCCTCCACCGGCACGAACGTCACGTCCTCGCGCCGGTGGTACGCGGCCGTCGGCCGGCACAGCAGCATCCCCGCCCGTCCGGCGGCGACCTGGGTCAGCCCCTCCTGCAGGGTGGTCACCGCCGGGCCCGGCACGGCGGTCGGTGCGTGGGCGGCACGCCAGTAGGCCGGGGCCGGGGGCGCGGCCGTGACCAGTGCCGTCTCGGCGACCTCCGCCGCCGTCACGGCCGTACGGGAGGCGAAGGGATGGTCCTGCGCGACCGCGACGGTCTGCGGCCGGCGCGAGAAGACGGGACCGAGCACGAGATCCGGCTCCTCCACCGGGAGCAGGACGACGGCCGCGTCCACCGCCCCCTCCCGCACCCCGCCGAACGGATCGGCGAGCGGGATCTCCACGAGGTCCGCGGCGCACTCCGGGTGCGCGGAGCGGAAGGCCCGCACCGCCGCCGTCAGCCGCGTGTCCGCCGCGCCCTGGAAGCCGATCCGCAGACTGCCCTCGACGCCCCGGGCGGCGGTCCGCGCGTCCTCCACGGCGTCCCGCAGCCCGCCGTACGCCGGACGCAGCCGCTCCACGAACCGTTCCCCGAGCGGGGTCAGCGCGACCCGGCGGCTGGTCCGCCGCACCAGCCGGCCGCCAACCCGCCGCTCCAGCGCGCTCAGCAGCTGACTCACCCGGCTCTGCGAGACGTAGAGCCGCTCGCCGGTCCGTCCGAAGTGCAGTTCCTCCGCCAGCACCAGGAAGCACTCCAGTTCGCGCAACTCCAGCCCCGCCACCGTGTTTGCCTCCCGCTCCGATCGATCAGTCCCGCTCATGCAAGGGTGAGGACTTCGCCGTTGTTCCCGGCCGGGCGCCGCAAAAGGGTGGAGGCATGCCCTCCACCACCTCCGCCGCCACAGCCGTACCGGCGACCGGCTCCGTCCGACCGCGCCCTTGGGCCGCCGTCCTGGTCCTCGCCGCCGCCACGTTCTCCGTCGTCACCACCGAGATGCTCCCCGTGGGCCTGCTCACCCCGCTCGCCGACGGCCTGCGGGTCTCCGCCGGAACCGCCGGACTCGCCGTCACCCTGCCCGGCCTGGTCGCCGCGGCGAGCGCGCCGCTGCTGCCGGTCGCCGCCCGCCGCGCCGACCGGCGCACGGTGCTGTGCGCCCTGCTGCTCCTGCTGACGGCCGCCAACCTGCTCTCCGCCCTCGCCCCGCACATCGCCGTCCTGCTGCTCGCCCGCGCCCTGGTCGGGGTGTGTATCGGCGGGGTGTGGGCGATCGCGGCCGGACTGGGCACCCGGCTGATGCCACCGCACCGGGCCGGCCGGGCGACCGCGCTGATCTTCAGCGGGATAGCGGTCGCCTCGGTGCTGGGCGTGCCGGCCGGCACTTTCCTCGGCTCGCTCGCGGGCTGGCGCTGGACCTTCGTGGCGCTGGCGGGCGTGACCCTGGCGGTGACGGCGGCCCTGTTCCTCGTCCTGCCGCCGCTCTCGCCCGACACGCCCGTCGGCCCCGGCACGTTCGCGCGGCTGCTGCGCACGCCCGGCGTCGGCCGGAGCCTGCTGGCGGTGGCGCTCCTGGTCACCGGCCACTTCGCGGCGTACACATACGTCCGCCCCGTGCTGGACCGGGTCCCGGACCTCGGCGCGGGGACGGTGAGCACCCTCCTCCTCGGCTACGGCCTGGCGGGCGTCGCCGGCACGTTCGCGGGCGGCGCACTGGCGGCCCGCGACCCCCGCAGGGCCCTGCTCCTCGTCGCGGCCGGACTCGGCACGGTGGTCCTGCTGCTGATCCCGGCGGCGGCTTCACCGGCGGCCTCCACGGCCCTGCTGGTCCTGTGGGGCCTGGACTACGGAGGCGTCTCGGTCTCCGCCCAGAGCCGGCTGTCGGCCGCGGCGCCCGGGGCGCGGGAAGCGGGGTCGGCGCTCTTCGCGGGAATCTTCAACACGGCCATCGCGCTGGGGGCGTTCACCGGCGGCCGGACGGCGGACGCGCTGGGGCCCACGGCGGTGCTGGGCGTGGGCGGCGCACTGGCACTGCTGGCCGTGCCGGTCGTGCTGAGCGCGGGAACGCGACGTCCGGATCCCGCCGGTGGCGCGGCGCCACGCGAGCGAGCCTGAAGAGCATGACAACGACAACGACAACGCCAGCCACAGACACGGTGACGACGACGGCGGCACGGACGACGACGGCGACCCCGTACACAGCCCGCCCCATCGCCCCGCCCGCGCTGGGGGAACTCCGCGTGACGGACGACGCCGGCCGCCCGACGGTGCCGTTCCCCGACACCGAGGGCGGCGCCCCCCTCCGCTGCTGCCTGCGCCGCAGCGCACCGGGCGAACGCATCGCCCTGGTGTCCTACGCCCCGCTGCGCCGCTGGGCGGCGGAGACGGGCGCCGCCCCGGGCGCCTACGACGAACAGGGCCCGGTCTTCATCCACGCGGAGGACTGCGAGGGGCCGGACATCGACACCCTCCCCTTCACCGACAGCCACCGCACGCTCCGCCGCTACTCGGCCGAGGGGCACATCCTGGGCGGACGGCTGGTCGAAGGATCCGCCGCCGCCTTCCCACAAGCCCTCACGGAAGCATTCGACGACCCGGCCGTGGCACTGGTCCACGTCCGGGCCGTCGAGTACGGCTGTTTCCTCTACGAGGTGCGCAGGGGAAACGAGGTGCGCAGGGGGTTCGAGGAGGGCAGGGGCTAGCCCTTCAGCTCCGCCGCCACCAGCTCCGCGATCTGGACCGCGTTCAGCGCGGCGCCCTTGCGGAGGTTGTCGTTGGAGACGAAGAGTGCCAGGCCGTTGTCCACCGTCTCGTCGCGGCGGATGCGGCCGACGTAGGACGGGTCCTTGCCGGCGGCCTGGAGGGGGGTGGGGATGTCGGTGACGACGACGCCCGGGGCGTCCGCCAGCAGCTCGGTCGCGCGCTCGGGGCTGATCGGCCGGGCGAAGCGGGCGTTGATCTGGAGGGAGTGGCCGGAGAAGACCGGGACGCGCACGCAGGTGCCGGAGACCTTCAGCTCGGGGATCTCCAGGATCTTGCGGGACTCGTTGCGGAGCTTCTGCTCCTCGTCGGTCTCGTTCAGGCCGTCGTCGACGATGTTGCCCGCGAGCGGCAGCACGTTGAAGGCGATGGGGCGCTTGTAGACGCCCGGCTCGGGGAAGTCGACCGCTTCACCGTCGTGGGTGAGCTTCTCGGCGTCGGCGACGACCTTCTGCGTCTGGCCGTGCAGCTCGGCCACGCCCGCGAGGCCGGAGCCGGAGACCGCCTGGTACGTGGCGACGACCAGGGCCTCCAGGCCCGCCTCGTCGTGCAGCGGACGCAGGACCGGCATCGCGGCCATGGTCGTGCAGTTCGGGTTCGCGATGATGCCCTTGGGGCGGTTCTTGATCGCGTGCGGGTTGACCTCGGAGACGACGAGGGGCACCTCGGGGTGCTTGCGCCACGCGGAGGAGTTGTCGATCACCACGGCACCCTGGGAGGCGACCTTTTCGGCCAGTGCCTTGGACGTGGCACCGCCCGCGGAGAACAGCACGATGTCCAGGCCGGTGTAGTCGGCGGTGGAGGCGTCCTCCACCGTCACGCCGTCCAGCTCCGACCCCGCGGAACGGGCCGAGGCGAACAGGCGCAGCTCGGTGACCGGGAAGTTCCGCTCCGCCAGGATCCTGCGCATGACCGTGCCCACCTGTCCGGTGGCTCCGACGATTCCGACCCTCACGGTGACTCCCTCTCCTGCGTCTCTTCACGTACTCGTTGCTTGGCCGAGGCTTTTCCATCATGCGGCCGACCACGGCCCGCCTGTCCACTTCTTTCCCCGGTCTGCCCGGGGAGTGGGACGGCTCGTCCCACTCCATGGTTGCGGACCTGCGGTGTCGACCCCGCTGAGCTGGAGGAATTCGTTCGGCAGGGGTCGTGCGCCGCAAGCTCGCCTGCCCATGCCGGTCCCGGCCACACGGAAGTGTGATGTACGCCTCGGCGGACCGGGACGGGACTCGGGCCGCCCGTGACCGGGTCCCGGCGGACCGCGACGGGGGCCGCCGGAACTCGGCGGAAAGACCACCGAACGTTCCGGGCCGTCCCGGCGTCGTAGGAGGAACACGGCTAGGGGGGTGGCTTGTGCTGTTGCGCGGGAGGGCCCGGCGCGCCCGGGAGGCGCACGCCGGGTCCGGCGACGTTCCGCTGAGAAAGGGCGATCGCCGGAGGGAGGCCGATCCACTGGACGCGGCACAGGAGCGCCGGGTGCGGGCCGTGCTCGCGCTCGGCGGGGTGCCGCAGGCGGACCTGCCGGACGGGGTACAGCAGGTCCGCCTGCGGCTGCTGGAGCGGGCCGCGAGCGGCAGGGAGGCGCCGCGGGACGTCTCGGCATGGGCGGCGGTCGTCGCCTCCAACCTGGCGATGGACTGGCACCGGGCCAAGCGCCGCCAGGACCGGCTCGGGGAGCGGCTGGCCGCCCTGCGCCAGACGGAGCATCCCTCCGGCGAGGACAGCAGCGTGCTGTCCGTCGCCGTCGCCCAGGGCCTGGACGAGCTGCCCGACGCCCAGCGGCAGGTCGTCGTCCTGCGCTTCTACGCCGACCTGCCGGTCCGGTCCATCGCCGAGCAGCTCGGCGTCCCGGAGGGCACGGTCAAGAGCCGGCTGCACACCGCGGTACGGGCCCTGCGCGCCCGCCTGCACGAGGACGAGGTGGTGTGACGTGACCGCCCAACAGGACCAGGCCGGGCGCGACGGGACCGATGCGCTGATGGCGGCGATCACCGGCGAGGCGCCACCGCCGGAGGCTCGTGCGAGCGAGGACTTCATGGCCGGGTACCGGGCCGCGACCGCCGACGTGGGGGTGCTGCGCGAGCAGCTGGGCCTCATCGGCCACGCCCTCGCCGAGCCCCCGGAGGTGCCCGGGGCCGAGACCGGCGGCGGCGCCTCCGTGACGCCGCTGTCGGCGCGCCGTGAGCGGCCCGAGCCCTTGGCCGTGGCCGTGAAGGGCCTCGTCGCAGCCGTCGGGGCCAGTCTCGTGATCGGCATGGGCTGGCTCGTCGTCCACAGTGGCGACCTGAGCGCCGGGAGCGATCAGGGCGGGTCGTCCGCCGCCGACAGTTCCGCCGGGCGGCCGCACGCCGAAGCGGGCGCCAAGCTCGGCCACGCCGGGTATCTGGCCTGCGCCCGGTTGGTCGTCGAGGGCACCGTCGCCGAGGTCGAGGCGGTCCCCGGTACCGGCCAGGACCGGATCACCCTGGACGTGACGCGCTACTACAAGCCCGACAAGGGCCGGGCACGGATCACCTTCCCCTTGGAGACCGGCTCCGAGCCCTCCCTCCGGGCCGGTGACCACATGCTCGTCGGTGTCTCCGGCGACCAGGCCCACCCGGACATGTGGGCGACGGGGGAGAAGGAGATCGCCCGCGACCGGGCGTGGATCACCGACGCGCTGCCCGCCTCGCGAACCGTTCCGTGCCCGTGAGGAGCGACAGGAAGGGCGGGCGCCCCTGCCGGTGAGGAGCGACAGGAAGGGCGGGCGCCCCTGCCGGTGAGGAGCAGCAAGAGGGGCGGGCGCCCCTACGGACGCCCGCCCCACCGATGCCGCGTTGCCGTTACGGCAGAACCTTCTCGATCTTCACGCTGCCCAGGCCCGCGACCGTGCCGCGCGCGTTGACCAGCTGGACCTGGCCGAAGAACTCACGCCCCTCGGGAGCGGCCGCCGCGGCGGTGACGCTGCCCGAGACCGTCGCGGTCCCGCCCGTGCCGAGCTTCACCGGAGCCGACCCGTCGACGGTGACGCTGCCGAGGGAGGGGGAGAAGAACACGTCCTGGTAGTCGTACTCCGTGGTGCCGGCCGGCACCGAGTAGCCGACGACCTCGATCGAGTACTTCCCGGCGGCCGGGGAGGGGATGGAGACCGACTCCTCCGAGTCGCCGTCGGCGGAGCTGCCGACCTGCGTGCCCGACGCGTCGTACACGGCGAGGTCCAGGTCCGCGGCGTTGTCCGAGACACCGCCGATGGCGACGTCCAGCGACTTGGCGCCCGCGGGCACCTCGACCGTCGTGGTCTGCTTCTCGCCCTGCTTGATCGAGGGGCGGGCCACCTTGGCCGAGCCGAGCGGGCCGCCGACCAGCTTGCCGTCGAGCGCGGCGAAGCCGTTGGTGACCTTCCAGGAGGCGGCGGCCGGGGTGCCGGCCTTCGCCTCGGGCACGGTCACGGTCTCCGGGTCGAAGGCCGCGCCGAGCACGGCGACGTCCAGCTTGTACGGGTTGTCCAGCAGCGGCGACGTACGGCGCGACTCGACCTCGATCTCCCAGACGCCCGGCTGCGGGTCGGCGTAGGAACGCACGTCCGGGCGGCAGGTGTTGGCCGGGTTGTCGTAGTTCGGGTAGCAGTTGACCGTCGACGACGGGTCCGACGGCGTGCCGTACGGGTGGATGGAGATGAACCGGGTCTGGCTCTTGTCCTTCAGCCCGCCCATCGCGACCTCGAGGGTCTTGGCACCCTCGGGAACGGTGACGAAGTGGTGCTGCGTGCTGTTGCGCTGCACCGAGTCCGACGCGGAGAAGGTGTACTTCAGCGGCGCGGAGACCACGACCGTGCTGAGGACCTGCTCGTCGATGCCCTCGGTCTTCGGGTCGTCGACCTCCAGGATCGCGCTCTTGAGGCCCGCGGACTTCGGCGCGGCCTGGACCTTGACGGTCACCGGCTGGTTCAGCGGCAGCTTCACCTCGTCGGAGCCGACGATGCGGAACGTGCCGCCCGCGTTGTTCTCGAAGTGCAGCTCGTGCCGGATCGCCTTGTCGGCGCCGGACGTACGGGTCAGGGTGATCTCGTACGTCTTCTTCTGCCCGGCCTTCAGGCCGCCCTCACGGTCGTACAGGCCCGTGCCGAAGCCCGGGGTCTTCAGGAACTGGTCCATCGCGGTGTCGACCGGCGCCTTGACCGCGTAGGTGTGGGCGGTCGCGTCGTCGCGGATCGAGTCCCAGGCGTCGGGGATGTTCATGAGGCCCACGCCCTCCTCGTACGCCTGCACACCCTTGATGTGGTCGGCGGTGGAGGTGAGGGCCGTGCGCAGGGTCGCCGGCGTGAGGTCGATCTTCTTCTGCTTGGCGGCCGACACCAGCAGCGCCGCGGCGCCCGTGGCCTGCGGGGAGGCCATCGAGGTGCCCTGGAGCATCGAGTAACCGGCCGGCAGGGTGTAGCCCGCCTCGGCGACCGGGGATCCCGGCAGCCAGGTCTGCGTGGTGTTGATCGCCGCACCCGGGGCGACCAGGGTCGGCGTGAAGCCGCCGTCCTCACGCGGGCCGCGCGAGGAGAACGGCATCATCGCGTACTTCTTCTCCACGACCGAGCCGTAGTTGGCGGCCCAGGTCTCCTTGGAGACGGACGCGCCGACCGAGATGACCTTGTCGGCCAGGGCCGGGTCGCCGATGGTGTTGGCGCCGGGGCCGGAGTTGCCCGCGGAGATCACCAGCTGGACGCCGTAGGTGTCGATGAGACGCGTGTACAGCTCGGCGCGCGCGTTGTTGCCGTCGTTCAGCGCCGGCAGGCCGCCGATGGACATGTTGACGATGTCGACGCCCCGCTTGGTGACGAGGTCGATCATGCCCTCGGTGAGCGCCACGTTGGTGCAGCCGCCGGACCAGGTGCAGGCGCGCGAGGAGACCAGCTTGGCGCCCGGAGCGGCGCCGTTCATCTTCCCGCCGAACAGGCCGTTGGCGGCGGTGATGCCGGCGACGTGCGTGCCGTGCTCGGACTCGATGACGCCGATGTTCACGAAGTCGGACTTCTTGCCGACCCAGGAGCCGCCCAGCGGGTCCATGGGCACGTCCTTGCGGATCTCCACGACGAACGGCTGCCGCTCGGCGACGTCGGTCTTCGGGTCGTCGGTGCCGAAGTACCCGACCTGTTGGCCGTCCTTGTACGGCTTCATCGGGGCGTCGTCGGAGAAGTCGTTGTTGTTGTTCAGGTCGACCCGGACCGTGCCGGTCTTGGCGTCGTACAGCACGCCCCAGGCGTCGGTGGTGTCGCCGTCGCGGTTGGCGTCGCCCTTGGCGTCGCCGCCGGCGGTGTACGACTCCTTGAAGAGGCTGACGGCGTAGGAGCCCGCCGGCGCCTTGAACGACTGGCCCTGGTAGGTGAAGGCCGGGCCGGACACGGCCGTGACCATCGGGCGCCAGGTGTTGTCGTTGTCGATGATCGGGTCGGTGGCCGTCACCCAGTCGACGATCTTCCGCTCACCGGTCGTCGTCTTCTGCAGCGCGGGGTGGCCGAGGTCCACGCCGGAGTCCAGGACGCCGATGGTGACACCGCGGCCGTCGGCCTTCGGGTGGTCCTCGACGAAGTCGACCGCACCCGTCTCGAACGACGGGTTGTACGGGTTCTCGGCCGGGGTGTTCTTCCCCGGTGCCGGGTACGTGCCCTTCGCGGCCTTCGCACCCTTGGCCGTGTCCGCGCTCGGCGTCGGGTCGTCCAGCGGGATCTCCTCGCGCAGGTCGATGCCGTGCACGGAGGACAGCTTCGCGGCGGCGGCGATCGCCGAGTCCGCCTTGGCCGTCGGGACGGTGGCCCGTACGTAGCCCAGCTTGTCGTCGGCCCGGCCCACCGAGCCACCCTTGACCGCGTCCAGCTGCCCGGCGACCTGCTCGGTCTTGCCGGGCGCGGTGGCGATCATCATGGTGACGGTCTTGTCACCGTCGGCCTTGGCCTCCGCGAGCAGATCCGCGTCGTCCGAGCCGAGCTTGGCGTGCGCGGACTTGACGCCCGGGTCGGCGGTGGCGTCCGCGCCCGGCCCGTCGGCGGAGAAGGCCAGCGGGATCGGCCCGGCCGCGGAGAGCGCGGCCACGAGACCGGCGGCCACGGCGATGCGGGCCACACGTCTCGGGCCCGATATCTGATCGCGCGGGGTGGGAGGGGTCATCGGCATCCCTTGTAGGTAAAGGAACGAGCGGGAAACGACCGGGGCCGATCGGCCCTGGTCGCACAGGGTCCGAACGGCAGGCCCGGACGATCGCACAGCTTTACGCAAGGTGAAGTCCTTTGGGGAGGGTTGACCCAAACGAAATGGATGTATGGGGAAAACCCGCGATGCGATTTGTGAGCATCAGTCCCGAAGGTGGGGAAGAAATCGGTTAACGTCCCCAAGTGAGACAGAAGTTGAGGGTGGCGGCCTACGCCATATGCGTCCGGGACGGACAGATCCTCCTCGCCCGCTCGCCCGCCTGGGACGGCACGCTCGAATGGGTCGTGCCGGGCGGCGGCATGGAGCACGGCGAGGATCCCTACGACACCGTCCGGCGGGAGGTGGAGGAGGAGACCGGGTACCGCATCGAGGTGACCGGGCTGCTCGGCGTGAACTCCTCGCACCGCGTCTTCCGCGAAGGCTTCGGGCCCCCCGTCGACCATCACGGCGTCCGGCTCGTCTACGAGGGCCGGATCATCGGCGGCGAACTGCGCAACGAGGTGAACGGCTCCACCGACCTCGCCGCCTGGCACGACCTGGACGCGGTCCCCGGGCTGGTGCGGATCTCGATGGTCGACATCGCGCTGCGGATGTGGCGCGAACGCCCGGCCACCGGACGGCTGACGGACGCCCTGGAGTAGGTGCAGTACCCCGGAAGATGAACGCCGCGTGACCGGCTCCGGGCCGTGTCCGGAGCAGGCGGCGACGCGCAGGGCAGTCCAAGATCGACGTACGGTGATCGGCGCTGCGCGTTGCCGCCTCGTTTACGCACAGGTCATTCCCGCTGCCAACGATCCAGTACGAGCGGGGTGTTCACGTCGTGAAGGCCCCGCGACCACTGCCGACGCGTTCGCACTCGGGGAGAGAAGCGCATGTCGCGCACACGCTCAGTCGCCGGCTACGGCCAGAACATCCACCGTCGTTCCGTCCTCGCCGCCACCGGCGCGGTCGCCCTGGCCGGGGGTGTCGGCTACGCGCTGAGGCCCAGCGAAAGCCAGGCCGCCACGGCCCAGGAGAGCACCGCGGCCGTGGCCGCGTCCTCACGTCAGGCGCCGGCCGCGCCCCTGGCCCCCTACACCAAGGGCACCACCGTGGCGTCCGTCGCCGCCCCGCGCGGCGGCTCCGGCTACCGGCGTCTGGGCGACGGGCCCGGCTGGCAGCGGGTCGTCCGCTCCGACCTGGCCGCGCCCAAGCCCGGCCGCGCCGGGCGCCGTACCGCGCTCGCCGCCTTCGTGCAGCTCACCGACCTGCACATCATCGATGCCCAGCACCCCCTGCGCCTGGAGTACCTGCGCTCCGCCGACATCCACGCCTGGCGGCCGCACGAGGCGCTGACCGTGCAGGGCGCGATCGCGCTCGTCGAGCGGATCAACGCGCTGCGCGGCGCCCCCGTCACCGGAGGCCCGCTGCACTTCGCCATGACCACCGGCGACAACACGGACAACAACGCCAAGTCCGAGCTGGACTGGTTCCTGAAGATCATGAGCGGCGGGCGCATCACGCCCAACACCGGAGACCCGCGCCGCTACGAAGGCGTCCAGAACAGCGGCCTCAAGCAGTACTGGCAGCCGGACGCCGCCGTCCGCGACAGCGACAAGCAGGCCGGCTTCCCCCACCTCGACGGCTTCCTGAAGGCCGCGATCCGTGAGGTGCGCAGCCCGGGCCTCAACCTGCCCTGGTACTCGACCGTCGGCAACCACGACTCCCTGCCGATGGGCTGCTACGGCTCGCAGAGCGACCCCTACCTCACCGAACTCGCCGTCGGCGGCAAGAAGCTGATGAACGTGTCCGCGGCCGAGGCGCGGCAGCTGCAGGCGCAGATCAAGCAGGCCACCGACCCCAAGGGCGTCCGCTACCACGACTTCCTGAAGTCCCACGCCCGCTCCATGCGGCCGGTCACCCCCGACGACAGGCGCGCCCCCTTCACCCCGGCCGAGTACGTCGAGGCGCACCTGGACCCGGCCCACCGCGGCCTCGGCCCCGCCGGACACGGCTACTCCTCCGCCAACCTGGACGCGGGCACCCAGTACTACGCCTTCCGCATCTCCGACGACGTGATCGGCATCAGCCTGGACACCACCGACTCCGGCGGCCACTACGAGGGGTCCATCGGCACGGCCCAGCTGAAGTGGCTCGACAAGACACTGCGGGACAACAAGGACTCCTACGCGGTGATCTTCAGCCATCACACCAGCAAGACGATGACCAACCTCCGCAACGACCCGGCGAGGCCGAACGAGCGCCGCCACAACGGCCAGGAGGTCCTCACCCTGCTCGGCGGCCACCCCAGGGTGCTCGCCTGGGTGAACGGGCACATCCACAAGAACGTCATCACCCCGCACGCCCTGGCGAGCGGCGGCTCCTTCTGGGAGATCTCCACGGCCTCCCACGTCGACTTCCCGCAGCTCGCCCGGATCGTCGAGCTGGCCGACAACAAGGACGGCACGATCTCCCTGTTCACGACGCTCGTGGAGTCCTCGGCCCCGCACCGCACGGACTTCTCCGACCTCTCCCAGACCGGCCTCGCGGCGCTCTACCGCGAGCTGTCCCTCAACGCCCCCGGCGCGAGCACGACCCTCGGCGGCGACCCGGCGGACCGCAACACCGAGCTGGTGCTCAAGAAGGTCTGAAAGCCGCTCAACCGCCCGGCGCCGGTCAACCACCGCCGCGGCCGCCCGAGTCCCCTCTCCCGGCACGACTCGACATGACGTGACAGGGGGAAACGGGGACATGAACAGACGCGCGTTCACGACGGCCCTGACGGCGGCGACGGCGGTGGCACTGTCGGTGGCCCTCACGGCTCCGGCGGTGGCGGCGGGCCCGCCTGCCGCACCCGGCGGCCATGACCGGACCGAGCGGGCCGTCCGGGCGGCGGTCGCCGACGGGGTCCCGGGCGTGACGGTGACCGTCCGGCGGGGCCACGGCACCTGGGCGGCCACGGCCGGTGTGGGCGATCTGAGGACGGGCGCGCCGCGTTCGGCCCGGGACCACTACCGCATCGCCAGCATCACCAAGACGTTCGTCGCCACGGTCGTCCTCCAGCTGGAGGCGGAGGGGAGGCTGTCGCTCGACGACACCGTGGAGCACTGGCTGCCGGGCGCCGTGCGGGGCAACGGCCACGACGGCGGCCGCATCACGATCCGGCAGCTCCTGAACCACACCAGCGGCGTCTTCGACTACCTGGAGGATCCGGACTTCCAGCAGACCTACATGACCCCGGACGGCTTCATGAAGCACCGCTTCGACGAGGCGGCCCCCGAGGACATGCTCGCCGTCGCGATGAGGAACCGGCCGTACTTCGAGCCCGGAGCGTCGTTCGCGTACTCCAACACCAACTACCTCCTGGCCGCCCGGGTGATCGAGAAGGCCACCGGCAACGACTACGGCGACGAGATCGACCTTCGGATCATCGCCCCCCTGCACCTGACGTCCACATCGGTCCCCACCACCCGGGTGACGCTCCCCGGGCCCAGCAGCCGGGGTTACTCCAAGCTGTCCAGGGAGACGACGGGCCGGACGTACGACGTCACGGAGCTGAACGCGCGCATGGCCTACGGCTCGGGCCAGATGGTCTCCAGCTCGGCCGACCTGACCCGCTTCTACTCGGCCCTGCTCGGCGGCAGGCTGCTCCCGGCGGAACAGCTGAAGAAGATGAGGACGACGGTCCCCTCCAGCCGCGAAACCAGCCGCTACGGTCTCGGCCTGGTCGACCGCAGGCTCAGTTGCGGCGTCCATGTCTGGGGCCACGACGGGGGGATCTACGGCTCGAACTCGGACGCCGTGACCACCGGGAACGGCCGGCACTCCCTCGCGGTCAACTTCAACGGCGACTGGTCGGGAAGCACCGACGCGATCATCGAGGCGGAGTTCTGCGGCCGCTGAGGAGCTGAGCGGCGTACGGGGCGGGGACGGTGACGGTCCCCGCCCCGTACGCCGTGGTGCCGGTGCCGGTGTGGGAGCGAAGCGAGTGGGCGGTGATCGCCCTGTCCGGGCAACGCCGTTCGTATGCCGTCGAGTTGGTGAGCCCGGCCTGACCTGACGCCGTGGTGTACATCCGGTCTAGATCAGGCAAAGCCCATGGCCATGACACAGTTTGAAGTATCAAGCTCCTCTTCACATCAGTGACCTATCGATGGAGCTGTGATGAGGAGTGCCCGCTTCAGGACGAAGTCGGCCGCCTGCGCCCTGTCCTTCGCGGCCGTGGCGGCCGTGATGGCGACCGCCCAGCCGGCGAACGCGGCCGAGTTCGCCGTCACGGACAACTGTGACGTGCCATGGATCACCTGCTCCAACGGTGATCTGTGGCTCTTCTACAACTCGAAGGACATCGCCGTCCAGAACGGCGTCATCAAGTCCGCGTACACGACGTTCTACGGCGACGTGTCCGACCACTGGGGCACGAGCCAGTACCAGGGATCGTCCCTGACGACCTACCGGTACGTCTTCGGCAACGGCGGCAACGGCAACGGCCAGTACATGAAGAACAACGCGGCGTCCGTGCAGAACTGCGCCCCGGACGACAACTACCGCGTGTACTTCAACTCCGGCTACGGCGGCACCTCTCAGTACTTCGCGAAGAACAGCCCGTTCGGGGACTGCAACATCACGAACCTGATCTCCGCCCTGAAGAACAACAACGCTTCCTCCCACTTCGCATAAGAAGGATCCCGCGTGAAGCGCATCAAGCGGACAGCCCTCGCGGTCGCCCTGACCGCCTCGGCTCTCCTGGTCAGTGCCTGCTCTTCCGGCGCCGCCTCGGACACCACGGAGAACGCGGCCGACGGCAAACCGATCGTGAACAAGGCGAACTGGCCCGAGAAGGTTCCCACCACCGGCCTCACCAAGAACCTGACCCTGCCGCTGGAGGCGTACATGGCCTCCTACGAGGACCAGGTCACCCTCGAGCAGGCCGCCAGTGATCTCGAGCAGTCCTGCATGAAGGACTACGGGTTCGATCTGACGCTGCCGAGGGCAGGCGCCAACCCGCCGCCCAGCGACAACGATGCCAACATCGAACGCCGTTACGGCATCTCCGACCGGGCCCAGGCCGAGAAGTACGGCTACGAGCTCCCCCCGGCGCTGCGGGAGCACACCGAGCAGGCCATGCCGGATCTGCCCGGTGTCGAGGTCGAGGTCCTGACCGGCCACACCAAGCCCGAGGCTCCCGCGGCGGCCGAGGCGGGTCAGCCGATCGCCGCCCCCGCCCGGGGAGTGAAGCCCGCCCGGGCGGAGTACAACGGGAAGGCGCTGAAGCAGGGCGGCTGCGTCGGCTGGTCCGAGGACCGGCTCGGTGTGAAGGAAGCCGACCCGACCCTCGTCGCGCAGCTCGCCGGAGACAGCCTCACGCAGTCGATGAAGGACGACAAGGTCGTCAAGGCCACCGCCGCGTGGTCTTCCTGCATGGCCGGCAAGGGGCACGCGGGACTCGCCGATCCGTACAAGGCGATGGACCAGGGCGTCACGGCGGACGGCGAGCCGACGAAGGAGTCCATCGCTCTGGCGGTCGACGACATCGACTGCAAGGAGCAGACCGACCTGGTGAAGATCTGGTTCGGGGTGGAGTCGGCGATCCAGAACCGGCAGATCGCCGACAGCCGGAGCCAGTTGACCGCCATCAAGCAGCAGCACGACACGGAGTTCGTGGCGGCGCGCAGGCAGATGGCAGCGTCCACGCGGTGAGCGACGGTCCGAACGTTCCGCAGGCGCCGGGGATTTTCGTCGACGACTTCACCCGCATCACCGACCGGTAACAGCAGACGAAGGGCAGCTTGCCGCAATGGCCGACGCAATGGTGCTCCAGGCCCAGAAATGGGTCAACGCCACCTGCAAGAACGTTTCCGGCTACAACCTTGTCACGGAAGACGGCAAGACCGGCTGGAACACCATGTATTCCCTGACTCGCGCGCTGCAACACGAACTCGGCATCACGGCGCTGTCCGACGCGTTCGGCCCGACGACGTTGTCGAAGCTGCAGGCCAAGGGCTCCATCAAGATCGGCGAGTCCAACGGGAACATCGTCAAGATCATCCAGTGCGGGATGTACTGCAAGGGCTACAGCGCGGGCGCCATCGACGGGCAGATGTCCCAGGCGACCCAGACCGGCATCAACACGATGATGCAGCACATGGGTCTTTCGCCCTTCTACATCGACGGCACCGTGCGCCCCAAGGTGTTCAAGGCCCTGCTGACCATGGACTCCTACATATTCCTCTCCGGCGGGCTGGAGCAGATCCGCTTCTTGCAGCAGTGGCTCAACGGCCGCTACTTCGAGAAGTCCACCTTCTTCATCGGACCGTGCGACGGCTTCTTCTCCCGGGACGCCCAGCAGGCGCTGATGAAGGGCATCCAGTACGAGTCGGGCATCCCCGAGGACCAGGCCACCGGTGTCTTCGGCCCCGCCACCGTCGCCGGGCTGAAGGCCCACACCCTCTCGGAGGGCGACACCGGCACGTGGGTGCAGCTCTTCGCCGGCGCGTGCGTGGCGAACGGCCCCTCCAACACGAGCGGTGACATCGCCACCTTCGGGAACATCTTCGACGCGGACCTCGCCGACTGGGTCAGGAAGTTCCAGAGCTTCTCCGCGATCAGTCAGACCGGCAAGGCCGACTTCGACACCTGGGCACAGCTGCTCGTCTCCTACGGGAACCCCGATCGCCCGGTCAACGCCTGTGACACCCGGTTCACCATCACCGCCCAGCGGGCAGCGGCCCTCTACGACGCCGGATATCGCGCAGTGGGCCGCTACCTGGACGAGCCGGCCGGAAGCACCCTGAACAAGGAGATCCAGCCGGGTGAGCTGGACGCGATCTTCTCCGCCGGGCTGAGCGTCATACCCATCTGGCAGTACGACGCCGGCAGTCTCGCGGACTTCAAGTACAGCAACGGCTACCGTCACGGCAGCCTGGCGCACGCCCGGGCCGAGGGGTACGGCTTCAACCGGAGCACGGTCATCTACTTCGCGGTCGACTACGACGCCACCGCGGCGGACATGGACCGGATCATCGACTACTTCTCCGGCGTGAACGACGCACTCAAGAGCAACGGCAGCAAGTACATATGCGGCGTCTACGGCTCACGGAACGTGTGCGCCAGCGTCTCCGGGGGCGCTTATGTGCCGTACGCGTACGTCTCCGGCATGTCCTACGGCTTCTCCGGCAACCTCGGCTTCCCGCTGCCGCAGAACTGGACGTTCAACCAGATCAAGGAATACGACTTCACCAGCGGTTCGGACAGCTTCGGACTGGACCGGGTGGCCCACCGCCCCGGGTCCGACTTCGGGCAGAAGTCGGTCGGCGACACGGGCGCCTCGCCGGTCGAAAGGTTCATCGCCTACGTCCAGTCGGTGTACGACGCCGCCGTCTCCTACGGCAAGGGCGATCCGAACGAACTCTCGTTGCAGTTCATGCGCTGGGACAAGTACACCGACTCCCGGTGGAGAGCGCTGTTCGGTGAGGTCGACGACGCGTTCATCACCTACGCCTCCGGCCGGGGGATCGGCCGGTCGAGGGACTACGCGTACGCGGACCCGTCGATGGGTGTCGTCGTCAACCCGGACCACCTGGTCGCGAGTGCCAGTGGGTACTTCCTGAAGGGGAACGCCGGCGTGGGCGAGGCGAACCGCGCCGAACTGGCGAGCTGGGGCGGGGACCTGCTCACGTTCTACGGCGAGTGGAGCCGCTCGGACAACGCGTCCCCCCTGGACTTCTGCCGCAAGACGCTGTGCCGGCCCGATGTCGCGTCCACGTTCGCGCTGGGCGACCTCATCGAGGACATCGACGGATTTCTGGTCGCCCAGCGCCTCAAGGACAACGGCGGCACGAACATCGTCGACGAACTGAAGAGAATCCTCATCGGGACAGGTCATCTGACACGCTTCAGCGACTTCAAGCTGTACCGGTTCGGTGGTGTCACGAGCAACATCGGAACGACCGCGAAGGCGTTCCTGGAGGACCAGATAGACGACACCCTGCTGTCTTCCACTCGCGCCCTCCTCATTCAGCGGAACTGCCCCCTGGGCAAGGAGCCGTGGAACGAGTCCGACTCCGTCATGAGCGAGTTCTACGCGGGTTTCACCGAGACGCTGCAGAATCTCATCGGCCAGCAGGTGGCCCGCCGTGCGAAGTTCCTCGCCGCGCAGAAGGCGGAAAAGGGGTAGGTGCACATGGTCCTGATCGGCGCGTTGCTCGTCGTGAGCGGGGTCACCGCGGTGGTGGGCGTCGTGGTGATCCTCATACTGCTGAGTCATCCGCCGCTGCCTCTGCCGAAGCTGTATGCGCTGATCGCCCTGATCCTTCTTTCCCTGGCGGTGGCGCTGTACTGCTACGGCTGGTTCTCGGTCAGCTTGGGCGGACCCTTCCCCGAGCTGTGCAAGAGCGAGAACGAGGCCGGAGCCGAACTGGCGGCGATCAGGCAGCAGTACTGGCCCCTTCGCAGTGCCTGCCTGTACTCCGACGGATCCACCGTGGAGTACGTCTCGATGTCGATCAACGTGGTCGTGTGCCTGTCGGCGGGTGTCGGTCTCGTCTCGGCCGGCACCTCCGTATTCCTGCGCAAGCGTGTCGGACAATCTTCTGGAGCTGCTTCATGAACGCCGAGTTCTCGCGCCGCACGGCGCTCAAACGCTTCACCGGTCTCGCGGCCGGAGCGGCACTGCTCACCACCGGGGAGGGCCTTCTCGCCCCTCTCACCGCCCAAGCCGCCGGCAACTCGTGGAAGAAGTCCAGATCGGCGAACGGCTGGGATGTCCTCCCCGGCTCCCCGGGCACCGCCACCTACGACATCCCGGGAACGAATCGCCGAGTCACCCTGCGAGAGGGGGATGTGGGGACCGTTCTGTCCTATGTGGCACAACGCTTCCACTACGACGTCGCCGAGCTCGAAGCGGGCCGCGGGCAGATCATCGGGTACAGCGACGCCCTGCACGTGGAGGCGGACTTCGAATCCAACCATCTGTCGGGCACGGCGCTGGCGCTGTACCCGGAGAGCTATCCGCTCGGCGTCACGGGCAACCTCTTCCCCTACCAGGTCACGGCGATCCGGGACATCCTCGCCGAGCTGCAGGGCGTCATCAGGTGGGGCGGCGACATGGAGCCGGCCAAGGAGTCGACCTTCTTCGTCGACGTCCCACCGGGTTCGGCGAAGCTCGCCCGGGTCGCGGAGACCCTCAGGGAATGGAGACTCACTCCCGGCAAGGGAGCCGGGACCCAGAACGTCGAAGACCCCGAGCGCATCACAGCGGCGAAGAAACTGGCGAGCAAGCAGGCGGCCTGACACAGGCACAGGCACGGGCACGGGCACGGGCACAGGCACGGGCACGGGCACCGGCACTGGCACCGGAGCAGGCACGGCCACAGGCGCAGGTGGCCGGGACGACCTTTCCCGGCCACCTGCGCTCCCCCCGGGGGTGCTGCCCCGGCCCCTCCTTACCGGGGCAGCACCACGACATACGCGGCCGGCTCGCGGTCGGCCGAGGCCATCAGGGCCGTGCGGATCACCGTCGCCTGCTGCTCCGGGGAGTCGCGGAGCTTCCTCGGCGTGATGTGGACGACCGTGATGCCCAGTCGCTCCAAGTGCTCGCGCTTGCGGGCGTACTCGGACCACAGGGCGTCGTCGTCCTGCCGGGGCGCCCGGGTGTCGAGTTCCACCGCCACCGCCTGGTCGGGCCAGTACGCGTCGAGTCCGCCGAGGTAGGGGCCGCCGGGCAGGCGCAGATCGACGTTCCAGACCGGGTCGGGCAGGCCGTACTCGGCGATCATGCGGTACAGGCGGTCCTCCGCGCGGGCCCGGCCCTCGGCGAGCAGGGACTCCACCGCGTCCACGACGTGCGGGCGGCTCAGCAGCCGGGCCTGGTTCAGCTCGCGGACCACCGCCGTCGGGTCGCAGTGGGCGCCGCGGACCGCCTCCGTGAGCAGCCGGCGCACGGCGACGGCGTCGGCGAGCTCGGCCACCGCGTCGGCCAGCGCGCGGGCCACCGGTGCCACCGGCACCCCCGTGACCTGTTCCGGGTCGGGCAGGGCCGGCGTACGGACGATGCGCGCGCAGCCCGTGGAACGCAACCGCCGCATCCGCGGCACCAGGACGTCGATCGCGTCCAGGGAGGGCAGCGGGGGAGTGGAGGAGAAGCCGTGCAACGTCAGCGCGGCCAGGCCGGTGATCATCACCTCGGGGTAGGCGGCGGCGTGCGGCCGGCTCGCGCCGGGCTGGGCCGGCACCCCGGAGCCGCGCTCCCGCGCCGCGTACATGAGCACCGCGTGCAGCCGCTCCTCGCTGGTCGGCGGACCCGGGTGGAGCAGGACGACGCCCGGCAGGAGCTGCTGCCAGGGTCCGCCCGCACGGCACTGCTCGTTCGTCTCGGCCGCGGAGACACCGTGCGCGCGGAGCTGGGCCGTCGTCAGCACGCGCGGGCGGCCACCGCCCGACAGGTCGTGCAGGGGGCGGGGGGAGAGCGGGGCGTTGTGGGTCATGACCCGCAATTTCCCGCGTTCCGCCCCTCCTTGAACCGCTGTTACAGGTCCGTCGACAAATACGGACAACCCGGCACTAAAGGACGGATGTTCGGATGCCGAAAGCCCCTGGTCCGTTCGGGTGCGGACCAGGGGTTACGGCTCGCTGGGCATTCGTCTCGTAACGAAGGCGGAACACCCGGATCTCAGGCCAAAGCTACTGGTCAGAGGCCTCGTCGCACGCCTGTCCACGCAACGCCCGTGCCAGATCGTCACGGGACTCCAGCACCAGCCGGCGCAGCGCCGGGGCTGCCTCCTTGTGGGAGTCCAGCCAGGCGTCCGTGGCGTCGAGCGTCTCCTCGGACTGCTGGAGCGACGGGAACAGGCCCTGCACCACGTGCATGCCGATCTGGATCGACCGCTCGGCCCACACCCGCTCGATCGCCGCGAAGTACTTCCCGGCGTACGGCGCGATCAGCTCCCGCTGCGAGCCCTGGGAGAAGCCCGAGATGGTCGCCTCGACCATGGCGTTGGACAGCGCGTCCGACTCCACGACCTGCGCCCACGCCTGCGCCTTGACCGCCTCGGACGGACGGGCGGCCAGGCAGCGCACCTGGTGGCGCTTGCCGGAGGCCGTGTCGTCCCGGGTCAGCTCCTCGGCCAGCGCCTTCTCGTCCACCACCCCGTGCGCGGCCAGCGGCTCCAGGAACACCCAGCGCAGCTCCTGGTCCAGGTCGAGGCCCTCGACCGTCGCCGTGCCCGCGAGCAGGTCCCGCAGCAGCTCGAAGTCGGCCCCCGTGGTGGCCGTCCGGGCGAAGAAGCGCGCCCAGGCGAGCTGGTGCTCGCTGCCCGGCCCGGCCGCGTACAGCTCGCGCCGGGCGCCCTCGGCGAGCAGCGCGGCGGCCGTCTCCCGCCGGGCGGGCGCCGTGTAGTGCGTGACCGCCGACTCCGCCCACGCGTGCAGCATCTGCACGACGCCGATCTCGGACTCGCGCCCGCCGAACCGCAGCACCAGGTCCACGAAGTCCCGCGCCGGGAGCAGCGCGTCACGCGTCATGTTCCACAGCGCCGACCAGCACAGCGCACGTGCCAGCGGGTCGGTGATCGAGCCCAGGTGCTCGCGCAGGGTCGCCAGCGAGGTCGCGTCGAAGCGGATCTTGCAGTAGGTCAGGTCGTCGTCGTTGACCAGGACCAGGTCGGGGGCCTCGGCTCCGGCCAGGTCCGCGACGACCGTCCGTGCGCCGTCGACGTCGGTCTCCACGCGCGCGCAGCGCTCCAGTGTGCCGCCGTCCGTCACCCGGTACAGGCCCACGGCCACCCGGTGCGGTCGCAGCTCCGGGTGCGACTCGGCCGCCTCCTGGACCACCGCCAGCTCCTCGACGCGGCCGTCCGAGCCCAGCAGCACCTGCGGGGTGAGCGAGTTCACCCCGGCCGTCTGCAGCCAGGACCGCGACCAGGCGCTCATGTCCCGGCCGCCGGTCTCCTCCAGCACCGCCAGCAGGTCGCCGAGGCGCGTGTTGCCGTACGCGTGCCGCTTGAAGTAGCGCCGGGCGCCCTCCAGGAACGCCTCCTCGCCGACGTACGCCACGAGCTGCTTCAGCACCGACGCGCCCTTGGCGTACGTGATGCCGTCGAAGTTCAGCTTGGCGTCCTGGAGGTCGCGGATGTCCGCCGTGACCGGGTGCGTGGAGGGCAGCTGGTCGGCGCGGTAGGCCCATGACTTGCGGCGGTTGGCGAAGGTGATCCAGCCGTTGGCGAAACGGGTCGCGCCGACCAGGGAGAACGCGCCCATGAAGTCCGCGAAGGACTCCTTCAGCCACAGGTCGTCCCACCACTCCATGGTGACCAGGTCGCCGAACCACATGTGCGCCATCTCGTGCAGGAGGACGTTGGCCCGGCCCTCGTAGGAGGCCTGCGTCACCTTCCCGCGGAAGATGAACTCCTCCCGGAACGTCACCAGCCCCGGATTCTCCATCGCGCCCAGGTTGTACTCGGGCACGAACGCCTGGTCGTACTTCCCGAACGGGTACGGGAAGTCGAAGTGGTCGTGGAAGAAGTCCAGGCCCTGCTTGGTGACCAGGAACACGTCGTCGGCGTCGAAGTAGGGCGCGAGGCCCTTGCGGCACAGGGCGCCGAGCGGGATCTCCAGCGTCGTGCCGTCGGCGAAGGTGCGCGCGTAGGAGTCCGTCACGTAGTGGTACGGCCCCGCCACCACACAGGTGATGTACGTCGAGATCGGCTCGGTCTCGGCGAACCGCCACACGCCGTCGGCCTGCTCACCGGCCCCGTTGCTCCACACCGTCCAGCCCTCGGGCGCCCGCACCTCGAAGCGGTAGGGGGCCTTCAGGTCGGGCTGCTCGAAGTTCGCGAAGACGCGGCGCGAGTCGGCCGGCTCGTACTGCGTGTACAGGTACACCTCGCCGTCCTCGGGGTCGACGAAGCGGTGCAGGCCTTCGCCGGTGCGGGAGTAGGCGCACTGGGCGTCGACCACCAGCTCGTTGTCCGCGGCCAGGTCCTCCAGCGTGATCCGGGAGCCGTCGAAGACCTCCCCGGGGTCCAGATCACGGCCGTTGAGCGACACGGCCGTCACACTCGGCGCGATCAGGTCCGCGAAGGAGCTCGCCCCGGGCTCGTCGCAGCGGAAGCGGAGCGTCGTCACGGAGCGGAAGGTGCGGGGCCCGTCCCCCGGGTCCTCCCCGACCGCGGACCGCAGGTCGAGGGACACCTCGTACCCGTCGACGCTGAGCAGGGCGGCCCGCTCCCGGGCCTCGTCGCGGGACAGATTCTCACCGGGCACGGGCGGCACTCCTCGGATGTCGTGGGGTACGGCTGAACAGGACCGATCCTGCCACGTGCACCTGACACCGGGCAGCCGGGAATGAGGCGAGCGCATACCGGCGTTGCCGGAGAAAACGGTTGCCTTTCGAGGAGAGACATGTCGGACAAGACCCCCGTCGACTTCTGGTTCGACCCGCTGTGCCCCTGGGCCTGGATGACCTCCCGCTGGGTGCTGGAGGTGGAGAAGGTCAGGGACATCGAGGTCCGCTGGCATCTCATGAGCCTCGCCGTCCTGAACGAGAACAGGCTGGACGAGCTGCCCGAGGAGTACCGCGAGCTGCTGGAGACCAAGGCGTGGGGGCCCGTCCGGGTCGTCATAGCGGCGCAGCAGGAGCACGGCCCCGAGGTCCTCGGCGACTTCTACACCGCGCTCGGCACCCGCATCCACAACCAGGCCGAGGGCCCGGGCAAGGAGACGGTCGCCGCCGCACTGAAGGACGTGGGCCTGCCCGAGTCCCTCCTGGAGCACTGGGACTCCACCCCGTACGAGGCGGAGCTGCGCGCCTCCCACCAGGAGGGCATCGACAAGGTCGGGCAGGACGTCGGCACCCCCGTGATCGCCGTGCCCGGACCCGACGGCGAGCAGATCGCCTTCTTCGGCCCGGTCGTCACCCCGGCCCCGCAGGGCGAGGAGGCCGGCCGCCTGTGGGACGGCACCCTCGCCGTGGCCTCGGTCCCCGGCTTCTACGAGATCAAGCGCACCCGCACCAAGGGCCCGGACTTCTCCAACCTGTAGGCCTCACCGCGAGACGTCGGCTCCCGGGTTCTGGAACTCCTCCGGGAGCCGGCCCCCGCCGGCCTGATGGTCCCAGGGCTGATACCACCGGCAGCCCGCGGCGGTGCAGCGCCACAGGTCCGTGCGGTTCGTCCCGAGGGCCTTGCGCTCCTCGGGCTTGAGCGGCGTGAACACCTGCGTGCCGCTGCCCTTGCAGGTCGGGCAGTGCTTGTCCTTGAAGAACATCAGCTCCTCCTCGCGATCACCGCCAGGTCCGGGAAGTCGGTCACGACCGCATCGACCCCCATGCGGTAGTACAGCGCGTATTCGGCGAAAGCGTCCCCGAAATCGTTCGGTCCGCTCCCATGTCGGAATTGCGCGGGCAGGAACTGGTTCTCGGCGCGGAAGGTGTACGGCCCGATCCGCAGCCCCGCCGCGTGCGCGTCCGCGACGAGAGAGGTGCCGACGAGCGACGCCTTGTCCGGCCCGATCCAGTCCGCGTACCCGGCGATCTCCGCCAGGCCCTGCGGCGTCATCATGTCCCGGTAGGTCGTCGAGGGCAGGTCGTACGGACCGCCCGTGGTCCCCAGCGCCTGCCACAGCGGCACACCCAGGCCCGTCATGCGCCGCAGGCTCGTCGGCTCGAAGGACTGCACGACACACTCGCGCCGGCCGAGCCGGTTGTGCCGGATCGCCGCCGTCAGCTTCGGTTCCAGCGGCAGGCCGATGGACCGGAAGTACGTCGGGTGCTTGGTCTCCGGGAACACCGCGACGGTCCGGCCGTGCTCCCGTGACAGCCGCCGAGCCAGGTCCACGACCTCCTGGAAGGTCATGACCTCCGCGCGCCCGTCGAAGACGGTGTTGCGGTTGCGGACCGCGGGCAGCCGCTCCACGGCCCGCAGCGTCTTCAGCTCGGCCAGCGTGAAGTCCTCCGTGAACCAGCCGGTGACGGCCCGCCCGTCGACCGTCTTCGTCGTACGGCGGCCCTCGAACTCCGGGCGGCGGGCCACGTCGGTCGTCTGGGAGATCTCGTTCTCGTGTCGCACCACCAGCACGTGGTCCTTCGTGGGCACCAGGTCCGGTTCGATCCAGTCGGCGCCCGTCTGCACGGCGTACGTGTACGAGGGCGCCGTGTGTTCCGGGCGCCAGCCGGCCGCGCCGCGATGCCCGATGACGACCGGGCCGCCGCCCTTGCGGGGCACGGCCGCCGCCGCGCCGGCCGTCGCGGCCGTGGCGGTTCCGGCGGCCGCCGCCAGCAGGAGGCATCTCCGTCCGAGGTGCATGCAAGTCCCCTTCTTCGATGGCAGGTTCACCGACGTGCCCGGGCCCGCGCCCCGGCCAGCCGGTCCAGGTGCTCGTCGTAACCGCTCGCATAGAACGCGGCCCGCTCCGGGTCCGGCTCGACCACCGCCGTCGGCTTCGTCCACACCCCGGCGTCGAGCGGCACCCCGTACCGCTCGGCCGCCGCCAGGACCGCGCCCCGCGCGCCCACCTCGCCCTCGACGACCCGCAGCGGCCGCCCGAGCACATCGGCCAGCAGCCGCATCCAGGCGGAGCTGCGGGTGCCGCCGCCGCAGACCGCCAGGTTCCCGGTCAGGCCCGCCGCCTCCAGGCAGTGCCGGGCCGCGTACCCGATGCCCTCGCAGGTGGCCCGGACCAGGTCACCCCGGGTCGACTCCAGGCACACGCCCGTGAGTTCGGCGCGCAGCCGCGGTTCCACGAAGGGGGCGCGTTCACCGGAGGGCGCGAAATACGGCAGCACCCGCACCCCGTGCGCCCCGGGCGGGGTCCCCGCCAGCAGACCGTCCACCTCCTCGTGCCGCACTCCGGTCGTCGACAGCACCCAGTCCAGCGCCGCCGTGCCGACCATGGCGGGCATGGCGCGCAGCCAGTGCCCGGGCCGGTCGGTGGAGATGTACAGACCGGCCGGCTCACCGGTCAGGTCGAGCTCGGTGGTGGCGACCAGACTGGCCAGACAGGTGCCGACGATCAGCAGACCGTCCCCCGGGGCCGTCACCCCGGCGCCCAGCGCGCAGGCCGGCAGATCGTACGGCCCGTTCGCGATGCGCGTCCCCGACGGCAGGCCCTCGCCCCGCGTCTTCGCGGTCGCCACCGGGTCGCTGACCGGGGCGAGCAGACCCCGGCGGTGCGCGAGCCCCAGCAACTCGACGACCCGGTCGTCGTAGGTCCGGGTCCGCGGGTCCAGGAACGGCATCGACGCGTCCGACACATCCGTCGTCGCCGCGACTCCCGTCAGCCGCTGGAACACCATGTCCTTGCAGTACAGGGCGGCCTTCGCGGCGTCCAGCGCCTTCGGTTCGTGACGGTCCAGCCAGGCCAGCAGCGGCCCCGGGCAGCCGGGGAACATCGCGCTGCCCGTGCGCCGGAACACCGACTCGAACGTGCCGTCCGCCAGCCAGCCGTCGACCAGTTCGTGCGCCCGCCCGTCCATCCAGGAGGCGGCGGGGCGCACCGGCCGGCCCTCGCCGTCGACCAGCCACACCCCGTCGCCCTGCCCGGTGAGCCCGGCCAGCTCCACGGGCTCGTCCACGGCGGAGGTCAGCGCCCCAAGCACCGCGACGACCGCCCCGTACACCTCCTCCATGTCCTGCTCGACGACCCCGCCGTGCAGGTCCAGGCCCACCGGCCGGGATTCCACGGCCAGTTGGCGGCCCGCGGCGTCAAAGGCCGCCGCCTTGACCATGGACGTGCCCACATCGATACCGACGTACATGCGGCTCTCCTCCGGGGTCCTCAGGTCAGACAGTGCGCGAGCGGCTCCCCGCGCACCCAGCGGCCCACCTCTTCGGCGGCGATCCGGGCGGCCTTCTCCGCGACCGCCCGCGACGCCCCGCCAAGGTGGGGGGTGAGGACCACGCGTTCGGCCAGTCCCAGCAGCCGGGACCGAGCCGGCAGCGGCTCCCGCTCATAGGTGTCCAGAGCCGCCGCCGACAGCCGTCCGCTCTCCAGCGCGTCACACAGCGCGCCCTCGTCCAGCAGCGGGCCCCGGGCCACGTTCACGACCACCGCGCCGGGCGGCAGCAGCCCCAGCTCCCGGGCGCCGATCAGCCCCCGCGTCTCGGGCGTGAGCCGGGCGTGCAGGGTGATCACCTGCGAGCGGCGCAGCAGGTCGTCGAGCGAGGTCACCCGCAGGCCGTGGATCTCGCCGTGCACATACGGGTCGTGGACCATCACCCGCGCCCCGAACGCGCACAGCACCCGCGCGACCCGGCTGCCGACGGCCCCGTACCCGACCAGCCCGACGGGCAGGTCCTCCAGTTCCAGTCCGCTCTGCTCGTACGTGTAGTACGTCGCCCCCTCCCAGCTGCCCCGCCGGGCGAGCGGTTCGTGGGCGTGGGGGATGCGGCGCAGGGCCGCCAGCATCATGCCGACGGTGAACTCGGCGGTGGCGGCGGCGTTGCGGCCCGGAGCGAAGCAGACCCGCACGTCATGGTTCTTCGCCGCGTCCAGGTTGACGTTGACCGGCCCGCCCCGGCAGACCACGACCAGCCTCAGATCCGGGCAGGCGGCCAGGACCTTCCCGGTGACCGGGCCCATCTGCGTGACCAGGACCTCCGCCCCGGCCAGCGCCTCGATCATCGCGTCCTCGGCGTCACTGGCCTCCTGCACCTCGGCGACCGGCCCGAACGGCTCCAGAGGCCAGCCGAGCCGCAGCTCCGTCACCTCGGCCCGCTCCACCTCGTGTTCCACCGCCCGCGTGATCAGCGACGGCAGGACGAAGTGGTCACCGGCGGCCACGACACGCACGCTCTTCCGGTCGGTCATCGCAGAGAGGCTCCTGTCTCGGCGTCGAAGACATGGGTGTGCCCGGGGTCGGCGGCGACCCGGACCCGCTCGTCGTGGGCGAGCCGAACCTCGGGGTCGGTGAGGACGACCAGATGCCGTTCCACCCCGTCCAGGGCGACGGTCGCCAGGCCCGACTCCAGGAGCGGCTCGTGGGCGACGACCCGGGCGGGCAGTCCGCCCTCGGCGGTGAGCCGGACGTCCTCGGGGCGCACCCCGACCACCACCTCCCGCCCCCGGTCCACCGGCACGGGCAGCGCGACACGCACGGAGCCGGAGAGGCGGGCGTGCCCGTCGCCGCCGGCGATGCCGGGCAGCAGGGTGATCGCCGGTTCGCCGACGAAGTCCGCGACGAACACGTTGGCCGGGCTGTCGTAGATCTCGTAGGGGGTGCCGAGCTGCTGGATGACGCCGTCCTTCATCACGGCGATCCGGTCGGCGAGGGAGAGGGCCTCCTCCTGGTCGTGGGTGACCAGGATGGTGGTGTGGCCCAGGTCCTTCTGGATGCGCTTGAGTTCGCGGCGGGTGGTGTCGCGCTGGGCCGCGTCCAGGTGGGAGAGCGGCTCGTCGAGGAGCAGCACGTCGGGTTCGCGGATCAGGGCCCGGGCCAGGCAGACGCGCTGCTTCTGGCCGCTGGACAGGCCGGCCGGGCGGGCACCGAGGAGGCCGGTCAGACCGACCCGCTCGGCGATCTCCTTCACCCTGCGCTCGACGTCCCCCCGGGAACCCCGGGCGGACCTGCGCCGGGCCTTCAGGCCGAACGCCAGGTTCTCCGCGACCGACAGCGGCGGATACAGCGCGTAGTTCTCGAACGCCACCCCGATGTTCCGCTCCTGCGCGGGCCGTTCCACGACCGACGCACCGCCGACGAGGATGTCCCCGCCGGTGACGGACTCCAGACCGGCGATCATCCGTAACGTGGTCGACTTGCCGCAGCCGGACGGCCCGAGCAGCCCGAGCAGCTCCCCGGACCGCAGATTCAGGTCGATCCCGCGCACGGCCTCCACGGAAGGCCGCCCACGCGACCGGTAGGTCTTCCGCAGCTCACGTAGCTCCAGCCCCGTCATGGCCGCCCTTCATGCCGCAAACCTCGTAACGGACCTTGTGCTCGTCCAGATCCCGCAGTGCCTCCGGTGTCGCCCCGTCGTCCACGAGGACCGTGTCGAAGCGGGACAGCGGGACGACCCGGTGCAGGGCGACCCGGCCGAGCTTGGTGTGGTCGATCAGCAGGACGTTGCGTGCCGCGGCGTCGAGCATCGCCCGCTTCACGGACACGATGTGCTGCTCCTGGTGGTAGGCGTACCCGCCGTGCACGGCCGACGTCGACGCGAAGCACACGTCCACCCGCAGCTGCTCGACGGCCTCCACGCACGACACCCCGAGGAACGAGGAGTGCAGCGGGTCGTAGTCGCCGCCGAGCGCCATCAGATGGATGCCCCGCTGGCCGGACAGGAGGTTGATGGCCTCCAGGAAGTTGGTCACGACCGTCAGCGGCGTGACCTCGGCCGTGCGCAGCCGCCTGGCTATCTCCAGCGTGGACGTGGAGTCGTCCAGCAGGATCGCCATGCCGGGCTCCACCATGCGCAGCGCGTGCTCGGCGACGGCGGCCTTCTCGGCCCGCATGGTCTTCAGCCGGTACTGCACGTTCGACTCGAAGACCCCTGAGGGCTGCGCGGTCACCCCGCCCCGGAACTTCCGTACGATGCCCTGCCGTTCGAGTTCGTCGAGGTCCCGGTGGATGGTCATCAGGCTCACGCCGAACCGCTCGGCGAGCTCCGCCGCCGTCGCCGAGCCGTCGGCGAGCACCTGCTCGGCCATGGCGGCCTGGCGTGCCGCGGGCCCCTGCTGTCCACCACTGCTGTTGCTGCTCATGACTCGGTCTCTATCCGTCGTCCCGGTCGCTCCGGCCGGTCGGCCTCGAACAGCAGCAGGTTCTCAGGCCGGACCACGAGCCGCACCGGATCGTCGGTCCGAAGGCGCGCCGCGTCCGCCCGGGGCGCCACCAGCGACACCCGCTGCTCCCCGGTCCCGAGCCGGACGGTGACCTCCACGGACCGGCCGAGGACCTCGGTGACGTACACGCTCCCCGTCACCTCGTGGCCCTCGCCGTGCAGCGCGATGTCCCGGGGGCGCAGACCGACCAGGACGTCGGTGCCGGGGGCGGCCCGTGCGCGGACCGGCAGCTCGACCCCGCCGTCCGCGCGTACGCCGCTCTCCGTCACCACGCCCGGCAGCAGATTGATCCGGGGCCGGCCGAAGGCCCGGGCGACCTCCGTGTCGTACGGCTCGTACCAGATCTGCTCCCGGGTGCCCGTCTGCACGATCCGGCCCTCCCGGACGACCCCGATCCGGTCGCCGAGCGCGAGTGCCTCGACGGAGTCGTGGGTGACGTAGAGGGTGGTGGTGTGCTGCACGGCCCCGATCGCCTTCAGCTCGGCCCGCATCTGCTGGCGGAGCTTGGCGTCCAGGTGGGAGAGCGGCTCGTCGAGCAGGAAGGCCCGGGCCGGGCGGACCAGGACCCGGCCGAGGGCGACGCGTTGCCGCTGGCCGTTGGACAGCTGTCCGACGGAGCGGTCCAGCAGCCCGGAGATGCCCAGCAGTTCGGCGATGACGCCGATCCGCTGCCGGGCCTCGGCCGCGGGCAGCCGGTGCCGGGGCGAGCGCAGCGGCGAGGCCAGGTTGTCGTAGGCCGAGCGGTGCGGGTAGAGGGCGTAGCTCTCGAAGCACATCGCCACGCCGCGGTCGTAGGGCTCCACGCCCCGCATGTCCTCGCCGTCGAGCACGACCGTGCCGGAGTCGGGCTGTTCGAGCCCGGCGACGGTCTTCAGGGTCGTGGTCTTCCCGGCTCCCGACGGGCCCAGCAGACAGAAGAACTCGCCTTCCCGCACTTCCAGTTCGAGCCCGTCGAGCGCGAGCGTCCTCCCGTACGCCTTGCGTATCCCGCTCAGCCGGATCATGACTTCACCGCCCCGAACGACAGGCCCCGCACCAGATACCGCTGGATCGTCAGCGCCAGCAGCAGCGGCGGTACGACGGACACCAGCGCGGCGGCGGCCGTGAGGTTGTACTTGGGCCGGTCACCGCCGAGGAACGACAGGGCGCCCACGGTCACCGTCTGGGCCTCGTTGGAGGTGAGGATCAGCGGGAAGACGAAGTTGTTCCAGGCGAAGATGAACGCCAGCAGCGACACGGCCGCGATGCCCGGCTTGACCAGCGGCAGCGCCACCTTGAAGAACGCCTGCTTGCGGGTGTAGCCGTCCAGCAGGGCCGCCTGCTCCAGCTCCGGTGTCAGATCGGCGAAGTAGGACCGCATGATCCACACGATCAGCGGCAGCGTGACGAGTTGCAGCACCCACACCATGCCGACGTACGTGTCGAACAACCCGAGCTTCTGGTACAGCACGAACAGCGGGATGATGACCGTCAGTTCGGGTGCGAAGCGGAACGACAGCAGCGTGAACATCAGGTTCTCGGAGCCCTTGAACCGCCAGCGCGCCGAGGCGTACGCCGCCGGCAGCCCCACCACCAGCGACAGCGCGACCGCCCCGACCGACACCACCAGGCTGTTGACGAAGAACCGCACGAACGGGATGCCCTCGCTGTCACCGAGGACCGTCCGGTAGCCGTCGAGGGTGGGGGAGAAGGAGAAGTAGGTGGAGAAGAGCTGGTCGGCCGGCTTCAGCGACAGGATCACCATCCAGGCGATCGGGAACAGCGCGAAGACGAAGTAGAGGACCAGGGCGGCATCGCCCAGCCACCCCAGGACGCGTTTGTTCATGTGGTGACCTCCGCGGCCTTCCGCTGGATCTTCCCCAGGTGTTTCACCAGCACCATCGCGGCCAGGTACACCACGGCCCACAGGACGATCGTGTAGGAGATCCCGAAGGAGTAGCGCTGGAAGCGGATGGCTTCCAGGTACGCCCGGATCTGGAGCACGACGGTCGAGTCGCCCGGCCCGCCTTCCGTGAGCGCGTAGATGATGTCGAAGACCTTCAGCGAGTCCATGAACCGGAAGATCACCGCGACCAGGACGTACGGCCACAGCATCGGCAGGGTCAGCCGCCGGAAGGTGTACCACCACCCCGCGCCGTCCACGGCCGCCGCCTCGAACGGGGAGGTGGGCAGCGACCGCAGACCGGCGAGGGCGAGGATCGCCACGAACGGGGTGTAGACCCAGACGTCCACGGCGATCGACGACAGCAGGGCGCCCGTCGGGGTGTCGGTCCACTGCACCCCGCCCAGCCCGAAGGGCTTGAGCAGATGGTTGACCACCCCGACCGACGGCTGGAGCATCAGCTTCCAGATGATCGCCGCGATCACCGGCGCGATCATCAGCGGCAGGATCAGGATCTTCTCCAGGATCCGGCCGATGACCGTCGACCGGTGCAGCAGCAGGGCGACGGCCACACCGAGCACGGTCTCGGCGAGGGCCGCCCCGACCGCGTACAGCACCGTCACCCACGCCGAGTTCCAGAAGGCCTCCTGCGTGAACACCGTCGTGTAGTTCTCGAACCGCACCATGTCCGGCTGCGGTTTGCTCGCCGAGAAGTCGAACAGCGTGTAGTACAGGCCGAGTCCGAACGGGTAGAGGATCCCGCAGGTCAGCAGCAGGGCGGGCACGATCAGGAGGTACGGGCGCAGGCTGAGCCGCCACCCCATCGGCTAGCCCACCTTGCCGGCGAGGTCGTCCGCCAGCCCGTCCAGGACCGGCTTCGCGCCCTTGCCGCCGTAGATCTCCTGGAGGGCCGCCGCCCAGCTGGTCGTCGCGTCGAAGAACTGCGCCTGCGGGGTGAACTGGATCCTCGTCCGGTCGACGACCGTCTCGAAGGTCTCCAGGAAACCCGGCAGGTGCCGCATCTTGTCCTTGTACGCGGCGTCGTTCGCGACCGACTTGCGCACCGGGTCGATGTGGTTGTGTGTGATCGCGCCCTTGCGCAGGTGCTCCTTGCCGGTCGCCCACTGGAGGAACAGCCAACTGGCGCTCTTCTTCTTGCTCTTGGCGTTCATCCCGAGCGACCAGATCCACATGTTCGTGGCGAGCGAGCCGTCCGGACCCTTCGGCCCCGGGTGGAAGGCGATCTTCCCGGAGGCGGGACTCGCGCCCTTCACCGCCTGGAAGTAGGCGGCCGTGTCGGCGTCGAACAGCATCCCGGCCTTCTTCGCGCCGAGGTCGCTGGAGCACTGGTACCAGCTGTACGACGTCCAGGACGGCGGCCCGCCCCGCTTGACCATCCGTGCCCAGTCCTCGGTGAAGGCGACGGCCTCGGGGCTGTTCATGGCGGGGGTGAGCTTCCCGCCGTCGACCGTGAAGTCCTTCAGCCCGTTGCGGGCGTACATCGTCATGAAGCCCGGGTGGATGGTGGCCCAGCTCCTGGACCCGCGTACGGCGATCCCGTACATCCCGTCGTAGCCCGCGCCCGGCGCCTTCCGCTTGATGGTGCCGGCGAGTTCGGCCAGCTCGTCGAAGGACTCGGCGGGTTTCAGGCCGAGTTTGCCGAACACCTCGGTGTTGTAGGCGACGACGTTCGTCTCCCAGCCCCACGGCAGGGCGTACTGCCCGCCCTTGCCGAGCGGCGCGCCCGCCTTCAGCGACCACTGGTCGGCCTGGAGGAGGTTCGGGAAGAAGTCCGCCTGGTCCCACTCGGAGCCCGTCGCGGAGGGGTTGCGCATCCAGGGCCCGAGGTCCTCCAGCCAGCCCGGCGGCCCGTACTGCCACACCATGTACGCGCCGAGCATGAAGACGTCGTAGGAGGCACGCCCGCTGGACAGGTCCACGGTGAGCTTGTCGAAGTAGTTGTCCTCGGGGAAGACGTCGTACTCGACCTCGATGCCCGTCTGCGCGGTGAACGACTTCAGGTCGGCTATGAGGGCGTCGGTGTACGGGTGCTTGTTGAGCAGCGCCTTGACGGTGGTGCCCTTCTCCCGCTTCCAGTCGAAGGAACCGGTGACGTCGTCCGCCGCGGACCCGTCGCTCTTGTCGTCGTTCCCGCCGAAGCCCGCGCCGCAGGCCGTGAGCAACGGGGCCGCCGCCGCCCCGGCGGCGAGGGCGAGGAAGCGCCGGCGGTCGTGCACGTGCGTGTCCATCCGTACCTCCGCGTGGAGCCTGGTTAACACGTCGAGTCGACTCGTTAACAGAGGGTGGAACGGCTGAAGTTGGGCGTCAATCCCTCGCGCACGGGAAAATATCGGGGCACAGTGAGAAGTTCACAGATCCGGCTGCGACGGCGTGGGAGGTTCCGGATGGTGAACGACGGTGCGGGCGACGGCGACGGCGACGGCCACGGTGCGGGCGCGGGCTGGCTGGGCGTGGATCTGGGCACGCAGAGCGTCCGCGTGCTCCTGGTCACCGCCGACGGCACGGTCCTCGGCAGCGGCTCGGCCCCACTGACGGGGCGCCGGGACGGCGTGCGGCACGAGCAGGACCCGCTGCTCTGGTGGGCGGCGCTGTGCGACGCGTCCCGGGCGGCCCTGCGCTCCGCGCCCCCGGGCCTGCCGATCGGCGGACTCGCGGTGTGCGGCACGTCCGGCACGGTCCTGCTGACCGACGGCTCCGGCCGCCCGGTGAGCCCCGCGCTGATGTACGACGACGGGCGGGCGAAGGCCGAGGCCGCGCGCGCCCGACAGGCGGGACTCGCCGTCCAGGACACCTGGGCGCTGCCGAAGGCCCTGTGGCTGCTGGACGAGTACGGCGGAACCTCGCTGCGCCTGATGCACCAGCCCGACCTGGTCGTCTCGCGGCTCACGGGCGAGCCGCCCCCGGCCGACTCCAGCCATGCCCTGAAGACCGGATACGACCTGGAGCGCGACCGCTGGCCGGAGGCCGCACTGGCCGAACTGGGCGTACCCGACCAGCTGTTCCCGGACGTCGTCCGCCCGGGGACACGCCTCGGCGAGGTCGGCCCGGGCGCCGCCGACGCCACCGGCATCCCCGCCGGCACCCCGGTCTTCGCGGGGATGACCGACGGCTGCGCGGCCCAGATCGCGTCCGGCGCGCTGCGGCCCGGCTCCTGGAACTCCGTCCTCGGCACCACGCTCGTGCTGAAGGGCGCCGCCCGCGACCCGGTCCGCGACCCCACCGGCGTGGTCTACAACCACCGTGCCCCCGACGGCACCTGGCTGCCCGGCGGGGCGTCGAGCGTCGGGGCCGGGGCGCTCGCCGCGCACTTCCCGGAGGCCGACCCGGCCGAGATGGACGCACCGGCCATGGCGTTCGAGCCGTCCAGCGTGATCGCCTACCCGCTCGTCTCGCCGGGGGAGCGGTTCCCGTTCCGGGTACCCGGGGCGACCCCGTTCGTCCTGGGCGCTCCCGCGGAGGACGCCGACCTGTGGGCCGCGCTGCTCCAGGGCGTCGGCTTCACCGAGCGCCTGTGCCTGGACTACCTGCACCACCTCGGCGCCCCCCAGGACGGCCCGCTCACCTTCACCGGCGGCGGCGCCCGCAGCGCGTACTGGAACCAGCTGCGCGCCGACATCCTGGGCCGCCCGGCCCGCGTCCCCGAGCAGACCGAACCGGCCCTGGGCATGGCGGCGCTGGCCGCGTACGGGGCGTCGGGGGCCGGCGCACTCGCCGACGTCACCGAACGCATGGTCCGCGTCCGGACCCTCGTCGCGCCCCGCCCCGGGCGCACCGCGGCCTTCGCCGAGCCGTACGCGCGTCTCGTCGACGCCCTGCGGGACCGCGGCTGGCTGCCCGCCCCGGTCGCCGCGCACGCGCACGGCCGGCTGAACCGGGATACTTCCGCCTCATGAGTACGACCCTCCTGCTGGTCCGCCACGGGCAGACCGTCTGGCACGCCGAGAACCGCTACGCCGGCATCAGCGACATCGACCTCACCGACACCGGCCGCACCCAGGCCGACGCCCTCGGCCGCTGGGCCGCCGCCCACCCCGTCGACGCGATCTGGACGTCCCCGCTGTCCCGGGCCGCCGCCACCGCCGAGCCCGCCTGCCGAGCCCTCGGCCTCACCGCCCAGAGCGAACCCCACCTGCGGGAATGCGACTTCGGGGTCCTCGAAGGCCGTACGCTCGCCGAGTTCGAGGCCGAGGACCCCGAGTGGGCCGCGGCCTACCGGGCCGACCCGGTGGAGCACTCCTTCCCGGGCGCCGAGGACCCGCTGGCCGCGGCCGCCCGTGGCGTGCGGGCCCTGCGCCACATCGCCGCCGCCCACCCCGGCGAACGTGTCCTGGTCGTCGCCCACAACACCCTGCTGCGGCTGGTGCTGTGCACCCTGCTGTCGATCCCGGTGAGCGAGTACCGCAGAGTGCTCCCACGGTTGCGGAACGCGGCGATCAGCGAACTGCGCATGAACCCCGACGGTTCCGCCGCGCTCCTCTCACTCAACGTGCCGTGCGAGAGCGAAACCCCCTAGCACCATGGGCACTGGGAAACCCCCGCGAGTCATGTCCTCGCGGGGGTTTCCTTTGTTCCGCCTGCCGTGCGTGAAAGGTGAGAAGACGATCACGAGGCAGGACGCATCACGGGCTCAGGGAGCCAGCAGCAGCACGTCCGCCCGGGACTTGGCGGCCTCGTGACGCCGGGCCACGTCCTGCCAGTTGACGACCTGCCACATGGCCTCGATGAAGTCGACCTTCTGGTTCTTGTACTGCAGGTAGAAGGCGTGCTCCCAGGCGTCGAAGACGAGGATGGGGGTGGCGCCCTGGCCGACGTTGCCCTGGTGGTCGTAGACCTGCTCCACGATCAGCCGCCCGCTCAGCGGCTCGTGGGCGAGCACACCCCAGCCCGAACCCTGCGTGGTCGCGGAGGCCTTGGTCAGCTGGGCCTTGAAGCCGGCGAACGACCCGAACGACTCGACGATGGCGTCGGCGAGCTCCCCGACACCGTCGGCGGCCAGCGGTTCACCGCCGCCGTCCTTCGGGCCGGTCATGTTCTGCCAGTAGATGCTGTGCAGGATGTGCCCGGACAGGTGGAAGGCCAGGTTCTTCTCCAGCCCGTTGACCGCCCCCCACGTCTCCTTGTCCCGCGCCTCGGCAAGTTGCTCCAGCGTGTCGTTGGCGCCCTTCACATAGGCGGCGTGGTGCTTGTCGTGATGCAGCTCGATGATCTCGGGGCTGATCACGGGGGCGAGCGCGGAGTAGTCGTAGGGCAGTTCAGGCAGCGTGTAGACGGGCATGGGCGGGATCCCCTCCGGAGCTCTTATTGCAACTTGCTTGCAACTGCACGTTAGCAGCAGAAGAGTGCCGTCGGGTGGTCCGGGCACGCGAAAGGCCCCCGCGTGTGTCGCGGGGGCCTTCGGCGATGGGCTTCCTACTGCTTGGCGCGGGCCTTCTGCCACGCGTACCCGACCGCGGCCAGGACCAGGATCATCCCGCCCGTCGAGTACAGCTGCACCCGTGTGTCCGGTTCCCGGGCCATCAGCACGAAGACCGCGGCCATGCCGGCCAGGGCGACCCAGGTCAGCCACGGGAACACCCACATGCGCACCGCCAGCTTCTCGGGGGCCTCGCGCTCCAGGCGGCGGCGCAGGCGCAGCTGCGAGACGGCGATGAAGATCCAGACGGCCAGGATCACCGCGCCGATCATGTTCAGCAGCCAGGCGAACACGTCGTTCGGCCGCCAGTAGCTCAGCAGCACGCACAGGAACCCGAAGACGGAGGACGCCAGCACGGCGATCCGCGGCACCCCGCCCGAGACCCGGCCCAGCCCCTTCGGGCCCTGGCCGCGCTTCACCAGCGAGTAGGCGATGCGGGAGGCGCCGTAGATGTTGGCGTTCATGGCGGACAGCAGGGCGACCAGGACGACCACGTTCATCAGCTGTCCCGCGCCCGGGATGCCGAGCTCGTCGAGGGCGGCGACGTACGGGCCCTTCTCGACGACCGCCTCGGAGTCCCAGGGGACGAGCGTGACGATGACGGCCATCGAGCCGACGTAGAACAGCGCGATGCGCCACATCGCCGTGCGGACCGCGCTCGCGACGCCCTTGACGGGGTTCTCCGACTCGGCGGCCGCGATGGTGACCGTCTCCAGGCCGCCGTAGGCGAAGACCGACGCGAGCAGGCCGATGACCAGGCCCTCACCGCCGTTCGGCAGGAAGTCGGTGAGGTGGCTCGCACCCGGCGAGTCCGTGCCGGGCAGGACGCCCACGATCGCCAGGACGCCGAGTACCAGGAACAGGGTGATGGCCCCGACCTTCAGTGCCGCGAACCAGAACTCGAACTCGCCGAAGTTCTTCACGGCCGCGAGGTTCGTACCGCAGAAGACGACCATGAACAGCGCGACCCACGCCCACTCGGGCGTGCCCGGCAGCCAGCCGGTGACGATCTTCGCGGCGCCGATGCCCTCCAGGCCGACGGCCGTGCAGAGCAGCACCCAGAAGGACCAGCCGGCGGTGAAGCCCGCCCAGGGCCCGATCGCCCGCTCCGCGTGCGCCGAGAACGACCCCGACGACGGATACGCGGCCGACATTTCGCCGAGCATCCGCATCACGAGCATCACGAGGACACCGGAAAGGGCGTAGGCGACCACGATCGACGGACCGGCGGCGGCGATGCCGGCACCGGAGCCGACGAACAGACCGGCGCCGATGACACCACCGAGGGCGATCATCGACAGGTGGCGCTGCTTCAGGCCATGAGAGAGGGCGACGTCGTCCGCGCTGGGCGGCGTCCCCGTGGTGGTGCTGCTGGGCATGGGCGCGACTCGTCCTATGCGTGAGAGGCGTGCGAGGGCAAAAACGCCGCCAGTCTCGGATGCCTCCCCGCCGGACGAAGAGGCATCCCAGCATGTGGACGGCCGCGTCGCTCTGTGTGGCTAGGCGGCGAGCGGTGTGTAGTGCGAGGCGTCGCCCTCGATGACGTAGCTCTCCTTACCCTCGATCCCGACGGGGATGTCCCCCGCGACCGTGACCCGGTGCAGGCGGCGCGGCAGGCCGTCGTAGTTGTCGATCGCGTAGTGCTGGGTGATGCGGTTGTCGAACAGGACCAGCTGGTTCGGCGACCAGCGGTGGCGCAGGACGTTCTCCGGCCGGGTGACGTAGGCCTGGAGCAGGTCGAGGAGCTTGCGCGACTCGCCCCCCGACAGGCCCACGATCCGCTGGGCGAAACCGCCGATGAACAGCCCGCGCTCGCCCGTCAGCGGATGGACGCGGACCACCGGGTGGACCGTGCGGTACTTGATCGAGGTGAACTGGGCGCGCCGGGAGGCCTGCTCCTCGTCGAGGTCCTCCTCCGCGACGGCGTAGTCGTAGTCGTTGGTGTGCTCGGCCCACAGCGTGTCGGCGAGGTTGCGAAGCGGCTCCGGCAGGTTCCGGTAGGCGGCGGCCGAGCTGGAGATCAGCGTCTCGCCGCCGTACGGCGGGATCGTGATGCTGCGCAGGGTGCTGGCCTGAGGCGGGTTGAGGACGAAGGTGACGTCGGTGTGCCAGTGGTTGGCGGCCCGGCCTCGCTCGCTGTCGACGGGCAGCACGTTCGGGGCGCCGTCCACGGCCGACACCGTCGGGTGGGCGGTGGTGATGTCGCCGAAGTTGCGGGCGAAGGCCTGCTGGCCCGCGTCGTCGAGTCCCTCCGCGTCGAAGACCAGGGCCTTGTGGGCGTTGAGCGCGTCCCGCAGGGCGGTGGAGGTCTCCTGGTCGAGGGGCTTGGTGATGTCGACGCCCTCGATGCGGGCGCCGATGTTCGCGGTGACCTTGTGGATCTCGATGGCCATGACGGGTTCCTTCCGGAAGAGGGGATGGGATCGAGAGGAGGATCGAGAGAGGGATCGAGAGGGGGATCGAGAGAGGGATCGAGAGGGGGATCGAGAGAGGGATCGAGAGGGGGATCAGACGAGGGCGGGAGTGATGACGTGCTGGTTGGCGGGGCGCGGGAGGCCGTAGCGCTCCCGCAGGGTGCGGCGGGCGCTGCCGTACCCGGTGCGGAGCAGCCCGCGGGCACGCAGGATCGGGACGACGTGGTCGACGAAGGCCTCCAGGCCGGACGGCAGCACCGCGGGCATGATGTTGAAGCCGTCCGCGGCGCCCGACTCGAACCACAGCTCGATGGTGTCCGCGACCTGCTCGGGCGTCCCGGCGAAGGTGAGGTGCCCACGTCCGCCGCCGAGCCGCCCGATCAGCTGCCGCACGGTGAGCCGGTCGCGCCGGGCCAGCTCCACGACGAGCGTGTAGCGGCTCTTCGCGCCCTCGATGGCGCTCTCCGGCGGCAGGTCGGAGGGCAGCGGGCCGTCCAGCTCCAGGGTGCCGGGGTCGAGCTGCAGCAGCCGCTCCAGACGGTCCACGCCGTGCGTGTGCACGATGTGGTCCTCCAGGAGCCGCTCGTTCGCCAGCGCCTCGGCCTCCGTGGAGCCGATCACCGGGACGATGCCCGGCAGCACCTTGATGTGCTCGGCGTCCCGGCCCGCCGCGACGGTCCGGGACTTGAGGTCGGCGTAGAAGGCCCGCGCGTCCTCGACGGTCTGCTGGGCGGTGAAGACGGCCTCCGCGTACCGCGCGGCGAAGCGTTTGCCGTCCTCGGAGGAGCCGGCCTGCACGAGCAGGGGGTAACCCTGGGGCGTGCGCGGCACGTTGAGCGCGCCCTCGACGCTGAAGTACCGGCCCTGGTGCCGGGGCGGGTGGATCTTGGCGTCGTCGCCCCACACGCCCGCCGCCTTGTCGGCGACGATCGTGTCGTCCTCCCAGCTGTCCCACAGCTTCAGCGCCACGTCGAGGAATTCGGCGGCCCGCGCGTACCGCTCGGCGTGCGCGGGCTCGGCGTCCAGACCGAAGTTGCGGGCGGCCTCCGCACCGGCGGTCGTCACGATGTTCCAGCCCGCCCGGCCGCCGCTGAGATGGTCCAGTGTGGCGAACTTCCGGGCCAGGTTGTACGGCGAGTTGTACGACGTGGAGGCCGTGGCGATCAGGCCGATGTGCTCGGTCGCCGTCGCCAGGGCGGTCAGCAGCGTGATCGGCTCCAGCGCCCCGGCGGGCCGCTGCTGCACGCTGTTCCACAGCTGCGGGCCGTCGGCGAGGAACAGCGAGTCGAAGGTGCCGCGCTCGGCGATGCGGGCGAGCCGTACGTAGTGGGCCAGGTCCACATGCGCGTACGGGTCGCTCTCCGGCAACCGCCACGACGCCTCGTGGTGACCGGTGTTCATCAGGAACGCGTTGAGGTGGAGCTGTCTGCGGGTCATCGGTGGTCCTCCGTGACACCGAGAGCGGCCAGCAGCCGCTCCCGGTATTCGCCGAGCAAGGGGTCGCGGTACGACCGCGGGTGCGCGCGGTCGATGGTGAGGTCGAGGCCGATCCGGCCCTTCTCCAGGACGAGCACCCGGTCGGCGAGCACGATCGCCTCGTCCACGTCATGGGTGACCAGCAGCACCGAGGGCCGGTGGCGTTCCCACAGCTCCCGGAGCAGACCGTGCATCCGGATCCGGGTGAGCGCGTCCAGCGCCCCGAACGGCTCGTCGGCCAGCAGCAGTTCGGGCTCCCGTACGAGCGACCGGGCCAGGGCGGCGCGCTGGGCCTCCCCGCCGGACAGCTGGCCCGGCCAGGCCCGCTCGCGGCCCTTCAGGCCCACCTCTTCCAGCGCCTCACGGCCCTTGCGCCCGGCGTCCTTGCCCTCCGCGCCGAGCAGCACGTTGTCGAGGACCCGCCGCCAGGGCAGCAGCCGGGAGTCCTGGAAGACCACCGACACCCGCTCGGGCGCGGTGAGCTGCCCGGAGCCGGTGACGCCGTGGTCGAGCCCGGCGATCGCCCGCAGCAGCGTGCTCTTGCCGGAGCCGCTGTGCCCGAGCAGGGCCGTCAGCTGCCCGGCGGGCAGGTCGAGGTCGATGCCGTCGAGGACCGTGCGCCCGTCGAACGACCGGGTCAGGCCGCGCAGTTGGACGGCGGGCCGGGTCAGCTGCTCAGTGTGCGGCGCCATGACAGCACCCTCCGTTCGACGAGACGGACCGCGCTGTCGGAGATGAGGCCGAAGATGCCGTAGACGACCAGGCCGACGAGGATGACGTCCGTCTGGCCGTAGTTCTGCGCCTGGAACATCATGTAGCCGAGTCCGCTGGTGGCGTTGATCTGCTCCAGCACCACCAGGCCCAGCCAGGAGCCGGTGACGCCGAGCCGCAGCCCGACGAAGAAACCGGGCAGGGCACCGGGGACGACGACCTGCCGGATGAACCGGTACCTCGACAGTCCCTGGACCTCGGCGAGTTCGACGAAGCGGCTGTCGATGCCCGACAGCGCGGCGTGCGTGTTCAGGTAGATCGGTATGTAGACGACGATCGCGATGATGGCGATCTTGAAGGTCTCCCCGATGCCCAGCCACAGGATGAACAGCGGGATCAGACCGAGGGTGGGGATCGCCCGGTTGAGGTTGACCGTCCCGTCGATCAGGGCCTCGCCGGTCCGGGTGAGTCCCGACGCCAGTGCGAGGAGGATCCCCACGGCCAGACCGATCGAGAAACCGGTGGCCGCGCGCTGCAGCGAGGTCAGGATGTCGTCCGGCAGCGTGCCCGCGCTCCACAGCCGGCTGCCCGTCTCCAGCACCGTCCACGGGGCCGGGATCGCCCCCGGGTCGAGCAGACCGGCGGCGGAGGCGGTGCTCCACAGCGCGAGGAGGGCGGCCGGTCCGACGAGCCGGGTGGCGGGCAGCCGCTTGCCGGGAGCCAGCCGCCGGCGCCTGCGCACCTGGTGCGTCCCCTCCACCGGGGCGAGCACCGCGGGAGCCTTCGCGCTCGTGTGCGTGGTCGTGGTCACGGCGGTCACCTCCGGTACTCCGCGGGCACGGCCTTGGCCGCGAGGGACTCGAAGCGGTGGTCGAAGAGCTCGGAGACGTCGAACTTCTTCACGAAGCCGCCCTCCGCGAGCAGATCGGCGGTCTCCTGCTCCCATGCGATGGCCTCGTCCCAGCGGGGCGGGAACAGCGGCTTGTTGGCCAACGCGGTGACGGCCTTCGCCTGCGCGAGCGTCAGGTTCTGCGTCCCGACGTAGAACTGCTCGTTCCACTCGTCGGGGTGCTCGTAGGTCCACACCTGGCTCTTCGCCCAGTACGGGACGTACGCGGCGATCGCGGCGGCCTTCGCCTTGTCGTTCAGCACCGAGACCGGCGCCCACAGCAGGTTGAGCAGGTCCACCACGTCCGTGGTGATGGTGCGTGCCGACTTGTACTGCGCGAGATACGCGGGAGCCTGGGTGTTGGCGAGCGGGGCGATGTCCACCTGCCCGGACTGCAGGGCGGTGAGGAACTGGTTGCTGGTCAGCGGCACCAGCTCCACGTCGTCGTACGCCAGCCCGGCCTTCTTCAGCGCCCGCAGCAGGACCACGCCCTGCGCCTGGCCCTGGGAGAAGGCGAGCCGCTTGCCCTTGAAACCGGCGACCGTACGGATGTCGCTGCCCGGCTTGGTGGCGAACAGGTAGTTGGGCTTCCGGGTGATGTTGATCGCCACGATCTTCGCGTCGAAGCCCTGGTAGTGCGCCTGGATCGGCGGAATGCCCGCGTTGTTGGCCACCTCCAGGGACTTCGAGCGGAAGGCGTTGATGACGTCGGGGCCCGCGCCGATGTTCAGCCAGTCGGCCACCTTGAACGGCAGGTCCCGGAACCCGGCCAGCTTGAACTGGAGTTGCTGCGCGTTCTGGTACGAGGCGATCTTCAGGCTCGTACCGGCGGGCACCTTGGAGGCGAGGGGAGCGTCGGAGGCTTCTTCGGCGGCGGCACTGCTGTCCGCGCAGCCGCTCAGTCCGGCCGCCGCGGCCGTCACGCCGAGCAGCGAGGTCAGGAACAGACGCCGGTCGAGACCGGGCAGGGGAGGAGAGGGCATGGGAGGACTCCCTGGGTATGGAAGGCGGCACCGCACGCGGAATTCCGGACAGGAAAAGCCGGGCAGGGGAATTCACGTGAATTTCACACGGGGAAGAAGAAGGCGCTCCGCGAACGGGCGCCTGGGCGCGTCAACGGGTCAGCAACAGAGAGTGCGACAGCTCGTGAGCGGGGTCATGAACAGGATGTTCCTGGTCAGCAGCCCGCCCTGTCAACATTCCGAGTTTCTGAATTAAATAGCCTCAGGTGACGCGGCCAGCGGATTCCGGTAGAGAACGTCGAGCGCCACCGAACCGCCGGCCACGGCCAGTACGGAATCCGTGAAACTGATCGGTGAGACGGTCGCCGCGCGATCCGCTCCGACCTCTTCCCGCAGCGCGGCGAGACAGTCCGCCCGGTGCATGGCCCCGATCTCCGTCACGACCACCCGCTCGGGGTTGAGCACGTCCTGCAGCAGCCCGACCGCACGGCCCACCCGCCGCGACCGCTCCCGCAGCAGCCGCCCGGCCACCGCGTCACCGGCCGCCGCGGCGGAGACCACGTGCATCGGGTTCACCCCGTCGACGACCCCCGCCTCCCGGGCCTGCCGGCACAGCGTCCGCTCGCTCAGCTCGACCTGGAGGCAGCCCACGCGGCCGCACGCGCAGGGCTCCGTGCCGCCCGGCACCGGCAGATGGGCGATCGCCCCCGCCTGTGAGCGCGGCCCGTGGTGCACCTCGTCATGCGTGGCGAACGCGGCGTCGACCACATTGCCCGCGAACAGATGCAGCACGCTGCCGCTGCCCCGCGCCCGCCCGAACAGCCGCTCCGCGTTCACCAACGCCCGCGCGTGCCCGTCCACATGCACCGGCAGCCCGGTACGCGCCCCGAGCACCTTCCGCACCTGCACCTCGCGCCAGCCGAGCAGGCCATGCTCCACGACGGTGCCCGAGTCCCGGTCCACCCAGCCGCCCGCCGCGAACCCGATTCCCAGCACCCTGCTGCGGGGAGCCCCGGCGAGCAGCGCCGCCAGCGCGTCGGCCGCCCGGTCCAGCACCCGCGCGGGCTCGGTGCCCCCGTGCTTCACCTCGCTGCGGGCCACCACCCGCCCGCGCAGGTCCAGCAGCGCGACCGTGGTGTACGGCACCGCCACGTGCACACCGCCCACCACGAACCGGGAGTCGTCCAGATCGACCGGCAGATGCGGCCGGCCCACGCCCTTGGGGCGCCGCGGCGCGGCGGACTCGCGGATGAGGCCCAACTCGGCGAAGCGGGCGCAGTAGTCGGTCACCGACGCCGGCGACAGACCGGTCAGCCGGGCGATGGTGCTGCGCGCGACCGGCCCGTGCTCCAGCACGGACCGCAGGACGACGCTCGCGCTGGTGCGGCGCCGGTCGCTGTCCGCGACACGGGGAATGGGGGACGTCAGAAGGGGAGCCGCGGTACGGGGCATGGGAATCTTCCTGGAGGCCGGTCCGACACTGCGCCGTTTCGATCGGCGAGCCGGATCCCTCCGCCCCGCCTCACCGAGGGCGGCGACAGGTGGCCGTGCCCTGGCGTCGCAGGTCGACATAGCGACGCGACGAGAAGTACCGGGCCTGGGCAACCATGTCCGCGACGCTAGCAAAACGGCCCCGGGCTGCCCAGACGGCGACCGACGGGCGAGACGGCGCAGCCGGCGGGTCCGGCGGCTCGGGTGGCGTGGGTGGCTTTGGCGGAAACCTACAGACGCCTCCGACCCGGCCTCCGTGGCGTGCACCATCTCATCACCGTGACCGGCGTCACGCCGACGTCGGTGTAACCGGCACCCTTTGTCCGAAGCCGACCAACGGCCGGTCCACGCCTTTGTGGACGGCTGACGGTGATCGGGACGAGGGCGCTGGGATAGCGTCACGGTGTCCCACCGGCCCTCACCCTCGCGGAGTCCCCATGAGCACCGCTGCCGCCACACCGTCCAGCACCGGACAGGTCCTCGCCGACCTGCTCCCTGCCTCCCGAGTCCGGGACGCGGCCCTCGTGCTCGGCGGCGCCGCGCTCACCGGCCTCGCCGCCCAGATCTCCGTGCCCGTCCCGGGATCCCCGGTGCCGGTGACCGGCCAGACCTTCGCCGCGCTGCTCGTCGGCACCTCCCTCGGCGCAGGCCGCGGCTTCCTCGCGCTCGCGCTGTACGCCGTGGCGGGCATCGCGGGCGTGCCGTGGTTCGCGCAGGGCACCTCGGGTGTCGCCCCCTCCTTCGGCTACATCCTCGGCATGATCCTCGCCTCCACCGTCGTCGGCGCCCTGGCCCGCCGCGGCGCCGACCGCTCGGTGCTGCGCACGGCCGGCACGATGCTGGTGGGCGAGGCGATCATCTACGCCGTCGGCGTGCCCTACCTGGCCCTCGCCACCGGCATGTCCGCCACCGCCGCGATCGCGGCCGGCCTCACGCCGTTCCTCATCGGCGACGCGCTGAAGGCGGCGCTGGCGATGGGCGTCCTGCCGACGGCCTGGAAGTTCGCGAACAAGCGCTGACACCTCGGTCGTCACCGAGAGGCCCGCCGGGGGGGCCCGGGCCCCCCCCGGGCGCGGCCGGGGAAACCCGACGCCGGCGGGCGCCCCCTGAGCCCGACACGGGCCCCCCGCCCCCCCCCCGCGCCCCCCACCAAAAAAGCCCCCCCGCCGCGGGGAAGTATAA
>NZ_JBHJPX010000003.1:513552-516728 GCF_042262425.1 Streptomyces sp. NPDC056373
GCTTGGGGTGCCGGCCCCCCGCCGGTTATTTTCCACACATTCCTTTCACCCCCGGTGCCCCCCGGCGCGGCCGGGGGGGGCCCCCCCCCCCCCGGCGGGCCTCTCCGTGTACACGCCGACGCGGCCGGCGGCCGATTCAGCCCTCCTGGGCCCCCGGACGCCGCCGTCGCGACCACCACATTCCGGCCACGCCCGCGGCGACCAGGGACGCACCCGCCGCGCCCAGCGGGAGCAGGTCACGGGCCGGGCCGGTCTTCGGCAGTTCCTTGTCGCCCGGGCCCGCCGGTTCGTTGTCCGTGCCGAGCAGCAGCGGCGTTGCGGGGGCGTCCGGCGACGGGTTGCTCGTGCCGAACGGCACCGGGCCCTGCTGCCAGAACGTCTTCTTCCCGTCGCTCGTCTGCACGGGCAGACAGATCTTCCCGGTCTTGCCGAGGTCGAACGTCGCGGCGACGGCGTACGACTTCGACTTGCCGGCCGGGAGATTGTCGATCGGGCATGCGAATCCGCTGTTCGAACCTTCCGGAAGTCCCTTCTCGGGTATCGCCGAACACCCCTCGACGTTCTTGACGACAAGCCCGTCGAAACCGACGACCAACAGCCTGATCTTCCCGCTGTCCTTGCTCCCCTCGTTCTTCACCGTGGCGGTAATCGCCGTCTTTTTCGAACCGTTGTCGACCGAGATCTTCCCGGGCAGTGCCGTGGTCGGCTTCACCCCTGCCGGGGCGGCGTCAACCACCTTTCCCCCCTTGCTGCTTGCGGGCCCTTCGTCCTCCGCGCCTGCCGTGCCGGAAAGGATCATCACCGCCGAGAAAGATGCCATGACCAGCGATCCGACGACCGCTGCCGTATGACGAGAACTCATGTTCGTCCCCCTTGCGTCCCCCTGGACTGCGCCTGAATTCGCAGCACTGAAAGAGGTACCACAAGATTTCCCCGCACTATCCTGGTACGGCACGAAGTGTGACCGTTGTGTTTCACTGGAGACGGTCACGGCATCGTGGAGGGGGTGCAGCGAATTGCCGGGGAATACGAACAGCGGTGGTGTCCCAGGGGTATTGGTGGCGGGGCGCTATCGGTTGGTCGAGAGTATCGGCCAGGGGGGAATGGGGCGGGTGTGGCGAGCCGTCGACGAAATACTCGACCGGTTGGTCGCCGTCAAGGAAATGCGGATCGACGGACTCGACGCGGAGGACAGCAGGACCCGCCGTGAACGCACCCTGCGCGAGGCCAGGGCGACGGCCCGGATCGACCACCCCAACGTCGTACGGGTCTACGACGTGGTCGACGAGGGCGAACGCCTCTGGATCGTCATGGAGTTGGTGGCCGGCCGCTCCCTGGAACGGATCCTCGCGGAGACGGGCCCGCTGAGCCCCGGCGAGACGGCCCGCATCGGACTCGGTCTGGTCGCGGCGCTGCGGCAGGTGCACGAGCGGGGCGTACTGCACCGCGACATCAAGCCCGGAAACGTACTCGTGGAGCACGCGGACGGCGTGGCCGGATCCGGACGCGGCAACGGATCCGGACGGGGCAGCGGCAACGGATCCGGAGGCGGCAGCGGCATCGGATCCGGAGGCGGCGGCAACGGTTCCGGCCCAGGACGGCGCGTCGTCCTCACGGACTTCGGCATCGCGGCGATCCAGGACGCGAAGGCGCTCACCATGGTCGGCATGCTGGTCGGCTCGCCCGACTACATGGCCCCCGAGCGCATCTCCGGTCGCCCTCAGGGCCCACCGTCCGACGTCTGGTCCCTCGGAGCGACCCTCTGCGCGGCCCTGGGCGGCCGCTCCCCGTTCTCCCGCGACACCACACTGGCGACCCTGCACGCGGTCCTGTACGAGGAGCCGGAACTCCCCGCCACGTCAGGCCCGTTGCGGGACATCCTGACGACCTTGCTGGCCAAGGAGCCGTCGGTCCGCCCGGACCTGGAGGCTCTGCAGGCAGCACTGGAACCGCTGGCGTTCCCGCCCGAGCCCCGTCCGGTGCCCGAGCCCGGTCCGGTGTCCGAGCCCGGTCCGGTGTCCGCGCCCGGTCCGGTGTCCGCGCCCGGTCCGGTGTCCGCGCCCGGTCCGGTGTCCGCGCCCCGTCCGCAGCCCGACCCTGACCTGCCGGCCACCCTCGGTGGACGAGAAGCAGCCCCGGAGCCGCAGCCGCGGACACCCCTCCCCGCACCGGCGCCCGAATCTCCCACCCCGGCGTACCTCCCAGCGCCCCGGGACCCCCGCAGCCCCGCCCCCGTCCGGGAGCCGCACCAGCACCCACACACCGCACCCACGAAGACGTCCGCGAACTCCCGGACCCCCGTCTCCCTCACCCGCGCACAGGCGGAGACCGAGTCCCGCCCCCACCCCACCCCGCCGGCGATGCCGCCGGGCGAACTCCCCGGCCCGGTCGTCCCGGCGGCCCCCCGCCCCCACCCGCACCCCGGTCACCGACGCCGTACGGCGCTCACCGCCGTGGCGGTCACCCTCGCCACCGCCGGCACCGTCGCGGCGATCCTGCTGGCGACGTCATCCGGCTCACCCGGCGACGGCGACGAGACGCCCCGCGCGGGTTCCTCGGCGTCCGCACCGGCCACCACCGGCGACTCCCGTGGCGGCCCCGGCGGTGCCACTGGAGCCGCCACCGGGGAGACCACCAGGACCACCAGCCCCGCACCCACCGTCGAGGGCACGACCAGGCCGCAGACTCTTCCGCCCGGCACCCACCGGGAGGCCGGTGGATTCGCCTGGGCGACACCCGACGGCTGGCGGCGGGACGTGAAGACGGGCGCGGAGGTGCACTACACCTCCCCGGACGGCTCCCAGGAGCTGGTCGGCAAGTCCTCCCTGGCCCGCGGCGACCTCCTGGAGACCTGGCAGACCTCGGAGCGCAACGCCCACCAGGGCCAGGACTACCGCAAGATCCGCCTGGAGGAGACGACGTTCCGCGGCCACCCGGCGGTGGTCTGGGAGTACACGTTCACACTGAAGGGCGTCCACTGGCACGCCCGTCTGCTCGGCTTCGACGTGACCGGCAAGTCGTACCAGGTCAACACCTGGTACCAGGAGGAGATCGAGCCGGAGGCGCTCGCCACCTACGAGAAGGTCAGGGACGGTTTCACGGTGCTGTAGGCCGGTCGCGGGCGAACGAGAGGGGCCCGGGGGGGGGGGGGAGGGGAGCACCCCCGGGGCCGCACC
>NZ_JBHJPX010000004.1:0-433348 GCF_042262425.1 Streptomyces sp. NPDC056373
TAAATCCTCCCCCCAACACCTTTAAAAAAACGGGTCACCTGCCAAACACCCCGGTCCCGCCGCCATCTTCGCCCCCGCGGGGGGGGGGGGGGGGGGGGGGGGGGCCCCCCCCCCCCCCCCCCTTCCGCCGTTGCGACCCGCGTCCTCAGCCGTGATGGCTGCTGCCGCCGCCGTGACCGTTCTTGTTGTGGCTGCCGCCCGGGTTCATGTGCTCGGAACCCTCCTCCATGGTCCCGCCGAGGGTGCCCTGGAGTGCCGTGACCGTCTTCTGCTGGCCCACGGCGACCCACTTGCGGCCGACGAGGTAGTAACCGCCGTAGTCCTTGGCGCTGTTCAGCCACTCGCGCTGGCCGCGGTCCGTGGAGAAGGTCGCGAGGACGTACTTGTCCTTGCCCTTCTTGCACAACGCCTGGCGGATGGTGTCCGCGTCCGTCTGCATGTTCGGCTTGCAGTCGGCCTCGGCGGCGATGTGCTCCAGGCTGCCGCTCACCTCCTTCGGAACGGCCGCCTCGTCCTTGTCGCCGGATCCGCCGCAGCCGGTCAGCGCCAGTATCGCCACCGCACCGCTCAGCGCGAGCATCGGTCGGGTCACCCTCATCTGTTCCTCCGGTCCTTGTCGGCACGGTCCCTGTCACGGCACGATCCGGACGCATGCCGCACCGAGCCCCGGCAAGAGGCTCTCGCCCTCGATACGGCTGCGGAGCCCCCCGTGCTCAAAATCCGCTGCCCCGGTGTGCACGCCTGTGCGAGGGTGGTCCGGTGGATCAGGACTGGGAAGATCGCGTGGCCGCCCTGTGGGACCGTTTCGACGACTACGCCGAGACGGAGGAGGACGCGTCCCGCTTCCGCGCCGACGTCGACGCCCTCGTGGCCGAGCTTCCCGACGGCAGTCCGCTCGGCCCCTTCGAGCGGGCCTGCGCCTGGGACTCCACGGGCCACAGCGACAAGGCGGTCCCCCTGTACGAGGAGGCACTGGAGAACGGCCTCGCCGGCACCGACTCCTACAAGGCCCGCCGGACGAAGATCCAGCTGGCCAGCTCGCTGCGGAACACCGGCCGCGCCGAGGAGGCCGTCGCGCTGCTGACGCCGGAGCTTCTCGCCCCGTCCGACGAGCTGGACGACCCGGTACGCGCCTGCCTCGCGCTGTGCCTGTCGAGCCTCGGCCGTGACCGGGAGGCACTCGCACTGGCCCTGGGCGCCCTCGCCCCGCACCTGCCGCGCTACCAGCGGTCCATGGCTAACTACGCCCGGCTGCTCGTGGAACCCGGGGAGCACCCGGGGGCGTGACAGCCCGTGGCCAGGTGACCAACCACCGATTCGCTCGTTCTGCTGAACGTGCAGTCACAGGATGTCGCCCAGCGCCCCGCACCCCCCTCCCCCGCCGGCCCGGTCGTCGACGTCGAGCAGGCCGAGGCCGCGCTCGTCGAGCACTACCCGCGGCTCGTCCGGCTGGCCTACCTGGTCCTGCCACCCGGGCTGGGCCGCAGCCGCCGCGTCCTGACCGCGCACGCCCTCACCCAGCGGGCGCTCCCCCGCAACCGCACGCCGTCCCCGGTGATCCCGGCGCAGTCCACAGGGCGGGACAGCGACCCCGGCTACACCCTGGTCCGTCTCCAGGTGCTGCGCACCGCGCTGGAGGCGGGACTGCCGCTGAAGGCGAAGGCGTGGCCCAAGAGGACCCAGTTGCCGCCGCTGCTGCCGCACGTGTGGGGCCTGAAGCTGTTCCCGCGCTCCGGCGGCGCCGACGAACTCGCCCTGGACCAGAGGCTGTCCACCCTGTCCGGCCCGGCCCGCGCCGCGTACGCGCTGTGCGGCCTGGAGCGGCTCACGGACGAGGGGGTGTGCAAGGTCCTCGCGGCGGCGGGCGTCGCCGACCCGGAGGGCGCGGTGCTGGAGGCCGGCGGGGTCCCCGCCCAGTACGGGCTGCTCGACTCCCCAGAGTTCGACCCCTGCTCGCTCCAGGCCCGGCCCACCGACCTGATGCGCCGCCGCCAGCATCTGAAGGCCGCGCTGGCCGCCGGTGCCGCCCTGCTGGTGTGCGGGGCCCTGCTCGGCCTGCCCGGTGAGGGCTGGGGCCCCGAGGGCGCCGCGGCACCCCCGTACGCGCGGAACCCGGCCGCGCAGGCCGCCCTGGACCCGGCGAAGCTGACCCGGGTCCCGCCCACCGCGTGGCGCAGTTCGGCGCGCACCGACTTCTCCGTGTGGCCGGCTCGCGGCGATCTCACGGGCGACAAGGCCCTGCTGCGCCGCGCCCTGGCCGTGTGGGCCCGCCCCGGCGAGACGGTGCAGGTGTCGGCGACCCCCGGCACCCTCTCCGGCGGCCCCGCCGGACCGCCCCAGCTGCTGTACGCGGGGACGGTCGACGCGGCGCGCGTGGTGATCCTCCACGACGGTCTGCGCATCGTCCGGTACGCCGAGCCCAGGGACGGCACGCAGGGCGCCGCCCTGGACTTCGCCCGGGTGGACGGAGCCGACCGGGCCGGGGCGAGTGCGGTGGTGCTGGGCCGGTCCGACGGCAACGTCCGCTATCTGACGGCCCCCTGGGTGCGAAAGGCCGGCGAGCGGGACCTGATGAAGCCGGGCTCGGGCGCGATGAACCTCACGCTCACCGGCGGTGTGGCCGCGCCGCTGGCCAGCCCGGCGCTGAGGTCCGGCCCCTGCACCTCGTGGAACGTGCTGCAGGTGACCGACGGCGGCGGGACCCGGCTGATGACCGACCTCGGCGAACTCGTCCCGGCCCGGCTCACCACCGGACGGCCGAGCGCCCCGCGCGAGGTGTCCGGGGCCGCGGCGCTGCACACCTGGCAGCCGTTCGCCTGCTCGCTGGGCACCATGCGCTCGGCCGGGGTGCGCAGCGTCAACGCCTGGGCGTTCAACGAGCAGCCGCTGCCCGACGCGAGCGGCTCGGCGGCATGGGTGTGCACGCGGGCCGAGACCTGGCGGGGCGGCGGGGCGCGGGTACTGGCGCAGTTCCACACGCCGGGCGGGGCGTACGGGGCGGCTGCGGCGCAGGCCGAGAACGTCCCGGCCTGCGGGGCGCGTGATCCGCATGTGCTGGCCGGGGTGCTGTGGAAGTCGAAGGCCGGCGACTGGTACCTGCTGGCCGCCGGCAGCCGGCAGACGGCGTCGATCCGGGCGACGGGCGGAGTGAACGGGGCTGCGCGGAGCAGTCTGCTGACCGTGCCGGCCGAGCAGGGGGCCCAGGCTCAGCTCAAGGGGTCCCTGAAGGACGGGCGTTCGCTCCGCGGGCTGCGCTGACGGAGGCGGACGTGGGTGTGTCCGGTGAGGTCGCCCAACCCCGGTGATCGATCCAGCCCGTTCGAGGCCGGAATCGATCGGTAAGGTGTTCGCATGACTACCGGGGTTCGCCGCAGAATGGGAGTCGAGGAGCGGCGGCAGCAGTTGATCGGCGTCGCCCTCGAACTGTTCAGCCGCCGCTCGCCCGACGACGTCTCCATCGACGAGATAGCGTCTGCCGCGGGCATCTCACGCCCGTTGGTCTACCACTACTTCCCCGGCAAACTCAGCCTGTACGAAGCCGCGTTGCAGCGTGCTTCGGACGATCTGGCGGCCCGTTTCGTGGAGCCGCACGAGGGTCCGCTGGGGGCGCGGCTGCTGCGCGTGATGCGCCGCTACTTCGACTTCGTGGACGAGCACGGGCCTGGTTTCTCCGCCCTGATGCGCGGCGGTCCGGCCGTCTCCGCAGGCGGAGCCTGCTCAATGAGCACCATCTCGACGACCAACGCGCTCGTCGACTCCGTACGGCAGGCCGCGTATGTCCAGATCCTTTCGCACCTGGGCGTGACCGATCCGCCCGCGCGCCTCGAACTGGTCGTCCGCTCCTGGATCTCGCTCGCCGAGTCGACGGCGCTGATCTGGCTGGACGGCCGGCGCATCCCGCGCGAGGAGCTGGAGCCGCAGCTCGTCAACGACTTCGCCGCGCTCGCCGCCGTCAGCGCCGCCTACGACGAGGAGATGGCGGAGCTGCTGCGCGGCGCCCTCAAGGACGAACCGGCCGACGGCCCGTTCGCGCACCTGGTCGGCCGGCTCATCGCCCTGGCGGGCTGATCGGTCTCAGCTCTCGTACTTCGCGTACGACGCGTCGAGGTCGCGGACCTCGGCGGAGGCGTGCAGGGCGAGGCCCTCGGGCTGCTTCAGGTGGGTCCGCAGCAACTCCAGCGCTGCCTCGGTCAGCCGGGCCTTGGTCTCGTCGGTGCGGCCGGCGAGCAGCGCGATGTGGATGTGGACGTGGGCGTGTCCCTCGGTCTCGGGGCCGACCACGATGTCCTCGGTCGAGCGGAACCGGGTCTTGCACGCGGGCGGCTTGGCGGCCGCGATCTCGACCGTCGCCTCGTGCAGCGCCCTGGCGAATCCGGGCCGGTCGAACCCGCCGGCGAGGTCGGCGGAATAGTCGACGGTGATCTGCGGCATCAGCACTCCTGTTCCAGGTCGGTGTGCCCACCCTAGCCGCGGGCGGGGCGGGCCGCCGGTCGCGGTCCGCCCCGCCCGCACCGGGTGCGTCACCCCGCGGTCCGGGTGAAGACCGCGACCGTGCGCGCCGGCACGGCGAAGGTGCCGGAGGCCCGCGCGTAGGCGGCGGACTTCACGGTGGCGTCCGCGCCCGCCGCCTGCACCGGGTGCAGCCGGTAGCCGGTCCCGGCGAGTGCGGACACACGCTGCTCCTGCCGCTCGGGCGTGGCGTTGAAGACGACGACGAGGTCACCGAGCCGCATGGTGATCACGCCGGGCGTCTCGTCCGTGCCGGACAGCGGGAAGGAGAGCCGGGACTGCACCTGTGCGGCCGTGCCGAGGGAGAAGTCCTTCTCGGTGCTCCGGATCCGCAGCAGGTCGCGGTATGCGGCCGAGGTGCCCTCGATCTGCTCGCAGCCCACCTTGACGGTGCTCAGCAAGGGCTTGGCGTACGGCCACTTGTCGGTGTTGTCGGCCGCCATGGGCAGTCCGCGGCCGAAGCCGTTGCCGTCCTCGCACCTCCAGTGGACGGCGTTGAACCAGTCGCCGCTGTCGTAGGAGTTGCGGTCCAGGGACTTGGAGCGCAGCAGGTCGGTGCCCGCCTGCGAGAGGGCCGGGCCCTGGGAGAGGGTGGCCGTCGCCATGGCGAGGACCTGCATCCTGGCCCGGTCGGACGCGCTGGTCGTGGCGGGCAGCTTGAAGGCGAGGGCGTCGAAGAGGGACTCGTTGTCGTGCGCGTCGGCGTAGGCGAGGGCGTCGCCCGGGGCGTCGGCGTACCCGGCGGGGGCACCGTTGTAGTCGACGTCGGAGCCCTTGACCTCCTTGCCGTCGGTGTCGGTGAAGCGGTAGCCGGCGAGGTTGCCGGAGAGGCCGACCTTGATGAGGTCCTGGTAGTGCAGGAGCCGGGCCTTCTGCTCGGCGGCTGTGCCGTTGTGCTCCGAGGAGTTGGGGTCGGTGTAGAGGCCGGAGGCGAAACCCTGGACGCCGGGGTCCTCGTCGAAGGGGCCGCCGCCGCGCACGGCGTCACGGGCCCTGTCGGAGAAGGTGGCGATGCCGGTGCCGGCCATGTTCTTCTGCGTGGCCTGGACGAACCGGGCGTCGTCGGCGACCTCGCCGAAGTTCCAGCCCTCGCCGTACAGGATGATCTTCTTGCCGTCGACGCCGTCCTTGGCGGGGGTCAGCTCGTCGAGGGCCTTGCGGACCGCGAGGATGTTGGCCTTGGGGTGGTGGCCCATGAGGTCGAAGCGGAAGCCGTCGACCTTGTACTCCTTGGCCCAGGTGACGATCGAGTCGACGACCAGCTTGCCCATCATGGCGTTCTCGGTGGCCGTGTTGGCGCAGCAGGTGCTGTCGGCGACCGAGCCGTCGGCGAGGAGCCGCTGGTAGTAGCCGGGCACGATCCGGTCGAGGACGGAGGTGCCCGCCTGGCCGCCGGCGGCGGTGTGGTTGTAGACGACGTCCATGACGACCCGCAGCCCGTCGTCGTTGAGCGCCTTGACCATCCTGCGGAACTCGACCGTGCGGGCGGTGCCGTCGGGGTCGGTGGCGTAGGAGCCCTCGGGGACCGTGTAGTGGTACGGGTCGTATCCCCAGTTGTAGGCGTCCTTCGCCGCTATCTTCCCGACGCACTCCTGCTGCTTGTCCGAGTCGGCCGGGAAGGACGCCAGGTCGCAGTCGGTCCTCGCCTGGTCGGCCTTCTTCTCCGGGATGGTGGCGATGTCGAACGCGGGCAGGAGATGGACGTACGAGGTGCCCGCCTTCGCCAGCTCGCGCAGGTGCTTGCTGCCGTCGCTCGCCCTGTCGGTGAAGGCGAGGTAGGTGCCGGGGTACTTCGCCGTGCGGTCCTCGACGGAGAAGTCCCGGATGTGCAGCTCCTGGATCTGCGCGTCCCGCAGCGGCACGGCCCTGGGCTTGGTGTACGACGACCAGCCGGCCGGCTTGAGCGCCTTGTCGGCCAGGTCGACGACGAGGCTGCGCTCGGAGTCGGTGGTGAGGGCGAGGGCGTAGGGGTCGGTGACCTTGTTGGTGACGACCTTGCGGACGCCGGGCGCCCACACCTTCACCACGTAGCGGTAGGCCTTGCCCTTCCAGGACGCCGGGCCGGTGACGGACCAGACGCCGGTGGCGCTGTCGCGGTGCATCGGGACGGCCTTGCCGTCGAGCTCCAGGGCGACGGACCGCGCGGTCGGCGCCCACACGGACAGGGTGGGACGGCCCTTGGAGAAGGTGGGCCCCAGGTCGGCCTTGGTGGCGCCGGGGTACAGGTCGTCCAGGACGCCGGCGATCTGGACACCGGTCGCCGCGAGTACGGCACCGTCGGCCGCGCGCTGCGTGGCGACCACCTGGCCGCGCAGGGCCTCGCGGACCCGGTCCCGGTCACGGGGGTCGACGGTCCAGGCGTCGTACGCCGCGAGGTGCGGGAACTTCGCCTTCTGGGCGTCGGTGAGCTCGCTCTTCGACAGGCGCAGCCACGTGGCGTCGCCGGTCAGGGTGCCGTCCTCGGCCTTGATCGAGCCGTCACGTGAGGAGAGCAGCTGGGTGGAGGCGGCGGCGTCGGAGTCGTTCCAGGCGAGGGTGTTCCGGTCGATCCAGACCGCCTTGGAGGTGGTCAGATCGAGGGCGGCGGCACTGCCGGCGGGCTGCGGGAGCAGGTACTCCTCCTGGCCGCTCACCAGCCACACCTCGTGGCCGTTCGCCTTGAGGTCGAGCGACCGGTCGGTGGGCAGGTCCTTCTCGTCGCCCTTGTGCAGGATGTAGCTGAGGCTGGTGGCTCCGTCGGTGAGCGGTACCTCGAAGACTGCGCCATAGCTATCAGTCTTGACCGGCTTCAGGGGGTTCGACCAGTCGGTGGGGTTCGCGGCGCCCGTCCAGACGTGCAGGCCCCAGCCGTCGTAGTCCCCTCCCCCAGAGCCGAAAGCCTGGGAGGTACCCCCAGCACGGTGGTAGTGCAGGACCGCCTTGCTCTTGTCGGGCGCCGGATACGCGGGGCGCTCGGTGGTGACGGTGTCCTTGCCCTGCTCGATCCAGATCTCACCGGTCTTGGCGACGTCGATCGTGCGGTCGGTGGAGACGTCCTTGGTGCCGTCCTTGTCGATGACGAGGAAGCCGACGTTCGAGGCGCCGGGCTTGAGCTTGACCCAGGCGAAGGCACCGTAGGCGTCCCGGCCGGTGAAGGGATGGCTCCTGGGCCATTCAGTGGCCTCGCCCTCGGCGAGGTCGCCCCAGGCGTACAGGCCCCAGTCGGCGTAGTCGCCGTCCGCGCGCTTGTAGTGGACAATCGCGTGGTCGCGCGAGGACGCGGTGGGCGGCTCGGGTGCGGGCGGGGTGCCCGTGGTGGAGGCGGCCAGGGCGCTCGCGGTCCGGCCGGCCGAGTCGACCACGACGGCCTTGTAGCGCAGGGCCGTGCCCGGTGCCACGTCCTTGCCCACGGTGTGGGTGACCTTGTAGGGGGCGTGGTCGGCGGAGCCGAGAACCCGCCACTTGCCGTTGCCGGTCTGCGCGGCGAACACGACCCGGTTGCGCTGTCCTCCGTCGACGTCGGCGGTGACCTCCACCGTGCCGGTCGCGCCGGCCGCCGGTGCCTTGAGGGTGAGCGTGGGCGCGGTGGCCGGCTCGGCGGGCCTTCCGGCCGCCTTGAGGACGATCGCCGAGCCGGCCGGGACCGTGAGGGTGAGCTTCTTGCCGCCGTCGCTCTTCACGCGCGCGCCGGTTCCGTATATGCCCTGGAAGGTCATGCCGGCCGAGCCGGTCGGGAAGGTCGCGGTCTTCTTCTCTTCGGCGTTGTTGAAGGCGACGACGTACTCGGTGCCGGTCTTCGCGTCCGTGCGGGAGAAGGCGTAGACGCCCGGGCCGTCGGCCGCGTACCGCTCCTGCTGAACGCCGTCGGTGAGGGCCGGATGGGCCTTGCGGAGCCCCGCGAGGGCACTGATCTGCCGGTAGAGCGGCGCCTTGGTGTCGTAGGCGTCCTCGGCGTGCGTGGCGTCGGTGCCGATGCGGTCGTCGTCGAGGTAGTCGGGGGTGCGTGAGGCGAACATGGTCTGCCGGGCGTCCTTGTCGCCTCCCGGGCCGGTGAAGCCCTGCTCGTCGCCGTAGTAGACGACGGGGTTGCCGCGGCTGAGGAACATCAGCTCGTTGGCGAGCTCGTCCTTGGCGAGGATCTCGGCATCGGTGGCCTTGGGGTTGTCCTGCTCGAGGAACGACCCGATGCGGCCCATGTCGTGGTTGCCGAGGAAGGTGACCTGCTCGTAGGCGTTGGCCCTGCCGGTCGTGTACTTGTAGTCGTCGCCGAAGACACCCGCGAGCTTCTGTGCGCTCGCGCCCTGCGAGGCGTACTGCCGGGCGGCCTCCTGGAAGGGGAAGTCGAGCGTGGCGTCGAGCCGGCCCTGGGTGACGTACGGGGCGGTGACGTCGGTGTCGGCCGAGTAGACCTCGCCGAACATGAAGAAGTCGTCGCGGCCCTGCTTCGCGGCGTAGGCGTCGAGGGCCGTGGCCCACTGGGTCCAGAACTCCATGTTGACGTGCTTCACGGTGTCGATCCGGAAGCCGTCGACGTCGAAGTCCCGCACCCAGCGCTGGTAGATCTTCTCCATGCCGTGGACGACCTCGGGCCGCTCGGTCCACAGGTCGTCGAGCCCGGAGAAGTCGCCGTGGGTGGAGCTCTCACCGGCGAAGGTGGAGTCGCCGCGGTTGTGGTACATCGTCGGGTCGTTGAGCCACGACGGCACCTTGTTCTTCCCGGTGACCACCGGTGTGCGCGGGAAGGAGTCCCGGTCGACGGCGGGGAAGGCGCGTCGTCCGTCGGCGTAGTCGGCGTCGTCGAAGGGCACGCCGTCCTTCGTCAGGTACGGGAAGGCGCCCTTGGAGAGGTAGTCGTAGGACTTCTCCTCGTAGTCGACGACGTCGGCGGTGTGGTTGGTGATGACGTCGAAGAAGACCTTCATGCCCTTGGCGTGGGCCTTGTCGATGAGGGTCTCGAGGTCCTCGTTCGTGCCGAAGTGCGGGTCGACCCGGGTGAAGTCGGTGATCCAGTAACCGTGGTAGCCGGCCGAGGCTCCCCCAGTGCTGAACGCCTGGGAGGTACCCCCAGCCCCGGTGCCCTGTACCGGCTGGTTCTTGAAGATCGGGGCCATCCACAGGGCGGTGGTGCCCAGGCCCTTGATGTAGTCGAGCCGCTTGGTCAGGCCCTTGAGGTCGCCGCCCTGGTAGAAGCCCTTGTCGGTGGGGTCGTAGCCGGTCGACAGGCGTGAACCGGTCAGGCCGCCCTTGTCGTTGCGCGGGTCACCGTTGGCGAAACGGTCCGGCAGGACGAAGTAGAACTGCTCACGGGTGGCGTCGTGCCGGGCGGGCTGGGCGGCCAGCCCGGCGTCGGAGGGGGGCGGAGGCGGAGTGTCGGCCCGCGCCGCGAGGGGCTGGACGAGCGCTGCGGCCAGCGCGGTCACGGTGACCGCAGCGACCCGTCCGGCATGGGTGGTTCGGCGCCTCGACGGCGTCGGCCATCTCGGTATCACAGATGGGCTCCTTGCGATTACGGCTCTGTGGGTCCGACCCCGCGCGACCGTATCGCCGCCGCAACACTTACAGCAAGAGGCTTGAAACCATAGGAAAGAACTTTCAGCAGGCCGCTCAGCAGCTCGACTTGCCCGCGTACACCGCCAGGGCGGTGTTCGCGCCCAGAGTGGCCGTCAACTGCCCGCTGGAGTTCACCGTCACCGGCGTGTTGTTCTGCGCGTCGCAGTACGTCCCGGCGGGCAACGAGGTCTGGTACGTCCGGGTCAGTGAGCCGGACTCGTGGTTGATGGCCACGAACCCCTTGCCGCCCCGCCCGAAAGCGATCGCGTCACCCCCGTTGTCCCACCAGTTCGTGACGGTCTGGCCCCGGGTGGCGTTGCGGAAGGCGACCATGGACTTGATCTCCGGCCAGTTGTGCTGGCACTTCCAGCCGTCCTGCCAGCAGGCTTTCACCGCACCCCCGCCGGGCGGGCCCGCGTCCGTGTCGGAGAACTCGTACCCGGAGTTGATGTCGGGAGCGCCGTAGGGCCAGGCCAGCATGAAGACGTTGGCCAGGGTGTAGGTCGCGTCGTCCTTGTAGCTGAGGGTCGAGCCGTTGCGTTCGGTGTCGTGGTTGTCGACGAAGACACCGGAGACGCCGCTGTTCAGGTAGCCCCAGCCCTCGCCGTAGTTCTTCAGGTAGGCGAGGTTCTCGTTGTTGAAGACCCGCTTGAGGTCGTAGGCGTAGCGGAACTCCTGGACGTCGCCGTTACTCGTGTATTCGGTGGGCTGGACGGCCTCACCGGAGCCGTAGATGACCTCCTGCTTCCAGTACACCGACGGGTTGCTCAGCCGCGACTTGATGTTGGCGAGGTCGGCGGTGTCGATGTGCTTGGCCGCGTCGACGCGGAAGCCGTCGACGCCGAGGGAGAGCAGGTCGTTCAGGTACCCGGCGATGGCGCCACGGACGTACGACTCGCTGGTGTCCAGGTCGGCCAGGTCGACCAGTTCGCAGTGCTGGACGTTCCAGCGGTCCTGGTAGTTGCTGATCCTGCTGGTGCAGTCGTCGAAGTCGAACGACGAGTACAGGCCGGGGTAGGTGTACTTCGAGTACGACGAGCCGCCGGTGCCGGTGCCGCTGCCGGCCGACATGTGGTTGACGACCGCGTCCACGACGACCTTCACACCGGCCGCGTGGCAGGTGTTCACCATGTCCCGGAAGGCCGTCCGGTCACCGAGCCGCCCGGCGATCTTGTAGCTGACCGGCTGGTACGAGGTCCACCACTGCGGGCCCTGTATGTGCTCGGCGGGCGGGGAGACCTGGACGGAGCCGTACCCGGCGGGTCCGAGCGTGGTGGTGCACTCGCGGGCGACCGAGGCGAAGTTCCACTCGAAGAGGACGGCGGTGACGTCCTTGGTGCCAGGTGGGGAGGCCTGCGCACCAGTCGGGTTCATGACAACCGAGGCCGCGGCGAGCGCGACGGCGACGGCGAGGTGTCTGCGTGCCATGTGGGGTTTCCTTCTTCGTTGAAGGTTCTTGCTGCAAGGTTCAGAAACCTTGCGGTGACGCAGATAGTAGAGGCCCGCCGCCCGAAAGGGCAGCGGGCCGTACGGAATTCAAAGGAAAATCAGGCGCGGGCCTCGGCGATCGCGGTGGTCCACCACACCGTGGTGTCGGCCGGCACCTTCGCCTCGTCGTCCACCTGCACGATCTCGCCGCTCGCGACCAGCACCCGGCCGTACGCCGGCATCGCCACCGACTCCCCGGAGGTGTTGGCGACGCACACGAAGTCCCCGCGCCGGAAGGCCAGCACGCCCTCGGGCGCCCGCAGCCACTCCATGGACGTCCCGGCGCCGAGGTCGGGCTGCTCGCGGCGCACGGCGAGCGCGGCCCGGTACAGCTCCAGGGTCGAGGCGGGCTCACCGGTCTGCGCCTCGACGCTCAGCTCGCCCCAGCCCTCCGGCTGCGGCAGCCAGCTCCCGCCGTCACCGAAGCCGTACGACGACCCCGTCCGGGTCCACGGGATCGGCACCCGGCAGCCGTCGCGGAAGCCGTCCTGGCCCGCGCCCCGGAAGTACGCCGGGTCCTGGCGCACCTCGTCCGGCAGGTCGACGACGTCGGGCAGGCCGAGCTCCTCGCCCTGGTAGATGTACGCCGAGCCGGGCAGCGCCAGCATGAGCAGGCTCGCGGCCCGGGCCCTGCGCAGGCCCAGTTCGCGGTCCCCGGCCAGGCGGATCTGGGTGCCGAGGCCGGGCGGGTTGGCGAAGCGGGTGGCGTGCCGGGTCACGTCGTGGTTGGACAGCACCCAGGTGGCGGGGGCGCCGACCGGCCGCATCGCCTCCAGGGTGCGGTCGATGACCTCACGCATCTCCGCGGCGTCCCAGTGGGTGCTGAGGTACTGGAAGTTGAAGGCCTGGTGCAGCTCGTCGGGGCGGACGTAGTTCGCGGTGCGCTCGATGGTCGGCGTCCATGCCTCGGCGACGAAGATGCGCTCCCCCGCATACTCGTCGAGGATCAGCCGCCACTGCCGGTAGATCTCGTGCACGCCGTCCTGGTCGAAGAACGGCATGACATCGTTGCCCAGCAGTTTCACCTGGTCGTGGGATCCAAGGTCGGGCAGCCCCTCGGCCTTCACCAGGCCGTGGGCGACGTCGACCCGGAAGCCGTCGACGCCCATGTCCAGCCAGAAGCGCAGGATGGAGCGGAACTCGTCGCCGACGGCCGGGTGCTCCCAGTTGAAGTCGGGCTGCTCGGGGGCGAAGAGGTGCAGGTACCACTCGCCGGGCGTGCCGTCGGGTTCGGTGACGCGGGTCCAGGCCGGACCGCCGAAGATCGACTCCCAGTCGTTGGGCGGCAGTTCGCCGTTCTCGCCCTTGCCGGGGCGGAAGTGGTAGCGGTCCCGCAGCGAGGAGCCCGGGCCCTCGGCGACGGCACGCTTGAACCACTCGTACTGGTCGGAGGAGTGGTTCGGGACGAGGTCGACGATGATCCTCAGGTCCAGCCGGTGGGCGTCGCGGATCAGCGCGTCGGCGTCCAGCAGGTTGCCGAACATGGGGTCGACGGCGCGGTAGTCGGCGACGTCGTAGCCGGCGTCGGCCTGTGGCGAGGCGTAGAAGGGGCTGAGCCACACGGCGTCCACGCCGAGGTCGCGCAGGTACGGCAGACGGGTACGGACACCCTCCAGGTCGCCCATGCCGTCACCGTTGCTGTCGGCGAAGCTGCGCGGGTACACCTGGTAGATCACCGCGTCCCGCCACCAGTCACGGCGCTTGGCGACGGCGACGGCGGACACGGGGGTGGGGGCAGGTGCGGCTGAGTGCTGGCTCATGTCGTCCTTGATGCGTAACGAGATGTCGGTCATGGGAAGCGTGGATGGGGTTTCGGGCGGCCGCGGCACAGCGGGGTCGGATGGGCACCGCGGCCGCCCCCACGCGCCCCGAAAGGGGCGCGGGGCTGTATCCGATCTGCGGCTCCGCCGCGTGGGCGCGACCGGCCACGACGGCGCCGCAGCCGGTCCACGGGCGGGGGTCACCCCTTGGTGCCGCCCGCGGTGAGCCCGGTCACCAGGTTCTTCTGCACCAGGTAGAAGAACAGGGCGGCCGGTATCGCGATCAACACAGCTGTCGCGGCCATCAGGTTGCGCTGCGCGTCGTGTTCGCTGACGAACGTCTGCAGACCGACGGCGAAGGTGTACTTGTCGTCGCTCAGCATGAACGTCGAGGCGAACGCGACCTCACCGAAGGCCGTGAGGAAGCTGTAGAACGCCGCGACCGCGAGGCCCGGCTTGGCGAGCGGCAGGATGAGCCGCGCGAACGTGCCGAAGGGGGTCAGCCCGTCGACGCGCCCGGCCTCGTCGATCTCGAACGGGATGGTGTCGAAATAGCCCTTCATCAGCCAGGCGCAGTACGGCACGATCGTGGTGCAGTTGACCAGGATGAGACCAAGGTAGCTGTCGATGAGCTGCAGATCCGAGAGGATCTGGTACATCGGCACGATCAGTACCGCGATGGGGAACATCTGGGTGACCAGCAGCACCCACATCAGCTTCCGGTAGCCGGGGAAGCGCATGCGGGAGACGGCGTAGCCGGTGGACGCGGCGACGACGACGCCGATGAGCGTCGTGCCCAGCACCACGACCAGCGTGCTCTTCAGCCAGTCGAAGAAGCCGGTGTCCTGGAGGACGTAGGCGTAGTTGTCGAGCGACAGCTTGCCCCAGATGCGCCCGGGGTGGAGGTAGTCGTCCTTGTCCGGGCCGAGGGACAGGAAGACCAGCCAGGCGACCGGGAAGAGCGCGGTCAGGCTGGCGGCGATCAGGAAGGCGTGCGAGGCGAGGGAGGCGCCGCGACTGCGTTCGCCCCGGCCGCGGACCTTGCCGGAGGCTGTCGCGGGGCGCCGCTCGCCGGCCGGGGCGGAGCTCTCGACGGTGGTCGTACTCATGGGGAACTCCTGCCTCAGATCGCGAGCTGCTGCTCGTTGCGGTTCAGCCAGCGGCGGTAGAAGGAGGTGAAGACGATCAGGATGGACAGGAGCAGGATTCCGTAGGCGGCGGACTGGGCGTAGTCGCGCGGCTGCTGCCCGAAGCCCAGTTGGTAGGCCCACGTGACGAGGATCTGGGCGTCCGGTGCGGTGTTGCCGAACAACAGGAAGATGATGGCGAACTGATTGAAGGTCCAGATGACACCCAGGAGTACGACCGTCGTGCTGACGGACCTCAGACCGGGCAGGGTGACGTAGCGGAACCGCTGCCAGGCGTTGGCGCCGTCCATCTCGGAGGCCTCGTACAGGCTGGCGTCGATCGACTGGAGTCCGCCGAGGAGCGAGACCATCATGAACGGCACACCGCACCAGGTGTTGACCATGATCGCGGCGAACCGCTGCCAGAAGGTGTCCTCCAGCCACAGCGGGCTCGGCAGGCCCAGGCCCTCCAGGGCGGTGTTGATGACGCCGCCGTCCGCGAGCATGAACCGCCAGCCGAACACGGTGACGAAGGTGGGGACGGCCCAGGGCAGCACCAGGATCATCCGATAGAGGGTGCGGCCGCGCAGCTTCTGGTCGAGCAGCAGGGCGAGGCCGAGGCCGATGCCGTAGTGCAGGGCGACACAGGCCACCGTCCAGAAGACCGTCCACAGGAAGTGCGACCAGAAGCGGTCGTACGCCGTCGGGCCCCAGAGGATGTCGGCGTAGTTGTCCAGGCCGATGAACTTGTACGTGGCGTCGATGTGGTTGACGCCGATCGTGCGGGCGGTGTTGAGGCTGGTGGCGTCGGTGAGGGTGAGGTACAGGCCGTACACCAGCGGGTACACCACGAGGACGCCGAGCACGACGGCCACCGGGGCGATCATCGCGTAGGCGTACCAGTGCTTGTGGAAGCCGTTCTTCAGCCGCTGGGCCGGCCCGGGTCGCGGTTCCCGCTCACCGCGCCGCTTGCCGGTCGCTCGGTCGATGGCGACTGTCATGGTTCGACACCTTCTGGAGGTTCAAGGAGGTCAAGGGGAGCTGCCCGGGCGCAAGCGCAGGCGCGGCGCGGGCCGGTGGCCGCCGGATCCCCTCCCCCCATGACAGGGGGATCCGGCGGCCACCAGGCGGTCACTTGGAGAAGTCGGGCACCAGCTTGGCGATGGCGGTCTCGGCGTTGCCGAGGCCCTTGTCCAGGGACTCCTTGCCGCCGGCGATCTTGATCAGCTCGTCGTCGAGCGGACCCCACAGCGAGCTGTACTCCGGCAGCGCCGGGCGCGGCTGGGCGCTGGAGAGCACGCCCTGGTAGCCGGCGATGCCGGGGTCGGCCGTGACCTTGCCGGTGTAGGCGTCCTCGCGGGTGGGGAGCGTGGAGTTCTTCAGCGCGATGGTCTCCTGGGCCTTGGCCGAGGTCATGAAGTTGACGAACTTCAGCGAGGCCTCCTGGTGGGCCTTGTCCGAGCCCGCGTACACGGAGAGGTTGTGGCCGCCGGTCGGGGCGCCGGCCTTGCCGGTGGAGCCGGCCGGGACGGTGGCGATGCCGAGGTTGTTCTTGTCCTTGAAGGCCGAGCCCTTGTAGAAGTTCGTGATCTCCCACGGGCCCTGGACGATCGAGGCGACCTTGCCGCTGACGAACGCCTCCTGGATGTGGGCGTAGGCGTCGGCGGTGGTGTCGGCCTTGTGCAGGCCCTTGCCGGAGAAGAGGCCCTGCCAGGTGCCGTAGGCCTTCTTGGCCTCGGGCGAGGTGACGGTGATCTTCTTGGCGTCGGCGTCGACGGTGTCGGTGCCCTCGCCGTAGAGGAAGGACTGGGCGTAGTAGGCCTGGGTGGAGCCCCAGTAGCCGTCGACACCGGTCTTGCCCTTGATCGTGGCGGCGGCCTTCTTCAGGTCGTCCCAGGTCTTGGGCGCCTCGACGCCGGCCTTCTTGAACAGAGCCTTGTTGTAGACGAGGGCGAGGGTGTCCGTGGTGAAGGGGACGCCGTAGGTCTTGCCCTCGTACTTGGCCTGCTCGATCAGGCTGGGCTGGAACTTGTCCTGGTCCTTGAGGGCCTCGGTGCCGTCCAGCGGCGCGAAGAAGCCCTTCTTGGCGAAGGCGGGGGTCCAGCCGACCTCGGAGCGCAGCACGTCGGGGGCACCCTTGGAACCGGCGGCGGTGTCGAACTTGTTCTGCGCCTGGTCGAAGGGGACGTTGACGTACTTGACCTTGATGTCCTTGTTGGCAGCCTCGAACTGCTTCACCAGGGCCTGGTACGTCGGCGCCTCGTTGGTGGCGTTGGAGGTGTCCCACCAGGTGATGGTGACCGGGCCGTCGGCCTCGTCGCCGCTGTCGCTGCCGTTGCAGGCCGTCGCCGCCAGGGCGAGGGACGCCACCAGCGCGGTGGCCGCTATGCCACGCCGCATGAGTTCTCCTTGAGGGTGAAGCCCGTCTCGTGCTGCCGACTGCGCCGTTGGCCGCCGGGCGTCGGTGACATTAGCCGCGCTGCAACGAGTTGCGAAAGACCTTGCAGCAAAAAGTTGCAAGGGGTGCGGATGGTTATCCCGCCGTGACTTCCCGTCGATCGCCCCAATGCCTTGACTTCCGCCTGCTGGGCGGGCAGTCGGACGATTGTGCAAGACTCTGCAAGCACTTGCCATCCGGGTCCGCCGGGGGAATCATCCGTTGCGGATCGGACGCCGACCAGGAATCTCGAGGGACCGCGATGACCAAGCCACCCGCAGCGGGCCGTGCGACGGCGCGCACCAGGCGTCCCGTCGGTGTGCAAGGGGAACACCGGCCGCTACAGTCCAGTGCTGTGACCACACGGCTTGCCGACATCGCGTTGCAGGCGGGGGTGAGCGAAGCGACCGTCAGCCGCGTCCTCAACGGGAAGCCGGGCGTCGCCGCCACCACCCGCCAGTCCGTGCTGGCCGCTCTCGACGTGCTGGGCTACGAACGCCCGGTGCGCCTGCGCCAGCGCAGCGAGGGGCTGGTCGGGCTGATCACGCCGGAACTGGAGAACCCGATCTTCCCGGCCCTGGCGCAGGTCATCGGCCAGGCGCTGACGCGGCAGGGCTACACCCCGGTGCTGGCCACCCAGACCCCGGGCGGCTCGACCGAGGACGAGCTGACCGAGATGCTCGTCGACCGCGGGGTCGCCGGCATCATCTACGTCTCCGGACTGCACGCCGACACCACCGCCGACATGCAGCGCTACGACCGGCTGCGCGCCCAGGGCGTGCCCTACGTACTGGTCGACGGCTTCTCGCCGAAGGTGCAGGCGCCGTTCATCTCCCCCGACGACCGCGCGGCGATGAGCCTCGCCGTCACGCACCTGGTGTCCCTCGGCCACACCCGGATCGGTCTGGCCCTCGGGCCCAAGCGGTTCGTGCCGGTGCAGCGCAAGATCGAGGGGTTCGTGCGCACGATGCAGGACCGGTTGGGTCTGCGCGCGGAGACCGTCGAGTCGGAGCTGGTGCAGCACTCCCTGTACACCCTTGAGGGTGGTCAGGCGGCGGCCACGGCGTTGATCGACCGGAACTGCACGGCCGTGGTGTGCGCCAGCGACATGATGGCGCTGGGCGCGATCCGGGCCGCCCGGCAGCTCGGTCTGGACGTGCCGAAGGACGTCTCCGTGGTGGGCTTCGACGACTCCCCGCTGATCGCCTTCACCGACCCGCCGCTGACCACGATCCGCAAGCCGGTGCCGGCGATGGGCCAGGCGGCCGTGCGCACGCTGCTGGAGGAGATCGGCGGGACGCCCGCGCCCCACAGCGAGTTCGTGTTCATGCCGGAGCTGGTGGTGCGCGGTTCGACCGCCTCGGCCCCCGGGGAACGCGGCCGCTCCTGAGACCTCCGGCCTGAATTCGCCGTAGGACATGCGGCCCGGGCGGGGCCGCGGGATGATCGGTGGGGAAGTCCTTTTCTGGCAGACTTTGCGCCTATGGGTGAAACGACCGTGACGAAGCCGGAGGGCCTGGAAGCGGCCCTCCCGGACCCCGTTGCGGCCGATCCGGGGCGTGGCCCGCTGCGCCGGCTGCGCACCCCGCACCGGCCCCGGTTCTGGTTCGAGATCCTGCTGATCGCGGTGAGTTACTGGACGTATTCGCTCGTCCGCAACGCCGTGCCCGAGCAGAAGGCAGAGGCGCTGCAGAACGCCGACTGGATCTGGCGGGTCGAGCGCCATCTGGGCATCGCCGTCGAGGAGTCCGTCAACCACGCCGTGAACTCGGTGCATTGGCTCATCGTCGGAATGAACTACTACTACGCGACGCTGCACTTCATCGTCACGCTGGGTGTGCTGGTGTGGCTGTTCCGTCGCCACCCCGGCCGGTACGCGGCGACGCGTCTGGTGCTGTTCGCGACGACCGCGGTCGCCCTGCTCGGCTACTACCTGTATCCGCTGGCGCCCCCGCGGCTGATGAACGGCGGCGACTTCATCGACACGGTCATGGTCCACCAGACCTGGGGTTCGATGGCGTCGGGCGACCTGAAGCACATGTCCAACCAGTACGCCGCGATGCCGTCGATGCACATCGGCTGGTCCGTGTGGTGCGGGCTGACGATCTTCGCCCTGGCGTCGGTCCCCTGGGTGCGGGTGCTGGGCCTGCTGTATCCGGCGCTCACCCTGGTGGTCATCGTCGCGACGGCCAACCACTTCTGGCTGGACGCGGTCGGCGGGCTGCTGTGCCTGGCCTTCGGGTTCACGGTCGCGCGGCTCTGGTACGGGAGGCAGCCGTACGCGCTGCCGAGGGTGGCGCCGGAGCGCAGGCGCGGGCGCGGTGCGTCCCGGCCCTCGGCGGCGGTGGGTCCCCAGGGCGTCCGGGGCGGGCGTCCCTAGGGCTGCCCCGCGACGCGGGGCATGACCGGACGACCGGGCATGACCGGGCGACCGGGCATGGCCGGACGGCCGGCCCTGGACCGGACGGCAGCCCTACGCCCTGGACCGGACGGCGGCCCTACCGCTCGGCGACGCCGTAGAACAGTTCCTCCACCACACCGCGCGCCCGGCGTGCCGTGCGGCGGTACGCGTCGAGCATGTCGCCCGCGTGGCCCGGGCCGTAGCCCAGGTACCTGCCCACGGCGGCCAGTTCCCGTGGTTCGGTCGGGAACGTGTCGCCGGCCCTGCCGCGGACCAGCATCACCGCGTTGCGGACCCGGGTCGCGAGGACCCAGGCCTCGTCGAGGATCGCCGCGTCCTCGTCCGTGATGAGCCCGGCGGTGCGGGCGGCGGCCAGGGCCTCGCGGGTGCGGGTGGTGCGCAGGCCCGGCTCCGTCGAGCCGTGCCGCAGTTGCATGAGCTGCACGGTCCACTCCACGTCGGACAGGCCGCCCGGCCCGAGCTTGGCGTGCAGCTTGGGGTCGGCGCCGCGCGGCAGCCGCTCGGACTCCATGCGGGCCTTCAGACGGCGGATCTCGCGCACGGCCTCGTCGGTGAGCCCGTCCGCCGGGTGGCGCAGCGGGTCGATCAGCTCCATGAAGCGGCGGCCCAGGTCCTCGTCGCCCGCGACGGGCTCGGCCCGCAGCAGGGCGTGCGACTCCCAGGTCAGGGCCCACCGGCGGTAGTACGCCGCGTACGAGGTGAGGGTGCGGACCAGCGGGCCGGACTTGCCCTCCGGGCGCAGGTCGGCGTCGATGAGCAGCGGCGGGTCGGCGCTGGGGAGCTGCAGCAGGCGGCGCATCTCGGAGACGACCTTGCCGGCCGCCTGGGAGGCCTCGCGCTCGTCGACGCCCTCGCGCGGTTCGTGCACGAACAGCACGTCCGCGTCGGAACCGTAGCCCAGCTCGTGGCCGCCGAACCGGCCCATGCCGATGACCGCGAACCGGGTGGGCAGTTCGTCGCCCCAGCCCTCCCTTACGACCGCGCGGAGCGTGCCGGCGAGGGTCGCCGCGGTCAGGTCCGACACCGCCGCCCCGACGCGGTCCACCAGGGCGCCCTGGTCGGCCTCGGCGGGCTGCTCCTCGGTGCCGTAGGAGCCGACGATGTCGGCGGCAGCCGTGCGGAACAGCTCACGGCGGCGCACTCCGCGGGCCGCCGTGACGGCCTGGGCGGCGCCGTCGGCCCGGCGCACGGCGGCGAGTATCTCCTGCTCCAGATGGGCGCGCGAGCGGGGCTCCAGGCCGCCCCCGTCCCCGTCGCCGAGCAGGGCGACCGCCTCCGGGGCGCGCATCAGCAGGTCGGGCGCGAGCCGGCCGGCGGACAGCACCCGGGCGAGGTTCTGCGCGGCGGCGCCCTCGTCCCGCAGCAACCGCAGGTACCAGGGGGTCTTGCCGAGCGCGTCCGAGACCTTGCGGAAGCCCAGCAGGCCCGCGTCCGGGTCGGCCGAGTCGGCGAACCAGCCGAGCAGCACGGGCAGCAGGGTGCGCTGGATGGCGGCCTTGCGGGTGACGCCGGAGGCCAGTGCCTCCAGGTGCCGCAGGGCGGAGGCGGGGTCGGCGTAGCCGAGGGCGACCATGCGCTCCCGGGCCGCCTCGGTGCTGAGCCGGGCCTCGCCGGTCGCGAGCTGTGCGACGGCGTCGAGCAGCGGCCGGTAGAAGAGCTTCTCGTGCAGACGGCGTACGACACCCGCGTGCCGCCGCCACTCGCGGTGCAGGTCGGCGACCGGGTCCGTGCGCAGGCCCAGGGAACGGCCGATGCGGCGCAGTTCGGCCTCGTCCTCGGGGACGAGGTGGGTGCGGCGCAGCCGGAACAGCTGGATGCGGTGCTCCATGGAGCGCAGGAAGCGGTAGGCCTCGTCGAGCTGCGCCGCGTCGGCCCGGCCGACGTAGCCGCCGGCGGCGAGCGCCTCGAGCGCGTCCAGGGTCGTGCCGCTGCGCAGGGAGGTGTCCGCCCGGCCGTGCACCAGCTGGAGCAGCTGCACGGCGAACTCGACGTCCCTGAGGCCGCCCGGCCCCAGCTTCAGCTGGCGGTCGACCTCGCCGACGGGGATGTTCTCCACGACCCGGCGGCGCATCTTCTGCACGTCGGGCACGAAGTTCTCGCGCTCGGCGGCCTTCCACACCAGGGGCTGGACGGCGGCGACGTACTCCGCGCCGAGGTCGAGGTCGCCGGCCACCGGGCGGGCCTTGAGCAGCGCCTGGAACTCCCAGGTCTTGGCCCAGCGCTGGTAGTAGGCGAGGTGGCTGGACACGGTCCGCACGAGGGGGCCGTTGCGGCCCTCGGGCCGGAGGTTGGCGTCGACCGGCCAGATGGAGCCCTCGACGGTGGTCTCGGAGCAGATCCGCATCATGTGCGAGGCGAGCCGGGTCGCGGCGCGTACGGCCTTGGTCTCGTCGGCTCCCTCGGTGGTCTCGCCGACGAAGATGACGTCCACGTCCGAGACGTAGTTCAGCTCGTGGCCGCCGCACTTGCCCATGGCGATCACCGCGAGGCGGCACAGGGCGGCGTCCTCGGGCGCGGCCGCCTCGGCGATCCCGAGGGCGGCGCGCAGGGTGGCGGTGGCGAGGTCGGCCAGCTCGGCGGCGGACTCGGCGACGCCGGTGGTGCCGCAGACGTCCCGGGCGGCGATGGACAGCAGGCAGCGCCGGTAGGCGACGCGCAGCGAGACCGGGTCGTCCGCCTCCGCGAGGCCGGCCTCGAACTCCTCCACCCCGGGGTGCAGGTCGTACGCCTCGTACATGACGAGGGCCTGCCAGTCGTCCGGGTGCCGGGTGAGGTGGTCGGCCAGGGCCGTGGAGGCGCCGAGTACACCCAGGAGGCGGTCGCGCAGCGGCTTGGAGGAGATCAGCGTGTCGAGCAGTTCACGGCGGGCGCCGGGGCCGTGCTGGGCCTCCAGGAGCCGGGCGAGTCCGAGCAGCGCGAGATCGGGGTCGGCGGTGGCACCCAGCGCCTCCAGCAGGACCGGGTCGTCGCGCAGGGGCGCGAGCTCGGGGCTGTCCAGGAGCCGTTCGGCGGCGGACGCGTCGGTGAAGCCGTGCCGCAGCAGCCGTGTGAAGGTGCTGCTCCTGCGCCCCGGCACCGCCGTCATCCGGGCCTCCCTCGCACTGTTCCTCGGACATGCATCGGATCAAGGTCGTACGGGTTCGAGCCTAACCGCACGGGCCGGGGGAAGCGCCGGGGAGTTCGGCGGTCGGACAGGGTGCGCGGGTGGCCAGGCGGACCGGCCGTGCGGGTGAGGCGTGGTACGGCGGTCGGCGGCGTTCCGCGGGACGCGAGGGCCATTTCCGCCACGGCACGGGGCCGGTCGCCGTCCACTCGGTGGCGCGGCACGGTGTTTTCGGCTTCGGTGAGGGGGAGCCGTTCCGCCGGCTCGGTCGGCTGGGTCGGCTTCGCTCGGCTTCCGTCGGCTTCGGTCGGACGCGGTGGCGGTTCTCATCAGGCCGGACGAAGGAGTCATGCCCATGGACATCACGCTCGAAGTCATCCCGCTGCCCGTGAGCGACATCGACCGGGCCCGGGACTTCTACCGGGACAAGGTCGGGTTCCACGTGGACATCGACCAGGAGGTCATGCCCGGGATGCGGATCGTCCAGCTGACCCCTCCGGGTTCCGGCTGCTCGATCGCCCTGGGCGAGTCGATCTGGCAGATGACGCCCGGCCCGACCCCGGCCCCCGGCTCCTACCAGGGCTTGCAGCTGTGCGTCGCCGACATCAAGGCGGCCCACGCGGAGCTGGTCGCCCGCGGCCTCGACGTCTCGGAACCGGTCCAGTACTCCCCGGACGACGGTGCCACGTTCATGCACTTCCAGGACCCGGACGGCAACGGCTGGGCGGTGCAGGAGTACCGGCGCAGGGCCACGGAGCCGCTGCACCAGCTGCTGGCGGACCTGAAGCGGAAGCAGGGGTGAGGCGGGGGCGGGCCTGAGGCGGCGCAGGCCCGCGACGGGGCGGGCCTGAAGCGGGGCGGGCCCGCGACGGGGCGGGCCTGAAGCGGGGCGGGCCCGCGACGGGGGCAGGCCCGCGGCGGAGGCAAGCCCACGCCGAAACAAGGCTGAGGCGGAGGCGGTGGCGGAGGCGGAGGCGGAGGCGGGCCCGAGGGTGGCCGGAGAAGCCGGTCAGGAATCGAGAAGCGCGTCTCGCGGGGCGCGCTTAGCGTCGTTGTCATGACTTCCATCGCATCCGTCACCCTCGAGGTGGCCGACCCCGCCGCCGCCGACCGCTTCTACTCCGCCGCCTTCGGTTCGGGCGACCGGCTGCGCCTGCGGGCGTCGGAGGCACCGACCTCCGGCTTCCGCGGGTTCACGCTGTCACTGGTCGTCCCCCAGCCGGCCGATGTGGACGCGTTCTTCGAAGCGGCCGTGCGGGCCGGGGCGACGCCCCTGAAGCCCGCGGCCAGGTCGCTGTGGGGCTACGGGGGCGTCGTGCAGGCCCCGGACGGGACGATCTGGCAGCTGGCGTCGTCGTCGAAGAAGAACAGCGGCCCGGCGACCGGGCAGGTCGACGACTTCGTGCTGCTGCTCGGCGTGGAGGACGTGAAGGCCAGCAAGCAGTTCTACGTCGATCACGGCCTGGCCGTGGGCAAGAGCTTCGGCTCCAAGTACGTCGAGTTCGCCGCCGAGGGTCCCGTGAAGCTGGCCCTGTACAAGCGCCGCGGCCTCGCCAAGGTCGCCGGCGTCTCCCCCGACGGCACCGGCTCCCACCGCCTGACCATCACCGCCGACGCCGGGCCGTTCACCGACCCGGACGGGTTCGCCTGGACTACGGCTTCGGAGAGCGCGGCGGTGTGAGCGGTGCCGGCGGGAGGTCGTCCGGCCCGGGCCGGACGACCTGGCAGACCTACAGCGCCGGCAGGTTCTTCCGCAGCTCGAACGCCGTGACCTCGCTGCGGTACTCCTCCCACTCCTGCCGCTTGTTGCGTAGGAAGAAGTCGAAGACGTGCTCGCCGAGGGTCTCGGCGACGAGGTCGCTGCGTTCCATCAGGGTCAGGGCCTCGCCCAGGTTCTGCGGCAGCGGCTCGATGCCCATCGCGCGGCGCTCCGCGTCGGAGAGGGCCCAGACGTCGTCCTCGGCACCCGGCGGGAGCTCGTAGCCCTCCTCGATGCCCTTGAGGCCGGCGGCCAGCAGCAGCGCGTAGGCGAGGTAGGGGTTGGCGCCGGAGTCGAGGGAGCGGACCTCCACCCGCGCCGAGCCCGTCTTGCCGGGCTTGTACATCGGGACGCGGACCAGCGCCGAGCGGTTGTTGTGGCCCCAGCAGATGTACGAGGGGGCCTCGCCGCCCGCGCCCGCGGTGCGCTCCGCGCCGCCCCAGATGCGCTTGTAGGAGTTGACCCACTGGTTGGTGACCGCGGAGATCTCCGCGGCGTGCCGCAGCAGACCCGCGATGAAGGAGCGGCCCACCTTGGAGAGCTGGTACTCGGAGCCGGACTCGTAGAACGCGTTGCGGTCCCCCTCGAAGAGCGAGAGGTGGGTGTGCATGCCGCTGCCCGGGTGCTCGGAGAACGGCTTCGGCATGAACGTGGCGTGCACGCCCTGCTCCAGCGCCACCTGCTTCATGACGAGGCGGAACGTCATGACGTTGTCGGCCGTGGACAGCGCGTCGGCGTAGCGGAGGTCGATCTCCTGCTGGCCGGGCGCGCCCTCGTGGTGGGAGAACTCCACCGAGATGCCCATCGACTCCAGCATCGTGATGGCCTGGCGGCGGAAGTCCATGCCGACGTTGGTCGGGGTGTGGTCGAAGTAGCCGGAGTTGTCGGCCGGAGTGGGACGGGAGCCGTCCAGCGGGCGGTCCTTCAGCAGGAAGAACTCGATCTCCGGGTGCGTGTAGAAGGTGAAGCCCAGGTCGGAGGTGCGGGCGAGGGCTCGCTTGAGCACGTAGCGCGGGTCGGCGAAGGACGGGGAGCCGTCCGGCATGAGGATGTCGCAGAACATCCGGGCCGTGCCCGGGGCCTCCGCGCGCCACGGCAGGATCTGGAAGGTCGACGGGTCCGGCTTGGCGATCATGTCGGACTCGTAGACCCGGGCGAAGCCCTCGATCGCGGAGCCGTCGAAGCCGATGCCCTCGTCGAAGGCCTGCTCCAGTTCGGCCGGGGCCACGGCGACGGACTTGAGGAAGCCCAGCACGTCCGTGAACCACAGGCGTACGAACCGGATGTCGCGCTCCTCCAACGTCCGGAGCACGAACTCCTGCTGCTTGTCCATCTTCCGCTTCCCCATCCTTGCTGGTCAGGCCGCCTTCTCTTCCGTACCACGGGAGGCGGTCGGGCACCTGAGCATCCCACCACACCACCATTTCGTACGCGTTGCGGACCATGATCGCCCGGCTGATCCGGGGTCGAACGCCTCACGTACGGCAGGTGGACTGCTCTTCCGCCCATAGTGCCTGCTCGCACCCGCATCCGTAACGGCCGGTTCCTTTCGTCGCGCCACCCACTTAATTTGCATCTCATATGCAACTTTAAGCAGGACGCCCCCTCAGGCACGCACTCGGGGCTGGTCGACCTCACTCGCGTCCCGCTCGCCCCGGGCACGCGCGCGTACCTGTGCGGTCCGCTCCCCTTCATGCGGGCGGTGCGGACCCGGTTGCTCGCCAAGGGCGTCACCCCCGCTGACATCCACTACGAGGTGTTCGGCCCGGATCTGTGGCCTGCGGGACAGGACTAGGGAGCGGAGCGCTCGGGGCCCCGGGAGATACCCAGGAGCAGCGCCCCGGTCGGCTCCGCGACGATGTCCTCCACCGTGACCGGGTCCAGTGAGGTGAAGAACGCCTCCTGGGCCCGGCTCAGGGCGCCGCGCAGCCGGCAGGCGGCGCTGAGGGGGCAGGGTGTGGGGCCCTCGCAGTCGACCACGTCACCGCCGCCCTCGAAGGCGCGCACCACGGCGCCCACCGAGGCCGTGCGGCCCCGCTCGGTGAGGGTGAGGCCGCCGCCCCGGCCACGGCGGGCCTCCAGCAGGCCCATGTGCCGGAGCTCGGCGACGACCTTCGCCAGGTGGGTGTAGGGCACGTCCATGCCGTCCGCGACGTTCCGGGTCGTCGGACTCGACCCGCCCGCCACGGCGAGCCGCATCAGCACCCGCAGGGCGAGGTCGGTGGAGCGCAGCAGCCGCATGCGGGCAGCGTAGGTAATGGGAATCTGCGGTTCAAATTATCGGGAAGCCGTGAGCGGACCCTCGGCCGGAACTCGGCCGGACCGGTGAAGCTGTCGGTCGGCTGTCGGTGCCGTATCGATTCGGCCCATTCCCGCGGCCGCTCTACGAGGCGCCCCGTCTCCCCCACTACGATCACTCCACCCGACCGTCACTTTTCCCACGAAGGACACCTCATGGGCTCCGCCAACAAGAGCAGCACGGCACGCAAGGCTCGAATAGAGGAGATGCGGCGCGCCGAGCAGTCCCGTGAGCGCCGCAACCGGGTCCTCACCATCGCGGCCAGTGTGGTGGTCGTGGCCGGACTCGTGGTCGGCGGCGTCGTGCTGGTGCGGTCCCAGGACGACAAGGGCGGTGACACCGCGGCGTCGAGCGATTCGTCGGGCAAGGGCAAGTTCGTGACGGGCAAGGACGGCGTGAAGACGTGGGAGGGGAAGCTGTCCCGCAACCACGTGACCAAGGCCGTGAAGTACGCCTCCGAGCCGCCGGTCGGCGGTGATCACAACCCGGTCTGGATGAACTGCAACGGCGACGTCTACACCGAGCCGCTGAAGAACACCAACGCCGTGCACTCCCTGGAGCACGGCGCGGTGTGGGTGACGTACAACGCCGACGCGAAGAAGGCCGACGTCGACGCGCTCGCGGCGAAGGTGAAGAAGACGCCGTACACGCTGATGAGCCCGATGGACGACCAGAAGGACCCGATCATGCTCTCGGCGTGGGGCCACCAGCGCACGGTGACGAGCGCGAAGGACCCGGACGTGGACGCGTTCTTCGAGAAGTACGTCCAGGGCGAGCAGACCCCCGAGCCGGGGGCCGCCTGCACGAACGGGCTGTCCAAGTGAGGCATGTCGGGCTGATCGCCGGGGCCGCGGCGGCGGCGCTCGTCGCCGCCGGCGCGATCACCTACGCCGTCGCCGGGGACGACGGCGGCAGCAGGACGCCGTCCGCCGAGTCCGCGGACGCCGGGTTCGCGCGGGACATGGCGGTGCACCACCAGCAGGCCGTGGAGATGTCGTACATCGTGCGCGACCGCACGAAGGACGAGGAGGTCAGGCGGCTGGCGTACGACATCGCGCAGACGCAGGCCAACCAGCGCGGCATGCTGCTGGGCTGGCTGGATCTGTGGGCCCTGCCCAAGGTGTCCTCCGAACCGCCGATGACCTGGATGGACATGGGCGGCATGGCGTCCGGCAAGGACGGCGCGCTGATGCCGGGCATGGCGACCAACTCCGAGATGGAGAAGCTCGGGGAGCTCAGCGGGAAGCGGGCGGAGGTCTTCTACCTCCAGCTGATGACGGACCATCACAAGGGCGGCATCCACATGGCCGAGGGGTGTGTGGAGCGGTGTGCGGTCGGGGTGGAGAAGCGGCTCGCCCAGGGCATGGTGGACGCGCAGCAGTCGGAGATCTCGTTGATGGCGGACATGCTCAAGGAGCGGGGCGCGGCGGCGCGCCGGTAGGGACACCGGGCACGTAAGCCTCAAATCGCCCTGCCCGGCTGTCTCTTGGGCTCTTCTTGGCCTGTGCAGGGCGGTTCTTGGGCTGCGCCATTCCCTGGCATGAACGGTTCATCGCGAGAGTGGCGGCCGTCGAGTGATCCACTCACGACGAACCGCAGGGGGTTCCATGAGATCCAACCGCGCCACCGTGCGCGCCGGGGTGAGTCTGGCAGCGACACTGCCGATGCTCGCCGGTGCGCTGGCGCTCGGCATACCCGCGGCGCACGCCGCCGACCACCCGGTCCGCGACCTCCTGGCCGGGACCCGGCCCGCGTGGGCCACCGCCAGGGCGGACAAGGGCGCCACCTCCGACGCCACCCGGGTCACGGCCCGGGTCTACCTCACCGGCAGGGACTCCTCGGGCCTCGCCGCCTACGCCGAGGCCGTCTCCGACCCGCACTCGGCCTCGTACGGCAAATACCTCACCGCCAAGCAGGCCCAGGCACGCTTCGGTGCCACGAAGGCCCAGGTGGCGGCCGTGAAGTCCTGGCTGACCGCCGCCGGCCTGAAGGTCACCGGCGTCACGCGGCACTACGTCTCCGTCAGCGGTGACGTGGCCGCCGCCGAGAAGGCGTTCGGCACCCAGCTGCACAACTTCGCCAAGGGCTCCAGGACCTACCGCGCCCCGGCGAACACCGCCTCCGTGCCGCAGAGCCTGGCCGGTGCCGTCCTGACCGTGACCGGGCTGGACAACGCACCGCACATGGCCACGCACGACGATCAGCTGCCGCCGCCGGACACCGTGTTCCGCAACGCCGGGCCGTTCTCCTCGTACTACGGCTCCACCACCGCGAGCACACTCCCGAGCGCCTACGGCAAGAAGATCCCGTACGCCGTGAAGGGGTACACGGGCAAGCAGCTGCGGGCCGCCTACGGCGCGGGCACGCGCACCGGCAAGGGTGTCCGGGTCGCCATCACGGACGCGTACGCCTCCCCGACCATCGCCTACGACGCGAGCACCTACGCCAAGCGCAACGGCGACGCGGCGTGGAAGACCGGGCAGCTGCACCAGGTCCTGCCCAAGAAGTACACGGACACCAAGGACTGCTCGGCCTCCGGCTGGTACGGCGAGGAGACCCTGGACGTCGAGGCCGTGCACGCGGTCGCGCCCGCCGCGGACGTCACGTACGTCGGCGCCGCCTCCTGCAACGACGACGACCTGCTCGACGCGCTCGGCACGGTCGTCGACAAGCACCTGGCCGACATCGTCTCCAACTCCTGGGGCGAGGTCGAGGCCGTGCAGACGCCCGACCTCGCGGCCGCCTACGACCAGGTCTTCCAGCTGGGCGCGGTCGAGGGCATCGGCTTCTACTTCTCCTCGGGCGACGACGGTGACGAGGTCGCGAACTCCGGGACGAAGCAGGTCGACTCCCCGGCCAACTCGGCGTGGGTCACCGCGGTCGGCGGCACCTCGCTGGCCGTCGGCAAGAACGACACGTACCTCTGGGAGACCGGCTGGGGCACCGACAAGGCGGCCCTGTCGGACGACGGCAAGAGCTGGACCGACTTCCCCGGCGCGTTCACCTCGGGCGCGGGCGGCGGCACCAGCAGGACCGTCGCCGAGCCCACCTACCAGCAGGGCGTCGTGCCGGACGCGCTGGCGAAGGCCAACAGCGCATCCGGCAACCGGGTCGTCCCGGACATCGCCGCGATCGCCGACCCGAACACCGGCTTCCTGGTGGGGCAGACGCAGACGCTCCCCGACGGGAAGAAGCAGGCCTACAGCGAGTACCGCATCGGCGGCACCTCGCTCGCCGCGCCGACCATCGCGGCCGTCCAGGCCCTGGCCCAGGAGGCCCGCGGCAAGGCGATCGGCTTCGCCAACCCGGTGATCTACGCGAAGTACGGCTCGAAGGTCTACCACGACGTCACCGACAACCCGACGGGCTCCGGCCTCGCCGTGGCCCGGGTCGACTTCGTGAACGGCTACGACGCCACCGGCGGCCTGTCCACTTCCGTGCGCAGCCTCGGCAAGGACAGCTCGCTCGCGGCCGTGAAGGGCTACGACGACGTCACCGGCGTGGGCTCCCCCGCGAACGGCTACGTCGAGTCGTACCGGCGGCACTGACCTTCGGCGGCCGTCGCCGGCCTCCGCCGGCCTTCGCTGACGTCCGCTGCCGTCCGCCGACCTCCGCAAGGGGACATGGGGTGGTGTGGGATGACCCACACCACCCCATTGTGTCGCACTGACGATTACACTGGACGGCGTGCCTCAACTACGTCTCGCCCTGAACCAGATCGACGCCGGCGTGGGCGACCTCGCCGGTAACACCGAGTCGATCGTCCGCTGGACCCGGCACTCCGCCGAACAGGGAGCGCATCTCGTCGCGTTCCCGGAGATGGTGCTGACCGGGTATCCCGTCGAGGACCTGGCGCTCAGGTCGTCCTTCGTCGAGGCCTCCCGGGCGGCGCTGCGCGCTCTCGCCGCGCGTCTGGCCGAGGAGGGCTTCGGAGAGCTGCCGGTGATCGTCGGCTACCTCGACCGCAGCGCGACCGCCCAGCCGAAGTACGGCCAGCCGGCCGGCGCGCCGCAGAACGCCGGGGCGGTGCTCCACCGCGGCGAGGTGGTGCTGAACTTCGCCAAGCACCACCTGCCGAACTACGGCGTCTTCGACGAGTTCCGCTACTTCGTGCCCGGCGACAGCATGCCGGTGCTGCGGGTGCACGGTGTGGACGTCGCCCTGGCCATCTGCGAGGACCTGTGGCAGGACGGGGGCCGCGTCCCCGCCGCCCGTTCGGCGCAGGCGGGCCTGCTGGTGTCCGTCAACGCCTCCCCCTATGAGCGCAACAAGGACGACACGCGCTTGGAGCTGGTCCGCAAGCGGGCCCAGGAGGCCGGCTGCACCACGGCGTACCTGGCCATGATCGGCGGCCAGGACGAGCTGGTGTTCGACGGCGACTCGATCGTGGTCGACAAGGACGGCGAGGTCGTGGCGCGGGCCCCGCAGTTCTCCGAGGGCTGCGTGGTCCTGGACCTGGATCTGCCGGCGGCGTCGGCGGACGCCCCGACGGGCGTGGTCGACGACGGTCTGCGCATCGACCGGGTCGTCCTGTCGGAGGAGCCTCTCGCCCCGTACGAGCCCGAGCTCACGGGCGGCTACGCGGACCGTCTGGAGGACGACGAGGAGGTCTACTCGGCGCTGGTCGTGGGCCTGCGGGCGTACGTCGCGAAGAACGGCTTCTCGTCGGTCCTGATCGGTCTGTCGGGCGGTATCGACTCGGCGCTGGTCGCGGCGATCGCCTGCGACGCGGTGGGCGCGCAGAACGTGTACGGCGTGTCGATGCCGTCGAAGTACTCCTCGGACCACTCCAAGGACGACGCGGCCGAGCTGGCGCGCCGCACGGGCCTGAACTACCGCACGGTGGCGATCGAGCCGATGTTCGACGCCTACATGGGCTCGCTGGGGCTCACGGGCCTGGCGGAGGAGAACCTCCAGTCGCGCCTGCGCGGCACGCTGCTCATGGCGATCTCCAACCAGGAGGGCCACATCGTGCTGGCCCCCGGCAACAAGTCGGAGCTGGCGGTCGGCTACTCGACGCTCTACGGCGACTCGGTCGGGGCGTACGGCCCCATCAAGGACGTGTACAAGACGTCGGTGTTCCGGCTCGCCGAGTGGCGCAACCGGGCCGCCGGGGAGCGCGGTCAGACCCCGCCGATCCCGGAGAGCTCCATCAGCAAGCCCCCGAGCGCGGAACTGCGCCCGGGCCAGGTGGACACGGACTCGCTGCCGGACTACCCGGTGCTGGACGCGATCCTGGAGCTGTACGTCGACCGGGACCGGGGCGCGGACGAGATCGTGGCGGCCGGGTTCGACGCGGAGCTGGTCGCGAAGACGCTGCGGATGGTCGACACGGCCGAGTACAAGCGGCGCCAGTACCCGCCGGGCACGAAGATCTCCCCGAAGGGCTTCGGCAAGGACCGGCGGCTGCCGATCACGAACGGGTGGCGGGAGTCGCTCTGACGGGCCAGGGTCGTCGGTGACGGCCACGGGCCCGGCGGCTCGGGCCCGTAAGGTCTCCCGCGCCTCAGGATGCGGGAGACCGCCGCACTCGCCCAGACCCGACCTCCAGCACCTCTCCCCGGGAGTCCGCCATGAGGATCCATCTGACCAGTGTCTTCGTCGACGACCAGGCCAAGGCCCTCCGCTTCTACACCGAGATCCTCGGTTTCGTGAAGAAGTACGACGTCCCGGTGGGCGAGACGGACCGCTGGCTGACCGTCGTCTCCCCCGAGAACCCCGGCGGTACGGAGCTGCTGCTGGAGCCCGCCGGTCACCCCGCCGTCAAGCCCTACCGCGACGCGCTCGCCGCCGACGGCATCCCGGTCGCCCAGTTCGCCGTCGACGACGTCCGCGCCGAGTACGAGCGCCTGAGCGGCCTCGGCGTCCGCTTCACCCAGGAGCCCCTGGACATGGGCCCCGTCACCACGGCCGTCCTCGACGACACCTGCGGCAATCTGATCCAGCTCGCGACCCAACCGCGGGAGTAGCCCGACGCCGCGCCCCCCTCCCCGAAACGTCACCACCTTGACCGGTGACACGCCGGAGTGTCACCATCATCACCTGTTCAAGCGGTGACGCAGTCGGTGGACGGGACGCGGGAGAGCGCATGGTCGAGATCCACGGCATCGAGGTCGTCGTCTTCGACGTCCTGGGCACCATGGTCGACGAGCCCGGCGGGCTTCGATCCGCCGTACGAGAGGCAACCCGCCTGTCCGGCCCGGCGGTCGTCGGTGAACTCGTCGCCCTGTGGCAGCAGCACTGCGAGCAGGAACAGGAACGCGTCCGGCAGGGGCTGCGCCCGTACGCCAGCACGGAGGTCCTCGACGCCGAGGCGGCCCGGCGTGTGGCCGAGCGCGCCGGAGTCACCGATCCGGGGGTCATCGCCCGGCTCGCCACGGCAGGGCGGCGGCTGCCCCCGTGGGACGACTCGGCCGCCGGGCTGGAGCGGCTCGCCCGGCGGTACCCCGTGATCGGGCTGTCCAACGCGGGCCGCACGGCCCTGCTGCACCTCAACGCGCATGCCGGGCTGCGCTGGCACCAGGCCCTGTCGGCTCAGGCCGCCCAGGCCTACAAGCCGGCACCGGAGGTCTACCGCCTCGCCCTCGACAGCGCCGGATGCCCACCGGAACGCGTCCTGATGGTGGCCGCCCACGCCTGGGACCTCCGCGGCGCCCGGGCGGCCGGCATGCGAACCGCCTATGTGCACCGCCCGGCCGGCGATCCACCCACGGACTCGGACGCCTTCGACGGGCGGTTCGACGAGCTCGGCCGACTCGCCGACGCGTTGACGGGCGGTCAGGTAGCGTCCGACCCGCCGTGAAAGGGGCGTGGTCATGAGTGAGCCGGTTGTTCCGGCGCGTGTGCTGACCGCCGAACGTATCGCCGTCGAGGCGGGATTCACGAAGAGCTGCGTCCGCGAGGTCGGCAGACTGTTGCGGACGGCCGCCGCCGCCAAGCCCGCCGGGGTCGTCGCCGAGAGCGGCACCGGGTCGGGCGTGGGAACCGCCTGGCTGCACAGCGGCCTCGGGGACGGCGCGCGGCTCGTCACCGTGGAACGGGACGAGGAGCTGGCCCGTCGCGCGGCCGGGGTGTTCGCCGACGACAGCCGCGTCAGCGTGCTGACCGGCGACTGGCGGCTGCTCGAACGGCACGCACCCTTCGACGTGTTCTTCTGCGACGGCGGCGGCAAGCGGGACGATCCGCGCAGGGTCGTCGAGCTGCTCGCCCCCGGCGGGATTCTCGTCCTGGACGACTTCACCCCGTCGCACCAGTGGCCGCCCCGGTTCGAGGGCGAGGTGGACGAGCTGCGCCTGTTCTACCTCACCCATCCGGACCTGGAGGCGACCGAGGTCCTCACCACTCCCGTCAGTTCGGCAGTCGTCGCGGCGCGGCGGCAGGCGCCCCGGTGGACGACAAGCGGCGGCGGCCCGTGGACCGGCCACGAGGCCACCGCCTGACGGAAAGCCGCAGCCCGTGGGAGGCGATCCCACGGGCTGATGTGTGCCGGAAGCCGTCAGTGGTGCACGGCTTCCGCCTCCTGCGGGACATGGGTCGCCACGATCCGCTCGCGGCCGGGGGCCGGGAGCCGGCGGCGGTCCACCGCGTAGGCCAGCGACGCCACGGCCAGTCCGAGGACGGCGAGGGCCACACCGGCCAGGGCCGGGGAGGTGACGCCGAAGCCCGCGGCCAGGGCGAGGCCGCCGATCCAGGCGCCGCCGGCGTTGGCCAGGTTGAAGGCGGCCTGGTTGGCCGAGGAGGCCAGGGACGGGGCCGAGGACGCCTTCTCCATGACCATGAGCTGGAGCGGGGAGCCGGTGGCGAAGGCGGTCAGGCCGAGCAGGATCACGGCGACGGCGGCCGTGACCTCCGTGCGCATCAGCAGCGGGAACAGCGACAGGACCACCACCAGCGAGGCGAGGCAGCCGAACAGCGTGCCGCGCAGGGAGTGGTCGGCCAGGCGGCCGCCGAGCAGGTTGCCGGCGGTCGCGCCGACGCCGAACAGTGCCAGCAGCAGGGTGACGCTCGCGTCGGCGTAGCCGGCGGCGTCCGTGAGCATCGGCGTGATGTAGCTGTAGGCCGAGAAGAGGGCACCGAAGCCCGCGACGGTCGTGCCGAGCGACAGCCAGACCGGCAGGGAGCTCAGGGCGGCGAGTTCGCCGCGCAGGCCCTTGGCGGTGACGTGCTCGTGGTCCTGCGGGATGAGGAGCGCGAGCGCGGCGATGGCCACCAGGCCGATGGCGCTGACACCGAGGAAGGTCGCCCTCCAGCCGAGGTGCTGACCCATCAGGGTCGCGACCGGCACGCCGGCGACGTTCGCGATGGTCAGGCCGAGGAACATGAGCGAGACCGAGCGCGCCTTGCGTTCGGGGGCGACCATGTTCGTCGCGACGACGGCGCCCACGCCGAAGAAGGCGCCGTGCGGCAGACCGCTCAGGAAGCGGGCGGCCAGCAGCCAGCCGTTGTCCGGCGCGAGGGCCGACAGGGCGTTGCCCACGACGAACAGTCCCATCAGGCCGGTCAGAACCGTGCGCCGGGACATCTTGGCGGTGACCGCGGCCAGCAGCGGGGCGCCGATGACGACGCCCAGCGCGTACGCCGACACCAGATGGCCGGCGCTGGGTATCGAGATGTTCAGGTCGTTCGCGACGTCGGGCAGCAGCCCCATCATCACGAACTCGGTCGTACCGATGCCGAAGGCGCCCACGGCAAGGGCGAGCAGGGCCAGGGGCATGAGTGAGCCTTTCGAGACTTGCTTGGAGATCCGTACGCGTATGTTCAAGTACGGAACAAAGTCTCGCAGGCGCACTATTCCGCGCGGTGACGCCTCCCGCGCGTGTTTCCGGCCGTACGGCTGTGACCAGCGGTTTTCAGGAACCGCTTGTGGTGACACTCACACGGGCCGCGACCGGCAGATGGTCGCTGCCCGTCTGCGGGAGGGTCCACGAGCTCTCCGGCTTCAGGCCCCGGACCATGATCTGGTCGATGCGTGCCATCGGGAACGACGCGGGCCAGCTGAAGCCGAAGCCGTTGCCGGCCGCGCCCTGCGTGGAACGCATCTGCGAGGTGACGGCGTTGAGCGCGCGGTCGTTCATCGTGCCGTTGAGGTCACCGAGCAGGACCACGTTCTTCAGTGGTTCACGGGCGATGGCCTCGCCGAGGTAGTCGGCGCTCCGGTCGCGCTGCCGGGCAGTGAATCCGGCCTCCATCTTCACGCGCACGGACGGCAGATGGGCGACGTAGACGGCGACCTGCCCGGCCGGGGCGGTCACGGTGGCGCGCATCGCGCGGGTCCAGCCCATGTCGAGGTCGACGTCCCGCACACCGGTCAGCGGGTACTTGCTCCACAGCCCGACCGTGCCCTGCACCGAGTGGTAGCGGTAGGTGGACGCGAGCGCCTTCTCGTACGTGGGGACCGCGGCCGGCGTCAGCTCCTCCAGGGCCAGCACGTCCGCGCCGGAGGCGGCCACGTCACGGGCGGTGCCGGCCGCGTCCGGGTTCTCGGCGTTGACGTTGTGCGTGACCACCATGAGGTCACCGCCGGTGGCGTTCTTGTCGCTGAGCTGGCCGCCGAAGAGGTTCAGCCAGACGACGGACGGCAGCAGCACCGCGATCAACGCGGTCGCGGACCTGCGGACCAGGGCGAGGACGAGCAGCACCGGGACGAGAAGACCCAGCCAGGGCAGGAACGTCTCGATGAGGCTGCCCAGGTTGCCGATCGTGTTCGGGATGCGCGAGTGCAGCACCATGACCAGGGCCAGCAGCACCGCGACCGCGGCGACGAACAGTCCGCGCCGCCAGATCCGCGGGTCGCCCCGCCAGGGGCCCGCCAGCCGGTCGAACAGGCGCCGAAGCCGGGCTCCCCGGTGCTCGGGCCCCGAGCCGCCGTTGTCCGTCTCCGTCATGTACGCCTGCTGCGCCATACCGTCGCCTCACTGCCTGCCGTGCACACCATCGCCCCCGTGTCCTTACGACCCTAGGGGATGATCCGTTCCGTTCCCGCCGTCCCTCGACGGCCGTACGGGGGCGATGACGTTCTGCTTCCCGCGACGAGTTCCGATCAGACCCGCTGAAAGCGCCCTCTGTGACGAAACGCGCACACTAGGAGCCCCGAGGTGCGGAACTGACGGAGGGTGAGCCGGTGGGTCGCAGCCCTTCGAGCAGGGTGTCGACGACCCTTTCGGCGAGGTCTTCGGGGAGGTCGGCGTCGGTGTGCAGCACGGCGCGCAGCAGCATAGGTCCGACGAACAGGTCGTTCAGCAGCTCCAGGTCGAGGTCCGTGCGCAGTTCGCCGTTCTTCTGTCCGCGGCTGAGGACCTCCAGGCCGAGCCGGCGGCGCGGGGCGATGACGGTGGCGTGGTACGCCGCCCACAGTTTCGGGCTGCTCTTCATCTGGGCCTGGACGCTGTGCAGGATCGCCGAGGAGCGGTTGGCCAGGCCGCGCCGGCGCACCTGCTCCAGCAGGACCACGAGGTCGTCGCGCATGGAGGTGCCCGGGAGCGGCGGGTCCGGGAGCTCGGCGGCGCGCACGACGTCGACGAAGAGTTCCTCCTTGCCGCTCCAGCGGCGGTAGATGGTGGCCTTGCCGACGCCGGCGGTGCGGGCGATGCGCTCGATGGACAGGTCCGCGAGGGGGACGCCCTCCTCCAGGAGCTTCATCACGCCCCCGATGATGGCGCGCTCGACGGCCTCGCTTCTGGGACGCCCCCTCGCGGGACCGTCGTGCGGGGGGTGCCGTTCGGCGAGGCTCACGTCGCTGCTTCCTTTCCTGACCCGGCGGCCGTTCCGTGCCGTCCGGGAGGTGAATTCTCCCCCGCGCTTACGACCGGGTGTGCGACAACTCCTGTTCACCCTCGGTCTCCTGGGCCGCCGGTGGCTTGCCCGGCAGGAACAGCGCCACCACGACCGCGCCGAGCACGGCGACGCCCGCGCCCCACAGGGCGGTGATGTGCATCGCGTGCAGGAAGGCGTCGTAGGCCGGGGTGACCAGGGACTCGCCCCGGGGGCCCAGCTTGTCCGCGATGCCGAGCGTGGCCTCGATGGACTCCCCCGCGGTGTGCCGCAGCGCCGGGGGGAGGGCGCCGAGCTTGTCCTCGATGCCCGTGCGGTACGCCGTGGACAGCACGGAGCCGAGGACGGCGATGCCGAGGGCGCCGCCGAGCTGCCGGAAGGTGTTGCTGAGCGCGGAGGCGGAGCCGGCCTTCTCGCGGGGCAGGGCCTGCATGATGACGACGCTGACCGGCGTCATGATGTGCGCCATGCCGGTGCCCATCAGGAAGAAGATCACTTCCAGGATCCAGATGGGGGTGTCCGCGTCCAGGGCGGCGAAGGCGGCCAGCATGGCGGCGATGACCAGCAGACCGGCCGTGGTCGTGGCCTTGTTGCCGATGCGGTCGACCACCAGCCGGGCGCGCGGCGCGAAGATCATCTGGGCGGCGGCCAGCGGCAGCATCAGCAGACCGGTCTGCAGCGGCGAGTAGCCGCGCACGCTCTGGGTGTAGAAGACGGAGAAGAAGGTCACGCCCATCAGGGCGAAGAAGACCAGCGCGATGGCGGCGATGGCGGCCGAGAAGACCTTGTTCTTGAAGTACGTGACGTCTATCGACGGATGGTCGCTGCGCTTCTCGAACACGACGAACGCGACGAGTACGGCGAGACCGGCGCCGATGGTGGACAGCACGGTGGCGTCGGTGAAGTCGGCGAGCTGGCCGCCCTTGATGATGCCGTAGACGAGCAGGACCAGGCCGACGACGGACAGCACCACGCCGACGGGGTCGACCCGGCCGGGGCTCGGGTCGCGCGAGTCGGGCACCAGCCAGAGCATCAGCGCGAGTGCGAGCAGCACGATCGGCACGTTGATGAGGAAGACCGAGCCCCACCAGAAGTGGTCGAGCAGCACGCCGCCGGTGATCGGGCCGATGGCGATGGCGAGTCCGACGCCGCCCGCCCAGATGCCGATGGCCTTCGGCTGCTCCTCGCGCTCGAAGACGTTCATGAGGACGGCGAGGGTGGCGGGCATCACGAACGCGGCGCCCAGGCCCATCACCGCACGGAAGGCGATCAGCTCGGCGGGGGAACCGGAGAAGGCGGCGAGCGCCGAGCCGATGCCGAACACGGCGAGGCCGCCGAGGAGCACCTTCTTGCGGCCCAGCCGGTCGCCGAGCAGCCCGGCGGTGAACAGCAGGCCCGCGAAGACGAGAGTGTAGGCGTTGATCGCCCACTCCAGCTCGCTCTGCGTGGCACCCAGGCCGGTGGGGGCCGGGGTGGAGATCGTCTTGATGGCGACGTTCAGGATCGAGTTGTCCAGCACGACGATCAGCAGGCTCAGCATCAGCACGCCGAGGATCGCCCAGCGGCGCCGGTGCACCGCTTCCGGTACGCGCGGGCCGGTGGGGGCGGCCGGATCGGCAGGAGTAGTCATGGGGCGAGCCTAGAACCATTTCGATACGAGACCGTCTCGTATCGGAATTCTCTTACCAGGATCTTACGCGGCTTCCCCCCGTCCGGCCTCCGGGTTGGAACTCACAGGGGCTCCCCTAGCCCTCGATGGCACGAGGTGCCACCATGGACGTGGTCCGGGGACGCCGTCAGGGCGCCTCGAGATGACGTGTTAGGAGCCGTGCAATGACGCAGCTTCCGGCTGCCCAGACTGCTCAGACGAAGCCCTCCGACGGCGGCAGGGCGCTGTACGGGGGCAAAGGCACCCGCCGTGTCACCGTGCGCGACATCGCCACCGCCAAGGAGCGCGGCGAGAAGTGGCCGATGCTCACCGCGTACGACGCGATGACCGCGTCCGTGTTCGACGAGGCCGGGATCCCGGTGATGCTCGTCGGCGACTCGGCGGGCAACTGCCACCTCGGGTACGAGACGACCGTGCCCGTCACCCTCGACGAGATGACGATGCTGTCGGCGGCGGTCGTACGGGGCACGTCCCGCGCGCTGATCGTCGGCGACCTGCCCTTCGGCTCCTACCAGGAGGGTCCGGTGCAGGCGCTGCGCTCGGCGACCCGGCTGGTGAAGGAGGCGGGCGTGCAGGCAGTGAAGCTGGAAGGGGGCGAGCGGTCGCACGAACAGATCCGGCTGCTCGTCGAGTCCGGCATCCCGGTCATGGCCCACATCGGGCTGACCCCCCAGTCGGTCAACGCGATGGGCTACCGCGTGCAGGGGCGGGGCGAGGAGGCGGCCCAGCAGCTGCTGCGGGACGCGAAGGCCGTGCAGGACGCGGGTGCGTTCGCGGTGGTGCTGGAGCTGGTTCCCGCGGAGCTGGCCGCCGAGGTGACGCGCGTGCTGCACATCCCGACCGTCGGCATCGGGGCGGGCCCCGAGACCGACGCGCAGGTGCTGGTGTGGACCGACATGCTGGGTCTGACCGGCGGGCGGGTGCCGAAGTTCGTGAAGCAGTACGCCAACCTGCGTGAGGTCATGGGCGACGCGGTGAAGGCGTTCGCCGACGAGGTCGTCGGCGGGACGTTCCCGCAGGAGGAGAACTCGGTCCACTAGAGAGTCACAGCAAGCCACAGCGGCACCACGGACAGCCCGTCGATCTCCCCCAGTCGACGGGCTGTCCCCTTTGCCGACACCACCGACAGCCCGGCCGGGACCACGGCCACGAGCTGTCGGCGGCTTGTCGGTGATTTGTCGGTGAGCCCTGAGAGCGTCTGTCCCATGACGCGAATCGACACTCAGACCAGCGGCGCCGCTGTGACCGTGCGGGGGCTGGTGAAGCACTACGGGGAGACCAAGGCTCTGGACGGAGTCGACCTGGAGGTGCGGGAGGGCACCGTGATGGGGGTGCTCGGGCCGAACGGGGCCGGGAAGACCACCCTCGTGCGGATCCTGTCCACGCTGCTGGCGCCCGACTCCGGGCAGGCCACCGTGGCCGGGTACGACGTCGTACGGCAGCCGCGGCAGCTGCGGCGGGTGATAGGCCTCACGGGCCAGTACGCGTCCGTGGACGAGAAGCTCTCGGGCTGGGAGAACCTGTACATGATCGGGCGGCTGCTCGATCTGCCCCGCAAGGAGGCCCGTGCCCGTGCCGACGGGCTGCTGGAGCGCTTCTCGCTGACCGAGGCGGCCAAGCGGCCCGCGGCGACGTACTCCGGGGGAATGCGGCGGCGGCTGGACCTGGCCGCTTCCATGATCGGCCGGCCGGCCGTGCTCTTCCTCGACGAGCCGACAACCGGGCTCGACCCGCGCACCCGCAACGAGGTGTGGGACGAGGTGAAGCGCATGGTCGGCGACGGGGTCACCGTGCTGCTCACCACCCAGTACATGGAGGAGGCCGAGCAGCTCGCCACCGAACTGACGGTCGTCGACCGCGGCCAGGTCATCGCCGGGGGCGGGATCGAGGCGCTGAAGGCGAAGGTCGGCGGCCGGGCGCTGCGGATCCGCCCGGCCGACCCCACCCACCTGCGGCCCCTCGCCGACACGCTGGACGAGCTGGGGATCACCGGGCTCGCCACCACGACCGTCGACACCGACCGGGGCGACGTCCTCGTGCCGATCCTCAGCGACGAACAGCTGACGGCCGTGGTCGGCGCGGTCACCGCGCGCGGCATCACACTCTCCTCCATCACCACCGAACTGCCCAGCCTCGACGAGGTGTTCCTGTCCCTCACCGGCCACCGTGCCAGTGCCCCGCAGGACGCCGTGCCCGCCGAAGACCTTCAGGAGGCCGCCGTATGAGCGCCGTCACCGTCAACGACGCCGCCGCGGACGCCCGTATCCCGCTGCGCGGCCATCTGCGCCACACCGGGGCCCTGATCCGCCGCAACCTGCTGTGGATCCGCAAGGACCCGGAGTCGATGGCCGACGCGCTGCTGATGCCGGTCATCTTCACCCTGCTGTTCGTGTTCGTGTTCGGCGGCTCGATCGGGCAGGCGCTGGGCGGCGGGCAGGACCGGTACGTGCAGTACGTGATCCCCGGCATGATCGCGATGATGAGCATGACGCTCTCCCAGGGCGTCGGCACCGGCTTCAGCCAGGACTTCAACTCCGGTGTCATGGACCGGTTCCGGTCCCTGCCCATCGGGCGCGGCTCGGTCCTGTTCGCGAAGATCTCCGTGGAGTTGCTGCGGATGCTGTTCGCGACCACCGTGCTGATGATCGTCTCCGTGGCGGTCGGGTTCGACATCACCAACTGGCCCGGGCTGTTCGCGGCCGTGGCCCTGTCCACCGCGTTCGCCTCGTCGATCATGTGGGTGTTCCTCACCCTGGGAGTGATCCTGAAGAACGCGCAGTCCGTGCAGGCGATGGGCTTCCTGGTGCTGTTCCCGCTGCAGTTCGGCTCGTCGATCTTCGCGCCGACGACGTCGATGCCGGGCTGGCTGCAGGCCTTCACCGACTACAACCCGCTGTCCACGCTCGCGGACGCCGCGCGCGGTCTGATGGTGGGCGGTCCGGTCGCCCACGACCTGTGGGTGACGCTCGGCTGGTCGGTGGCGATCACCGCGGTGATGGCGCCCGTCGCGATCCACAAGTTCCGCACCAAGAGCTGACCGGACGCGCCCGGTGCGCGTCACAGCAGGGCGGCGGCCTCCTCGGGGGAGAGGCCGCCGCCCTGCGCGTACGCGGACTCGTACGCCGCGTCGCCGAGGACCGCACGCGCCTTGCGCTCCGCCCGCTCGCGGGCCTCGCGCTCCTGCCGCGGGGCGACGTGGCCGGGCGGCAGCAGGGCATCGGCGGCGCCGAGGCAGCGGGCCGCGTCCGCGGCGCGGCGCCCGCCCTCGTGGGCGGCCAGGGCTCCGGCCCCGACGGTCAGGTACACGGCGCGCATATAGGGCGCGATGGCCGCCGACAGCGGGTCGGCGGCCCGCTCCAGTGCCCAGCGGACCCGGTCCAGGCACTCGTCGTAGCGTTCCTCGGCGGCGTCCAGCCAGGCCTCCGCGCCGAGGATGAACGCGTCGAAGACGACGAAGTGGGCGATCCGGAAGTCCTGGCGCAGCCGCCGCAGTTGCTCGCGGGCCTCGGTGAAGCGCCCCGTCATGCCGAGCCGGCCCGCGAGGAACAGCCGGGCGGCGGGCATGGCCTCGCTGTGCGAGTCCTCGCGCTGGGCGATCACCTCGCGCAGCAGCCGCTCACCGCGTTCGCCGTGACCCCCCTCCAGCAGCGCGCTGCCCAGCCGGGCGGCGAGCACCGCCGCCTGGGCGCGGGCGCCGAGCTGCTCGGCGTGCCCGATGGCCGCCTCGTAGTCGGCGGCGGCCAGGGCGTAGTCCCCCTTGCGTTCGTGGGCCTCGGCGCGGGCGGAGAGCGCCTCTGCGGTGCCCCAGGCGTCACCGATGCGCCGGTAGATCTCCAGCGCCTCGTCGGCGTCACGGGCGGCGTCGCCCGCCCAGTCGGTGCGGTTGGCGAGGAAGTTGGCCCGCATCTGCAGGCCGGAGGCCAGCTCCCAGTCGAAACCGGGGGTGTCGCGGCAGGTCCGGATGAAGACGTCCATGATGACGCGCAGCCGCTCCATGTCACCGGTCAGCATCACGGCGAAGAACCAGAGCAGGCCGGGCATGCGGCAGTTCTGCGGAAGGCCGGGCTCGTACGTGGCGGCGATGGTCCGCAGCTTCTGCTGGGAGCGGTCGTTCTGCCAGGCGTCCAGCTCGGTGTCCATGCAGGCCAGATGGGCGAGGTGGATGCCGCGCCGGGCCTCCCACAGGGCCTCGCCGGTCATCGGGGGCGGGGCGTCGGTGCAGCGCTCCCACACGGCGGAGGCGGGGCGGACGGGCTCGGTGAAGGGGTCGGGGCCGAGCGCCATGACCTCGCGGCACCAGTTGCGGGCCTCGATGCGCAGGTCGCGCATCTGCCAGTACCAGACGAGGGACAGCGCCAGGCACAGCGCCTCCTGCTCGTCGCGCAGGACCACGGCGTGGCGCAGGGCCAGGCGCAGGTTCTCGTACTCACGCTCCAGCAGGTGGATGGCGGCGAGCTGGCCGGGGCCGCGCAGCAACGGGTCGGTGGTTCGGGCGAGTTCACGGAAGTACCGCAGGTGGGCGCGCTCGGTGTCGGCGCGCTGCCCCGACTCGTCCAGCCGTTCGGCGGCGTACTCGGCGACGGTCTCCAGGAGCCGGTAGCGCATCTCCCCGTCGGTGGACTCGCCGGGCGGGGCGGCCACGACCAGCGAGCGGTCGACGAGGGAGCCGAGCGCCTCCAGGGCGGCCGGTCCGCACACGGCCTCGGCGGCGGGCAGGTCGCAGCCGCCGGCGAACACCGACAGCCGCCGCAGGACGTCCCGTTCGCCCTCGTCGAGCAGGTCCCAGGACCAGTCGACGACGGCTCTGAGGGTCTGCTGGCGGGGCAGGACGGTGCGGCTGCCGGAGGTGAGGAGACGGAAGCGGTCGTCGAGCCGGTCGGCGATCTGGCGGGGGGTGAGCATCCGCAGGCGGGCGGCGGCGAGTTCGATGGCCAGCGGCAGGCCGTCGAGGCGCCGGCAGATCTCGGCGCACGCCTCCGGGTCGTCCTCGGTGCGGAAGCCGGGCCGGGCCGCCGCGCCCCGGTCGGCGAGCAGTCGCAGCGCGACCGGCTCGGGCAGCGGCTCCACCGGGCGCAGCAACTCACCCGGCACGCCGAGCGGTTCACGGCTGGTGGCCAGGACGGTGAGGTCGGGGCAGCGTGCCAGCAGCTCCGCTGTGAGACGGGCGGCGGCGTCCGCGACGTGCTCGCAGTTGTCGAGGATGAGCAGCATGCGGGGCCGGGAGCAGTGCTCGGCGAGCCGCTCGACGGGGTCGTCGAGCCGGTCGGCGACGGCGGCGCGGATGCCCTCGGCGCCGGCGCCGTACAGCACGGTCTCGCGGGCGCCGAGGGCGGTGAGCACGGCCTCGGGGACGGCGTCGGGGTCGTCGACGGGGGCGAGCTCGGCCAGCCACACGCCTCCGGACATGGCCTCGCGCACGGACTCGGCGGCCTCCTGCGACAGCCGGGTCTTCCCCGCGCCGCCGGGCCCGAGCAGGGTGACCAGCCGGGCCGCCGCGAGATCCCCGCGGATGGTCTCGAGGTCGGTTTCCCGGCCGATGAAGGAGGTGAGGCGGGCCCTCAGGTTCCCGGTGGGCCCGGCGGACCTGCCCGGCCCCCCGGCCGCCGGCGGCGGTGGCGCGTCGCCGAGATGGATCAACTCCGCGTGCAGGGAACGAAGTTCGGGCCCCGGGTCGGCGCCGAGACGGTCGGCGAGGAGGCGCCGTACGTCCTCGTAGGCGTCCAGTGCCTCCGCCGACCGGCCGGCGTCCCGCAGGGCGCGCAGCCGCAGGGCCTGGAGGGGCTCGTCCAGGGGGTGGTCGTCACACAGGGCGGTCAGTTCCGGCAGGGACTGCTCGGCGTGGCCGAGGGCGAGGGCGGCGGTGTGGCGGGCGCGCAGCGCGTCGAGCCGGCGGGTGTCGCGGCGGGCCGCCTCGGCGGTGCGGTCGGGCAGGTCGGCGAGGGCCGGGCCGTGCCACAGGGCGAGGGCGTCGTCGAGGACCACGGCGGCCTTGGCGGCGTCGCCGTCGGACAGCGCCCGCAGCCCTTCGCGGGCCAGCCGTTCGAACCGGTGCAGGTCGACGTCGTCGGGCGGGGCGGTGAGCCGGTACCCGCCCTCGACGGAGGCGATCGCGTCCGCGCCGAGGGACCTGCGCAGCCGTCCGACCAGCGCCTGCAGCGCCCCTGGCGCGTCGGCGGGCGGCCGCCCGCCCCACACCTCGTCGACGAGCAGTCCGGCGGGCACGGTCCGGCCGGCCCGCAGCGCGAGCACGGTCAGCAGCGCACGCAACCGCGCCCCGCCGACCGGAAGAACCGTCCCGTCGTCGCGGAGCGCCTGCGTGGTGCCGAGGATGCGGTAATGCACGGGCTCATTGTCTCCGGTGGTACGGGGGCGGGTCACGGCGATCGGCGGCACGGCGGGGCGTCGGGGGAACGGGGCAGGACGTCACGCCCGGCGGCGCGGCGCGGGATTGAGGCCCGGTGCGGGGCGCGCCACACCCGGCGGCAGGGCGAGGCGTCGGGGGGACGGTGTGGGACGCCCCGGCCGGCGGCACCATCAGGCACGGCCGGCCGGGGCGGCGGGCCGGACCGGAGCGGCGGGCCCGGCCGCGGCGGCACCACCGACCGCGACGGCAGACCGGGCCAGGGAACCCCAGACCCCACACAACACCCGCAAGCCGACACAGAGACGCCATGCCCGGCGGCACCACCGGGCACCACCGACCGCGACGGCAGACCGGGCCAGGGAACCCCAGACCCCACACGACACCCGCAAGCCGACACAGAGACGCCATGCCCGGCGGCACCACCGGGAACCGTCGGTCGCGGCGGTGGGTCCGGTCGGGGAACCTCAGGCCCCATGGCGCGCGGGGCCCGGGCGGCCTCGCCTTCCCGGCGTGCTCAGGCCTGCCAGCAGGGCCGTCAGGTCCGCCGCGTCGATGTCGCGGGTCTCCGCGCCCGGCGCCGCGTCCTGGGGGATGCCCCGGGCCTCGCGGACGGCGTGGGAGAGCCGGGAGTCCGTGTCCGGCACGTCCAGGGTCACCACCACCCCCGATTCACGCGAGCTCCGTGCCCGCCCGTCGGCCGCCCGCTCCGCCTCGGTCTCCTTGAACCACTCCGGGCACCGGTCCACCGGCCGCAGCCCGCGCTTGCCCGCCACCGGCTCGTAGGAGCGCGATCCGGGCTCGGTCTCGGCCCAGGTCTGGGTCAGCACCTGCACGGCCCGCACCAGCCCCCCGGCCTCGGGCCACTTCGCGCCGTGCCGCTCGACGGACAGCAGCCCGGCCCACCGGGTCGGGCTCCCCGGTTCCGGGCGCAGACCCCCCTCGGCGCCGTAATCCGCCCCGAGGGCCACCGGCAGGCCCGACTCCCCCCGGACCGTCCGCACCCCGCCCACGTCCTCCACGGACCCCGTCACCTCGGAGAGCTGGTCGTGCCAGCCGCCGCCCAGAACGGTGTCCGGGTCCACGAGCAGCAACGGCCAGCTCACCTCGTCCCCCACCGAGAAGGGCGTGCCGCAGCACTCCATCTGCCAGTCCTCGTAGTACACGTGCCAGAGCCCCATCCCCCCAGCCTCCCCGGAACCGACCGCCCCGCGCGAGACGTTTTTCACCTGCGCCCGGTACCGTCGGGCCGTCCCACCCCGTGTCGATGAGTGCAGGGAGCCCCATGACCACCGCCACCACCCGCCACAGCGAGCGGCGGATCAGCCCCGTGTTCGTCGGGATCCTCGCCGTGACGGCGGTCACCGGATGGGCGACCTGGACCGGGTTCGCCGAGCAGCCCGGCGTCGCCGTGTTCCTGTTCGTGACGGCGGCCTGGATCGTCTCCCTGTGTCTGCACGAGTACGCGCACGCGCGCACCGCCCTGCACAGCGGCGACATCTCGGTCGGCGCGAAGGGCTATCTGACCCTGAACCCGCTGAAGTACACGCACGCGCTGCTCAGCATCGTGCTGCCGGTGATCTTCGTGATCATGGGCGGCATCGGCCTGCCCGGCGGTGCCGTGTTCATCGAGCGGGGGCGGATCCAGGGGCGCTGGAAGCACAGCCTCATCTCGGCGGCGGGCCCGCTGACGAACGTGCTGTTCGCCGTCGTCTGCACCGCCCCGTTCTGGCTGGACGCGCTGGACGGCGTGCCGGGCGACTTCCGGTTCGCGCTGGCGTTCCTCGCACTGCTCCAGGTGACGGCCGCCCTGCTGAACTTCCTGCCGGTGCCCGGGCTGGACGGCTACGGCGTGATCGAGCCCTGGCTGTCGTACAACATCCGCCGCCAGGTGGAGCCGTTCGCGCCGTTCGGCCTGCTGTTCGTGTTCGCGCTGCTGTGGCTGCCCGCGGTGAACGGCGTCTTCTTCGACGTGATCGACACGATTCTGAAGTCCCTCGGGATCAGTGACTTGGAGACCTACTGCGGTCAGGAGCTGTACCGCTTCTGGCAGGGCTCGAACGAGTTCTGCCAGGCGACTCCGTGACGAGAAGCGGTCAGTGCGTGATCGACTTCTGCGCCCTGGCACGCTTCAGGTAGTACCAGGCCATGTTCGACGACAGTCCGGCGAGCAGCACCCACACGATCCCCAGCCAGCTGCCCTCCACGAAGGAGACCACGGCCGCGGCCACGGACAGGACGCAGACGATCAGGGCATAGACGGCGAGGCGGGGCATGGGGTCGACTCCTGTCGGGGGACACTGCGGCACTGCTGGTGCCGTCCAGTGTCCCCCATGCGCCTCACCGGCTCACACGTCGGTGACGCGGAGCCCCGCGTGCGCCTTGTAGCGGCGGTTGACGGAGATCAGGTTGGCCACCAGCGACTCCACCTGGTGGGCGTTGCGCAGCCGCCCGGCGAAGACACCGCGCATCCCGGGAATGCGGTCGGCGAGGGCCTGGACGATCTCCACGTCCGCCCGCACCTCGCCGAGCACCATCACATCGGTGTCGATCTCGTCGATCTCCGGGTCCTGGAGCAGCACGGCCGACAGGTGGTGGAAGGCGGCCGTGACCCGGGAGTCCGGCAGCAGTGCGGCGGCCTGCTCGGCGGCGCTGCCCTCCTCCGGCTTGAGGGCGTAGGCGCCCTTCTTGTCGAAGCCGAGCGGGTTGACGCAGTCGACGACGAGCTTGCCCGTCAGCTCCTCGCGCAGGGACTCGAGGGTCTTGCCGTGGCCGTCCCACGGCACGGCGACGATCACGACGTCGCTGCGGCGCGCGGTCTCGGCGTTGTCCGCGCCTTCGACGCCGTGGCCGAGTTCCTCGGCGGCTGCCCGGGCACGGTCGGCCGCCCGTGAGCCGATGATCACCTTCTGGCCGGCCTTGGCGAGCCGGTAGGCCAGGCCCTTGCCCTGCGGTCCGGTCCCGCCGAGCACCCCCACCACGAGTCCGGAGACGTCGGGCAGGTCCCAGGGGTCCTTGGCGGGCGCCTTCTGGGCGTTGTCGGTGGCAGCACTGTCGGTAGAGGTCATGGCCCCGACTCTACGGCCGTGCCGTCGCGCCGGGCGGCCCAGGTCGGGCTGCGTCACGGGCACCCGCCGGAAGGGCCGTTCATCAGGGTGCGGGTGCCGGGGAGCAGGAGCGGGTGGTGGAGCAGACCCGTCCGCAACCGGCGCATCCAGCCGCCGGGCACGGAACGGGGGACGCCGGGCTCCGTCACCGGCGCGCCCCTGCGGTTGTTCGACGGAGGTACGGGTGATCGGCCGGCCTACCCAGCCCGGGCTAATGCGGAACGAACCGGGCGTCACGAGCGGCCGCCCGGGGCAGGATGCGACCCCATGGATGCGGTACGGGTCGCGTTGCTGCGGGAAGTGCTCGCCGGGACGGAGTGGCTCCAGGCCACACGGCGGTTCGCCGGGGCGCTGCGCGGCTCGGTGGTGTCACACGGGGGCGGGCTGCTGCTGGTCGGCACGCGGGAGTACGAGCCGTGGCATCTGGCCGCGCACCTGGTGGACGAGGCCGCCTGGTCGGGCACACCGGAGCTGACCCCGACCCTGGTACGGCACGACGCGCGCCCCTGCGATCCGACGCATCTGGCGGTCGGTCTGGGCCGGCTGGAGGCGGCCCGGCGGGGCGAGACGCTGCTGGTGGTCGCCCCCGAGGGGCCCGCCGCGCCCCTCCTGGAACGGGTGTCCGACGCCCGTCGCGCCGGCGCGACGATCCTGGCCCTGGGCCCCGGTCCGGGCGAGTTGCCGTCCCTGGCTCACGAGACCCTGGCCGTCCCCGACGGCTCCGAGCTGGACCTCGACACGGTGCAGCACCTGGTCAGCGCGGCGGCCGGGGAGAACGCCCTGCCCACCCCGAGGGGACGGCGCCGGCTGCGGGACCGGGTGGCCCGCCTGGCGGAACACCTCACCGCACCACCACCGGCCCGCTGGTGACCCCGGGGGGACGGCGCCGACTGCGGAATCAGGCGGCCTGGACCGACGGAACACCTCACCGGACCACCACCGGCTCGCTGGTGACGCAAGGTCGTCCCGCTGCCGGCCCTGCGGGCTCGCGGGCGCCCCGGGCATGACGAACGCCCGGGGCCGCGGCCCCGGGCGTCGGTGGGATCAGCTCTCGTCGTCCCGGCTGCCTGCCGGTGCGTCGTGCCACTTCGGGTCGTTCTCCCACTGGAGGTTGCGCTCCCGGGCGGTCGCCATCGCGTGTTCGGCCTCCGTGCGGGAGGCGTACGGCCCGAACCGGTCCTTGTTGGGGCACTCCGGCCCCTCCTCGACCTTCTTGTGCTCCAGGCAGTAGTACCACTCACCCGGCTTGCCGACCGTGCGCTTCTTGAACAGGGCCATGACCAGCTCCTCTCGCCATCGTCATGTTCCCCCATGGCCGCTGGTTAGACTCGCTGGCATGTCTGGCCAGTCGCTGCTCGTCCCGGGGGAGCTGTCCCCCATCCGTTCCGTGCCCGGAAACATCCGTCGCCCCGAGTACGTCGGCAAGCCCGCGCCGACGCCGTACACCGGACCGGAGGTGCAGACGCCCGAGACGATCGAGGCGATGCGCGTGGCCGGCCGGATCGCGGCCCGGGCGATGGCGGAGGCCGCGAAGCTGATCGCCCCCGGGGTGACCACGGACGAGCTGGACAAGGCGGCGCACGAGTACATGTGCGACCACGGCGCCTACCCCTCGACGCTGGGCTACCGCGGCTTCCCCAAGTCGCTGTGCACGAGCGTCAACGAGGTCATCTGCCACGGCATCCCCGACTCGACGGTCCTGCGCGACGGCGACATCGTCAACCTGGACGTGACGGCGTACATCGGCGGTGTGCACGGCGACAACAACGCCACCTACCTGGTGGGTGACGTCGACGAGGAGTCGCGGCTGCTGGTGGAGCGGACCCGGGAGTCCCTGGAGCGGGCGATCAAGGCGGTCAAGCCGGGCCGGCAGATCAACATCATCGGCCGGGTCATCGAGTCGTACGCCAAGCGCTTCGGCTACGGGGTGGTCCGGGACTTCACCGGGCACGGCATCAACTCGTCGTTCCACTCGGGCCTGATCATCCCGCACTACGACAGTCCGCACGCGACGACCGTCATCCAGCCCGGCATGACGTTCACGATCGAGCCGATGCTGACGCTCGGGACGCACGAGTACGACATGTGGGACGACGGCTGGACGGTCGTCACGAAGGACCGGAAGCGGACGGCCCAGTTCGAGCACACGCTGGTGGTGACGGACTCGGGCGCGGAGATCCTCACACTGCCGTAGCCCGCCCCGCCTGCACCACCCGCCCCGCCTGCACCACCGGCCCCGCCTGCACCACCCGCACGGCCCGCTCTCCGGCAGGGAGCGGGCCGTTCCGCTGCTGCCGGGGGTTTTTACCGACACCACGTCGGGAAAAGTGTGCGCATGGAATCCTTCTCGACGCTTCTTCGGACGGCTTCCCGCGAGCAGCACGAGGAGGTCAGGGGCTCGACCTTCATCGGCGACCTGCTGGGACGCAAGCTGGGGGTCGACGCGTTCGCTCGGTACACGGAGCAGTTGTGGTTCGTGTACGGGGCGCTGGAGTCCGGCGCCCGGCGGCTGGCCGCGGACCCGGTGGCCGGCCCCTTCGTCCGTCCGGAGCTGTTCCGCATGACGGCGCTGGAGCGGGACCTGGAGCATCTGCGCGGCCCCGGCTGGCGGACGACGGCCGGCGCGCTGCCGGCCACCCTGGAGTACGCGGAGCGGATCGGCGCATGCGCCCGTGCCTGGCCGGCCGGTTACGTCGCCCACCACTACACCCGCTACATGGGCGACCTCTCCGGCGGGCAGATCATCCGCGACACGGCCGAGAAGACGTGGGGTTTCCCGAGAAAGGGCGACGGGGTGCGGTTCTACGTCTTCGAGGAGATCCCCAACCCGGCCGCCTTCAAGCGGAGTTACTGCGAGCTGCTGGACGCGCTGCCCGGTGACGAGCTGGAGCGGCAGCGGGTCGTGGCGGAGTGCAAGCGGGCGTACGAGCTGAACAACGGCATGTTCGAGGAGCTGGGCGCGGAGTTCCCCCTCACGGCGTGATCAGCCGGTACCTCCCCGCGCGCGAGCACTCCGCCTTCGCCGGGTCAGCGTTCGAGGTGGACCCGTCCGCCGACCTCGGTCCATCCGCCCGGCTGGGGTGCGGTGAGGATCTGGGAGCCCGACCCCTGGATGATGTTGAGGGCCCGGCCCAGTCGGTCGGTGAGCAGCAGGGCCGCGGCTCCCGTCGCCTCGTCCTCGTCGATGCCGTCGCCCCGGCCGGGGAAGGCCCGGGCCCGGATCCGCCCGGCCGGCTCGTCCTCCCACGCCCAGGCGTACACCCACTCCCCGGGCGGCGGCACGGCCAGGTCGTCGACCTCGGCGGCGCTGCCGTACTGCCGCAGCGTCCGCGGCGGCACCCACTCCGCCCTTGCCTCGATCCAGCAGAACTCCCCGTCCTGCCGGGCCCCGACCACTCCGGCGGGCGTCACCAGTTCGGGCACGTCGAGCAGCCATGCCGTCCCGACACAGGGGTGCCCGGCGAAGGGCAGCCGCAGGGTGGGCGTGTAGATGTCGATCACCCCGCGCTCGGGGTCGTCGACGAACACGGTCTCGCTGAACCCGACCTTGGCCGCGAACGCCTGCCGCTCGTCCCGCTCCGGCATCACGGAACCCTCGCGCACGACCCCGAGCTCGTTGCCGTACCCACCGTTCGGCCCGCAGAAGACGCGGAGCACGTCGTAGTCAGTCACGAGGGGAATTCAAACATCGCCCGAGTGGACGGGTCTCCCCAGGCAAGGGCGCACGCCGGTGACGTGGTGGCCAGGTGGAGCACGAGGAGGGTGCCGTCATGACATGTGCGCACCACGTCATGCTCCCGTGCGCCGGACATGTCGCCGCAGACAGTGGGCCTCGGGGCACCGAAACGCGACCTTTGACCTTCCCTTGACCCAATCATGGGGGCGATTTTGAGCCACTTAGGTAATCCTTATGTGCTGCCCTTAGGTGAGCCTCACCTTCCTCTCTCCTGGAGCCCACATGCGACCCGCCCGTCCCGCTACCGTCGTCATCGCCGCCGCGGCGGCCCTGGCCGCCGTCACCGGCTGCACCGAGAAGGGCGACGCCAAGGACGGCGACCACGTGATCAACGTGACGGCGACCGACGACAAGTGCCAGGTGTCGAAGAAGGAGTTCCCCGCCGGGCACATCGAGCTGGCCGTCGAGAACAAGGGCTCCAAGGTCACCGAGGTCTACGTCCTCTTCCCCGACGACCGCGTGGTCACCGAGCGGGAGAACATAGGCCCCGGCACCAAGCAGCGGGTCACCGCCGAGGTGAAGGCCGGCGAGTACCAGATCGCCTGCAAGCCCGGCATGAAGGGCGACGGCATCCGCCAGGCCGTCAAGGCCACCGGCGGCAAGGCCGTCAAGCGCGACCCCCGCCTGGACAAGGCCGTCGCCGACTACCGCGCCTACGTCCAGGAGCAGGCCGACGAGACACTGCCGCTCGCCGAGACCTTCGCCAAGGCGGTCAAGGCCGGCGACGTCGAAGCGGCGAAGAAGGCCTACGCCCCCTCCCGCATCGGCTGGGAGCGCACCGAGCCGGTCGCCGAGTCGTTCGGCGACATCGACCCCAAGGTCGACGTCCGCGAGGACGGCCTGGAGGACGGCCAGGACCCGGCCACCGACTGGACCGGCTGGCACCGCCTGGAGAAGGCCCTCTGGCAGGACAAGAAGATCGGCGACCGCGAGAAGGACCTCGCCGACCTGCTGATCAAGGACCTGAAGGACTGGCAGGCCCGGGTCGGCAAGGCCGAGATCACCCCGACCTCCATGGCCAACGGCGCCAAGGAACTTCTCGACGAGGTCGCCACCGGCAAGGTCACCGGCGAGGAGGAGCGCTACTCGCACACCGACCTGGTCGACTTCAAGGCCAACGTCGAAGGCGCGCAGAAGTCCTACGACCTGCTGAAGCCGGTCGCGAAGGAGAACGACGCGGCCCTCGTCACCGAACTCGACGAGCAGTTCGCGGCCCTGGACAAGCTGCTCGACCAGTACCGCCCGAACACGACGTCGTACGACTTCACCTCCTACGACAAGGTCGGCAAGGCCGACCGCAAGGAGCTCTCGGACGCGGTCAACGCCCTGGCGGAGCCGCTGTCGAAGCTCGCCGCAGCGGTGGTGAAGTAACGATGACGGACACCGACTCCCCCTCCCCCAGCCGCCGTTCCCTGCTCGGCTGGGGCGGTGCGGGCCTGGCGCTCGGCGCGGCCGCCGCGGGCGGCGCGGTGGCGATGGCCCGCACCGCCGAGGACACCACCGAACCGGCCGGCTCGGCGATCGCCTTCCACGGCCCCCACCAGGCGGGCATCGCCACCCCGGTCCAGGACCGCCTGCACTTCGCCGCGTTCGACGTGACGACCGACGACCGTGAGGCCTTCGTCCAGCTGCTGAAGGACTGGACGGCGGCCGCCCGGCGCATGACGGCCGGACACGCCGTCGGCGAGGGCGCGTTCGGCGGCCTGGCCGAGGCACCCCCGGACGACACCGGTGAGGCGCTCGGCCTGAAGCCCTCCCGCCTGACCCTCACGATCGGCTTCGGACCGTCCCTGTTCGAGAAGTTCGACCTCGCGGACCGCCGCCCGGAGGCGCTGGTCGACCTGCCGAAGTTCGCGGGCGACAACCTCGACAAGAACCGCAGCGGCGGCGACCTGTGCATCCAGGCCTGCGCCGACGACCCCCAGGTCGCGGTCCACGCCGTCCGCAACCTGGCCCGCATCGGCTTCGGCAAGGTCGTCATCAAGTGGTCGCAGCTGGGCTTCGGCAAGACCTCCTCCACCACGCCCGAGGCGCAGACACCGCGCAACCTGATGGGCTTCAAGGACGGCACCCGCAACATCGCGGGCACCGAGACGGACCGCCTGGAGAAGTTCGTCTGGGTGGACGAGAAGGACGAACCGGCCTGGATGGCGGGTGGCAGCTACCTGGTGGCCCGCCGCATCCGCATGCACATCGAGACCTGGGACCGCACCTCGCTGCAGGAGCAGGAGGACATCTTCGGCCGCGACAAGGGCGAGGGCGCCCCGGTCGGCAAGGCCAAGGAGCGCGACAAGCCGTTCCTCAAGGCGATGAAGCCCGACGCGCACGTACGGCTCGCGCACCCCGACACCAACCACGGGGCGACGATCCTGCGCCGCGGCTACTCCTTCACCGACGGCACGGACGGCCTCGGCCGCCTGGACGCGGGCCTGTTCTTCCTGGCCTACCAGCGCGACGTGCGCAAGGGCTTCATCCCCATCCAGCGCAGCCTGGCCGCGGACGCGCTCAACGAGTACATCCAGCACGTGGGTTCGGCGCTCTTCGCCGTCCCGCCGGGCGTCCGCGACAAGGACGACTGGTGGGGCCGGACGCTGTTCTCGAAGGAGGCCTGACCCGGTGTTCTCCAACTACCTGATCGGTCTGCGCGAGGGCCTGGAGGCGAGCCTCGTCGTCTGCATCCTCATCGCCTACCTGGTCAAGACGGACCGCAAGGACGCCCTGAAGCCGATCTGGGCCGGCATAGCCGTCGCGATCGCCCTCGCGTTCGGTTTCGGCTGCGCCCTCGAATTCGGCTCCCAGGAGCTGACGTTCCAGGCCCAGGAGGCGCTCGGCGGCTCGCTGTCGATCCTCGCGGTCGGCCTGGTGACGTGGATGGTGTTCTGGATGCGCCGCACGGCCCGCCACCTGAAGTCGGAACTGCACGGCCGGCTCGACGCCGCCCTCGCGATGGGCACCGGCGCACTGGTCGCGACCGCGTTCCTCGCGGTGGGCCGGGAGGGCCTGGAAACGGCCCTGTTCGTCTGGGCGTCGGTCCACGCGGCGAGCGACGGCACACCGCGCCCCCTGCTGGGCGTCGGGCTGGGCCTCCTCACGGCGGTCCTCCTGGGCTGGCTGTTCTACCGGGGCGCGCTGCGCATCAACCTGGCGAAGTTCTTCACGTGGACCGGCGGCATGCTGGTGGTCGTCGCGGCCGGCGTCCTGGCCTACGGCTTCCACGACCTCCAGGAGGCCGACTTCCTGCCCGGCCTCACCGACAAGGCCTTCGACATCTCCGGCACGATCCCCCCGGACAGCTGGTACGGCACGCTCCTCAAGGGCGTCCTCAACTTCCAGCCCGACCCGACGGTCCTCCAGGTGACGGTGTGGCTGCTGTACCTGATCCCGACGATGGTGCTGTTCCTGGCACCGGCGGGCCTCGGACGACGCGGGCCGGCAACAGCGACGGCCCGGGACAGCTGAGGCCCGGGCGGGCGCGCGACCCGGCGCGACGAGGCGCCCTCCCCGAGCTCTCGGTCTCCCGCTACCGCGCGGCCTCCGCCGCCCTCCGTTCGGCGAGGAAAGCCCGGTACCAGCGGGCCGCCGTCGCCAGGCGGGACAGAGGGCCCGGGCCGGGGGTGCAGGGCGTCGTGTGCCAGATGTCCTCGGACGCGTACCAGTGGTCCTGGGCGAGCAGCGAGAACTGACGCTCGCTCATGCGGCCCGGAGTGCTCCGCAGTCGGTCGAGGCAGACCTCCCACGGCCAGTCCTGCTCGACCGCGGGCAGTACGCCCAGTGCCGCCAGCTCCGCCATCAGGTCGGCGTTGCTGACGGGCCGGGGATGACTCGCGTGGTACACCCCGGGCCCCGGCGCTTCCGGGGCGGTCGCCAGGGTGACGATCAGGCGGGCCAGGTCGTCCACGTCCACCAGCGACAGCAGCCCGCGGCCGCCGTCCCATCGGGCCGGAACGCGCTCGAGGAGCTCCGCGAGCGCGGGCACCACCCAGCGATCGCCCGCGCCCAGGACGAGCCCGGGGCGCAGCACGATTCCGCCCGAGGCCAGTACGGGCCCTTCGCCGGCCAGCCGGGTGCGGCTGGCGGGTGAGACCGGCACGGGGTCGATCTCGTCCACCGTGATCCCGCGATGCGGGCCCGGTCCGTAGACCGCGGCGGTGGAGAGGTGGACGATGCGGTCCACCCCCCCAGTGGGCGGCCTCGTCGACCAGGGCCGCCGTGCCCTGGACGTTGACCGCCGCGCACTGGGCCTCGTCGCCCGAGATGCGCGAGGCGAGGTGGATCAGGACCTCCGCCCCGCCCGCCGCCGTACGCAGCGACTCCCGGTCCGTCAGGTCCACGGGGGTCCACGTCACGCCCGGCGGGGCCGAGGCGGGCACGGGGGCCGAGCGGCCGAGGGCGCGTATCGAGAGCTCGCAGCCGGTCTCGCGCGCGGCCGAGGCCAGTCCGTGCAGCACCCGTGAGCCCACGAAGCCCGTCGCCCCGGTCAGCACGATCCGAAGGGGGCGGCTCACGGGGGGCTCACTTCGCCGGCCTCGGGGATCTGCAGGCCGCTGATGACGGAGGCCGGTGCCAGGGCAGGCAGCAGACAGCGCCACATGTCGGCGATCCGACGGGGAAGGTCGGCACGGCCGGTGGAGAGCTGGGACATGACTTGCGTACCGGTGTACGCGGCGACCAGGAGCTGTGCGAACGCGGCCTCGTCCACGCCACCGAGCAGCTGGTCCTTCTGCCGCGCCACGACGAGCTCCTGGTGGAAGCGGTCGGCCCACCACTCGTAGATCGAGTACGGGTGCGCCAGACACTGCCCTTACTCTCGCATGCCCCCGCGGCCGGGACCGGTGCCCCTCAGCGGGTCGCGCTCTCCACTTCAACGGCCGTCTCCTCGGGCAGGGAGTCCGGTGCCTGCCGCTCGGCCGTGGCCTTGGGCAGCCAGCGAAGCGCCAGCACACCGAGCGCGACGTGCAGGAGGCTGGCCACCGCCACAGCCGCGTGCAGGCCGGTGACGAAGGCCGACTTCGCGTCCGTGACCACGGCGGAGGAGAGACCGGGCAGCTGCAGGGTCTCGTCGAGCGTGGGAGCGAGGTCCGGCCCCTGGAGCCGGAAGAGCAACGCGGCGAGGGAGCCGATGAGCGCGATGCCGAGGGCGTTGCCGATCTCGTTGCTGGTCTCGGCGATCGCGCCGGCCGAACCCGCTCGTTCGGCGGGCACCGCGCCGACCGCGGTGTCGGCGACGACGCTAAAGGAGATGCCGTAGCCGAGACCCGCGATGGCCGTCGACGCGATGTACCAGCCGACCCCGCCGGTGATGGTGGTGGGGAGCAGGAAGAGCAGACCTGCCGCGATGGAGAAGTGGCAGATGATGAGAATCGTCCGCTTGCCGATGCGGTCGACCACCATGGGCGTGACGACACAGGTGACGGTCAGAACCAGCGCGCCGGGAAGTGCCAGGAGTGCTGCCTGCAGGACAGGCAGGTCCAGAACGGACTGGAGGTATACACCCGACAGATAGGCGGCCGCCGACCAGGCCGCCAGCGGCAGCAGGCCTGTGATGATCGCGACGGTGAAGACCCGGTCGCGGAAGAGGGAGAAGTCCATCAACGGGTACTCGAGGTGCCGCTGCCGGCGCACGAACAGGGCCAGCAGCACGACACCGCCCAGTCCCACGAGAACGGAGAGCAGCGAGAACCCTTCCGCGGCGGCGTGCTTGAGGCCGTAGACGACGCCCAGGAGGCCGGCCGCGGACGCCACGACGCTCAAAGCGTCGATGCGGCCGGGGCGGGTCGTGCTCACTTCACGCAGCAGGATGGGCGCGAAGATGAGGAACAGGGCGATGACGGGCAGGTTGATCAGGAAGACCGAGCCCCACCAGAAGCGTTCCAGCAGGACGCCACCCGCGACCGGGCCGATGGCGAACCCCGCCGCGAAGGCCGCGGCGAAGATGCCGATGGCCTGCGCCCGCCGTCGCGGGTCGCTGAACAGCTCGCTCAGCACGGCCAGTGCCGACGGCAGGAGTGTCGCGCCCGCCACACCCATCAGAGCGCGGGACGCGATGAGCAGCTCCGCGTTGGGCGCGAATGCGGAGGCCGCGGACGCGAGGCCGAAGACGCTCGCTCCGATCATCAGCAACTTCAGCCGACCGTACCGGTCCCCGATGTTGCCGAACGCGATCAGCAGCGAGCCGACCGCGAAACCGTAGATGTCCAGGGTCCACAGCGCCTGATCGGCCGTGGGTGTGAGGTCCTGACTGACCCGGGGCATCGCCAGGTACAGGATCGACCCGTCCATGGAAACCAGCAGGACGGGGCCGAGTACGACCAGCAGTCCCAACCATGCACGAAGGCCGGGCGAGTTGTGTGTGTGCTCCGACATGCCTCGACCGTCGGTCACAGCCATGCCAACAGCCACCCCCCTGCTGGGGGTACACCCGACAGGTATACCCACCGGTGCGTACGTCCGGCCTACGCTTGCCGCTGTGGAGAGCCTCGGAATGTTCTTGAAGAGCCGCCGCGACCGGGTCACCCCGGACGAGATCGGGCTACGCACACATGGCACGGGGCGCCGCGTTCCCGGGCTGCGACGGGAGGAGCTCGCCCAGCTGGCCGGAGTCAGCGCCGGCTATTACACACGGCTGGAACAAGGCCAGGCCGAGACGGCGTCGGAGCAGGTGCTCGACGCGCTCGCCCGGGCGCTGCAGCTCGACTCGACCGAGAGGGTGCACCTGCACAACCTTGCTCGGCACGCGGCGACGCCACGGCTCGCCGAACCCCCGGCGGAAGAACCTCACAAGCGCGTCCTCACGCTGCTGGAATCCCTCGGCGAGACCACGCCGGCGATCGTCCTGGGCCGCCGCGGAGACGTGCTCGCGTGGAACCGCAGCGGGCACGCGCTTCTTGCCGAGCACATCGCCTTCGAGACACCGAACGACCCGGAACGCCGGCCGTCGATGCCTCGCATGTTCTTCCTCGACCCGGTCACGCGTGACCTGTACAGCAACTGGCACACGCTCGCCCGCGCTCACGTCGCGTACCTCCGGCTGACGGCCGGCCGCTATCCCACCGACGCGCGCCTGGCGGGGCTGATCGGCGAACTCACCATGCACAGCGACGACTTCTCCGCCCTGTGGGCGAATCGGGACGTCGCGGACTGCACCACGGGAACCATGCACATACAGCACCCGACCGTGGGCGCCGTGAGTGTCGACTACCAGGTCTGGCTGCAGCCGGACAGTCCCGACCACCGCCTCGAGGTCTACACGCCCAATGACTCGAGCTCTGCCGACGCCTTGCAGGTCCTGCCCCACCAGAGCCACCGCCGCGCCGAATCCCCGCGAGACGACTGACCGACACCGTCCGCTGAACATTCGCTCTCGCGCGACGGACATGACATAGACGATTCATCGGCTTAGCCACGGGGCGCTCGAATAGATAGCGTCGTGATGCGAGCAGGGGTGGCGCCCCGGGGTTCTTCACACCTGCGGGCCAGAACATTCGCGGTCACCGGCCACCAATTCCTCTCGCTGTCAGCCGAGATCAGGTCCGTAAACGACGCGGAGACCAAAAATGCGACTTGCGCAAGTGATGGAAGACGTCATGGTGCGTTTTGCCGACCGGCCGGCCATCGGTGAACGGGCCAAGGAATTTGTGCAGGACCCCGAAACCGGCCGTGTTTCGTACCGTCTGCTCCCACGGTACGAAAAGATCAGTTTCGGCGAACTGTGGGAGCGTGTGCGTGCGGTGGCGAATGAATGGCACAGTGCCACATCATCAGCTGAATCCGGGCGACCGCGTCGCCCTGCTCGGTTTCGCCAGCGGCGACTACACCGTCATCGACCTGGCTTGCACATACCTCGGGTACGTAAACGTTCCGCTCCAGACCAGTTCGCCTGCGTCGCAGCAGAGGACGATCACCGACGAGACGGACCACCTCGCGCGGCGGCGCCTCGGCCACGGGCGAGGCGCGCGGATGAGGTTCGAGCAGGACGAGGTCACGTTCCTGGGTGGTGTACGGCACGGTCTTTCGCTGGGTTCGCCGGTCGCCGTGATGGTGGGGAACACGGAGTGGCCGAAGTGGGAGAAGGTGATGTCGGCCGATCCGGTCGACCCTGCGGAGCTGAAGGAGACGGGGCGCAACGCACCGCTGACGCGGCCGCGTCCTGGTCACGCCGATCTGGCGGGTATGCAGAAGTACGGGTTCGACGAGGCGCGGCCGGTTCTGGAGCGGGCTTCGGCGCGGGAGACGGCGGCGCGTGTGGCGCTCGGTGCGGTGGCCCGTTCGTTCCTGAGGGAGGCGGCGGGGGTCGAGATCGTGTCGCACGTGGTGGAGCTGGCGGCGGCGAAGGCGCCGTACGGGGTCTACCCGACGCCCGCCGACGTGGAGATGCTCGATGCCGATCCGGTGCGGTGCCTGGACGCGGAGGCGTCGAAGGCGATGGTCGCGGAGATCGACCAGGCCCACAAGGACGGCGACACCCTGGGTGGTGTGGTCGAGGTGCTGGCTCATGGCGTGCCGGTGGGGCTCGGCTCGCACGTGCACGGGGACCGGCGACTGGACGCGCGGCTGGCCGCCGCGTTGATGGGGATCCAGGCGATCAAGGGTGTCGAGATGGGTGACGGTTTCGAGCTGGCGCGGGTGCCGGGTTCGCGGGCGCACGACGCGATCGTGCGGACGAAGGACGGCATCCGGCGCGTTTCGGGCCGCTCGGGTGGCACGGAGGGTGGGCTGACGACCGGTGAGTTGTTGCGCGTGCGGGCGGCGATGAAGCCGATCGCGACGGTTCCGCGCGCGCTGGCGACGGTGGACGTGGTGACGGGTGACGCCGCGCACGCACATCACCAGCGGTCGGACGTGTGTGCGGTGCCTGCTGCTGGGATCGTCGCCGAGGCGATGACGGCGCTGGTTCTCGCGGACGCGGTGGTGGAGAAGTTCGGTGGCGACAGCGTGCCGGAGACGCGCCGTAACCTGCGGTCGTACCTCGACAACCTCCAGATCCGGTGACCGCGCCCCTGATCGTCCTGGTCGGACCGATGGGGGTGGGCAAGTCGACCGTGGGCGCGCTGCTCGCGGAGAGGCTGCGCTGCGCGTACCGGGACACGGACGACGTAATCGTCGCCTCCGAGGGGCGCTCTGTCGCGGACATCTTCGTCGAGGAGGGCGAGGCACGCTTCCGGGCGTTGGAGAAGGACGCCGTCGCCACCGCGCTCGCCGAGCACCACGGTGTGCCGGCCCTCGGCGGCGGCGCGGTCCTGGACGCCGGGACCCGGCGCCTGCTGGCCGCCCACACGGCGGTGGTCCATCTGTCGATGGGCGTCGAGGTGGCGGTCGGCCGCGCGGGGCTGGCAGCCGCGCGGCCGCTGCTCGCAGGCGATCCGCTGGAGCGCTGGCAGGAGTTGGCAAAGGCCCGCGCCCCGCTGTACGCCGAAGTCGCCCGGGTGGTCGTGGCCACCGACGGTCGCGCACCCGAGGAGGTCGCGGACGCGGTCCTCGACGCTCTGGAGCCGAGGCGCTGACGGGCGGCTGTCCACACCGGTTGATCGTCCTCGACTGCCTGGGCGAGCCCGCCGTCCCCGAAGGGCCCCGGCCCGGTGGGTGACCGCGCACCCGCCGGGCCCACGTGGTGGTCCGGCCACACCCCGCCGGAGCCCTGTCGGCCGTCGCGTCCCCCCGCCTGCCGAACGGCCGGATCACCAGTGGTCCCAGCACCCATGAGTGACGGGATGTGGGTGCCGCGGACACCTCGTCCGCGGCACCTTCGCGGAGCGATCGTGGGAGAGCAACAGAGCACGCCCCCCATGGTTGGAGTGTCGTGAACACAGCTGCCATCAGGCGACGAGACCCGGTTCGACCGCTGACGGTGCCTCGCCGGAACAGGCGCCCCGCCGACCCGGCCGAAGCCGCCGACGCCGTCTCCGAACTCTGCGCCACCCTCTTCTCGTCCTTCCCCAGGAAGGACCAGCGGCTGCGCGGAGAGCAGTACCTGCGCGGGCTGCTCACCACCCAGGGACGCAAGACCGCGCGCAACATCGCGGCCCAGCTGGGCGCGCCTGCCACGGAGCAGACGCTGCATCACTTCATCGCCGACTCCACCTGGAACTGGCAGCCGCTGCGCGTCGCGCTGGCGGCCCATCTGGAGCGGCAGACGGCCGTCCAGGCCTGGGTGGTGCGCCAGATGTCGATACCGAAGACCGGTGAGCACTCGGTCGGTGTCGACCGGGGGTCCGCCCCGCACCTGCGCCAGACGTTTCGCGGGCAGCAGGCCTTGGGCGTGTGGCTCGCCTCGCAGGAACTGAGCGCGCCCGTCGACTGGCGTCTGGTCCTGCCCGATCAGTGGGTCCACGACCGCAGGCTGCGCGACCGGGCGGGCGTGCCTGAGGGGACGGGGGCCGAGAGCCCGGAGCAGTGCGCCGTCACGGTCGCCCTGGAGGCCGCGCGCCGCTGGGGGCCGCGCAGACCGGTTCTGATCGATCTGCGGGACGGCGACGTGTCCACGGCGGTGGCCCCCCTCTCGGCGGTCGGTGTCCCCTTCCTCCTCCGGATCGGCGACGCCCAGCGGCTGTCCGTCGCGGACCCCGCCATGCCCGGCTTCCGGGGCGGCCCGCTGCCGGCTCAGCGCATCCTCCAACTGGTCAAGGGGGGTCGCCGACCGGTGCCGTGGCAGGACGCGGTCGCCGGCCTCGCCCCGCGCGCGTCGCTCGCCGCGATGGTGCCGGTGGCGCTGCCGGATCCCTCCGGTGCGAGGCACGGACTGTCGTTGCTCGGTGAGTGGACCGACCCGTCCCGTCCGCCGTCCGCGCTGTGGCTGACAGGCAGGACGCAGCCGGGCCCCGGTCCGCTGTTGCGCCTCACCAAGCTCACCCGCCGCGTGGACGCGGACTTCGCACGCGTCGGCGCGGACACCGGACTACGGGACTACGTGGGCCGTTCCTTCCGCGGCTGGCACCGGCACATGACGCTCGCCTCCGCCGCCCACGCGGCCGTCGTGCTGTCCGGCGGTGGCTACGACGCTCACGACGGCTACTGCGAGAGGGGCGGCCCGGCTGAACTCGCCTCCGCCTGAGCATCCGTGGCATGCGTGGACACCCGGCGCTGTCGGCGCAGGACCTCGCGGGAGCGGTGCAGCCGCAGCGCCAGCTGCACCTCCAGCGTTCTGCCCGGCTGTTGCCACGCGTCGCCGAGCAGGTCGGTGACCCGGTCGAGCCGTCGGGCCACTGTGTTGGGGTGGACGTTCAGCGTGTCTGCCGCGCCTGCCTGGCTGCCGCCCGAGGCGAAGTACGACTCCAGGGTGCCGGTCAGGTCGGTGAGACGTTCGCGGTCGTAGTCGAGGACCGGGCCGATCGCGCACTGGATGTAGCCGTCCACGTCGTGGTCGTCGGCGAGCAGCAGGCCGAGGGTGTGGCTGTGTGCCTCGTTGAGCTGTTGCAGCCTGAGCAGGCTCGTGCGTGTGCGGAAACCGTCCTGTTCCAGGCGGCCGACCTCGTCCCGGACCTGTTCGAACGTGCCGGCCCGCTCGATGGCGATGGCGGCCAGCGCGGCCAGCGAGCAGACCAGACCTATCTCGACCGGGCTGAAGTGGCGTACGGAGCGCGCGGCGCTGTAGAGCACCCCGACGATCTGCTCGCCGTTGCACATCGGCACGGCCATCACGGCGTGCAGACCCTCGGCGCGCACGACCGCGTCGGCGCTCTCGTCGTGCGCGAACGAGTCGTCGTCGAGGTAGTCGGCCGTCCACAGCGGCGCTCTGGCAGCCAGCGCCGGGTGGCCCAGGCCGTAGGAGGCCGGGGTCGTGTGGCCGGTGGCGAGTGCGGTGGTCGAGCCGTCGGAGACGCACATGTGAAGGTCGCCCTCCGGCTCCAGGAGGGCGACGGACGTCATGTCGACGTTGAGGAGCCGCTTGACCCTCCGGGTGACCACCTGGAGCAGGGTCTCGACGTCGTGGGGACACGTCAGGTCCCGCGCGGTGTCCACCAAGTCGGCCAGCCCGTCCTCGCGTTGACGGCGCTGCCCCTGCGAGGCCTGTACGCCACGGGCCAGATGCACGGCACGCTCCAGACGGGCCAGCTCCTGATCCGTCGTGCCGTCTCGCCGGGCTCGCTGTAACAGCTCGTCGAACCGGCCCGGTGGAGCCTGCTCGGCGAGGAGTTATTGAAGCAATGTAAATCTTGACGCCATGGAAACACTCGGCGACAAGGAGTGGTCACCGCCGGGTCGCGGACCCGGTGAAGGGCGTCCGGCACCCCGGCGAGCAGGCGCACCCACCCCGCCCCAACCGCCGGAGGCACCCGGTAGGGTTCGCCTCCGGAAAGGGGAAGGTGAAGGTACCCGATGAGCAGGGATCGCGACCCTCGAACGCTCCGCAGGCCCGCCCGGAGCGCCCTCATAGCAACCTCGGCGACCGCTTTGTCGCTCACGGCCAGTGGATGCGTCGTCGTCCACGGCGAACGGGAGATCCTCCCGTCCACGACCCGCGCCGAAGCCGCCCAGGCCCTCCAGGAGTTCACGACCGCGTACAACGAGGCCGACAAGGCCTACGACGGCACCCTGGACGCCGACCACACCACGGGCGCCCTCGCCGACATCGACTCGGCCCGCCTCAAGGCCGGGAAGGCGAACAACCCCGACGGCAACCCGCGCCACACCCCGCTGAAACTGACGGACGCGAAGTTCACGATCCCGAAGAAGGCCGGCTGGCCCCGCTGGTTCGTCGCCGACGCGGCCGGCAACAAGGGCGGCACCGCCCGCTGGCTCCTGGTCTTCACCCGCAGCAGCCTGGACGACCCCTTCCAGGTGGCGTACCTGACGCTCGTCGCCCCGGGCAAGGTCCCGCAGTTCAAGAAGGACGCCGACGGCTGGGCGGAGTCCGTCCCCGTGAACTCCACCGGCCTGGCCACCGCCCCCGGCGACCTGAGCCGGACGTACGCGACGTACCTGAAGAGCGGCGGAGAGACCTTCGCGGGCGGCGCCCACACGAGCCAGTGGCGTGCCCTGCGCAAGAAGAACGGCAAGAAACCCGGCATGGTCACCCAGTTCATCGACGAGCCGCTGACGAACGGCGACTACGCACCGCTGGCGCTGCGCACGACGGACGGCGGGGCGCTGGTGTTCTTCACGACCCGCCACTACGAGAAGCAGACGGCCTACGCGGGCACGTCCGTCCCGGCCCCCAACAAGGACGTCCTGGCCCTGACGAAGGGCGAGATCAAGCAGTCCCTCACGATGGAGGTCGTCTCCAACGAGGTGGCACTGGACCCCAAGGGCCCGGGCAAGGTGACGATCCTGGGCAGGATCCAGGGACTGACCTCGGCGGAGGGCTCGTAACCCGGGCGCGCACGACCCGGCCCCCTCACCACCTGGCGGCCCTCACCACCCGGCGGCCCGCACGACCCGGTCGTCGCACGGCCCGGTCGCCGGCCGGCCTCAGTGGCGCAGGGGCCAGGCCGCCTCGTCGGCCCGGCCGGTGTCCTCATCCGCGTAGCGCCCGCAGACCTCGGTGAGCACCTCAAGCAGGCTCAGCGGATCCGGCAGCGCGTACTCGGGCCCGCGCACCCACCGCACGGCCTGCTCCTCACCGGGCAGCCGCGCCGGCGGTACGAGGACGTAGGAGCCCCGGCAGTGCCAGCGCAGCCCGGGGTGTTCGTCCATCGTCTCGGGGTGGCAGTCCAGTTCGCACGGCCACCACTCGTCCTCGTCCTCGGGTGTACCGCGGGTGGCCGTGAAGAAGAGGAGGCGGCCGTCGTCGCTCTCGGCGACCGGCCCGACCTCGACACCGGCGGCGAGCAGCCGCTCCAACGCGTCGCGACCGGCGTCGAGGGGCACGTCGAGGACGTCGTGCACCATGCCGGTCGCGGTGATGAAGTTGGCCTGCGGCTGATGGCGGGCCCAGCGCTCGATCTGGGCGCGGTCGGTGGTGGACTGCGTCTGCCAGGCGAAGGACACCGGATGCCGGGCGGGGGTGGGACAGCCGACCCGGTCGCAGGAGCAGCGATAGCCGGCCGGGTGAGCGGCGGGCGCGAGGGGCAGTCCCGCGCCGGCGGCGGCGTGCAGCAGGTCCTCACGGCCGCCGTCCCCGGCGGTCTCCTTCGGCCGGCGCCCGGCGCGCAGCCACTGGGTGAGTTTGCCCTGCAGGCCGCTCCGGCCGCCGAACTCCGCGCTCATCTATCCCCTCGCCTCGCCGTCGTGCCGAACAGCATGCCTCATCGTCCCATCTTCCCGCGCACTGGGGGGCCAGTGCCCACATCCAGGACAGCTGGGACGCACCGCGCACCGGGCGCCGGACGGGAGGAGAACGGCGAGCCCCACTCTCCACCGTGATCGGGTGTCATTCCCCGCTTTGACATGACATGGCGCCCTACCGTGGTCGCCATGGTCACAAGGATCGCGTTGTCGGGTCTGGCCTCCGCGGCGTCCGTGGTCTCGCTGCTCCTGTCGGGACCCGTCGGCCGCGCCCCGGCCCCGCTGGAGTGGGGCGCGGGCCCGCTGACCGTGGCGGCCCTGCCACGGATCACGTACGTCGCCCACCGCGGCGGCGCCCGTGAGGTTCCCGAGAACAGCATGGCCGGGCTGGCGACCGCCTACGAGCGCGGGACGGCGCAGGTGCTGGACTTCGACACGCGGCTGCTGCGCGACGGCACGCCGGTGGTGTTCCACGACGAGACCCTGAACCGCACCACCTACCTGGGCGGCGCGGTGCGCGGCCTGGACGCCCGGGAGTGGCGGGGCGTACGGCTGCGCCCGAAGGACAGGCTCCCGGGGAGCTGGCGGTCGGAGCGGCCGCCGACGGTCGCCGAGGTGCTGGATCGTTTCGGCGGGCGGATCGTGCTGATGCTGGAGGCGAAGGACCCGCTCAGCCTCGACCGGCTGGCCGAGATGATCCGGTCCCGCGGTCTGACCCGCTCGGTGTTCGTGAACTCCAACGACCCCGAGGTGGCCCGGCGCGTCCACCGCCTCGGCCTGCTCTCGCAGGTGTGGCGCTCGGCGCAGCAGCTGCGCACGGACCGCCCGGAGCGCTGGCGTTCGTTCGTGGACCTGCTGGACGTGGACCACCGGGCGCGCGACGCGGATCTGGCGCGGGCGGTGAACTCGGGGATCGCGCGGGTGTGGGCGCACACCGTGGTGACGGACGCGCAGCGGGACCGGGTGCTGGCGCTGGGCTGCGACGGGGTGATCACGGACGCGCCGGGGCGCCTGGCCCGGGCCGCTCAGCGCGGGGCGAGGCCGTGAAGGGCGTAGTCGACGAGGGTGTCGGTGTACTCGTGGGAGATGGGTCCGGTGTGCTGGAGCCAGCGCTGGGCGAGCGGCGAGATGAAGAGCTCCAGGGCGATGCGCGGGTCGATCTCGGGCCGCACCTGGCCGGCGTCCTGCGCGGCGCGCAGCCGGCCGATGTAGAGGTCGAGTGAGGGCTGCATCAACTTGGCCACGAGCTCGCGCCCGAGCTGCTCGTTGACGACGCCCTCGGCGGCCAGCGCGCGGGACGGCACGTCGAACCGGGGGTCGTTCATCTGGTCGACGGTGGCGCGCAGCACGCCCTTGACGTCGGCGGCGAGGTCGCCGGTGTCCGGGAAGACGTACGGCGCGGGCCCGGCCTCCCGCAGGGACAGCTCGGCCAGGTCGAGGAACGCCTCCATCAGGACGTCCGCCTTGGACGACCACCAGCGGTAGATCGTCTGCTTGCCGACGCCGGCGCGGGCGGCGATGCCCTCGACGGTGGTCTTCGGGTAGCCGACCTCGACGACGAGCGCGAGGGCGGCGTCGTAGATGGCGCGGCGGGACTTCTCGCTGCGCCGGGTGGAGTCGGGGGCGGGCTTGCCGGGTGCGGGCTGGGTGGACTTCTGGACGGCCATGGGCCGAATTTATCAGGTTGACAAGACGGACCGTCTCGCGGACAGTAAGACAGTCGCACGAGACGAAACGTCTCGTCACCCGAAGGTGACGACCACGAAAGTCGGCCACGGAACACGGGCCACGGAAGATGACCACGGAAGGAGCCCGAAATGACCCGAGGCGGAGCCGGAAACATGCTGGGTGTCGGCGGATCGCGCAAGAACCTCGGCCGCAGGGAGCTGCGGGGCGGCGGCCGGGGCGGCCGGATCGGCGGCGGTCTCGACCCGCAGGCGCAAAAGCGTGAACTGCTGCGCAGGCTCCAGGAAAAACGGCAGCAGCAGGACACGCCGGAAGGGGGCACGGCGGGCACGGCGTCATGAGCCTCCCCCGTGAGGGGGAGAGCGGACCCCCGCGCGCGGGATCCTCCCGGGCGGTCCGGCGGATGTACTGAAGGCGGTCGCGGCCCGCGACCGGCGGACACCCGCCCCACGGACCCCCGGGAGGACTCGGCTCATGACCGCATGGACCAGACGACGACTGCTCACCACTGCGGCCACGGCCCTCCCGGCGGCGGGCATAACCGGCACGGCGGCCCCCTTCGCCCGGGCGGCGGCCACGACCGGCCCCGAGGACGTCGACGTGGCCGAAGCGCTGCGGGCGCTGCCCGGGCTGCGCCTGGTCGAGGAGCGGCACGACGCCGAACCGGGATACCGGCACTTCGTCCTGGGTCTGCGCCAGCCGGTCGACCACACGAACCCGGCCGCAGGCACCTTCGAGCAGCGCCTCACCCTGCTGCACACCGCCGCCGACCGCCCCACCGTGCTGTTCAGTACGGGCTACCACGCGGTACTCACCCCACGCCGGACCGAACCGGCGGTCCTGCTCGGCGCCAACCAGCTCCAGGTCGAGCACCGCTACTTCGGCACCTCACGCCCGGCAGGCCCCGGCTACACCCACCTCACCGTCCGGCAGGCCGCCGACGACCACCACCGCGTCGTCCGGCTCTTCCGCCGCCTCTACCCCGGCGCGTGGATCTCCACCGGCAGCAGCAAGGGCGGCATGGCGAGCGTCTACCACCGCCGCTTCCATCCCCTCGACGTGAACGGCACGGTGGTCCACTCGGCCCCGAACAACGTCGACGACCGCGACGACTCCGCGTATCTGCGTTTCCTGGAGACGGTCGGCACCCCCGCCGCCCGGGAGGGTCTTCAGGCAGCCCAGCGGTCGATCCTGCTGCGCCGGGCCGAGCTGGTCGCACGCTACGAGGCCTGGGCCGCCGCCACCGGCGACACCTTCCGCCTCGTCGGCAGCGCCGACAAGGCCCTCGAGATCGCCGTCCTGCGCGTGCCGTTCATGTTCTGGCAGCGCGGCACCCCGGCCGACATCGCCGCGATCCCCGGTCCCGGGGCGACGGCCGACGAGCTCTACGCCTGGCTGGACGACACGACGGGCCTGGCGCTGTACGCCGACACGACGGCGCGGAACTACATCCCGTACTGGTACCAGATCGGCACCCAGCTGGGGTACGGCAGCTTCCCCACCGCCCACCTCGCCGACCTGCTCCGTCATCCGGGCGCGGCCGAGCCGCGCAGTTTCGTCCCCCGGGACGTCCCCCTGCGCTTCGACCGGGCCGCCATGCCCGACATCGACCGCTGGGTCCGGCGGCACGGCAGCCGGCTGCTGTTCGTCAACGGCTCCCAGGATCCCGCGGTCGCGGAACACTTCCGCCCCGGGGGTCCGGACTCACGGCTGCTGTGGGTGCCGGGTGGGAATCACGGCGCCGACCTCGCGGACCTGTCCCCCGCCGACCGGGCGTCGGCGGAGGACATGCTGGTCCGCTGGGCGGGTCAGGAGTACTTCACGCACACGTTGGGCACGTAGCCCACGGTGCCGCGGTAGTTGACCTTGCGCCAGTAGTGGTAGCTGTCTATGCCGCAGGTGTTCTTGTACGAGCCGCCGTCGACGCCCTTGATGTCGCAGCCCTTGGTGCCCTTGTACCAAAGGCGCAGGCTGGTGGACTTCGTGCTGGCCGTCTTGCGGACGTGAACGGTCGACAGGGCCGTGAGGCTCTTGCACTGCGCCGTCGCCGCGACGGTGGCCATGCCGTCGCTCTTGACGGTCGCCGTGCCGGAGGCGCTCGGCACGAAGGCGGCCAGGGCCAGGGCCGCCACCGCCAGCGGAGTGATCAGCAGTTTCTTCAAGGGTTCCTCCCGTTTCAGTGGTACGCGTGGTGCACGCCCGAGGGCGCGAGTTGATCTTATGCGTACCTGACAGAAGCTCAGGAGGGCGGCCAGGGATCTCCCCAGTCGGCGTCCCGGGCGGCCTTGTACAGGTCGCCGTGGCGCTTGGTGACGGTGCTGCGGCGCAGGGACGGTTCGCTCTCGCACAGGTCGAGGAGGACCTGGCCCTTGCGGATCTGAGGGCGCCGGACGACCCGGGAGGCAGCGGGATCGACGGGGAAGCGGGCGGCGGCGACGTAGGCGAACTTCTCGTCCTCGTAGGCGAGGGAGCCGCCCTTGACCTGCCGGTGCAGGGAGGAGCGGCTGACCCGGGCGGAGAAGTGGCACCAGTCGGTGCCGGGGACGATGGGGCAGGCGGCGCTGTGCGGGCACGGGGCCGCGATCCGGAAACCGGCGGTGATCAGCCGGTCCCGGGCCTCGATGAGGCGGGCGTAACCGTCGGGGGTGCCGGGTTCCACGATCACGACGGCCTGGGCGGCGGCCGCGGCGGCGTCGACGAGGGCGGTGCGGTCTGCCGCGGTCAGCTCGTTCAGGACGTAGGAGACGGTGACGAGATCCGTGCTCTCCAGGGTCAGGGCCGCCCCGATCCGGGAGCGCTGCCAGCGGACGTCCTTCAGCCCCGGATTGGCCGCGGCGATCTCGCGTCCCAGGGCGAGCGCGGGCTCGGCCCAGTCGAGGACGGTGACGGGCCGCTGCCCGCCCCAGACCGCGCTCACGGCCCAGGCCGCGGCGCCCGTGCCCCCGCCGAGGTCGGTGTGCCCGCCGGGCACCCAGTCGGGCGCGGCGTCGGCGAACGCCTCCAGCGCGGAGCGCACGGCCTCGAAGGTCGCGGGCATCCGGTAGGCGGCGTAGGCGGCGACGTCGGCCCGGTCCCGGAGGATGGGGGCGTCGGTCGGGGTGGCCCCCCGGTAGCTGGCGATCAGCCGCTCGACCGCCTGCGAGGCCTGCCGGGGCGGCAGCCCGTCGAGCAGACCGGCAAGGGCGGCACGGAGGTTTTCGGCCGGGGGTGCGGGGGCGTTCACCCGGCGATTCTACGAGGCGGTGGGGTGAGGGACGCGGGTGCGGTGCGCGGAAATCACCGCACCGCCCGCGCCACCCGCGACGCCGCTGCCGCTCTCGGGGCGTTGTCCGGGCGGCGGCGGCGCGGGTGGACCGCGTTGGTGAGCAGGATCAGGAACGTGTCCGTGGCCGGGTCCAGGACGAGGGACGTGCCCGTGAAGCCGGTGTGGCCCGCCGCGCCGCGGCCCGCCAGGTCGCCCATGAACCACGGCTGGTCGAGGGAGAAGCCGAGGCCCGGCGGGGTGAAGAGGAGCTCGACGAAGTCGGGGCCGAGGATGCGCGCCGGGCCGTGCGAGCCGCCGGCCAGGAGAGTGCGGCAGAACACCGCGAGGTCCCGGCCGGTGGAGAACAGCCCCGCGTGCCCGGCCACGCCCCCGAGCGCCCAGGCGTTCTCGTCGTGCACCTCACCCCGCAGCATGCCCCGGTCCGCCTTGGCCCACGGCCGCCGCTGGTCCTCCGTCGCCGCGGCGCCCGGGCACGGCCCGAAGTCCGTCGCCGTCATGCCCAGCGGCCGGGTGATGCCGTCGCGGATCAGGACGTCGAGCGTGCGGCCGGTGATGCGCTCCAGGACGTACTGCAGGAGCAGCATGTTCAGGTCGGAGTAGCAGTACGTGCCCGGCACGCCGACCGGCGGCTCCGCCCGGAGCGCGGCCAGCCGCTGGGCGTCGTCGGCACAGTCGTACAACGGGAGTTCGGGCCGCAGCCCGGAGGTGTGCGTGAGCAGCTGCCGTACGGTGACGCCGTGCCGGGCGGCCGCCGTGAAGTCGGGCAGGTACGCCCCGACCCGCGCGTCGATGCCGAGCGTCCCCCGCTCGATCTGCTGCACGGCGGCCACGGACGTGAACAGTTTGGTGAGGGACGCCAGGTCGAAGGGCGTGCCGACGGTCATCGGGACCCGTCGCTCCGCAGGCAGCTCCACTCCGGCGTCGGCGTCGGGGTCGTAGGCCGAGTAGCGGACGGCCCAGCCCGCCGCCTCCTCGACCGCGATCACCGGGCCGCGTCCGACGACGAGGACCGCGCCCGGTGCCCAGGGGCGCTGCCCGGTGGTGAGGACGTGGACCTCCCGGACGAGGTGACGCAGTTCCCCCGGGTCGAGTCCGGCCCGCTCCGGCGTGCCGTCGCGCAGTCTGGGTGCGCTCAGCTGACTGCTCCCTCCACGCTCGCGCGGCTGCTCTCCTGCTTCCAGGGTCGGCACATTCCCATGAAGCAGGCCAGTGCCACCAGTGCGGCGGCCAGTTGGACGACGGCCATCGGGAGGGCGGTGTCCTCCCCGGCGACGCCGACGAGCGGGGAGGCGACGGCGCCGATGAGGAAGGACGAGGTGCCGAGCAGGGCCGACGCGGAGCCCGCCGCGTGCTTGGTGCGCATCAGGGCGAGGGCCTGGGTGTTGGGCAGGGTGATGCCCATCGCGGACATCAGCACGAACAGCGCGGCGGCCACCGGCACCAGGCCGACCTCGCCGAAGACGCCGAGGGACATCAGCAGCAGCGCGGTCGCGGCGGTGATGACGATCGTGAGGCCGATGCCCAGCACCCGGTCGAGGCTGACCCGGCCGACCAGGATCTTGCCGTTGATCTGGCCGACGAGGACCAGCCCGACCGAGTTGACGCCGAACAGCAGGCTGAACGTCTGCGGGGAGGCGCCGTAGATCTCCTGGATGACGAACGGGGACGCCGAGATGTAGGCGAAGAGGGCGGCGAAGGCGAAGCCGCCTGTGAGCATGTAGCCGGCGAAGGCGCGGTCGGCGAGCAGGCCGCGCATCGCGCGCAGGGCCTCGCCGACGCCGCCGACGTGCCGCTCGGCTGGCTCCAGCGTCTCGGGCAGCCTCGTCCAGACCAGGGCCCCGATCAGCACGCCGATGGCGGTGAGAACGACGAACACGCCCCGCCAGTCGGTCACGCGCAGGACCTGCCCGCCGATGAGCGGCGCCACGATCGGGGCGACACCGGAGATCAGCATGAGGGTGGAGAAGAAGCGGGCCATGGCCATGCCGTCGTAGAGGTCGCGGACGACGGCCCGGGCGATGACGATGGCCGCGGCGCCCGCGAGACCCTGGGCCAGCCGGAAGGCGACCAGTGTCTCCACGGTGGGCGCGAGCGCGCACAGGACGGTGGCGACGACGAAGACGGCGAGCCCCGCGAGCAGCGGACGGCGGCGCCCCCAGCGGTCGCTCATCGGCCCGACCACCAGCTGCCCGAGTGCCATGCCTGCCAGGCAGGCGGTGAGCGTGAGCTGGACGGTCGCGGCGGGCGCGTGCAGGGAACGGGTGACCTCCGGCAGGGACGGGAGGTACATGTCCATCGCCAGCGGGGGCACGGCGGTCAGGCTTCCGAGGAGGAAGGTGACCAGGAGCCCGGTGCGACGGTGCGGTGTGCGGTCGGGCCGCTCCGTCCCGGCTGCGGCCTCCTGCGCGGTGTTCGATATGGACGCCCCACCCTCGGGCATGAGCCCCTCCCTCTCCGAGTCGATCGCCACCTATGCTCTCAGCTCGTACGCAGTGCTCGGGGTCACAAGGTGAAGGCGGGGCGCGAATGACGGCGGACACGGTGCGGTGGGGGATCCTGGCGACCGGCGGAATCGCGGGCGCGTTCACCGCGGATCTGATCGACCTGCCCGACGCGGAGGTCGTGGCGGTGGCCTCCCGGTCGCAGGAGTCGGCGCGAGCGTTCGCGGAGCGCTTCGGCATACCCCGGGCCTACGGCGACTGGAACGAGCTCGCGCAGGACGAGGAGGTCGACGTCGTCTACGTCGCCACCCCGCACACGGCGCACCGGACCGCCGCCGGGCTGTGTCTCGCGGCCGGGCGGAACGTCCTGTGCGAGAAGCCGTTCACGCTGAACGTGCGCGAGGCCGGGGAACTCGTCGCCCTGGCGCGTGAGCACGGGCGCTTCCTGATGGAGGCGATGTGGATGTACTGCAACCCGCTGGTACGGCGGCTCAAGGCACTGGTCGACGACGGGGCGATCGGCGAGGTGCGCAGCGTCCAGGCCGACTTCGGGCTGGCCGGCCCCTTCCCGCCCTCGCACCGGCTGCGGAACCCGGAGCTGGGCGGCGGCGCGCTGCTCGATCTCGGCGTGTACCCGGTGTCGTTCGCGCAGCTGCTGCTCGGGGAGCCCTCGGACGTCGTGGCGCGGGCGGTGCTCTCCGAGGAGGGCGTCGACCTCCAGACGGCGGCGGTGCTCTCCTACGACAGCGGCGCCCTCGGCTCGGTGCACTGCTCCATCGTGGGCGGTACGGCGACCTCGGCGTCGGTCACCGGTTCCAGGGGCCGGATCGACATCCCGCACGGTTTCTTCTTCCCGGACCGGTTCGTCCTGCACCGGGACGGCCGCGACGCCGAGGAGTTCACGGCCGATCCCGCGGACGGACCCCGCAACAGCCTGCGCCACGAGGCGGCCGAGGTGATGCGGGCACTGCGCGCCGGGGAGACGGAGTCCCCGCTGGTCCCGCTGGACGGCACGCTCGCCGTGATGCGCACGCTGGACGCGATCCGGGACCGTGTCGGCGTCCGCTACCCCGACGAGGCGGGAGAGCCGGAACTCACGTCGGCTTGAGGTCCTGATCGGGCGCACAGGGGCACCTGATCGGGTGCGCAGGGGCAGGGGATCGGGTGCGCAGGGGTGGGGATCGGCGCCCATGGCTACGCTGCGGGCCCATGAATGCCAAGGACAATGCAATCGCGGTGGTGACCGGGGCGGGTTCCGGCATCGGCCGGGCGGTCGCCGTGGAACTGCTGCGCACGGGCTGGTCGGTGGCGCTGGCGGGCCGGCGCGCGGAGACGCTGGAGGAGACGGCGGCGCTGGCCCCGGGGACCGCGTCCCTCCCCGTGCGGACGGACGTCTCACGCCCCGAGGACGTGAGCGCCCTGTTCGCCGCCACCGTGGAGCGCTTCGGCCGGGTCGACCTGCTGTTCAACAACGCGGGCACGTTCGGCCCCGGCGGTGTGCCGGTCGAGGAACTGCCCTACGAGGCCTGGCGGCACGTGGTGGACACGAACCTCAACGGGGCCTTCCTGTGCGCGCAGGCGGCGTACCGGCAGATGAAGGAGCAGGACCCGCAGGGCGGCCGGATCATCAACAACGGCTCGATCTCCGCGCACACGCCCCGCCCGATGTCGGTGGCCTACACGGCGACGAAGCACGCGCTGACCGGCCTGACGAAGTCCCTCTCCCTGGACGGACGGCCGTACGGGATCGCGGTGGGGCAGATCGACATCGGCAACGCGGCCACCGACATGACGTCCCGTATGCAGACGGGAGCGCTCCAGGCGAACGGGGAAGTAGCCCCGGAACCGGTCATGGACGTCGCGGATGTGGCCCGCACGGTGCGGCACATGGCCGAACTGCCGCTGGAGGCGAACGTGCAGTTCGCGACCGTACTGGCGACGGCGATGCCGTACGTCGGCCGCGGCTGAGCGCGCGACGTCACTCGGCAGAATTCGTCAACTCGTCAACCTGCACAAACGGAATATGAACCTCCGCCCCATTGCGGCCGGTAGGGAGCATATGCTCAACTCTCCTACACGAAAGCTTCACAGTTGGAGTGGAGCACTTCCGTTGGCCACCTTCTGGGGGGAGGCGGCAGTCGTTCCACGGCACCGGGTGGGGGTGGATTCCGCGAGGGACCGCGGAGTACGCACCGGTGGGCGTGGAACGACTGCCGCTCGGTCCAACCGGCACCGCCCCGCAGGTGACCGTCACTCCCTGTGCCGTCCCCTCGCTCGCCCGGCTGCCCTGCGCCGGCGCAGCGCCCAGGCCCCGCCCGCCAGCAGCGCCGCCGCCGTCCCCGCGCCCTCCACCAGCCGCCCGGTCGAGGGCCTGCCCGCGACCGCGGGAGAGGCGACGGTTGAGCTCCTCGGTGAGGGCTTCGCCCCCTGCCCCTCGATCACCGGCTCGACCAGCACACCCACCGGCCGTGCCGAAGCACCGTGCGAGAAGCCCCAGTCGAGCAGTGCGGCGGCCTCCTCGTAGACGGCTTCGGCGCGGTCGGCGGGGTGCATGACGGTGACGAGCAGGGTGCGCCCGGCCCGTGTGGCGGCCCCTGTGAAGGTGTTGCCGGCGTCGCTGGTGTAGCCGTTCTTGACACCGATCAGCCCCGGGTACGACCGCAGGCCCCATGTTCCGCTCAGCAGCCGGTCGGTGTTCTGGATCTGGAAGGTCTTCCCACCCCCGGCAGGGAACTGTGCGGTCCGCGTCCGGCAGTAGGCGCGGAAGCCGGGATCGCGCAGCCCCTGCCGCGCGAAGAGGGTCAGGTCGTACGCCGAGGACAGCTGCCCGGGGTGGTCGAAGCCGTCCGGGCTGACCACGTGCGTGTCCAGGGCCTGCAGTTCACGCGCCCTGGCCTGCATGTCGGCGACGGTTTTCGCCACACCGCCGTTCATGTGGGCGAGGACGTGCACGGCGTCGTTCCCCGAGCGCAGGAACACGCCCTGCCAGAGCTGGTCGACGGTGTACGTGGTCCCGGCCCGGACGCCGACGAGGCTGGAGCCCGCCGGGATGCCGGCGAGGTCGGCGGCGGTGACGGTGTGCCGGCCGCCGCGGGGGAACCGGTCGAGCACCGTGTCGGCGAACAGCATCTTCAACGTGGAAGCGGGCGGCAGCCGCCGGTGCGCCCGGCAGACGGCCAGCACCTCGCCACTGTCGCCGTCGGCGACGAGCCAGGAACGGGCGGTGAGCCCACGGGGCAGTCCGGTGGCGCTGCCGACCTGTACACCGTCGCGGCCGAGACGGTCGCCGCCGAGCACGGGAGCGGGTGCGGCGGCAACCGGAAGGGTCATGCCGAGGGCGAGCAGGGAGCGTCTGGACAGCCGGGCCGAGTCACACATCCCGCGACGGTACGAAGCGGAACCACGAGAGCGTGCACGGAACGTTCAAAGACTGCCCCAAGGTCCCGCAAGGTCCCCGCCCGAGGTCCCCGCCCGAGGTCACCGCCCGAGGTCACCACCCGAGGTCACCGCCCGAGGTCACCGCCCGAGGTCACCACCCGAGGTCACCGCCCGAGCAGCCGATCCACTTCTGCGAGCTGGGCGGCGGTCAGAGGCCCCTTCTCCAGCGCTCCCGCGTTCTCCTCGGCCTGGGCGACCGACCGGAAGCCCGGGATGGGCACCGTGCGGGTGCTGCGCGCCCACAGCCAGGCCAGGGCGCCCTGTGCGGGCGTACGGCCCTCGCTGGTGAGGACGTCCCGGAGGGCGTCGACGCGGGCGAGCCACTCCGGGTCGGCGCCGGACCCGTCACTGAAGCCCTGCATCCAGGCGGGAGGCCTGCTGCGGATGTCACCGGCCTCCAACGGCTGCCGGTCCCGGCGCTTCCCACTGAGCAGCCCCATGGCGAGCGGACTGCGGTTGATGCTCGCGAGGCCGGCCTCCTCGCACAGCGCGAGCATCGCGGGCGCGTCGGTCAGGACGTTGAGAGCGTGCTGGACGGCGGCGCAGTGCGGCCCCTCGGCGAACACGGCGGCGCGTGCGGGGTCGTCGGTGCTCCAGGCGTAGGCCCGTATCAGCCCCTCGCCGACCAGTTCCTCGCACGCGTCCCGCAGCAGGGCGGCCTGCTGGGGATCGGCGTCGGAGAGGTGGAACTGGTAGAGGTCGACGTAGTCGGTGCCGAGCCGGCGCAGGGAGGCGGTCAGGGCGCGACGCAGATAGGCCGGAGAGTCGTCACCGCCGGTCAGCGTACGGGTCTCCTCGTCGAACACGTTGCCCCACTTGGTGGCGACGACGACGTCGGCCCTGCGCTTGCCGAGGGCCCGGCCCAGCACGCGTTCGCTGTGCCCGGCGCCGTAGGTGTCGGCCGTGTCGAAGAAGGTGACGCCCAGGTCGAGGGCGCGCCGCACCGCCCGTACCGACTCCTCGTCGTCGACCTTGCCCCAGCCGAGTGGCTGCCCGTCGGCCGCCTGCCACTCTCCGCCGATCGCCCAGCAGCCGAAGCCGAGGGCACTCACCTCGATGCCGCTGCGTCCCAGCGGGCGTGTGGTCTCCATGCCGGGAGGCTAGGAGTTGGAGTGCGGGCGAGGACAACCCCCCACGGGTAAAGGTTCAGGCCTGCCCGGTGTCGAACCGCGTGATCCTGCCGTCCTCGTCCACCTGGAAACTCCACCGGGTGCGCATCTCGCCCCAGGTGTCGTTGCTGTAGCGGGCGAGGAGGGAACGGCCGCCGTTGGACTCGTTGTCGACCTCCATGTGGCCGTGGGAGGAGAAGATCTCCCGGTCCACCCAGTCGTCGAGGTCACGGTCCGAGCCGTCGTCGGTCATGGTCGCGCCCGGCGCGAGGAGCTCCATGAAGCTGTCGCGGTCGTGGTTGTTCACGGCGGTCACGAAGGCCCGGACGGCCGGATCGCTGAGGCGCGTGGTCTGAATCGTCATGCCAGCAGCCTCGTACCGGCCACGACCGCACGCCACCGCTGCCACCCGAACGGCGTCCGCGGGCGGGTCCGCGGGGTGTCGTGGGGTGTGAGGAGTGCGACGGTGGACAGGCGAAGAAATGAGCACATCGAGCACATCTGTTCCTGCTTCCTGCTCCGGGAGACGACGTGAGGCGTAACGACCGACGTGATCTGGGTCTGCTGCTGCTCCGGCTGGGGGCGGGCGGTGTGCTGGCGGCGCACGGTGCGCAGAAGCTGTTCGGCTGGTTCGGCGGGCACGGCATCGAGGGCACCGGCCAGTTCATGGAGTCCGTCGGCTACTCCCCCGGCAAGGCGAGCGCGACGGCGGCGGGCCTGGCGGAGACGGGCGGCGGCACCTTGCTGGCCCTGGGCCTGGCGACCCCGGCCGCGGGGGCGGCGGCAGCCGGCGCGATGGCCGGAGCGGCGGCGGTGCACGCCCCGAACGGCTTCTTCAACCAGGGCGGCGGCTACGAGTACGCGGCGACGCTGGGCCTCACGGCGGCGGGCCTGGCCATCACCGGCCCGGGCCGCCTCTCCGTGGACCACCTGCTCGGCCACGCGGTGAACCGCGGCTGGATGATCCCGGCGGCCTTCGCGGCGACGGCGGCGGGCACGGCGGTGGTGGTGGGGGCCCGGGCGAGGCGGCTGCGGAAGGCGAAGGAGGGGGAGCAGGAGGCGTTGTTCGAGGAGGAGTACATGGAGTAGGGGCGGGGCGTTGTCAGTCCCGCATGGCAGGCTGCGCCCCTATGAACGAGCAGACCTCCGCCCCTGAACTCTGGTCCACCATCGACACCCTGACGCAGTGGCTCGACACCAACCGTCCGGTCGAGGGCCGCGAGGGCCTCCTCCTGCGCATCCTGAAACTGTCGGAGGAGGTCGGCGAGGTCTCGGAGGCGGTGATCGGGGCGACCGGGCAGAACCCTCGCAAGGGCGTCACGCACACGTGGGAGGACGTGCAGGCGGAGCTGTGTGATGTCGCCATCACGGCGCTGATGGCGTTGCGGACGCTTACGCCGGAGGCCCGGGGGGTGTTCGGGGGGCATTTGGAGCGGGTGCGGGAGAGGGCGCTGAGGTCGGCGGGCTGACTCACAACCCGGTCACCCGCACACGACGTGGAAGCGGCTGCGTCACCACTTTGACCAGGACGTGAGCCCCACCAGGCCTGAAGGACGAGACCACAGCGCCCTCGGCCGGCGCCACGAGTGGTGACCCGATCAACAGTGGCCCTTCCTAGTCCTTTCCGGCCGGCGTCCTGGCATGCTCGTCACAGGCGAGGGCTGCAGTGATGGAGGCACGGCGGCGTCCAAAATTGATCTACGCCAACTCACGCGTGCGCTAACGTGACTACCCGCTGCGCACCTTCCCGGAGGGTACGTCGGCGGTGTTCCAGGTGCCGGTCCCGGCGATGAGCGACGAGTGGTCTCCACCGCGTGCCACATGCGGTGTGACTGCGGATGCCCGGTAGGGCGATCCCTGCCATTCCCAGCTCACGCTCAGGAGTGGAAACCGATGAACCCCGTTGAGTACAAGCCTGCACGTCGTGACCGGATTCGTCAGATTCTGGTCGACGTCACGGTGGGAGTCATCACCAATCTGGTGGTGACGGCCCTTGTCGTGGTAGCGCGCCTGGTCATCTGACCGGCAGGTGGCGGGCCCGGGAGCCCGCCACTCCACCGGACGGTCTCTCTCAGAAGAGGAACATCTCTCCGGGCGGGCTGTTCTTCTGGCGCTTCCTGCGGCGGCGCCGCCCCCGACCAGGGCGGGGCAGATGCGGTTGCCGGGCCTGCTCCGGCAAGTTCTCCCAAGTGGGTCGCAGACCGTGGATCTCGACGTCGCCGACGAGTCCCTTCAGGTACTCCCGGGTCTCCTCGTCCGTGGAGTAGAGCACGGTCGCCCGGCTCGCACGGGTCATCAGCACGTGGTAGGCATGCCGGACGAGTCGGGCGAACTCGTCGTCGTCCACGCTCTTCGGCTTCACCTTGGGGTCGAACGACCCGGGGACGGCGACGCGCTTGACGCCCGCCTCCTTGTCCGTCCGCTCCTTGCCCCGGCGGAACACCCAACGGCCGCCCCGGCGCACCATGTCATCACCCATGATCACGCCGCACCAGTCCCACTCCAGGCCCTGCGCGGTGTACACACAGCCGATCTGGCCGAGGCCGTTCTCGTGCACGGACCAGATCTTGGAGGGCGGGACGGTCTTGTTCTCACAGAAGGAGTCGCTGTCCGCGTTCCACGGCCTGTGCCAGCCATCGATCCGGACATCGGGTTCGAGTCGCTTCTCCTTGCCCAGGGGCTTCGTCCAGGGCCAGCAGTATCCGGCGACCATGCGCGCGGACGCTCCCGCCTCGGCCTCCGACCGGATGATCCGCTCGAGTTCCTCCGGGCTGTCCACGACTTCGACGTGCATCAGTCCGTCCGGCGTCCACAGCTCGGGCTCAGCGTCGGACACCCCCAGGGCGCCACGCACCCAGCGAATGTAGGCGTCGCTGCCGCCGCACCGGAACTGTTCTCGCAAGCGGCAACGGACCAGCTGGGCGCCGTACCGCCGTGCCGCGTCCTCCACGAGATCGACGGTGCCGACCTCCTGCGGGCGCACGGACTGGCCTTCGTCCAGGAAGAACACCGTGAGCCTGGAGGCGTCGAGGAGTTCGTCCACCTGCGGTTTGGTGCCCCAGTCCTCGGGCTTCCAGAAGCGGTTGGTGGAGCGGTCGCGCAGGCGGTGGGCCTCGTCGCAGATCAGCACGTCCAGCGGTGGGTCGGGCGGGGTGACGAAGTTGCTGAAGTAGGTGAAGGTCTCCTTGAACTCCCGGTCGCCGTAGCCGACGTGCTCCTGCAGGGCTCCGTTGAAGGCCCGGCTGCCGCTGGCGTACTTGACCGTACGGCCGTCGGCCTCCAGTTCGGCCTTGAGCTGGAGGCCAATGGCGCTCTTACCCGTACCCGCACCGCCCGTGACGAGGAATACCACCCTCCGTTCGTCGGGGATGAGCGCGGGCTGCCGGGGATCGGGAAGCACCTTGGCGGCGGTGTCGAGGATCTGGTCCGCGACCTTCTTCTGACGCCCGCGCAGCGTGAAGACGGTGTCCTCGCCGTTGGAACGGATCATGGCGTCGAGCAACGGGGTGTTGCGCAGGCCCATGCTCCGTAGCAGGATCTCGGCCGCCGAGTCGGCACCGTCGGCGGCGAAGCTGCTCCGCAGGTCGGTCAGCAGTTGGGCGCGGCGGTCAGTCGTGTAGACGCGGGCGTAGGAACCGGTCGGCGCGTCCAGGCCGACCAGCGGGAGCACCGCGGCATCGGTGGCGTTGTGCAGATAGGCGAAGCCCCCGCACTCGTAGTCCAGTCCGTGCAGCGGTCCTCGGTCACTTGTGAACGCCTCGTGGTATTCGCGCAGTTGAAGTGCGGGATGCTTCTTCTCCCCCATGCCCGGGACATGCACCAGCTCCGCGGTGGCTCGCTCCACCCGGGTCACCGTCGACCAACGCTTCAGTTCCACGAGCTGGACGGACAGCCCATTCTCTTCGGGGTGATGGCCCACGAGGACGACGTCGATGAGCCGCGGGTCGCCGGCGCGGTCGGTCTCGCCGACCGTGGCGGCGCACTCGACGACCATCTCGACGTTCCCGCGGTCGGCGGCGACCAGATCCTCGGCAAGGTGCACCAGGCTCTCTGCCCAGGCAGAACGTTCCGTCAACGAGGCGTCGGTGTTGAGGAAGTGCTTCCACCTGGCGGCGAGGTGAGGCACCATACGGCGCCTCGAGTTCAGGTTCAGCAGATCCCGCGCCGCCAGTTTCAGCAGGAGCATGGACACGAGGTGGGTCCCCACAGGCACGAGTGACTCGTGCGGGTGGGGGCATGTCCACGCGGGGAAGCCCGTCGGGCCGCAATGACGTTCTGGATCTTAAAGAGAAGATCACCCGTCCCGACGCATCGGACACGTCGGTCGGCTGGAAGCACGGACATCATGGCCGGATATCGCGCCCTCACCTCCGCAGAGAGGGCTCCTCGACCACGGCAGGGCGCGACTCCGGTCGGTCGGAAACCAGCTCGCGCAGCTTCTCCCGGGTCTCCGAATCGGTCGAGTACACGATCGTGCCGACCATGCCCCGCGTCAGCAGCACCTTGTACGTGTTCCGGATGAGACGGTCCACGTCGGCGTCCGGCGTGGACCTCTTGAACACCGGGTCCTTGGAGGCGGTGCGGTCGGTGACCCAGCGGTCACCCCGCCAGACCAGGTCCGGGCCGATGATGACGCCGGACCAGTCGTACTCGAAGCCCTGGGCGGTATAGACACAGCCGACCTGCCCGAAACCCGCGGGGTCGGTGGCCCACAGCGCGGACGGAGGCGCGCCCGAGACCGACCGGTCCCCGCGCAGGTTCCAAGGCCGGGCCCAGCCCCCGATGACGACGTCGGGAGGCAGCGGGTCCCCGGGCTTGGGCTCGGGAGACCACCGCCAGCAGTAGCCCGCGGACATCCGGGCACCGTATTTCTCGGCGCGGCGGGCGTCGAGGAACGCCTCCAGTTCTTGAGGGCTGTCGGCGACGAGCAACTGCATGCGGTCGTCGGGCTCCCACACGACCGGCCCGCCGGGCTCGAGGCCGAGGAGCCGGACCACCCAACGCAGATAGGCGTCACTGCCTCCGCAGCGGAACTGGCTCTCCAGGGGGACGACATGGCAGTCGATGCCCCGCCTGGCCGCGGCCTCACGGATCTCCTCCACGGTGCCCATCTCTCCGGGACGCACCACTTGGTGCTCGTCGAGGAAGAAGACCGGTACGTGTGCGACGTCGATGAGTTCGTCGATCTGTGCCTTGCCGGTCCGCAGTGCCGCGCGGGTGTAGCGGTTGGCTGATGTTTCCCGGATGCGGTGCGCCTCATCACAGATCAGCGCATCCAGGCTGTTCTTCTCCGTGGTCATGAAGCTGTTGAAGTACTTGAAGAGATCCTGGACTTCCCGTTTCCGGGAGCCGGCCACCTTGCGCATCGTCTTCGTGAACGACTGCGAGCCTGTCGCGTGCACCGCGGCCACACCCCTGCGGTACAGCTCGCCGAGCAGCTGAAGCGCGATCACGCTCTTCCCCGTGCCCGGACCGCCGGTGACGATGACGACTTCCTTGTGGTCGGCGCGCTTCGCCCTCTCCACCGCGTTGAGCACCATGCGGTAGGCGACCTGCTGCTCGTCGAGGAGGACGAACTGCTGCCGCTCCCGCACTTCCTGGGCTGCCACGGACATCAGCTGCTTCGACGGCACGGTGGCGCCGGCGAGCAGTTCGTCAGCCGCGTGAGCACCGGGGTGCTTGTCGCTCAGCTTCGAGCGGAGGTGGTCCAGGAACGAGCCGCGACCCTCCGCTGTGAAGAGCCGTCCCCGGCCGTCGCGCTCGATCCCCCGCAGCCCCGATACCCCGAACTCGGTGGCGTTGTGCAGGAAGGCCACTCCGTGGATCCGGTCGCCGTGCTCGGCCACGGCGCCGTTGAAGTTGACCAGGTAGTCGCGGTATCGACGCACCTGTTCGATCGGGTTGAGTACGGGGTGCGCATAGGCATCGACATGGCACAGGGTGGGGTCGTCCTCGTGCGGAGCCGCCTGACTCCACTGCTTCAGCTCCACCACGACGTAGGACGGCTCTCCCGTGACCGGGTGCACTCCCGCGAGAACGGCGTCTGCGCGCTTACTGTTCAGCGGTAGCGCGTACTCCAGCATGATCTCGACGGCGCCCAGACCGGCGTCGTTGAGCGCGGCGGTCAGAAGCGGGATGCTGCGCTCCCAGGAACGCATCTCCGAAGCTCCGGGCCGATAGCCGTGCATGTGGACGAACTGCTCGGTGAGGTGCAGGAACAGCGAACGGTCGAGTGCCATGACGGCGACCGTTTTCGCGGACGCACGGAACAGCAAGGACTTCCCCCAGGCAGCACGAAGAGACTCGTGCGGGTGGGGGCATGTCCTTCGAGACTCCACCGGGGTGGAGCGGAAGCCCGTCGGGCCGCGTTGACGATGTTTCCGAGGGTACCTGGCGGTGGTCGCAGTGGCGGCAGCGGACGCCGTGCCCGATCTCGCCTACCGATTCGGAGAGTCCACCGCAGTAGGTCATGAACCCTACGCAGGCATCAGACCGCCTTTCGATCCGATCGCGTCCCCGGCGGTGATCAACGCGTCGATGGCGCCCGTCAGCGCGTCCCGGATGTCCGCGCCGAGGCGATCCCACCCGAAGAAGCGAGCAGCCTCCCGCAGCAGGTCCTCGCGCTGCACGCCCGGTCCCTCGTCGACCACGTTTCTGAGCACGAGCTGCCGCTCCGCCCCGAGAACCTCCGCGACGCCTCGGGCACACCGCTCAGTAGGCGTGCGGGCGAACTCGGTCTCGTGGCCTGGTCTGTCGTAGGCCGTACCGACGTGGGCGATCTTGCCCTGCTCGAGCAGGCGGCGAAGGGCTCGGTCGATGCGGTCGCGGACCACCTGGCCGGCTCGTCCGAGGCCCCACGCGAGACGGACCCGGGTGTAGATGACCTCCTTCTCCACGGGCCCTTCGACCTCGACCACGCACAACGCCACGTCCGCTACCACGTCGAGGGCCTCGGGGTCCTGTAACTCCGTGCCCCACATGCCTCGCCGGCTACTCGACCTGTCACGTGCGTCTGCCAACAGGTCAGGGTCAACGTCCTGGTAGAGACGGCTCCAGGGTGCGGGGTCGGCGTCGACCGTCACGAACTCCAGTCGCAGGTACTGCCGAACCACCTGCTGCCCCTTCCGCGGACTCTCCGCGCCCCCGCGCTCATTGGGCCGTCCACCATCTCTGTCGTGCCGCCGTCGCCTCACGCCCACGCGCGTCGGCCTTGAGGGCAAGCCCGCTCTTCACTACCCGATGGGCGACGGAACCGACCCCGACGCCTGGAGCAATTTCCAACGCCTCGTGCGCCACCTGTTCACTCCACGGCAGACTCGACGGAAATGATCGTCTGGCCTTTCTCCAACAGAGAGGCTCCGCTCCCGGAGAGGTGAACCCTTGCGTTATGGGGCGGGTCGAAGAAGTCGACTCGAAGCCCATAACGGTCTATCCAGTCCGGCGTGACGTGGAAGCTCTCACCTGGAGTTCCCTCCGCAGACTCCAGGGTGAAGCGCTGACCGGGACGTACACGTCCGCCGACGCAGCGGACGATGCATGTGGCCGACACAGATTCCAGCACTTCCACGGCGTGGATCTGGAGTTTCGCCGGGTTGGGGGCGCATGCTTGTAGGCCTCACGACGTGCCAGGTGAAGGCGGGATCTGCTCCGACAGGTGCATTGGCCCCGACCAGGATGAAATCCCAGGCCAGGACCAGAAGGCAGACGAGTCGGGCTGTACGCCGGGTTCTGTCACCCGGTCGCCTCGCGGCGGCCGGGGAGACGGCCATCCATCTAGGGCCGGTGTTGCCACCGGCCTCGTGCGGTCTACCCGCGGACTCGGGCGGGCAGCCCTCGATCGTCCGCGCAGGAGCACCGAGGTGCTCCCTCTTGACCTTGCTCCGGGTGGGGTTTACCTAGCTGCCTGAGTCACCTCAGGCACTGGTGGTCTCTTACACCACCGTTTCACCCTTACCGAGGACCGCCCTCTTCGAAAAGAGCGCAGTCCCGGCGGTCTGCTTTCTGTGGCACTGTCCCGCGGGTCACCCCGGGTGGCCGTTAGCCACCACCCTGCCCTGTGGAGCCCGGACGTTCCTCGGGGAGCTCCCCGTCAGGGGGTCTCCACGCGGCCGTCCGCCCGGCTCGTCTGCCGTGTCGACCATGGTACCCGTACCCGGCGGGCGTCCCGCTTCGGCGTCGCGGCCGTGGCCAGGACCGAGCCCGCCAGGATCAGGGTGAAGGCCACGCCGATGCCGAGCGTCAGCTTCTCGTCCAGGAAGAGCGCGCCCGCGGCGACCGCCACCGCCGGGTTGACGTACGTGATCACGCCGGCCCGGGCCGGGCCGGCCTCCTTGATCAGCTCCAGGAAGGCCACGAACGCGATCGCGGTGCAGACGACGCCCAGGCCGGCGAGCGCTGCCAGGACCTCGCCCGAGGGCATCGTGGCGGGGCGGGTGAGGAATGCCGCGGGGGCGTAGACCACGGCGGCCAGCGTCAGGCACGGGGTGATCAGCTGGAGCGTCGGGACGTCCTTGAGGTACCGGGCCGCGATCAGCGGGGCCGTGGCATAGCCGACGACCGTCACCAGCACCTCGGCCATCGACAGGGCGTCACCGCCGGTGAGGTGCGGCAGGGTGAGGACGGTGACTCCCGCGAGGCCGAGGGCCAGGCCTGTGATGCGGCGGGCGCCCACGTGTTCCTCGGCGCCGAAGAAGCGGGCCAGGAGCAGGGCGACGATCGGCACGCCCGCGATGAGGAGCCCGGCCGTGGAGCTGGACAGGTGGCGTTCCGCGTCGGTCAGGGTCCACCAGGGGCCGACGATCTCGATGACGGCGAAGGCCAGCATCGGCTTCCAGTGCGTCCGGACCGTACGGCCGAAGCCGCCCTGGCGCAGGGCGAACGGGAGCAGGAGCGCCGCGCCGAGGGCGCAGCGTGCGAACACCACCATGGACGGGGACAGCTCGTCCACCGCCACCTTGATCATCAGGTAGGGGACACCCCAGACGACTCCCATCAGGGAGAACAGGAACCAGCCGCGTGCAGTCATGAGATGAGTGTCGGGCCGTTCACCCCCCGGTGTCTTGAACGCTGTTGCGGTACGCAGCGACGTGAACGCTGTTGCGGTACGCCGCCGGGGTCACCCCCAGCACCCTGCGGAACCAGCGGGTGAGGTGCGCCTGGTCCGCGAAGCCGACGAGGCCCGCGACCTCGGCGGGGCGCAGTCCGGCTTCCAGGAGGCCGCGCGCCCTGGCCACCCGGTGCTGGGCGAGCCAGGCGTACGGCGGTACGCCCATCGTCGTGCGGAACGCGCGGAGCAGTTGGTAGCGGGACAGGCCCAGGTCCGTGGCGAGGGCGGCCAGGGAGGGAGGGTCCAGCAGTTCGTCGGCGAGGCGGTCGCGTACGGCCCTGGCGATGCCCACCGCCCCGGGCACGGTGTCGTCGGTCGCCCGGGCCGTGGAGTGGCGGCGGGCCAGGGCCGTGAGCAGCCAGGGCAGCCGGGACTCCGCTTCCAGCGGGTCGGGGCAGGCGCTGATGTCGGTGTGGGCGGCGCGCAGGGCCACCGCCAGCTCCGGGTCGTCGAGGACGGCGTCGCGGAAGTGCGGGAGGCCGCCGAGGGTGCCGTCGGTGAGGAGGGCCGGTTCCGCGTAGAGGGCCTGGTAGGCGTAGCCGTCGCAGGCGGCCGGGCCTCCGGTGTGCATCTCGCCGGGCTCCAGGACGACGATCGAGCCAGGGTAGGAGTGGATGTGCCCGCCCCGGTACGCGATGACCTCCGAGCCGCCGACGGTCACGCCGATGGTGAACTGGTCGTGGGCGTGAGGTGCGTAGACGTGGCTGTCGAAGTGGGCGGTGAGGAGGTCCAGGGGCGGGCCGGCGCGGCCGAGTCGTGCCCGGGTCCAGCTGGTCTGTTGTTGTCTCCCCATGGCGTACCCCCCGCCCACAGGGGATCAGAGGAGGTCGGCCGTGTCCAGGTCGAAGGCGAAGGGTTCCGGCAGTGTGACGGTCTTGCCGAAGGGTCGGGCGCAGTGCTCGCGGTAGTCGTCTTCCTTCGGCTCGCTGAACACGGTGACCTGAGCCGTGTCCCGGTCGACCAGCAGGTAGAGCGGGATGCCGGCGCGGGCGTAGCAGCGGCGCTTGGCCTCGCGGTCCGCCTGCGGCTTGGTGGAGGTCACCTCCATCACCATGGCGACGCCGTCGCAGGGCATCCAGGGATCGGCCCCCCGGTACAGGCGCAGTTCCATCGGAGCGAATGTGCCGTCGGGGACCAAGTGGTCCTTGGGGCAGCCGCCTCCGCTGCGCAGTTTCAACCCTTTGTTGCCTGAGAACTGCATGTCGGTCCGGGAACGTCTGATCACCTGGTTCACGATCAGTCCGATGTAGTCCTCGTGATCCCCGTCCGGCGGCGGCGTCACGACGATCTCCCCCTCGATCAGCTCTGCCCGGAAGCCCTCCGGCGTGTCCAGGGCGAGGAAGCCCTCCAGCAGGACGTCTGCCTGCGAGAGCGGCTCGTGGGCCATGGCAGTCATGTCACGCCCCTCCTTCTGTCGCCCGCCAGATTGGGACATCGGTTGATCACCTGTCCGTGAGATCGGGATCCCTTCCCTCGATCGTGGCACACGAGCACGGTCCTCGTCAGAAGGCCGAACGGCTCGCTTGACCCTGCCGCAGCGTCAACGTCTTCACTGGTGGCATGCGGATAGGAGAACTCGCCGGCGTCGTCGGCGTCACCACGCGGGCCGTGCGGCACTACCACCATCTGGGGCTGCTGCCCGAGCCCGAGCGGCGGGCCAACGGTTATCGGGAGTACGGGTTGCGGCATGCCGTCGTGCTGGCGCGGATCCGGCGGCTGACCGAGCTGGGGCTGGGGCTCGCAGAAGTGCGGGACGTGCTCGCGGACGAGGCCGGCAAGGACCTCGTCGAGGTGCTGACCGAGCTGGACGAGGATCTGGCGCGGCAGGAGGCGGCCCTGCGGGAGCGGCGCGCGCGGCTGCGGACCCTGCTGGACGCGGAGGGCGGAGTGCCGGCGGAGGGGCCGGTGTCACCGGAGCTGGCCGCGCTGTTCGCCCAGGCCGCGCATCTGTCGGACTCGCCCATGGCCGTCAAGGACCGCGAGATCATCGCGTTCCTGGAGACCGCCGTGCCGTTCGGGGAACGGGAGCGGCTGGTGGCGTCGGTGGGTGAGGCGCTGGGGAGTCCGGGGGCCGTGGCGCGGGCAGGTGAGGCCTACGCGCTGCTCGACGCGCTCGCCGGTGCCGGGCCCGTCGACCCGCGGGTCGACGAGGCGGCCCGGGCCCTCGCCGACTGCATTCCGCCGACGCTGTTCCCTGGGATCGGTGAGCTCGGTGAGATCGACCGGCACGACAGCATGCTGCGCGCGTTCTACGACGATCTCGCCCCGGCCCAGGCGGAGGCCGTCCGCCGTGCGTTGCGGATCCTGGCCGAGGAGCGGCGATGAAATCCGGGGGTGGCGATGAGGGTCGGGGGGCGGCGATGAGGGTCGGGGCGCTGCTGGTCCGGCACGAGGTGCGGTTGCTGGCGAGTCTCGGCCTGTGGGTGGCGCGGCGTACGCACGGGGCGGGCGGCGGGTCGGCCTTCGGGTATGCGCGGGGGCAGGGCGCGATGATGTTCGGTCTCGCGTTCGTGTGCGTCGTCGAGACGGTCGGGGTGTCCGTGCTGCTGCGGGACTGGCCCGCCGTGCACGCGGCGTTCCTCTTCCTGGACGTGTACACGGTCGTGTTCGTGGTCGCGCTGCACGCCTCGTCCGTCGTCCGTCCGCACGTGCTGGACGCGGCCCGCGGAACCCTGCGGATACGGCGGTATGTCCATGTCGACCTGCTGGTGCCGCTGGAGCGGATCGGCTCCGTGCGGCGTGAGCTGCGGATGACGCACGAGCCTGCCGACGGGGAGCTTGATCTGGAGGTGGGCTCGCAGACCAGCGTCACGCTGGAGCTGACGGATCCGGTCACGCATGTCGGCCTCTTCGGGCGGCGCCGGGAGGTGCGGGTCGTCCGCTTCCACGCCGACGACGCCGACGGGCTCGTGCGCGCCCTCGGCCAGGCCCGTGTCTGAGCTCCCCGTACGCTGTCGGGCGGAGTTCGATCGAAGGAGTACCCGTGCTTGTCCTGCTGCCGCCGTCCGAAGGCAAGGCCTCCTCCGGCCGCGGTGCCCCGCTGAAGCCGGAGTCGCTGTCGCTGCCGGGGCTGACCGCCGCCCGGGAGGCCGTCCTCACCGAGCTGGTCGAGCTGTGTGCCGGCGACGAGGTCAAGGCGCGCGAGGTGCTGGGGCTGAGCGAGGGGCTGCGGGGCGAGGTCGCGAAGAACGCGGAGCTGCGTACGGCGGGGGCGCGGCCGGCCGGGGAGATCTACACCGGCGTGCTCTACGACGCCCTCGGCCTGGCGTCGCTGGACACTGCCGCCAAGCGGCGGGCCGCGCGGTCGCTGCTGGTGTTCTCCGGGCTGTGGGGTGCGGTGCGGGTGACGGACCGGATTCCGTCCTACCGGTGCTCGATGGGCGTGAAGCTGCCGGGGCTCGGGGCGCTGGGCGCGCACTGGCGTACGCCGATGGCGTCGGTGCTGCCCGAGGTGGCCGGGGGCGGCCTGGTGCTGGATCTGCGGTCCGCCGCGTACGCCGCCGCCTGGAAGCCGAAGGGCGAGGTCGCCGGGCGGACGGCGTCCGTGCGGGTGCTGCACGCTCCCACCCGGAAGGTGGTCAGCCACTTCAACAAGGCGACGAAGGGGCGGATCGTGCGCAGCCTGCTGGCCTCCGGGACCGACCCGAAGGGTCCGGCCGAGTTGGTGGAGGCGCTCCGGGATCTCGGCTACGTCGTGGAGGCACAGGCGCCCGCGAGGCAGGGGCAGGCCTGGTCGCTGGACGTACTGGTGGACGAGGTGCACTGACGTCGGTGTACAGGTCATGAGATACGCCATTGCATGATGCGCAACGACCTTTGCGCGTTTTGCAAGCCGACGGCAGGATGACGCCATGGTCTCCCCTGCCCTGCCCGCCTCCGTGCTGGACCTCGCGCCCGTCGTTCCCGTCGTCGTCATCGAGGACGTGGGCGATGCCGTACCGCTCGCGCGTGCCCTGGTCGCGGGTGGGCTGCCCGCGATCGAGGTGACGCTGCGGACTCCCGCGGCCCTGGAGGCGATCCGGGAGATCGCCCGGGAGGTGCCCGGGGCGGTGGTCGGGGCCGGAACGGTGATCCGGCCGGAGCAGGTCGGGCAGGCGGTGGCCGCGGGGTCCCGGTTCCTGGTCAGTCCGGGCTGGACGGACGGGCTGCTGGAGGCGATGCGGGCGTCGGGGGTGCCGTTCCTGCCGGGGGTGTCGACCGCGTCCGAGGTCGTGGCGCTGCTGGAGCGCGGGGTGCGCGAGATGAAGTTCTTCCCGGCGCAGGCCGCGGGCGGAACGGCGTATCTCAAGTCGCTGTCGGGGCCGTTGCCGCAGGCCCGGTTCTGCCCGACGGGCGGGATCGGCCCGGACTGCGCCCCGGACTATCTGGCCCTGCCCAACGTCGGGTGCGTGGGCGGCAGCTGGATGCTGCCGCCGGACGCGGTCGCCGGACGCGACTGGGGGCGCGTCGAGGCGCTGGCCCGGGAGGCGTCGGCGCTCAGCGCAGGTGGGGCGTCGGCGCTCAGCGCAGGTGGGACGTGTCGTTGAGGAGGCGGACGCTGGCGTTGCCGTCCGCGTAGTAGGCGACCACCGACAGGGACGCGGCCGACAGTTCCATGCGGAACAGGGACTCCGGCGGGGCGCCGAGGGCGAGCCGGACGAGCGTCTTGATCGGGGTCACGTGCGTGACGAGCAGGACCGTGCGGCCCGCGTGGGCGGCCACCAGCTTGTCGCGGGTGGCGGCGAGCCGGACGGCCGTCGCCGCGAAGCTCTCGCCGCCTCCGGTGGGTTCGGCGTCCGGGGAGGCCAGCCAGGCGTTCAGGTCGTCGGGGTGGCGCTCGCGCACCTCGGCGAAGGTGAGGCCCTCCCAGGCGCCGAAGTCGGTCTCGCGCAGTCCGTCGTCGACGCTCACGTCGAGCCCGAGCCGGGCGGCGACGATCCCGGCGGTCTGCCGCGTACGGGCCAGCGGCGACGACACGACGGCCTGGACGGTGCCCCGCCGGGCCAGCATCGCGGCGGCCCGCTCGGCCTGTTCCCGGCCGGCGTCGGACAGGGAGGGGTCGGTGCCGCCGCTGCCGGAGAAGCGCTTCTGGGGCGTCAGCGGGGTCTCGCCGTGGCGCAGCAGGACGAAGGTGGCGGGGGCGCCCATGTCGGCGGGCGCCCAGCCGGGGGCGGCAACAGCCTTGGCGGCACGCGTGTCGGCCTGCGCGGAGCCTTCGGCGTCCCCGGGGACTTTCGTCGCCCCGGCAGCAGCAGAGCCCTCCGCGACTCCGGCGGCAGCACCAGAGCCCTCCGCGGCCCTGGCCGTCTCACCGGCCGTGTCCAGCTCCGCCGTCGACTCCGCCTCCGACCACCGCTCGCCCCTGGCCCCCGCGTCCATCGCCTCGTTGGCCAGCCGGTCCGCGTGCTTGTTCTGCGCCCTCGGCATCCACTCGTACGTGACCCGCCCGGGCGGGAAGACCCGGGCGGCCTGCGCGGCCAGGGGCTTCATGTCGGGGTGCTTGATCTTCCAGCGGCCCGACATCTGCTCGATGACGAGTTTGGAGTCCATCCGGACGTGGACCGTCGCGTCCGGGTCCAGCGCGTGGGCGGCGCGCAGGCCGGCGAGGAGGCCGCGGTACTCGGCGACGTTGTTGGTGGCGACGCCGATGTACTCGGCGGTCTCGCGCAGGGTCTCCCCCGTCGCCGCGTCGCCGACCACGGCCCCGTAGCCGGCCGGCCCCGGGTTGCCCCGTGACCCGCCGTCGGCCTCGACGATGAACTCCCGCACCGGAAGGGCTCCTTGACGACCTAGAGGCCGGACTCGGACGTGCGCACCAGGATGCGGCGGCAGTTCTCGCAGCGCACCACCGTGTCGGGCGCCGCCTTGCGGATCTCGGCCAGCTCGGTGATGGCGAGCTCCTGCCGGCAGCCCTGGCAGCTGCGCGCGTACAGCTTCGCCGCGCCGACGCCGCCCTGCTGGCCGCGCAGCTTGTCGTAGAGCTTCAGCAGATCGTCCGGAATGGAGGCGGAGACGACCTCGCGCTCCTTGGTGACCGTGGCGACCTCGCCGTCGATCTGCTCGAAGGCGGCGTCGCGGCGTGCGGTCGCGTCGTCGATCTTCGACTGGACGGAGGTGACGCGCTCGGTCAGCTCGGCGACCCGCTCCTGCGCGGACTCGCGGCGCTCCATGACCTCCAGCACCACGTCCTCCAGATCGCCCTGCCGCTTGGCGAGGGAGGCGATCTCACGCTGGAGGTTCTCCAGGTCCTTGGGAGAGGTGACGGCGCCCGAGTCGAGGCGCTGCTGGTCGCGGGTGGCGCGCTGGCGCACCTGGTCGACGTCCTGCTCGGCCTTGGTCTGCTCGCGGGCGGTGTCGCTCTCCTCGGTCTGCGCGGCCACGAGCAGGTCGCGCAGCTGGGTGTGGTCCTTGGTCAGCGACTCGATCTCGGCGTGCTCGGGGAGCGACTTGCGCTTGTGCGCGAGCTGCTGGAGGCGGACGTCGAGGTCCTGGACGTCGAGGAGACGGATCTGGTCGGCGGGCGCGGCGTTCAGTTCGGGGCTCCAAGGGGATCAGAAGGGGGCGAGGCCGCGTGCGCGGTCCAGGGGTCGGTGACCGTCTTCGAGACGTGGACGCGCAGGTCCCATCCGTGGCGGTCGGAGATCTCGTCGAGCTGGCTCGCGGCCAGCTCGCACCAGGGCCACTCGGTGGCCCAGTGCGCCGCGTCGAGCAGCGCGAGGGGGCTGTGGGCGCGGGCTTCCGAGACGGGGTGGTGGCGCAGGTCCGCGGTGAGGAAGGCGTCGGCACCGGCGGCGCGTACGTGGTCGAAGAGGCTGTCGCCGGAGCCGCCGCTGACGGCGACCGTGCGCACGAGCGCCTCGGGGTCGCCGGCGACGCGGATGCCCTGCGCGGTGGCGGGCAGCCGCTCGGCGGCGCGGGCGGCGAGCTCGCGGACGGTCACCGGGTGGTCCAGCGCGCAGAGCCGGCCGAGGCCCCGGCGGCCCTCGGGGTCGGTGGCGTCGGGCACGAGCGGCCCGGTGACCCGCAGGCCGAGGGCGCCCGCGAGGGCGTCGGAGACACCCGGGTCGGCGGTGTCGGCGTTGGTGTGGGCGACGTGCAGCGCGATGTCGTTCTTGATGAGGGTGTGGACGACGCGGCCCTTGAAGTGCGTCGCGGCCACCGTCGTCGTGCCGCGCAGATAGAGCGGGTGGTGGGTGACGAGCAGGTCGGCGCCCAGTTTCACCGCCTCGTCGACGATCTCCTGGACCGGGTCGACGGCGAACAGGACCCGCGTGACCTCCTGGTCCGGGTCGCCCGCGACGGTGCCGACCGCGTCCCAGGACTCGGCCCGCTCGGCGGGCCACAGGGTCTCCAGCGCGGCGATGACTTCAGACAGACGGGGCACGGGAGCAAGGCTACCCGCCTGATCTGTGGCGTTGCACCGCCACCGCCCGCTCCCGGCACCCATCGCCCCGCTCAGCACAAGCGCCCCCTTTTCCTCAGGCGAATCGTTCCTGGAACACCCTTATGTGTGAAGCCCGCTGCCGCGGAATTCCACACTCCAGCGAGCGAACTACCTTCGTCACTGGAGGTGACCGAGCGATGACGGTCTGTGCGATCGAGCCTTCGGCGGGATTCGAGGACGGTGACGGGAACGGGGGTGGACGCGGGGACAGGCCCGCGCCGGCCGGCTGCACGTTCACCGCGGACGGCGCCTACGGCGCGCGTCTGGCGTCGGCAGGCGGCTCCTGGTTCCCGGAGCGCTGGACCCTGGACGGCCCCGAGCCGTACGCGGTGCCCCTGCCGCGCAACCAGCCGGAGGAGCCCGGCACCGAGGTGCAGCCGATGGCCGACGGGCGGGTGCTCATCCACCGGGTGGTGGCCGGGCGGCATGCCTTCTCGCTGCTGTACCCGACCGGCCCTGGCACCGGGGAGCTGCCCCTGGGCGCGGTCGGCTGCCCGGACCGGACCGCCCGGCTGCGGCTGCTGCCCCCCGCCCCGGACGGGGAACGGGCCTACGCCCTCGCCGTGGGGCCGCGTACGACGTCGGTGTGGCTGGTGGCGGGCGGCGCCTTCGGGCCCGAGCGGCTGGCGGAGCTGCCCGGCCGCTGTTCGGGCGGGGTCTGGCTGGACCGGTCGGGACGGATGCTGGCACTGGACCGGGAGACCGAGGGCCGCACCAAGGCCGTCGTGGTGGACCTGGAGTGCGGCGGTGAGGTGTCGCCGCTGCTGCAGATCGCCGCCGACAGCGACGACCGGGTGCTGCTCGCCGACCATGACAGCGGGCTGCTGATCGTCCGCTCGGACGCGCCCTCGCCGGGGCAGGACCGGCTGGGCTGGGGTGTCCTCGGCAGCACGCTCCCGGTGCGCTTCCCGGAGTGCCTGCGGGTGCGGGACTGCTCCGTCACGCCGTTCGCCATCCAGCCGGGTCAGGTGCTGACGCCCGAGAGCTGCGCGGTGGCGTTGCGGGTGGACGGGCCGACGGGCAGCTGGGTCGGTGTCTGGCGTCCCGCCGAGCGCCGGGTGCACCATCTCCGGGCGCCCGAGGGGTGGTTGACGGGTACGGGCCTGTGGACTCCGGAGGGGGTGCTGCGGCTGCCGTACGCGACGGAGGCCGTGCCGTGCGGGGTCGCGCAGGTGAGCCCGCCGCCGGTCGCGGAGCCGGAGCCCGGGGCCGCGCCGGGGCCGCAGGGGCAACAGGAGCAACAGGAGCAACAGGAGCAACAGCCGCAGGAGCAACAGCCACCGTCGCAGCCGCGGCGGGCAGCCCCGCCTCCGGGACACCCGGGACGGCTCGCGGCGCCGGACGAGCCCCATCCGCCGACCCCGGCCGGCCGGCCTCCTGCGCCCTCGGCCGCACGTCCTGTGCCCCTTCAGGAAGCGCCGTTGGGACGCCTTGTAACGAACTAGTGCCGGTTGGCGTGGTCGCCTGGATCCGAGGTCAGGGGTGCCGGTTAGACTCACCCGGCTGTAAAAAAGATCATGTTGACGGGGTGAATTCCATCCGATGAGCGACGCCAGCACGAACCAGCCGAGCGATGCCGATGTCCGGCATCAGTCCTCCGGCCCCGGCCGGCACCGTGGTGAAGTCTCCACGCAGGACGGCGAGACGGCTCCGCGCGGACGTCACCGCAAGCCGGTGGCGGAGACCGAGCAGGCCGTGACTGCGGCCTGACGGCACGCCGGTCACCCAACGGAGAACGGCCCTCCCCGCCTCAGGCGGGGAGGGCCGTTCCGCGTCCCGTCGCCCGCTCCCTCACCCGCGTTTCAGGCCCAGCACCTCCGCCGCGGCGAACGTCTCCCCCGCCGGCCGGTCCGCGTAGTACGGGCCGAGGACGGCCTCCAGTTCGTCGTAGGTGAAGGCATCCTGCTTGCTGTCGAACTTCGCGGCGACCCGCGGCCGTTCGACGACGGCGACCATCCCGCCGTGCACGACGAGGAGCTGCCCGTTGACGTGGGCGGCGGCGGGTGAGGCCAGATAGCCGACGAGCGGGGCGACGTGCTCGGGGGCGAGCGGGTCCAGGCCGGTGCCCAAGGGCTGCTCGACGCCCGCGAAGACGTCCTCGGTCATCCGGGTGCGGGCGCGGGGGCAGATGGCGTTGGCGGTGACGCCGTACCGGGCGAGGGCGAGCGCGGTGGAAGTGGTGAGGCCGACGATCCCGCCCTTGGCGGCGGCGTAGTTGGGCTGGCCGGCGGAGCCCGCGAGGAACGCCTCCGAGGAGGTGTTCACGATCCGCCCGAACACCGGCTCCCCGGCCCGCTTGGACCGCTCCCGCCAGTGCGCGGCGGCGAACCGGGTGGTGTTGAAGTGGCCCTTGAGGTGCACGCGCAGGACGGAGTCCCACTCCTCCTCGGCCATCGAGAAGACCATGCGGTCGCGCAGGATGCCCGCGTTGTTGACGAGGATGTCGAGCTTGCCGTAGGCGGTGACGGCCGACTCGACGAGCGCGCCGGCCTGCGTGAAGTCGGAGACGTCGCCGGTGTGCGCGAGGGCCTTCCCGCCCGCCGCGCGGATCTCGGCGGCGACCTCCTCGGCGGGCCCCGCGGACGCCTCGCCCGAACCGTCCCGTCCGGGCTGCCCGTAGTCGTTGACGACCACGGCGGCGCCGAGCCGGGCGAGTTCCAGCGCCTCGGCCCGGCCGAGCCCGCGTCCGGCGCCCGTGACGACGGCGGACATCCCCTCGAGTGGCAGTGGCAGCGGCATCGGTGGCGTCCTCAGATCTCGATGCAGGTACGCAGGGCGGTCCCGGTGCGCATCTGGTCCAGCGCCTCGTTGATGTCGGCGAGCGGCACCCGGTGGGTGATCAGGCCCGCCAGGTCGATCCGGCCCGCGCGCCACAGGGCGATGGTGCGTTCGTAGGAGGTCAGCACGTCACCGCCGCCGTACATGGACGGCAGGATCCGCTTCTCGTCGAAGAACAGCTCGAACATGCTGAGCTGGAGGAAGTCGTCCATGGCGCCCGCGCCGACGATGACGAGGGTGCCGCCGCGCCGGGTGTTCTCGTAGGCGGTGCGGGCGGTGGCGGACCTGCCGACGACCTCGAAGACGTAGTCGAAGCCCTCGCCGCCGGTCACCTGCTGCTTGGCGTCGGGCAGTTCCTCCGGGGAGACGGCGCGCGACGCGCCGAACTTCAGCGCCGACTCGCGGCGCGAGGCCACCGGGTCGACGGCGACGATCTCGGCGGCGCCCTTCAGCCGGGCCCCCTGGATCGCGGAGATGCCGACGCCCCCGCAGCCGATGACGGCGACCGACGAACCCGCCTCCACGTCGGCCGTGTTGAGCGCGGCGCCGAGGCCGGTGGTCACCCCGCAGCCGATGAGGGCGGCGATGTCGAAGGGCACGTCGTCGGGTATCGGCACCGCGCAGCCGGCGTCGACGACGACCTCCTCGGCGAAGGTTCCGGTCCCGGCGAAGCCGAAGACGTCCCCGCCGGGGCGCTTGAAGTTGGGGGTGCCGGCGTTCATGAACCCGGCCAGGCACAGCTGGCTCTGGCCGCGCTTGCAGGCGGGGCAGGCGCCGCAGGCGGGCAGCCAGCACACCACGACCCGGTCGCCGGCCTTCAGGTGCCCGGCGCCCTCGCCGGCTTCGAGGATCTCTCCCGCCCCTTCGTGGCCGGGTACGAAGGGGCCGGGCTGCGGGAGCACTCCGCTCATGGCGGACAGGTCCGAGTGGCACAGCCCCGTGGCACGCACCCGGATCCTGACCTTGCCGGGCCCGAACCCCGCCGCCTCGACGTCGTCGAGGACCTCCAGCTTGTCCTGGCCGATCTCGTGCAGTACGGCTGCGCGCATGGTGCGGGCTCCCCTCGTACGGCGTGGTGGTTCAGGAGTGTTCGACGACGGTGTCGGCGAGGACGGGGGCGTCCTCGCGTTCGACGGCGCTCACGGCGACCCGGGTGGAGCCGGGTGTGTGCCACATGCGGATCCGCAGGGTCTCCCCCGGGTACACGACCCCGGCGAACCGGGTGGCGTAGGACCGCACCCGGGTCACGTCCCCGCCGAGCAGGGTGTCGACGACCGCCTTGAGCGTGATGCCGTAGGTGCACAGGCCGTGCAGGATGGGCCGCTCGAATCCGGCGAGCTCGGCGAACTCCGGGTCGGCGTGCAGCGGGTTCCAGTCGCCGGAGAGACGGTAAAGCAGGGCCTGGTCGTCGCGGACGGGTCGCTCGACGGTCCGGTCGGGTTCGCCGGTGGGCGGTTCGAGGCGGGTGGAGGGGCCGCGGTAGCCGCCCCAGCCGCCCTCGCCGCGCACGAAGATCTGGGCGTCGTTGGTCCACAACGGGCCCTCGGTGTCCGCGACGTCGGTGCGCAGCACGAGGACGGCCGCGGTGCCCTTGTCGTACACGGCGGCGATGCGGTTGGTCGCGGTGGCGGTGCCCGTCGCCGGGATGGGCCGGTGGATGACGAGGTTCTGGCCGCCGTGCAGGACGCGGGCCAGGTCGACCTCGACGCCGGGCATGGACAGCCCGCTGGTGACGCCGGGCTTTCCGCCGCCGGCGACGGTGGCGAAACTGGGCAGGACGTGCAGCCGGGTCTCCAGGGTGTAGCGCAGTTCGTCGGGGTCGGTGGCGGGGCTGCCCGCGCCGATGCCCAGGTGGTAGAGCTGCACGTCCCTGGGGTCCCAGGAGAGTTCGCCGGTCCGGGGTGCGGCGGCGAGCGCCTTGGCTGCGTCGATGGGCATGGGGCTCCTGATCGCCGGAGGAAAGACCTCGGTACGGCCGTCCGCACCGTCGGCCGCACCGAGGCCGTCTGGGACCGGACCGGGACGCGAACTGAAACGCGTTCCAGTCCCGCGCCTCTGTATAGCCGAGGCCCCGGCAGTTGTGAAGGCTCCTGACACTGTGTCAGATCGCCGGGTGATGACATTTGTCCTGCCGCGGTCCGTACAAGCGCATCTGCCGCGCGGCCCGGCGGATCCGTAACGTCGCTGCCATGGCCGCGCGGGCCCGGCGGGTCGCACCGTCCCCGGCGTGGCCCCTGCGGGCACTGCCCGCGCGCGGTCGGGACGAAGGAGGGGGACATGTCCTGGAGGGACAAGGTCGGGTGCCGGTTCGAGGCCATGCGGTCGGATGTCCGCGAGGCCCGGGAGCACCAGCGCTACTACCGGGCGAACAAGGGCCGGCTCAAGGCCGAGTGGCGGGCGGCCCGGAAGGCGGGCGGGCCCGACGCGGCCGCCGCCGGCCCGCCGCCCACCGGCTTCACCCTGCTGCCCTGGCTGCTGCTGGGGATGGGCGCCTTCTCCAACCTCTTCCAGGGCCGCGACGCGGATCCGTGGATCGGCGGCCTGGGCCTGCTGACCTTCAACAGCCTGTACATCTACGTGGCGTTCCGCTCGTTCGACAAGCAGAAGCGCGAGGCCCTCTCGACCCGGGTCGCACTGGCCATGCTGGCGGCCGTGACCTGCGCGCTCGCCGCCGGCTACGGCGACAACTGGCTGCTGTTCTTCCCGCTGCTCGGCCTGGCGACCGGCGCGGCCCTGCGGTTGCGGCACCTGCGGCCCGCCGGTACGGCCCTGGCGGTGCTGGCGGGCGCGGTGGCGTGGTTCCACGACGGCTGGGGCGGCCTCGACATCGCGTACGCCACCTGGATCTCCACGATGGTGACGGCCGCGATCATGCGGCTCTCCGAGGCGGTGCGCGAACTGCGCGCCGCCCGTGAGGAGCTGGCCCACCGGGCGGTCGAGAAGGAACGGCTGCGCTTCTCCCGCGACCTGCACGACCTGCTCGGGCACACGATGTCGGTGATCGTCGTGAAGTCGGAGGCGGCCCGTCGGCTGGCCGGCCGCGACCTGGACGCGGCGCTGGCCCAGATCACGGACATCGAGGCCGTGGGACGGCAGGCCCTGACGGAGATCCGCGAGGCGGTGAGCGGCTACCGGCAGGGCAGCCTCGCCACGGAACTCGACCGGGCTCACTCCGTCCTGACGGCGGCGGGCATCACGCCCGTGGTGAGCCGCTCCGGCCCGCCGCTCGGGCCGCAGACCGAGGCGCTGCTGGGCTGGGTGGTCCGGGAGGCGGTCACCAACGTCGTCCGGCACAGCGGGGCGAACCGCTGCGAGATCACACTGGCGGGAGACGGGGAGCGGGTTCGGCTGACGGTCTCGGACGACGGTGGCGGGGCCGTCGCCGGTGACACGGTGCTGAACTGCGACGCGGCACCTGCGGCTTCCGGCGGCAGGGGGCTGAGCGACACCGGCGGCACAGGGCACACCGGCTCCGCCCGCACGAGGGTGGGCTCCGACGGCACAGGACCCACCGGCTCAGCCCCCACGACGGTCGGCTCCGACGGCACGGGACCCACCGGCTCAGCCCGCACGACGGTCGGCTCCGACGGCACGGGACCCACCGGCTCAGCCCGCACAACGGTCGGCTCCGACGGCACAGGACCCACCGGCTCAGCCCCCACGACGGTCGGCTCCGACGGCACAGGACCCACCGGCTCAGCCCGCACGACGGTCGGCTCCGACGGCACAGGGCTGACCGGGCTGACGGAGCGGCTCGCGGCGGCGGGTGGTTCGCTGACCGCGGGGTCGCGGGCCAGGGGCGGCTTCGCGGTGGCGGCGGAGCTTTTGGCGGACGCGGCGCAGGAGCGGCCGGAGGGGCCGGGGGCGGCCGGCTTCCGGTGCGACCCGGACGTGTACGTTGGCCGGTGGTCCGCGCGACCACACGTCGAGGCCGCCGGCAACGGTCGAGAGCCCTAGGGGAACGGGAGCACATGGGACGCGTCGCCGTCATCACCGCGCCGAACATCGGGTACCGCAACACGGGCATGCTGACCGTGGACTTGGCGTTCGAGTCCCTGCGGCGGCGGATGGACACCGCGTTCGACGCCACCTGGTACACGCTGCACACGCCGGAGACCGTGCCGCTGCGCGAGGGTGCGCGCGGCACCGCCTTCCCGTTCCGCTTCCATCCGCTGGCCGAGCACCTCGACACGCTCGGCGACCACGACGCGGTCGTCTTCTGGGGCGACTTCCTGCACACCCGGCACTACCTGGCGCAGGACGCGACGAACCGTCTGCTCGACTTCGGCTTCGCCACGGACCGGGACGACGCCCGGGCGCAGCTGAACCGGGCCCTGCTCCTCGCCGACCAGCCGGACGAGGTCCTCGCACGGACCCTCAGCTACGGCGGGACGATCCTGCACAACACGCAGTCGGACTACGAGGACAAGGAGTACGGCCCGCTGTTCTCCCGCCTGGTCACGGGCAGCCACCGTATGTGGGTGCGCGATCCGCTCTCGGCGGCGAAGCTCGCGCATCTGCGCCGGGACCGTACGACCGACCACTTCGGCTCGGACGCGGCGCTGCTGTCCCGCCCCGGCGACCTCGACCACCTCCCGGTCTCGCAGTGGTCCCGGTCGGTGCCCGAGAACGGGGCCGTCGGCGTCTTCCTCGGCGCCCGTACGCCGATCCCCGACTGGCTGCCCGCCTTCTGCCAGGGCCTGTCCGACCGTCTGGGCGTCCCGCTGGAGTGGCTGCCCTGGTTCGACCGGGACGTCCCCGCCGCGGTCGGCCACATCGCGGCCCGCCCGGGGACTCCCACGGTCGGCGATCTGGTCGGGGTCCTGCCCCGCTACCGGCTGGTCATCACCGACACGTACCACCTGGCCGTCAACGCGTGGGGCGCCGGTACGCCCGCGGTGTGCGTCGGCGCGCCCGAGCCGACGCCCAAGACGCACGACGACTACCTGACGCTGAGCGATGTGAAGAAGCACGTCTTCCACATGGCGTACGACGCCACGGACTTCTACCTGACCACCGAGGAGGGGCACGGGCAGGACCTGGACCGGATCGCCGGCCTCCTGGAGGGCGGGGGCGCCGACACGGTCGCGGCGCGCGTCCGCGACCACGCGGACCACTCGGCGGCGTCCTTCATGCGGACCCTGACCTCACTGCTGGAGACGGCCCGCCCCACCCCGGGACCATGACCGCCCGGCGCATCCGCCTGCTGCTCGCGGAGGACCAGGGCATGATGCGCGGTGCGCTCGCGCTGCTGCTGGGGATGGAGGACGACATCGAGGTCGTCGCGCAGGTGGCCGCGGGAGACGCGATCCTGGACGCGGCCCTCGCCCACCGCCCGGACGTCGCCCTCCTCGACATCGAACTGCCGGGCCGGAGCGGCCTGGACGCCGCTGCGGATCTGCGTGACCGGGTCCCCGGCTGCCGCGTGCTGATCCTCACGACCTTCGGCCGCCCCGGCTACCTGCGCCGGGCCATGGAGGCGGGAGCGGCCGGTTTCCTGGTCAAGGACGGTCCCGTGGAGGAGCTCGCCGCCGCCGTCCGCCGGGTGCTGGCGGGCGAGACGGTCGTCGACCCGGCCCTGGCCACCGCCGCCCTCAGCGCGGGCCCCAACCCCCTGACGGCCCGCGAGAGCGACGCGCTCAAGGCCTCCGCGGACGGCGCGACGGTCGCCGACATCGCGGCCAGGCTCCACCTCTCGGAGTCCACCGTCCGCAACTACCTCTCCTCGGCGATCGGCAAGACGGCCACCCGCAACCGCATGGAAGCCCTCCGCGAGGCCCGCCGCCAGGGCTGGCTGTGACCTCCGTGCCTCTCACGGCACCTGGGCCACCCCGCCCCGGTCCCTCTCACGGCACCTGGGGCGCACGCCGTGGCAGCCACAGCCACATCAGCACGACCCCGGCCGTCAGGACCCCCGCTCCGACGCGGAACGCGAGGGCATAGCCCTCGGTCAGGGACTGCGGGGTCGTGCTGCCCGCCGACTCGGCCGCCGCGAGGGTGGACAGGACCGCCAGGCCCAGTGAACCGCCCATCGTGCGGGACGTGTTGACGAGACCGGAGACCAGGCCCGCCTCCTCGGGGGCGGCGCCGGAGGTGGCCAGGGAGGCCAGCGGGGTCGCCGCCAGGCCCGCGCCGAGCATCATGAGGATGCCTGGGACGAGGATCGCCGTGGTGTAGGAGCCGTCGGAGGTCATCGTGGACTGCCAGGCGAATCCGGCCACGGCGACGAGGGTTCCCAGCGCGGCGACGTTGCGCGGGCCGACCGGTCGCATCAGGCGCGGTGCGAGCTTGGAGCCGAGGATGACGGCGAGGGAGCTCGGGACCAGGGCGAGGCCGGCCTCGATCGGGGTGTAGCCGAGGACGTTCTGCGCGTAGAGGGTCATGAAGAACCACATGCAGAACATCGCGGAGCCGCACAGGAACATCGAGACGTTCGCCGAGGAGACCGAGCGCAGGCGCAGCAGGCCGAGCGGCATCAGCGGGCTCGCCGTGCGGGCCTCGACCGCCAGGAACGCCCCGAGGAGGACCAGCCCGGCGAGCAGGGGCAGCACGGTGGCCGGTGCCGACCAGCCCGCCGCCGCCGTCTGGGAGATGCCGTAGGCCAGCGTGCCGAGACCGGCCGTGACGAGCAGGGCGCCCGGCAGGTCGAGGCGGCGGCCGTCTCCGGCGCGTCCCTCGGTGAGGAACCAGGCCGCGGCGCACAGCACCACGGCCCCGACGGGCACGTTGATCAGCAGCACCCAGCGCCAGGAGAGCGTCTCCACCAGCAGACCGCCGACCAGACCGCCCGCCGCGCCGCCGCCGGCCCCGACGGCCGTCCAGGTCCCGATGGCCCGGGCCCTCGCGGCGCCCTCCGGCACCGACGCCGTGAGGATCGTCAGCGTCGAGGGCGCCAGCACCGCCGCGCCGAGCCCTTGCACGGCCCGCGCCACGAGCAGCTGCCAGTCGTCCTGCGCGAGCCCGCCGGCCGCCGAGGCCAGGGTGAACAGGCCGAGCCCGACGAGGAACATCCGCTTGCGGCCGTAGAGGTCACCGGCGCGCCCGCCGAGCAGCATGAACCCGGCGAAGGCGATGGCGTAGGCGTTCACCACCCATTGCAGGCCCTGCTCGCCGAGCCCCAGTCCGGTCCGCATGGACGGCAGCGCCACGTTGACGACGGAGACGTCCAGGACGACGAGGAACTGCCCGGCGCAGGTGAGCGCCACCACGAGCCACATCGGCGGCGCTTCGCGCGGACGCGGCCGGGGCAGCCGGGGGAGCCGGGATATGCGGGAGCGTCGGGCGGTGGCGGCATCGGCGGATTCGAGCATGGGTGTCATGCTCTCAACCACCTTGAGCCCCTTGCATCAGGATTTCGCAGGGCCCGGCACTCGGTCCTCGGACCTAGGCCTCCGGACAAACCGCTGCGGATCCCCTCATAATCCCCCGCCAGGACCAAGGAAAGGTCAAGTTTTCGTTAGGGTGCCGAAGCAACGGAATAGTTGCCTGGACATACAAGGTTCAGATTCCACGTAACCCGACGCTCCCCGGCCTGGAGGCCCTCCTCAATGACGCAGACGACGACAGACCGCCCCGCCGGCAGAGCGAGCGGGGCCGTGGTCCCGGTGCTCGCCTTCGCGGGCATCGTTGTCGCGGTGATGCAGACCCTGCTCGTCCCGGTGATCAAGGATCTGCCGCAACTGCTGGACACCGCCCCCAGCAACGCCACCTGGGTCCTCACCTCGACCCTCCTCTCGGGCGCGGTGGCCACCCCGATCATGGGCCGCCTCGGCGACCTCTACGGCAAGCGCCGCATGCTGATCCTCAGCCTGGCCGTGATGGTCGTAGGCGCCCTGGTCAGCGCGCTCACCAGCGATCTGCTGCTCATGATCACCGGCCGTACGCTGCAGGGCTTCGCGATGGGCGCGATCCCGCTCGGCATCGGCCTGATGCGCGACATGCTGCCCCTCGAGAAGCTCGGCTCGGCGATGGCCCTGATGAGCTCCTCCATCGGCGTCGGCGGCGGCCTCGCCCTGCCCGCCGCCGCCCTGGTCGCCCAGCACAGCGACTGGCACACCCTCTACTACGGGGCCGCCGGCCTCGGCGTCGTGGCCATCGCCCTCACCCTTCTCGTCGTGCCGGAGTCCCCGATGCGCGCCGAGGGCTCCTTCGACCTGCCGGGCGCGCTCGGCCTGTCCGCCGGACTCGTGCTGTTCCTGCTGCCGATCACCAAGGGCAGCGACTGGGGCTGGGCCTCCGGCACCACCCTCGGCCTGTTCGCCGCCTCGGCGGTCGTGCTCGTGCTGTGGGGCGTGATGGAGCTGCGCGTGAAGGCCCCGCTGGTCGACCTGCGCACCACGGCCCGCCCTGCCGTCCTCTTCACCAACCTGGCCTCGATCATGGTCGGCGTCTCCTTCTACGTCGTCTCCCTGGTCCTGCCGCAGCTGCTCCAGCTGCCGAAGTCCACCGGCTACGGCCTCGGCCAGTCGATGGTCGTCGCGGGCCTGCTCGTCGCGCCGCTCGGCCTGACGATGATGTTCACGGCGCCCGTCTACGCCCGGCTGTCCGCGAAGTACGGCCCCAAGTTCACCCTGATCCTCGGCCTGATGATCATCGCGATCGGCTACGGCGCCGGCCTCGGCCTGATGAGCGCCGCCTGGCAGAGCCTGGTCATCTCGGTCCTCCTGGGCGCGGGCATCGGCCTCGCCTACTCCTCGCTGCCCGCGCTGATCGTGGGCGCCGTCCCGGCGTCGGAGACTGGTGCGGCCAACGGCCTCAACACCCTGATGCGCTCCATCGGCACCTCGGTCTCCAGTGCCGTGATCGGCATGGTGCTGGCGAACACCGCGAACAACGTCGGCGGCGTCGAGATCCCGACCATGCACGGCTTCCGGGTCTCCTTCCTCATCGCGACGGGCGCGGTGGCCGTGGGCCTGCTCCTGGCGCTGTTCCTGCCGGGGCGGCGGCCGTCGAACAAGCCGCAGCTGCGCGCCAGCAGCGAGGAGGACGCGGCACTGGAGCGTGCCGAGCAGGTGCTGCGCGGTTTCCGCGGCCGGGTGCTGGGCGCCGACGGCTCCCCCGTCGCCCGCGCCAAGGTCACGCTGATCGACCGCCGCGGCCGTCAGGCCGGGGCGACGCTCTCCGCCGAGGACGGCAGCTACACGCTCGTCGTCCCCGACCGGGGCTCCTACGTGGTGGCCGCCCGGGCCACGGGCCACGGCCCGCTCGCCTCGTCCGCGACCCACGCGGGCGACGAGCGCCCGATCGACCTGGACCTGTCGCTGCCGGGCGAGCCGGTCTCGGCCTGACCCGCCGCCCCTCCCCCTACTCACCGGTACCCCCTGTCGTGCTCGCGGCAGGGGGTGCGGCACGATGGGCGCCCTGACCGTCGTACGACCGAGAGGAACCCCATGCCCGCGGCCCCGAAGCCCGAGATCCTGGCCGCGTTCGAGGCGGCGAAGGGGTTCATGCCCGCCGGTGAGGGGCTGGCGCTGTACGCGGCGGCCGTGGAGGCCGGGCGGCTCGGGCTGCCGCTGCTGGAGGTCGGCACGTACTGCGGCCGGTCCACGATCCTGCTCGCCGACGCGGCCCGCGAGGCCGGGGTCAGCGCGCTCACCGTCGACCACCACCGCGGCAGCGAGGAGCAGCAGCCGGGCTGGGACTACCACGACCCCGAGACCGTCGACCCCGAGGTCGGCCTGATGGACACGCTGCCCACGTTCCGCCGCACGCTGCACCGGGCGGGCCTGGAGGAGCACGTGGTGGCGCTGGTCGGGCGGTCCCCGCGGATCGCCGCGTTCTGGCGGACGCCGCTGGGCTTCGTCTTCATCGATGGCGGCCACACCGACGAGCACGCCACGGCCGACTACGAGGGCTGGGCGCCGCACGTCGCCGAGGGCGGTCTGCTGCTCATCCACGACGTCTTCCCCGACCCGCAAAACGAGTTCACGGGCCAGGCCCCCTACCGGATCTACCTGCGGGCGCTCGCCTCCGGCGCGTTCACCGAGGTCTCGGCGACGGACTCGCTGCGGGTGCTGCGGCGCACGGGCCGAGGCATCCAGTAGTGCTTCGTCAGGTTCTGGATCTGCTGGTCGCCTGCCACGGTGCCGGCAGGCGCCCGGGCGGGTGAACTGCGCCGGACGCACCCCCGCCCGGTCGGCCCACGGGCGGCGTGGCGCGTCGGTGGGCGACCGTCGCTGCCCAAGGATCCGGGCGCGTGGCACACACCTTCGAAGAGCTCGTGGAGAAGCAACGCGCGGCCGACGAGGCGTACGCCCGCGTGCGTCATCTGCAGGACGCGTACGGGCCGCCCACCCAGACCAAGTGGAGCGGCCAGCAGACCAGCACCTGGGAGACGGCCTGGCGCGCCTGGCGCGATCTCGCCCGGGACGTCCAGGCGGCGGTGACCGGGTACGCGAAGCAGGAGGGCACCCCCCGCCAGGAGGTGGAGGCGCGGGTGAAGGAATCGGTACGGCACGGGGAGGACGGCGGGAGCGGGGTGTAGGCAGGGACCGCGACCCCCGTCTGCTCCTCTCCGGACGGACGACGGGGCGACGGGGCGACGGGGCGACGGCGGACACGACCCGGCCCACACCCGTCGGCCACACCAGAACCCGTCAGCCAGGCCACCACCCGCCGACCCGGCCGAAACCGTCAGGGCCCGGCCATCACCCGCCCGCCCCCGGCCACCACCCGTCGGGCCGTCCTCGGCCCGCCGCCCCCGCCGGCGGCCGCTAGGGTGGCAGGCGTGTCGTACGTAGGCCCGGACTTCGAACCTCCCCAGCCCCGCCGCCCCCGCCGCGGCCCCCTGACCGTCGCGCTCGCCGCGCTGGTGCCGGGGGCACTGCTCGGCTGGCTGGTGTACGAGACGGTGGGCGGCTCCGGGGACGACGGGGGTTTGGGCCGGGCGACCGTGCGGTCCTCCTCGCCCGCGGCGTCGAGCGCGCCCACCGACGACGCCAAGAAGCCGGGCGCCTCCCCGGGGCCCACGGACACCCCCTCGGCCTCCGCGCCCGCCGCCTCCGGCCCGCTCAAGGGCAAGGTCGTCGTCATCGACCCGGGGCACAACCCGGGCAACTTCCAGCACGCGTCCGAGATCAACCGCAAGGTCGACATCGGGACGAACTCCAAGGAGTGCGACACCACGGGCACGTCCACCAACGACGGTTACACCGAGGCGAAGTTCACGCTGGACGTGGCGCACCGGATGCGCACGCTGCTGGAGAAGCAGGGCGCCACGGTGAAACTGACGCAGGACGGCGACCGTCCGTTCGGGCCGTGCGTGGACGAACGGGCCCGGATCGGCAACCAGGCGAAGGCCGACGCCGTCGTCTCGATCCACGCGGACGGCTCGGGCGCCGGCAACCGCGGCTTCCACGTGATCCTGCCCGGCGCGGTCCACGCGGGCGCCGCGGACACCCGGGCGATCGTCGGCCCCTCCCGCGATCTCGGCGAGCACGTCGCGGGCCGCTTCGTGGCCGTCACCGGCAGCGCGCCCTCCAACTACATCGGCGACGGCAGCGGTCTCGTCACGCGTAAGGACCTGGGCGGTCTCAATCTGTCAACGGTTCCCAAGGTGTTCATCGAGTGCGGCAACATGCGCGATAGCAAGGACGCGGCGTTGCTCACCAGCGGCGCGTGGCGACAGAAGGCGGCGCAAGGGATCTCCGAGGGAATCGTGAGTTTTCTGCGCGGGTAGTCCCGGACCGGCAGATCCCGGCGGACACCCTGACCTGGCGGACGATAGGGTCCTCCTTACGATGAGGGGCCACCCCCGCGCTTCACACCGAGTCCACACGGCGGCATGGTGACGGCGACGCCTCCACGGACGACGAGACGACCTACGAAGGACCTGAAGTGAATATCCGCTCCCTCACTCGGGGCGACGGCGTGGTGATCGGTGCAGCGGTGTTGCTGTTGATCGCGTCGTTCCTCGACCTCTACTCGTTCGACAATGTCCCCGACAGCGTCGACCTCCCCAGCCTGTGGGGCAGCGGCCCGGTCGTGTTCAGCGTGGTGCTGGCCGGGATCATCGGCGGCGCGCTGGTCGTCGTGGCGCGTGGCCTGCCGCAGCTGCCGAAGATCGCCGGGATCGAGCTCGGCCAGTTCGGCGCGGCCTTCACGGTGTTCGCCGCGTGGAGCGCGCTCGGCAACATCTTCGACGTGACCGGTGGCTACGACAACATCGAGGGGACTCGCGCCGACTATCTTCCGAGCCCCGGCGTCGGCATGATCCTCGCCCTCGTCGCCACGCTGCTGATGGCCGCCGCCGCCATCGCCACGCCCCTCGTCCCGGCCCTCAAGGGCGCCCTCGTCCCGGCTCCCCGCCCGGCCGCCCCGCAGCCCTACGGCGCCCAGCCGCCCGGTGGTTACGGCTACCCGGGCGCGCAGCAGCCCGGCGGCTACGGCCAGCCGCAGCCGGGGCAGCCCTACGGCGGTCAGCAGCCGCAGCCGACGCAGGCCCAGGCTCCGCAGCCGCCGGCCGGGGACTTCTCCCCGTTCTGGTTCGCGGTGCCGGTGCCGCGGCCGCTGTTCGCGGAGGACGGCTCGCCCACGCCCATCGCCGAACTCGCCCCGGGCACCTGGTACCTGGCCGTCGAGCAGCGCGGAGCGGCCCTGGTCGCCCAGACGCAGGACGGCCGCCGCGGCGTCCTGCAGGACACGTCGGGCATCCAGCGCGGCTGAGCCCGCACACCTCTCGCACGGCCCCTCGCCCTTCCGGGCGGGGGGCCGTTGCCGTACAGTCGTCGCCTCCGTCAGCTGACGTACCGTCAGGAGGCAGGCATGCGGCTCGGTCTCACGCTCGGCTACTGGGGCCGCGGCCCCTCCCCCGGCCACGTCCCTCTCGCGCAGGAGGCCGAGCGGCTCGGCTACGACTCGGTCTGGACGGCTGAGTCCTGGGGCTCGGACGCGTTCACCCCGCTCACCTGGATCGCGGCGCACACCTCCCGCATCCGCCTCGGTACGGCGGTCGCGCAGATGGCGGCCCGGTCGCCCACCACGACCGCGATGCACGCCCTCACCCTGGACCATCTCTCCGGCGGCCGGATGCTGCTGGGCCTCGGCCTCTCCGGCCCGCAGGTGGTCGAGGGCTGGTACGGCCGCCCGTTCCCCGCCTCTCCCCTCGCCGCCACCCGCGAGTACGTCGACGTCCTGCGGCAGGTGCTGCGCCGCGAGGCCCCCGTCGAACTGGCGGGCCGCTTCCACTCCCACCCCTACCGGGGCCCGGACGCCACGGGCCTCGGCAAGCCCCTCAAGCCGATCACCCACCCGCTGCGCGCCGATCTGCCCGTCCTGCTGGGCGCGGAGGGCCCGAAGAACGTCGCCCAGACGACCCGGATCGCCGACGGCTGGCTGCCGCTGTACTGGGCGCCGACCCGGCCCGAGGTCTACGGCCCGGCCCTGGCCGAGCTGCCCGAGGGGTTCGTGGTGGCGCCGATGGCACAGGCCCGGGTCTGCGAGGACGTCGCCGAGGGCCTGTTGCCCGTCAAGGCGATGCTCGGCTTCTACATCGGCGGCATGGGGCACGCGGCTCGCAACTTCCACGCCGACCTGATGGCCCGCATGGGTTACGAGTCCGAGGCCCGCCGCATCCAGGAACTGTTCCTCTCCGGCCGCCGGGAGGAGGCCGTACTCGCGGTCCCCGACGCCTTCGCCGACGAGATCTCCCTGGTCGGTCCGCGCGAACGGATCGCCGAGCGGCTGGAGCTGTGGCGCAAGGGCCCGGTGACTGACCTCCTCGTGCTCAGCCCCGACCCGCACACGCTGCGGGTTCTCGCGGAGTTGAACTCCTGAGCGAATCCCCGGGTTTCATCCAGAGTTCAAGGGCAATCCGGAGACTATGTCCCCTCGATATCGCAACGGCGCGAGTCAAGCCGGCACGATCGTAGCGGTCGTGGCCGACATCATGGCCCTGATCCTGGGTCTCTGGATCCTGATGTATCTGCTGGACGCCAACCCCGGCAACTCGTTCGTCCAGTTCATCCACGACGCGGCCCGTTGGCTCGCCGGCTGGTCGCACGACCTGTTCACGTTCGACGAGGCGTGGGCCCGGGTGGTCTGCGGCTACGGTCTGGCGGCGGTGGTGTACCTGTTCGTGGGCCACGCGATCGCCAACCGGGCCCGCCACTGACAACGCCCGGAGGGGCTCGCCCTGAAGGGGCGCGGGGAACTGCGCGACAAGCCACCCACCACCCGCGCCCGCACTACAGGCGAGCCCCCCGAGCTCCTAGGCGCAGCAGTCCGACTCCAGCCCCATAGGCAACTCCCCACCGAACACCTGGCACGTAGCCTCGTGCCCACCCAACGCGGCCACGGCCAGCAGCAACGACCCGGCGGTCCACGTCGTCAACTCCCGAGGCCAGATCGCCTGGTCGTCGAACACGTACCCGGTCCAGTACAGCCCGCTGTCCTCGTCCCGCAGGTGCTGGATCGACTGCAGGATCTCCAGCGCCCGGTCGGACTCCCCCATCGCCCACAACGCGAGGGCGAGTTCGGCCGACTCGCCCCCCGTCACCCACGGGTTGGGAACCACACAGCGCACCCCGAGCCCGGGGACGACGAACCGGTCCCAGTCCTCCTCGATGCGGGCCTTGGCCTGCGCGCCGGTCAGCGCACCGCCGAGCACCGGGTAGTACCAGTCCATCGAGTACCGGTTCTTGTCGAGGAACCGCTCGGGGTGGTGCCGTATGGCGTGCCGCAGCGCACCCGCCGCCAACTCCCAGTCCGGTTGTGCCTCTTCCCGCTGCTCGGCGATGGCCAGGGCACAGCGCAGCGCGTGGTGGATGGAGGAGCTGCCGGTCAGCAGGGCGTCCGTCGTCTCCGTACCGTCGTCGTCGCGGCGCCAGCCGATCTGCCCGCCGGGCTGCTGGAGGCGCAGCACGAACTCCACCGCCGCGTACACCGCCGGCCACATCCGGTCCAGGAACGCGTCGTCGCCGGTGGAGAGGTGGTGGTGCCAGACGCCGACGGCTATGTAGGCGACGAAGTTGGTCTCCCGGCCCCGGTCGGTGACCGCGTCGGCCTCGCCGTCGGTGTAGGCGGCGTACCAGGAGCCGTCCTCGTTCTGGTGCCGGGCCAGCCAGAGGTAGGCCCGCTCGGCGGCCTCGTGCTCGCCGGCCGTGTCGAGGGCCATGGCCGCCTCGACGTGGTCCCACGGATCGAGGTGGTGCCCCCGGAACCAGGGGATCGCCCCGTCCTCGCGCTGCACGGCGAGGATGCCGGCGACGGTCGCGGCGGCCTGCCCTGCGGTGAGGACCCCGGGCAGGACCAGATGTTCCGTCCGGGGAGTGGTCACGTGGCGTCCGCCCCGGTGTCGGCCAGACGCGGCAGGTGCGGCTTGGTCGCGTACGCCACGAAGCTCTTGCCGATCAGCGGGTTCAGCGCCTGCTCGGCGACCCGGGTGGCCAGCGGCTTCTTCATGATGTCCCAGACCAGCAGCTTGTGGTACGCCCGCACCGGCAGCGCCTTGTCGTTGTCGACGCCGAACGCGCACTTGAGCCACCAGTAGGGCGAGTGCAGGGCGTGGGCGTGGTGCGTGCCGTAGGGCTCCAGGCCGGCCCCGCGGATCTTCTCCAGCAGTTCGTCCGCCTTGTAGATGCGGATGTGGCCGCCCTCGACCTCGTGGTAGGCGTCGGAGAGGCTCCAGCAGACCTTCTCGGGGCCGTAGCGCGGGACGGTGACGGCGATGCGCCCGCCGGGCTTGAGCACCCGCACCATCTCGGCGAGGACGCCCTTGTCGTCCGGGATGTGCTCCATGACCTCGGAGATGATGACGACGTCGAAGGACTCGTCGGGGAAGGGCAGCGCGAGGGCGTCGCCCTCCATCGCGGTGGCCGTGGCGCCCTCGGGGGCCTCGCCGGCCTCCTTCATCGCCGCGAACCACTTCGCGACCTCGCGGATCTCCTCGGCGTTCTGGTCCAGCGCCACTACCTGCGCACCGCGCCGGTAACACTCGAAGGCGTGCCGCCCGGCCCCGCAGCCGAGGTCCAGGACCCGGTCCCCCGGGGCGAGCGGGAACCGGGAGAAGTCGACGGTCAGCACGTGGCCCTGCTTTCGGAGTTGACGCCTTCTGCATCTGCCGGAGCTGCGGAGACAGCACCTGCGGTGACTGCGGGAGCTGTGGGTACAGCACCTGTCGTGGGGGCTGAACGGCCGGGTTCCCGCCGCGCGTCGGCGGCCCCGGCCCGGTCGATGGCCTCGCGGTAGCGGGCCACCGTGCCCTCCGCGGCCCTGGCCCAGGTGAAGTGCCGGAGCACGCGCTCGCGTCCGGCCGTGCCGAGGCGGGCGCGCAGGTCCGCGTCGGACAGCAGGCGGCCCAGGCCGGCGGCCAGGGCGTCCGCGTCGCCGGGCGGTACCGCCAGGCACGTCTCCCCGTCGCGGCCCGCGACCTCGGGTATGGCGCCGCCGGTCGTGGCGAGCAGGGGCGTGCCCGTCGCCATGGCCTCGGCGGCCGGGAGCGAGAAGCCCTCGTAGAGCGACGGCACGCAGGCGACCTGGGCCGAGCGCACGAGGTCGACGAGTTCCGCGTCGGAGATGCCCTTGACGAACTCGACGGCACCGGCGAGGCCGTACTGCTCCATCGCCCGGGCGACCGGTCCTTCGGTGGGGCGCTTGCCGACGACGACGAGATGGGCGCCGGGCTGCTCGGTCCGCACCTTGGCGAGCGCCTCGACGAGGTGCACCAGGCCCTTCAGCGACACGTCCGCGCTGGACGTCGTCACGATCCGGCCCGGTACGACCGGCACCGACGGATCCGGCGAGAAAAGGTCGGTGTCGGCGCCGATGTGGACCACGTGGATGCGGTCCCGCCGGACCCCGAGATGGTCGATGATCTCCTGCTGCGACGTGCCGGACACGGTGAGCACGGACGGCAGCCGGCGAGCGACGCGCTTCTGCATGCGCGTGAAGGCGTACCAGCGCCGCACCGAGGCGCGCCGCTTCCAGCCGTCCGCCGCGTCCAGCTCCAACCGCCGGTCGACGGTGATGGGGTGGTGGATGGTCGTCACCAGGGGCGCGCCGACATCGCCCAGCAGGCCGTAGCCGAGGGTCTGGTTGTCGTGCACGACGTCGAACCGGCCGCGGTGGGCGCGCAGGTGGCGGCGGGCGCGCAGCGAGAACGTCAGCGGTTCCGGGAAGCCGCCGGTCCACATGGTCGCGACTTCCAGCGCGTCGATCCAGTCGCGGTACTCGCCGCGCCCGGGCGTGCGGAAAGGATCCGGCTGCCGGTACAGGTCGAGGCTGGGCAGCTCGGTGAGGCTCAGCCCCTCGTGGCCCTCGTCGAGGACGGGGTACGGCTGGGAACCGATGACCTCGACCCGGTGGCCGAGGCGGGCCAGTTCGCGTGAGAGGTGCCGGACATAGACGCCCTGGCCGCCACAGAACGGGTTCCCTTTATAGGTGAGGAGCGCGATGTCGAGCGGTCGCAAGCCGTCGGCAGCGGGGGCCTGAGGAGCCCCGGCCTCCCTGGCCTCAGCGGTCACTCCGGGCCCCCTTCTCCCTGCACTGTCCCGCGAGATTACGCCGGGACGCTAATCTAGAACAAGTTTCAGACTTGATCGTCCGGAGGCTCTGAATCTACCGGCAGGTAAGGGTGCTGTGAGCAGTGGATCAGGTGATTCACGCCACGGACGGCACCGTGCCATGCTGTGTGATCACCCGTCCTCACGGACGGTCACGGAACGGGACCGACCCATGCCCGCGGAAGCCAAGGTGAGCGCCAAGGTGAACAAGCCGGCCAAGGTGGAAGCCAGAGCGGCAGCCCCCGTCTCCCCGCCCCTCACGGAGCGGCAGGAGGCCCGCCGCCGCCGCATCCTGCACGCGAGTGCGCAGCTGGCCAGCCGGGGCGGCTTCGACGCCGTGCAGATGCGGGAGGTCGCGGAGTCCTCCCAGGTGGCGCTCGGCACGCTGTACCGCTACTTCCCGTCCAAGATCCACCTGCTGGTCGCCACGATGCACGACCAGTTGGAGCACATGCACGGCACGCTGCGCAAAAAGCCGCCGCAGGGCGAGAAGGCGGCCGAGCGGGTCGCGGAGACGCTGATGCGGGCCTTCCGGGCGTTGCAGCGCGAGCCGCATCTGGCCGATGCGATGGTCCGGGCGCTGACCTTCGCCGACCGCAGCGTGAGCCCGGAGGTGGACCAGGTCTCCCGCCAGACGACGGCGATCATCCTGGACGCGATGGGTCTGGAGAACCCGACCCCCGAGCAGCTGTCGGCGGTCCGCGTCATCGAGCACACCTGGCACTCGGCGCTCATCACGTGGCTGTCGGGCCGCGCCTCCATCGCCCAGGTGAAGATCGACATCGAGACGGTGTGCCGCCTGATCGACCTGACGGCGCCGACCGCCCCGTAGCACCCGCCGCGCGACGAGAACCGCCCGCCTCCCCCTGGGACCCCGGGCGCGGCGAGGACCCGGGACCCCGGGCGCGTCGCCGACCGCCGTGGACCCGGCGCCGGGCGCGCAAAGGACCTACGAGACGGGTTCCCTTCGCCGGTATGGTCCGGATCAGGTGATGGGGGTCGCCTTCCGGTCGCCCGGCCTTTCGGCCCTGCGCCCTTCCGGCCTCTCAGCCCTACCGTCGCAGTCGGCACCAGCGGAAGCTCGACTTCACTTCCCGCCGACGTCGGCTACTCCGGTCGGACTCCCTCACTCGCCTCGTAGGCCGACTTCCAGGATAGAACGCCCTAAAGGGAATGAAACCCCTGTATTCATGATTTTTTCGGGCGTCACTCCTCCGGCGGGAACACCGCCTCCCCGCTGTCCCTCAGCGTGATCACGATCGCCTCCGCCGGACAGCACTCCGCCGCCTCCAGCACCCGCTCGTTCGCGTCCATGTCCGGGGCGGCCGGACGGGACTGGCGGGCGGCGTCCAGACGGAAGCCGTCCGGCGCGTGGTGGAGGCACTGCGCGGAGCCGATGCACAGGGAGCGGTCGACCTCGACGTGCCAGCGGTCGCCCATCGCTACGCCTGCGCCGGGAGGTGGATCATCTTGTGCTCCAGGTACTCGCCGTACCCCTCGGGCCCGAACTCCCGCCCCAGGCCCGAGTTCTTGTAGCCACCGAAGGGCCCCAGCATGTCCAGGCTGAAGGTGTTGACGGAGTACGTGCCCGTGCGGACCTGCCGGGCGATGTCGATGCCGTGCTCGACGTCCGCCGTCCAGACGCTGCCGCTCAGCCCGTAGTCGGAGTCGTTGGCGATCTTCACGGCGTCGGACTCGTCGTCGTAGGGCAGCAGGCAGATGACCGGGCCGAAGATCTCCTCGCGGGCGATGCGCATGGAGTTGTCGACGTCGCCGAAGAGGGTCGGTTCGACGTACCAGCCGCGCTCCAGGCCGGCCGGGCGTCCGCCGCCGGTGAGGATCTTGGCGCCCTCCTCCTGTCCGATGCGGATGTAGTCGAGGTTGCGCTGCTGCTGCCGCCGGGCCACCAGCGGACCCACCTGGGTGGCCGGGTCCAGCGGGTCGCCGACCGTCAGGGCGCCGGCCGCGGCGGCCAGGGCGTCGGCGAACTCGTCGTAGCGGGAGCGCGGCAGGAGGATGCGGGTCTGGGCGACGCAGGCCTGGCCGTTGTTCATCCAGGCCGCGGGGGCGATGCCCGCCACGGCCGTCTCGACGTCCGCGTCGGGCAGGACGACGGCGGCCGACTTGCCGCCCAGTTCGAGCGTCACGCGGGTGAGGTTGCGGGCGGCGACCTCCATGACGCGCTTGCCGGCCGCGACCGACCCGGTGAAGGACACCTTGTCGATGCCGGGGTGCCCGACCAGGTACTCGCTGACGTCCCGGTCGGCGGGCAGGATCGACAGCACGCCCTCCGGCAGCCCGGCCTCGCGGGCGATCTCGCCGAGCAGGTAGGCGTCGAGCGGGGACTCGGGCGAGGGCTTGAGGACGACCGCGCAGCCGGTGAGCAGCGCGGGGGCGAGTTTGGCGGCGGCGACGAACTGCGGGACGTTCCACGGGACCACGGCGGCCACGACCCCCACGGGCTCGCGCCGCACGAGGATCTTGCCGAGCACCCCGTCGCGCCGCTCCTCGTGGGTGAAGTTCCGGGCGACGGTGATCGCCGAGTCCCAGACCATCACCGCGCCGAGGGCCTGGGCGAGGACGCTCCAGGAGTAGGGAGAGCCGTTCTGGGCGGAGATCAGGCGGGCGATCTCGTCGTGCCGGACGGTGATGGCGTCCTTGATCCGGCCCACCACCTCGATGCGCTCGTCGAGGCTCATGCGCGGCCAGGGCCCCTCGTCGAACGCCCGCCGTGCCGCCGCCACGGCCCGGTCCACATCCGCCGTCGAGGCGTGCGGGACGCGTCCGATGACCTCCTCGGTGTGCGGCGAGACCACCTCGATGACGTCCTGGCCCAGGGGGTCGGTCAACTCCCCGCCGATGAACAGCTGTCCGTGTTCCACGAGCTCGGTCATGGCCGACTGCCTCCCCGGGAGCGTTCTCTGACGGTTCATCAGGTACGCCCACTGATACCAGCCCGGCCACGAGGAGTCCACGGACCGCGCACCACGGGGAGACTCCTCGCTGGAACCCGTTCTAGTTATAGTGGCGGGAGCCGGCGACGGGGGACCCAATGACGCAGGTGACCGACCACGGTGGAGGCGTCCGGTCGCTCCGGGTCCCGATCCCGGACAACCCGCTCGGCCACACGCTGGTCTACGTCGTCGACACCGACCGCGGCCCGGTGCTGATCGACACCGGCTGGGACGACCCGGACTCCTGGGACACCCTCGTGCAGGGCCTCACGGCCTGCGGCACCTCGGTCGCCGAGATCCACGGCGTGGTCGTCACCCACCACCACCCCGACCACCACGGCCTGTCCGGCCGGGTCCGTCAGGCGTCGGGCGCCTGGATCGCGATGCACGCGGCGGACACCGCGGTCGTCCGGCGGACCAGGCAGGCCCGGCCCGAGCACTGGTACACGTACATGGCGGCCAAACTCGCCGCGGCCGGTGCGCCCGAGGAACACCTCGCACCCCTGCGCCGGGCCCGGCCCCGTCCCCTGCCCGGCTTCTCCCCCGCCCTGCCCGACCGCGACATCGTCCCCGGCGAACTCCTCGCCCTCCCCGGCCGCCGGCTGCGCGCGATCTGGACCCCGGGGCACACGCCCGGCCACGTCTGCCTCCACCTCGAAGAGGCCCACCCCGCGCAACTCCCGGGCCACGGCCGCCTGTTCTCCGGCGACCACCTGCTGCCCGGAATCACCCCGCACATCGGCCTCTACGAGGACCCGGAGGACACCACCGTCACCGACCCCCTGGGCGACTACCTCGACTCCCTGGAGCGCGTCGGCCGGCTGACCCCCGCCGAGATCCTCCCGGCCCACCAGCACCCCTTCCCGGACGCCACCGCCCGCGTCGGCGCGCTGCTCGCCCACCACGAGTCCCGCCTGACCGACCTGCTGACCCTGCTCGCCGAGCCCCTCACCCCCTGGCAGCTCGCCGAGCGCATGGAGTGGAACCGCCCCTGGGCCGAGATCCCGTACGGCTCCCGCACCATCGCCGTCTCGGAGGCCGAGGCGCACCTGCGGCGGCTGGTGAAGCTGGGGCGGGCGGAGGCGGTGCCCGGGGGTGAGCCGGTGGCGTACGTGGCGGTGTAGGCCGGCGCCGGCACTCGGACGAGCAGCTTTCCCGGAGGCGATGTGGTCGGCATGCGGCGAAGCCACCCCGCCCCCGGCTCCCCGGCTTTCCAGCTCCCCAGCTCCCCAGCTCCCCAGCTCCCCAGCTCCCCGCGGCCCGATTCCTACGTGCGGGTACAGTAAGCGGGTCGTCATCACACCGTACGGGGGGAAGCCGGTGCAATTCCGGCGCTGACTTCGCAACCGTGACCGCCGCACCGGCGGGAGCCGGATCGCTTCGTACGGTTCGTGACCGGCTCGCGTGCCCGGCAGCCCGCCGGTGCGCGGCACCGTCGAGGTATACGGAGCCGAGCCGCCCGGGGGTGTCCCGCGCTGCCCGGCTCCCCCACAGGGAGAGGCACCCGCCGATCATGAACGTCCGCCGCAGCGCCGCGGTCCTGGCCGCCGTCGCCGTGATCGGCGCCGCCACCCCGGCCGCCGCCGCCCCGTCCCCGTCGCCTTCCCAGGCGTTCCCCTCCGCCCTGTACGGCGACAGCGACCCGAAGTACGACGGGGTCTGGCGGCAGTCCCTCGCGCTGCTCGCGCAGGACACGGTGGGGGTGGAGCCGGCGGCGAAGTCCGTGCAGTGGCTGGCGCGTCAGCAGTGCGCGGACGGCTCCTTCGCCTCGTACCGTCCCGACCCGACCACCGCGTGCGACGCCAGGACCATGCGGGACACCAACGCCACGTCCGCCGCCGTCCAGGCCCTCACCGCGCTCGGCGGGCACGACGACGTCACCGGCAAGGCCGTCGGCTGGCTGAAGTCCGTCCAGAACAAGGACGGCGGCTGGGGCTACTCGGCCGGCGGCCCCAGCGACACCAACTCGACGTCGGTCGTCATAGGCGCGCTCGCCGCCGCGGGCGAGAAGCCCGGCCGGGTCGAGAAGGACGGCAAGTCGCCCTACGACGCGCTGCTGAAGCTCGCCCTGCCGTGCGGCGGGGACGACGGCGGCGCCTTCGCGTTCCAGCCGGACAAGAAGGGTGAGCTCGCCGCCAACGCGGACGCCACGGCGGCCGGTGTGCTGGGCGCGCTGGGCCAGGGCATGGTCGTCAAGCCCGGCGAGAAGTCGGGCGAGACGGCCGGTGAGAAGTCAGACGAGAAGTCCGGCGCGGGCTGTGCGAAGGCCGGGACGCCGGAGCAGGCCGCGGCCAACGGGGCCGCCTACCTCACCACCGCCCTCGCCGAGGACGACGGGCATCTCATGTCCGCCCTGGCCGGTGCCGAGCCCCAGCCCGACCACAGCAACACCGCCGACGCGGTCGTCGCGCTCGCCGCGCTGGGTGAGACCGCGCAGGCCGGGAAGTCGGTGCGGTGGCTGGAGAAGAACTCCGCGTCCTGGGCCGCCCGGAGCGGTCCGGCCGCCTACGCCCAGCTCATCCTCGCCGCCCACGCGACGGGCACGGACCCGCGCGACTTCGGCGGCGCGGACCTCGTGAAGCAGCTGGGGGCCACGGGCCCGGCCCCGCAGACCGCCGAGAAGAGCGCCGAGAAGAGGAATGCCTCGGACGAGAAGGAGGAGTCCGGCTCGGACTTCTTCGGCGTCTGGTGGTACGTCGGTGTCTGCCTGGTCGCCGGCATCGGCATCGGCTTCCTGTTCACCGGCCGCAAGAAGCAGCAGCAGCTGTGATCCGCCGGGCCCTTCTCCTGCTCCTGGTCCCGCTCCTGCTGTGCGCGGGCGCGGGCCAGGCCCAGGCCGCCGGTTACCGGTACTGGTCGTTCTGGGAGCGCGACGCCGGCCACTGGGTCTACGCCACGCAGGGCCCGTCCCTGGCCCGCCCCTCGGACGGTGACGTCCAGGGTTTCCGCTTCGCGGTGAGCGAGGACTCCGCGGACGCGGCCCGGCCGCGCGGCAAGGCCGACTTCGCGACGATCTGCGCGAAGACGCCCGCGCGGGACGGCAGCAAGCGGGTGGCCCTTCTCCTCGACTTCGGCACACCCTCGGACGCCCCCGAGGGCGAGACCCCGCCCGCCGCCCGCACCGCCTGCGCCCGGGTCTCCCCCGACGCGACGACCGCCGAGGCCCTGGCGGCAGTCGCCAAGCCGCTGCGCTACGACACCAACGCCCTGCTGTGCGCGATCTCGGGCTATCCGGAGCAGGGCTGCGGCGAACAGGTCGAGCAGAGCCGGAAGGGGAAACAGAAGCCGGCGGCGGAGAAGAGGAACCCGTCGGACGGCGGCCCGTCCCTCGGCCTGATCGCGGGCATCGCCGTAGTGGCGATCCTGGGCGGCGCGGCGATCTGGCAGGTACGACGGCGTGGGTAACCGTCCCGTCCAGCCTGCGGGCAGTCGTGCCGCTGGGGCGATGGGGGTCTCCCCTGCTCGAGCGCAGTCGAGAGCTTGGGCGAGGGTGGGCGCAGGCGGCACCCAGCAGCGCCGGGTTGCGCACCCACCCCGGCCCGGGCTCCGGCACCGAGCCCAACTGCACCCCGGAGCCTGGTGGCTCTGGGCGCTCGCCCTCGGCACCGCGGCCACCCGTACCACCAACCCGCTGCTCCTCGCCCTCCTCATCACGGTCTCCGCCTACGTCGTGGCCACCCGCCGCCCCGACACCCCCTGGGCCCGCTCCTACAGCGCCTTCGTCAAACTCGCCCTCGCCGTGATCCTCGTCCGTCTGCTCTTCGCGACGGTCCTCGGCTCCCCCGTTCCCGGCACGCACACCCTCCTCACCCTCCCCGAAGTTCCGCTCCCCGCCTGGGCCCAGGGCATCCGCCTCGGCGGCGAGGTGACCGCGGAGGCCCTCACCTTCGCCCTGTACGACGGACTGAGACTGGCCACGCTCCTCGTCTGCGTCGGCGCCGCGAACGCCCTCGCCAACCCCTCCCGCCTCCTGAAGTCCCTGCCGGGCGCCCTGTACGAGCTGGGCGTCGCGGTCGTCGTCGCCCTCACCTTCGCCCCGAACCTCATCGCCGACGTCCAGCGCCTGCGCGCCGCCCGCCGTCTGCGCGGCCGACCGGACAACGGCATCAGGGGCCTGCTGCAGGTGGGGCTCCCGGTCCTGGAGGGCGCGCTGGAGCGCTCGGTCTCCCTGGCCGCCGCGATGGACGCCCGCGGCTACGGCCGTACCGCCCAGGTCCCGCCCGCCGTACGCCGTACCACCGCCGCTCTCACCCTCGGCGGCCTGCTGGGCGTCTGCGCGGGAACGTACGGCCTGCTCACCGCCGAGGGCGCCGGCTACGGCGTCCCCGTACTCCTCGCGGGTCTCACCGCCGCCCTCGCCGGACTGAAACTCGGCGGCCGCCGGTCCCTGCGCACCCGTTACCGCCCGGACCGCTGGGACGTGCGCGCCTGGCTGGTCGTCGGCTCCGGCGTCGCGGTCGCGGCCCTGCTCGCCGTCGCCGCGTCCCGCGACCCCGCGGCCCTGCACCCGGGCGTGGTCCCCCTGGTCGCCCCCACCCTCCCCCTCTGGCCGGCCGCGGCCGTACTCCTCGGCCTGCTGCCCGCGTTCGTAGCCCCCGACCCCAAGGAGCCGTCGTGATCCGCTTCGAGGATGTCTCCGTGACCTACGACGGGGCCGCCGAACCCACCGTGCGGGGCATCGACTTCGAGGTCCCGGAAGGCGAACTGGTCCTGCTGGCGGGCCCGTCCGGCGTGGGCAAGTCCACCGTCCTGGGCGCGGTCGGCGGACTCGTCCCGCACTTCACCGGCGGAACCCTGCGCGGCCGGGTCACGGTCGCGGGCCGTGACACCCGCACGCACAAGCCGCGCGAACTGGCCGACGTCGTGGGCACGGTGGGCCAGGACCCGCTCTCCCACTTCGTCACCGACACCGTCGAGGACGAACTCGCCTACGGCATGGAGTCTCTGGGCCTCGCCCCGGACGTGATGCGCCGCCGGGTCGAGGAGACGCTCGACCTGCTCGGCCTCGCCGACCTGCGGGACCGTCCGATCGTCACGCTCTCCGGAGGCCAGCAGCAGCGCGTCGCGATCGGCTCGGTCCTCACCCCGCACCCGAGCGTCCTGGTCCTGGACGAGCCGACCTCCGCGCTCGACCCGGCGGCCGCCGAGGAGGTGCTGGCGGTCCTCCAGCGGCTCGTCCACGACCTCGGCACGACCGTCCTCATGGCCGAACACCGCCTGGAACGCGTCATCCAGTACGCCGACCAGGTTGTCCTCCTCCCGTCCCCGGGCGCACCCCCGATCCTGGGCGACCCGGCCGAGGTGATGGCCGTGTCCCCGGTGTACCCCCCGGTGGTGGCTCTGGGCCGCCTGGCGGCCTGGACCCCCTTGCCCCTGACGGTCCGCAACGCCCGCCGCAAGGCAGGACCTCTGAAACAACAGCTGGAGAACGCCGCTCCCAAGGGGCGCGGGGAACTGCGCGATCAACCACGGACAACCCGCACGCGCCGACATGAGGCACCCCCCGCCCCCATGGGCGAGGTACGAGCCCTCTCGGTCACCCGCGCCCGCAACCAAGCCCTCAACCACATCGACCTCACCATCACCCCCGGCGAGATCGTCGCCCTCATGGGCCGCAACGGCGCCGGGAAATCCACCCTGCTCAACTCCCTGGTCGGCCTCATGAGGCCAAGCTCCGGAACCGTGCGCCTCGGCGAAGCCACACCTCACCGCACCGCCCCCAAGGACCTCGTCCGCAAGGTCGGCCTGGTCCCCCAGGAGCCTCGCGACCTGCTCTGCGCCGACACCGTCGCCGCCGAGTGCGCGGCGGCCGACAAGGACGCGGGCGCCGCCCCCGGCACCTGCCGTGCCCTGGTCTGCGAGCTGCTGCCCGGGGTCACCGACGGCACCCACCCCCGGGACCTCTCGGAGGGGCAGCGGCTCGCGCTGGCCCTGGCCGTGGTGCTGACGGCCCGGCCCCCGCTGCTCCTGCTGGACGAGCCCACCCGGGGCCTGGACTACGCGGCGAAGGCCCGGCTGGTGGCGGTACTGCGCGAGCTGGCCGCCGAGGGGCACGCCATCGTCCTGGCCACGCACGACGTGGAACTCGCGGCCGAGCTCGCCCAGCGGGTGGTGCTGCTGGCCGAGGGCGAGGTGATCGCGGACGGGCCGACGGCCGACGTCGTCGTCTCCTCCCCGTCCTTCGCCCCGCAGGTCACCAAGATCCTGGCCCCGCAGCACTGGCTCACGGTCTCCCAGGTCCGCGCGGCGCTGCACTCCGGAGCCCGCTCGTGAACACCCGGAGGCAAGCCCGGGCCGTCCGCCTCGGCCCCCGCTCCCTCGCCGCCCTGGCCCTGGTCAGCGCGGTGGGCGTGGCCGCTTTCGGCTGGCCCTTCCTCGCCCCGCCCACCTCGCGGATCAGCGCGCACGCGCAGGACGCGCCGTGGCTCTTCGCGGGCCTGCTGGTGCTGCTCGTGGCGGTCGTGGGCGCGGCGATCTCGGAGGCCGGGCTGGGCCCGAAGGCGGTCGCGATGCTGGGCGTGCTGGCCGCCACGGGTGCGGCCCTGCGGCCGATCGGGGCCGGTACCGCGGGCATCGAGCCGATGTTCTTCCTGATGGTGCTGAGCGGCCGGGTGCTGGGCCCGGGCTTCGGGTTCGTCCTCGGCTCGGTGACCATGTTCGCGTCCGCGCTGCTCACGGGCGGGGTCGGCCCCTGGATGCCGTTCCAGATGCTGGCGCTGGGATGGTTCGCCATGGGGGCGGGCCTGCTGCCCGGCCCGGACCGGCTGCGCGGGCGGGCGGAACTCGCGATACTCGCGGCCTACGGCTTCCTCGCCGCGTTCGCCTACGGCACGGTGATGAACATGGCGGGCTGGCCCTTCATGGGCGCTCTCGCCTCGAACGTGGCCTTCGACCCGCAGGCGCCGCTCGCCGAGAACCTGGCCCGTTTCGTCGCGTACTGCGTCGCCACCTCGCTCGGCTGGGACCTGGGCCGGGCCCTCGTCACGCTCGTGCTGACCCTCGTCGTGGGACCCGCGGTCCTCAGGGCGCTGCGCCGGGCCACGCGCCGGGCGGCCTTCGAGGCGCCGGTCACGTTCGAGGCGCCGCAGGAGTGAAGCGCCCCACGTGACCCGGGTCACCTACGAAGCGAGGTCGTGGAGACCGCACCAGGTCACCGCCGAAACCTTCGTCCCGGATACGGCCACTTCTAGCAAGAGAGGGCTTTGCGGGCAGCCGCAGGAGCTGTTCCTCTGGACCTCAAGGCGGCGGCCTCTGATCCCCTGGGCCGCCGCCTTTCCCATGGGGCGATCTTGAGGGCGCCCCTCGCCCGTGACCGGCATCGGGATCCGCGTCCGGGTCCGGTCATGGCCGGGCGCGGACTGCCGAGACACATTGTCGGGCCGGGGGTCCGCACGGAAGTCTCCTCGCTGTGATCAGTGCAGAGGTTGGAGAGGCCATGCGTTCCCCGCTCATACGTTCCTTCTCGCAGCTCGATTCCCTGGACCCGGACCTCCCCGTCGTGACGCTGTTCAGCGGCGGGCTGGACAGTTCGTATCTGCTGCTGCGGCTGCGGCGGATGGGCATCCGTGAGGTGCACGCCGTGAGCGTGGACATCGGCGAGGACGAGTCCAGTGGCTACAAACGCCAGGTCGCCGAGGCGCTCGGCGCGACGATCCACATCCTCCACCGGCGGGCCGAGTTCGCCGAACAGTACGTCGCTCCCGCGATCGCCGCCCAGGCCGTGTACCTCGGAATCCACCCCGTCAGCTCCACGCTGAGCCGCCCGCTGATCGCCCACAGCGCGGTCGAACTGGCCCGTGGGCTCGGCGCGCAGGCCGTGCTGCACACCGCCAACCGCTCCCAGAACACCCTGCGCCGGCTCAACGGAGCGCTGACGCTGCTCGGTTACGAGGGCGTGTTCGGCAGCCCCTACGACCTCGATCCCGTCACGCGCGACGACAAGCTGGCCGAACTGCGCGACGCCGGGATCGATCTGCTCGCCGGTCGGATCGTCAGCGGCGATTCCAACCTGTGGTGCCGCGAGTTCGAGTCGGGCATCCTCGACGACCCCGAACTCCACGAGGTCCCCGAGGAGATGTACACCTGGAGCCGGCCGACCGCCCTCCCCGGCGACACCGACACCCTCACCGTCACCTTCGAGCAGGGACGGCCCGTCGCTCTCGACGGAGAGCCGCTGCCCCTGACCGGGCTGATCGACCGCCTCAACCGGAGGGTCGGCGCGTACGGACTCGGCCGCTACTCCGGCCTGGAGCACCTCGACCACGGCGAGAAGGTCCTCGAGATCCGGGAGATGCCCGCCGCCTGGCTCCTGCTCAGCGGCTACCGGCACATCGAGAGCGCCTGCCTGGACGCCGAACTCATCCGCGAGAAGCGGCATCTGGAGCAGGTCTGGACCCGTGAGGCCCTCGAAGGCCGCTGGTTCGGCGAACTGCGGCTCGCCACGCAGGTGTTCATCGAGGCCTGCGCCGCCCGCACCACCGGGTCCGTGACCTGGCGGCTGCGCAGCGGCGGTGCCGACACGCGCTCCATCACCGTCGGAGCGCCGCTGTATCTGCGCGACCGGGAGGCCTGGGAGGAGCGGTCGATCAGCGCGGAGTCGGCGCCGTTCGCCCCTGCGGCCGCCCCGGTCCTCGCCACCGTCTGACCCTCCGCTCCCCCTGCTCGCACCCTCCTCTTTCCTTCGCGGGTCCCACCCGCGGACCCCACCCGTGGTTTCCACCCGCGGTTTCACCTACGGAGTACGCCATGACCACTGCCGCCACCCGTCACCCCGCCGCCGACGACGCCGTCAACGCCCTCGCCGGGCGCGGCGGTCATCTGATGCCCTCGGCACGGCTCTCCGCACTCGCCGGTGTCGGCGCCTCCGACTGGGCGCGGTTCGCCGCCCACTGGGACGAGCTCACCCTCGACACGTACATGGCCGACGGGGGCACGTACCGGTACCGCCGCTACGGGCAGTTCGAGCTCGACCCGGCCGCGGGCGCCCTCACCCTGCTGCCGCACGCGCCCTACCGTCAGGAGTCGGACATCAATCCGCTCAACGGCGGCATCGAGCGTGTCTTCGACCCGCTGACGGAGTCCTTCACCGGTGACCCGCTGCTGCGGTCCGTCATCGTCGAACTCGGCCGGATCTTCACCGACGTCGACGGCACGGCGTCATGGAACGTGAAACTGCACCCGTACCGCATCAGCGCCTCCGCCGACCAGCAGGGTCAGCCCGCGCCCGAGGGCCGGCACCGGGACGGTGTCACCTTCATCACCTCGCTGCTCATCGGCCGCAGCAACGTCACCGGCGGTGAGAGCGCCGTCTGGACCGACGCGGGCGAACACCTGATCACAGCTACCCTGTCCGAGCCCGGTGACCTGCTGCTGGGTGACGACCGCCGCACGCTGCACTCGGTGACCCCGGTGCACCCGGTGGACCCCGAACGCGCCGCCCACCGCGACGTGCTGGTGATCGCCTACACGGCGCGCTGAGCCCTCCCTCCCGACTTCCACCGTCCGCTGCCCTAGGAGCCCCCCATGACCGTCAAAGCGGCCCGCCGCGCCTGGCTGACCGATCTGCCCGTCCTGCTGGTGGCGGTGGTGTGGGGCTCCAGTTATCTCGCCGCCAAGGAGGTCACCACGGCACAGACCGTGCTGGCCGTGCTCGTCCTGCGGTTCGGTGTGGTGCTGCCGGTCCTGGTCGGCACCGGGTGGCGCAAGCTCAGGGCGCTGGACGGGGCGCAGCTGCGGGGGGCCGGCGTCCTCGGGCTGATTCTGTCCGGGATCTTCCTGCTGGAGACGTACGGCGTCGTGCACACCTCGGCGACCAACGCCGGGCTCATCATCAGCCTCACCATGATCTTCACGCCGCTCGCGGAGAGCCGGATCACGGGCAGGCGGCCCTCCGGGGCGTTCCTGGCGGCGGCGGGTCTTTCGGTGCTGGGTGTGGTGCTCCTCACGCAGGGCGCCGGGTTCACCGCGCCGTCCCTCGGTGATCTGCTGATGCTGGGCGCGGCCGTGGCCCGTACCGTGCACGTGCTGGCGATGTCGCGCATGCGGTCGGTGCAGGGCGCGGACTCGATGTCGATGACCACGGTGCAACTGGGCAGCGCGGTCGCGGTGTTCGCGGTGCTGTCCACACTGCCCGGCACCGGCAGCACCGCGTGGGCCGCCGCGGCGGACCTGGACGCCGGGGACTGGCTCTGGCTGCTCTACCTGTCGGTCTTCTGCACCCTGTTCGCGTTCTTCGTGCAGATGTGGGCCGTACGCCGTACGTCGCCCTCCCGGGTGAGCCTGCTGCTGGGCACCGAGCCGGTGTGGGCCGCCGTCGTGGGGGTCACCCTCGCGGGGGACCGGCCGGGTTGGCTGGGGTTGCTGGGCGCGCTCCTCGTGCTCGCGGGCACGGCGTGGGGCCGCAGCGCGGCCGCCCCGCGGCAGACGTCAGTCGTCGAGCCAGCCGAGCCGGACCGCACAGACACCGGCCTGGAACCGGCTGGCCGTTCCTAGCCGTTCGGTCAGTTCGGAGACGAGGCGGCGGACCGTGCGCTCGGAGACCCCGAGCTTGCGGGCCATCGCCTCGTCGGTGAGTCCGCCCCCGAGCATCCGCACCAGCTCACGGTGGCGGCCGGTCGGGCGCCAGTCGCCCTCGGGGCTGTCGGTCGCCGACTCGGTCAGGACGGCGGCGCTTTCCCAGCTGTGCTGGAAGATCTCCCGGAACACCCCGACCAGCGTCTCGCCGCGCAGCACGATGGCGGCGATCTCCCCGTCCGCGGTCCGGGACGCCGGCACGATCGCCAGCGAGCCGTCCACCACGATGAGCCGCATGGGCAGGGTGTGCGCGGTGCGGACCTGGGCGCCCGCGCCGTTCAGCCGCCGCAGATACGCCGTCATGTGGGGGGCGGAGGCCGCCGAGCGCAGATGGATCGTCCGCATGCGCACGCCGCGGCCCAGCACGAGCCGGTCGCGTTCGAGCCCCGCCTCCACCATCTCCGCGGGCAGCGGGCGGCCGGGGTGCAGGGACAGCACTTCCTCCTCCGCTCGCCGTGAGGCGTCCTCCAGAACGGCGGATACATTGGCCATACCATTGACCACCTCCATCTGAACGGAGGCCAACTCCCGGGCGTACACCGGCTGGAAGTCCGCTAACACCTGGGCGAGCGCGGAGCGGGTCTGCCGGACGGCGCTCAGCAGGGCGTCCGTGTGCTGTTCCTCGTCGAGAAGCAGCTTGCGCAGTGCGGTGTCCGGGGCGAGGGCCATCCAGCCGTTGTGGTGGCCCGACGACGGCACCAGCAGGCCGAGTTCACCGAGCAGCTGGAGTGCGCCGGCGAGCTCGCTCCCGCTCCAGCCGCGGTGTTCGGTGAGGGTCTGCGGGTTCCAGTCCGCGTTGTCGAGAGCGAGGCGGTAGAGCTCCTGGGCTCGGGCACGCACGTCCACCGGAATGGGTCCCCCTACTGAGTGATGAGCGCTGTCCCCCGTGAAGCACTCCCTCGGGGATCTTAGGAACGGTCCCCCGCAGCGGGAAACCCGTGGTCCGCCATTCGGACCGGCCTTCGGATCGCCGTACCGATGACGGAACGGACAGCGACGGGCTGCCGCCCACCGTGCTCCGCCGGCCGTCCGCCCCTGGCCATGGCCGGTGCCGGAACGCCCTGCGGATGGCCGCGGACGGCTCCGCCGGAACATGATGATCGCCCAGCGGCCGCCGCCGACCACGCACCGACCGACCAGCGACTCGACGCCCGTCGAGCGACGATCATCCAGGGGGACCCCATGTCCGCTTCTCATCTGCTCCGTGGCCTGTTCGCGCTTCTCGCCGCAGCCCTCGTCCTCGGTGGCGTGCAGAGCGCCGCGGCGCCCGCGACCGAGACCCGGGCTGTCGTGACCAGCGGCGACTCACTGATCTGGGGCTGACCGGGTGGCCAGACCGAGCATCGCCGTCGTCGCGCCGCTGACCGGACCGCGCACGGACTGGGGAGCGGCCCTCCTCGGCCAGCTGGAACGGATCCGAAGGGCCCGCCCGGACGCCGCCGAGTGGCACGTCTACGACGAGGCGCCGGAGGTCGCCCGGACCGTGGTCTGCGCAGGACACGCGGCGGTCGTCGGCCACAGCGACACGGAGGACGCCCGCAGGGCCCTGCCGGTGTACCGAGCCGCCCGGCTCCCCTGTCTGCTTCCCTTCGTCAGGGCCGGGGCGCCCGCGCTGAGCTGGGCACCGGACGGGGACGTGCTGGCCCGCAGGATCGTCGAGGCGGCGACGGCCCTCGGCGTGAGCGCGCTGGCCGTCGCCCCGGACGAGGAACCCCGCTGGCGCGCGCTCGGGCGCTCGGTCGTCGAGGAGGCCGACAAAGCAGGGCTGGCGCCGGGCCCCGGTGGCGCGCTGGCGGTGCTGGCGCCGCAGGACCGGTTCGCGCGCTTCCTGCGGGGTACGGGTCCCGTCCTCACGCCGACGGACTGTGGGCTGGTCTCGTTCGCTCACCTGCGCCGGGCGGCATCGGACCGCGAGGTGTGGGCCGTCCACCCCCAGAGGTGCGCGGTACGCCGTGCCAGAGCCGCTCTCACGGCACTCGCGCAGGCCGTGGCCGAGGATCACGCACCGCGCGGAACGGCGCTGACGGACGCCGTGCGGGCGCGTTCGGGAATCCTGCTCACCGCCGAAGGAGCCCCCCTGGGCGACGGCTGGCTGATCTCCCGGCTGCCGTGGATGTGCTCGGCGAGAACGCCGCTGTGAACTCCGCTCCGCCGGCGGGGTTTCTCCGTCAGCCGGTGCTCACCGGCAGCTCCTTCACCCCGTTGATCCAGGCCGACCGCAGCCGGCGCGGGTCCCCGACCAGCCTCAGCCCGGGCATCGCGTCGGCGATCGCGTTGAAGATGAGGTTGATCTCCAGCACGGCGAGGGACTTGCCGAGGCAGTAGTGCGGGCCGCCGCCGCCGAACCCGAGGTGCGGGTTGGGATCGCGGGTGACGTCGAAGGTGTCCGGGTCGTCGAAGACCTCGGGGTCGTGGTTGGCCGAGGCGTAGAACAGCCCCAGCCGGTCGCCCTTGCGGATGCGCTTGCCGCCGAGTTCGGTGTCCTGGGTGGCGGTGCGCTGGAAGGCGGCGACGGGGGTCGCCCAGCGCACGATCTCCTCCGCCGCCGTCTCCGGCCGGTCGCTCTTGTACAGCTCCCACTGGTCGGGGTGGGTGAGGAAGGCGTGCATGCCGTGGGTGATGGCGTTGCGGGTGGTCTCGTTGCCCGCGACGGCCAGCATCAGGACGAAGAAGCCGAACTCGTCGGAGCTGAGGTTGCCCTCGTCCTCCGCCGCGACGAGCTGCGTGACGATGTCGTGGGCGGGGCACTGCTTGCGGTCGGCGGCCATGTTCATCGCGTAGGCGATGATCTCCGTGGCCGACTCGGCGCCGACCTCCTCGGTGATGGCGTACTCGGGATCGTCGTAGGCGATCATCTTGTTGGACCAGTCGAAGATCTTGTCCCGGTCCTCCTGGGGGACGCCCATCAGCTCGGCGATCGCCTGGAGGGGCAGTTCGCAGGCGACCTGGGTGACGAAGTCGAACGGCCCGGTGTGCGCGCGGGCGGACGCGACGATGCCCTGGGCCCGCGCCCGCAGCCGGTCCTCCAGTGCCCGGATCGCCCGGGGCGTGAAACCGCGCTGCACGATCTGCCGGACCCGGGTGTGCTCCGGGGGATCCATGTTCAGCAGGATCAGCCGCTGCGCGTCGATGGCGTCACGCTCGATGTGCTCGTTGAAGCGGATGATCGCCGTGTTGAGGGACGACGAGAACAGCTCCGGGTGTGTGGAGACGTACTTGACGTCGGCGTGCCGGGTGACGGCCCAGTAGCCCTCGTCCTGGAAGCCGGCGAGACCGGCCGGCTGCGGCACCCAGCAGACCGGTTCGGCCCGGCGCAGCTCGGCGAACTCCGGCAGGGGCACACGACTGTGCAGCAGGTCGGGGTCAGTGAAGTCGAACCCGTCGGGCAGCGCGGGACAGTGCATGGGCGGCTCCCACCCTTCGTACCGACTCATCGGTCTGACGGCCCATCAGCTGTGCGGAGTTGCGGTGACGGTAGTAACGGGTTCTACAAGTAGCAAGAGGCACGGGCCCGCCAATTGCCCGCACGACTATTGCGGTCACCGAGAGACCCTCAGCACACTGCATACAGAACTAGAACGCGTACTAGTTCCGCTGAGCCTCCCGGAGAGGACCCGCACCCATGGCTGCCGAACCCGTGATCGTCGAAGCCGTACGCACCCCCATCGGCAAGCGCGGCGGCGCGCTCGCCCATCTGCACCCCGCCTACCTCCTGGGCGAGACCTACCGCGAACTCCTCGGCCGCACCGGCATCCCCGCGGACTGCGTCGAGCAGATCGTCGGCGGTACGGTCACCCACGCCGGCGAGCAGTCCATGAACCCCGCGCGCACGGCCTGGCTGACCATGGGGCTCCCCTACGAGACGGCCGCGACGACCGTGGACGCGCAGTGCGGGTCCTCCCAGCAGGCCTCGCACATGGTGGCCAACATGGTCGCGGCCGGTGTGATCGACGTCGGCATCTCCTGCGGGGTGGAGTCGATGTCCCGGGTGCCGCTGGGGTCGGGCTCGAAGCACGGGCCGGGCAAGCCGTTCCCCGACGAGTGGAACGTGGACCTGCCCAACCAGTTCGAGGCGGCCGAGCGCATCGCCCGCCACCGCGGCCTGACCCGCGAGGACGTCGACGCACTCGGCCTCGCCTCCCAGGAACGGGCCGCCCACGCCTGGGCGGAGGAGCGCTTCAAACGGGAGACGTTCGCGGTCCAGGTCCCCACGACCGAGGAGGAGCAGCACGCCGGGCAGGGCATGTGGCGCCTGGTCGACAAGGACGAGGGCCTGCGCGACACGACGGCGGAGGGACTGGCCGCCCTCAAGCCGATCATGCCGACGGCGGTGCACACGGCCGGGAACTCGTCGCAGATCTCCGACGGGGCGGCGGCGATCATGTGGGCGTCGAAGCGGATGGCCCGGGCGCTGAAGCTGAGGCCCCGGGCCCGGATCGTGGCCCAGGCGCTGGTCGGTTCCGACCCGCACTTCCACCTCGACGGCCCGATCGACGCGACGAACGCGGTGCTGGGCAAGGCCGGGATGTCGCTGAAGGACATCGACCTCGTGGAGATCAACGAGGCGTTCGCGTCCGTCGTGCTGAGCTGGGCGCGGGTCTTCGACCAGGACCTGTCGAAGGTGAACGTCAACGGCGGCGCGATCGCGCTCGGGCACCCGGTGGGGGCGACCGGGGCCCGGCTCATCACGACGGCGCTTCACGAACTGGAGCGCGCGGACAAGGAGTTCGCGCTGATCACCATGTGCGCGGGGGGCGGCTTGGCCACCGGCACTATCATTCAGCGGTTGTAGACGCCCAGTTGACGAAGGTGGTGAAGGCGGCGGGGTCGAGGGTGAGGTTCGGTCCCGCCGGGGTCTTGCTGTCGCGTATGGCGACGGTCGCCTTCGGGGTTTCGGCGACTTCGAGGCACTGGCCGCCTTGGTCGCCGCTGTACGTGGACTTGCGCCAGGCCAGGGCTCCGATCGGCGCGCATTCGACGCATTCGCCGCCTTGATCGCCGCTATAGCTGGACTTACGCCACTGAGTCCCCGCCGGAAGCGCGTTGCTCGCCATAGCGTTCCTCCATCAATCGCCGGATCAACTCCGCCGAATCCCTGAGGGAGAGCGCGGCGGCCTGCAGATGATCGTAACGGAGCGAGCAGTCCCTGACGGTGTCCGGATTGGCGGTCGGATGCCCGCTGCCGTAGCCCTCCGTGTAGACGATGGCCGCGTCGCTCGCGAACCGGAAGAGGGTGAACGAGCCTTGCATTCCTGCATGCGCGCCGGCAGAGAACGGCAAGATCTGGATGTTGACCGCGGGGATGCGCTCGAAGGCCAACAGATGAGCCAGTTGCCCCCGCATGGTCTCCCGACTGCCTACCTCCTGGTACAGGACGGACTCGCTGATGACCATCCAGAGGACCGCGGTCTGCCCCTTCTCCAGGATGCGCTGTCGAGCCAACCGGACGGCAGTGCGGTCTTCCAGGTCGGTGTCGTCCAGCACTCCGAGAACGGCACGTGCGTACTGGGGAGTCTGCAGGAGGCCGTGGATGGCATGGGTCTGGAACGTACTGATCTCCGTCGCCCGCCCCTCCAGCTCAGCCACCTGCTGGAACCACGCCGGAAGCCGACTCCGCAGCACCAACTCGACGAGGCGGGAGAACATACCGTCCGTGCCCAGCGCCGCATCCGCCCGTTCACTGAACTCGGGCGTCGGAAGTTTTCTGGCGGTCTCGATCTGGCCCACCAAGGAGCCCGTGTAGTTGAGGATGTCCCCCAACTGCCGCTGTGTCAGCCCGGCGGCCTCCCTGTGCCGCCGCAGCTCGAAGCCGTAGTAGTCGAGCGGCGACGCACCCGGGTCGAGGGAGTTGATGTGGGTCACGGCGAAAGCCCCTCTCACGCAACTCGGTCCACAACAGAACCGGTTGTATCCGTTCTGTAGCCGAGGGTAGTCACCGCACGTCAACCTCGTCCCGTGAACGAATACTTTCCCGCCCAGTACTCGATGCGCCTCACCGTCGGTGACCACGCCCCCCGGCACATCCGCCGCATCGTCCGCTCGTTCCTCGGCGGGTGGGACATGCCCGACCTCTCGGACGCCGTGGAGCTGGGCGTGACCGAGCTGCTCGCCAACGTCGTACGGCACGTCCCGGACCGGCGCTGCGCACTGCTGCTGCTGCGGCAGCGCATGGGCGTACGGGTGGAGGTCACGGACGGCAGTGACGAACTGCCCCGCACACCCGACACGCCGGACGCGGAGTCCGAGAACGGCCGGGGACTGCTCCTGCTGGACGCGATGACCGACAAGTGGGGCGTGTCGCTGGGGTCGGGGGGCGGGAAGACCGTGTGGTTCGAATGCAGGACCGAATCCGCTCGCGAGCCGCGCGCCACTCAGGTGTCTTGATCTTCCCCCTCTCTGACCGAATGGAATCGGGCCATCCGGTTTCAGCCCCGACTGGCCGATAGGTGCCTTCTACAGTCACTTCCCGCATGCAACCGTTCATGATCCGTCCATGCGGCGGGACTGCTGCCGGCCCGTCGCTTCGCTCCCTCAGTGCCAGGTGATGAGATGACGTTGAAGGTACTGCTCGCGAACGCCCCCAACCCCACGGCCAACAGGAACGCCTCGAACTACGCCTGCTACCCGCACATCGGCGTGGTCCAGCTCGCCACGGCCACGCGGGAGGCCCTGGGCAGCCGGGTCGACATCCGGGTCGTCGACGGCGGCATCAGCAATACCGAGACCGTGCGGCAGGCCGTTCGTGATTTCGCGCCCGACGTCGTCGGGATCAGCGCGCTGACACCGACGTACTCGGAGGCCCTGAAGATCGCGGAGACCGCCAAGGCGGGCGGGGCGAAGGTCGTCCTGGGCGACGACCACGCGATTTTCCTTCCCGAGACGATCCTGCGCAACAGGCCGCAGATCGACTATGTGATAGCCAACGACGGAGGCGAGATCCCGTTCGTGGAACTGGTCCGCGCTCTGGCCGACGGCACCGGTGTGTCCGAGGTGTCCTCGCTCGCCTACCGGCACGAGGGCCGCATTCGCCGCAACCCCGCGCCGAAGTACGCACTGTCGCTGCGCAACACCATTCCGGACCTGTCCTTCATCGACGACGTGCTCGACGTCTACGCCGACAACTACCGCACGCAGTTCGGGCATCTCCACGGCCAGGAGGTGCGGCCCATCACGGTGAACAACGCACGTGGCTGCGAGAATGGGTACAAGCGCTGCACCTACTGCTCCATCGCCGATCTGACCGTCAACACGGGGGATCCGCGCGGATTCTGGAAATCGGTAGACCAGTACAACCGCGAGCACGGAATCAACCTGTTCTTCGAGGTCTACGACAGCTTCACCGCCAGCCCCCGCTACGTGGACGCCCTCATCGACGCCACCCCGCCGCACCTGAAACGCCGTATCGACGACGGTGAACTGCAGGTCATGGTCTACGCCCGCGCCCTCGGGCTGACCAAGCGCAACAACGTCGACAAGCTCCGGCGTCTCGGCGTCACGCGTGCCAACATCGGACTCGACGCTGCCGACCCCGAAATGCTCGAGGCGCAGCGGAAGAACAAGACGACGGGTGAAACCAACCTCGAAGCCATCCGCATGCTGAACGAGGCGGATATCTCGGTCCACGCCTCGTACATCGCCGGCGCTCCGGGAGAGCGGCCGGAGACGCTGGATCGCACCATCTCCGGCATCGGGCAGATGCTGGGCGAGGTCGAACTCTCCTCGGTCGAGTTCTCACGTTTCATTCCGCTGCCGAACAGCCCGGCGTGGGATCTGCTGGTCGACTACGAGCGGCCGAACTTCTTCAAGAGCAGCACCGAGATCGACGGCTACCTGGCCGCTCTGGGCATCACGGTGACGCGCGAACAACGCGAGGAGATGTCCGCCAGGTTCGGTGACCAGGATTTGCTCGACATCGACGAACTGGGAGCGTTCTGGGCGGACAACTTCACCCACATCAGCGAGAGGTACGCGCTGGAGCGCATCAGCGAGGTGGACGAGATGGTGAGCGCCCACAACGTGCGCACGGGAAACAACGTCGGATAGCCGTGATCCCCCGGGGGCCCGTCCGACCCGGGCGGGCCCCCGGGGGCGAAGAGGAAGGTGCCGGAATGCTGGGAGTGGAGAACCTTCTCACCTACGCCCTGGGTGCGCTGCTGATCATCGTGCTGCCGGGACCGAGCTCCCTGTTCACACTGTCGGTCGCCGCACGGCTGGGAGTCAGGGCCGGATACCGGGCCGCCGCGGGGGTGTTCCTGGGCGAGACCCTGCTCATGCTGGCGACGGCCGCCGGACTCGCTTCGCTGCTCCAGGCCAACGAGCTGCTGTTCGCCATCGTGAAGTACGCCGGGGCCGGTTATCTGACCTGGATCGCCGTGGGCATGATGCGGGCGGCCTGGGCGATGTGGCGACGCCGCGAGGAGAGGGGCGGCGAGGATCCCGCGGCCCCGGAGCCGTCCACGGGCGGGCGGCTGTTCCGGCGCTCGCTGGTGATCACCGTGCTCAACCCGAAGGCGATCTTGTTCTTCATCTCCTTCTTCGTGCAGTTCGTCGACCCCGGCTACGCCTATCCCGGTCTGTCCTTCGCCCTGCTCGCACTCGTCTACCAGCTCATCAGCGTCGCGTACGTGACCGCGCTGATCCTCGGCGGTACCTATCTCGCCACCCAGTTCCGCCGCCGCCGGAAGCTGTCGGCGGGCCTGACGACCGGGGCGGGAGCCCTGTTCCTCGGTTTCGCGGCGAAGCTGGCCACGACGAGCGGCTGACGGCGGCCGCCGTCACCGTGCGCGCCCGCGGCCCCTGGAGGACGTACGTGAGCCCGAAGCCCACCGCGACCACCACCGCTCCCCCGGTCGCGTCCAGCACCCAGTGGTTGCCGGTCGCCACGATCGAGACTCCGGTGAGCAGCGGATGCAGCAGGCCCAGCGCCCTGACCCACCAACGTGACGCCAGGACCGCGATCACGAGGCCGCACCACAGCGCCCAGCCGAAGTGCAGGGACGGCATGGCCGCGTACTGGTTGGTCAGGTGCGTGAGCGTGCCGTAGTCGGGCTGTGAGAAGTCCTGGGTGCCGTGCACGGTGTCGATGAAGCCGAGCGTCGGCATCAGTCGGGGCGGGGCGAGGGGGTAGAGCCAGAATCCGACCAGGGCGAGCAGCGTGGCGAGGCCGAGTGCGGAACGGGCCCAGCGGTAGTCGCCGGGGTGGCGCCCGTAGAGGACCGCCAGGACCGCCAGCGGGGCCACGAAGTGGAACGACGTGTAGTAGAAGTCGAGGGCGTCGCGCAGCCAGTCGATCGTGACGACGGTGTGGTTGAGCCGGCGCTCGAAGTCGAGGCGCAGGGCGCGTTCGACGTCGTAGACCTGCCTGCCGTGCTCCTCCGCCTCCGCCCGCCCCGCCGAGTTGCTGCCGCCGCCCGCGGCGAGGCGGACCTGGGAGTAGGCGGCGTAGGTGACGCGCAGGAGGAGCAGTTCCAGGAGGAGGTTGGGCCTGGTGAGGACCCGGCGCAGGAACGGCATCAGCGGCACGTGCCGGAAGCGGGCCGGGGTGGTGGGCGCGTAGGCGGGCGGTTCCGGTGAGCGGTAGGCGGGCGAGGAGCGGGAGAGGAACGGCACGGCGGTGGCGGCGGCGAGGGCGGCCAGCAGGACGACGTTGTCGCGCAGCGGCCGCAGGAGCGCCATGTCCGGCAGCAGCATCCTGGCCGGCAGGGTCATGACGAGGATGACGGCGACCGGCCAGACGTAGCGGTCCGAGGCGCGGGTGCCGACCCGGCCGACGACCGCGAGCAGCACCCACAGCAGCTGGTGCTGCCAGGCCGTGGGCGAGACGACGATCGCGGCACAGCCGGTGATCGCGACGGCGAGCAGCGGCCGGCCGTCCCGGAAGCAGTGCACGGCCCGGCGCAGGGCGAGGACGGCGACGGCCGCGCCGAGCGACAGGAAGAGCGCGACCTCGGCGGGGCCGTCCAGGCCGAGCCGGAGCAGGGCGCCGTGCAGGGACTGGTTGGCGAGGTCGTCGGCCCGGCCGCCGAGGCCGGCGCCCGCCAGGTGGTGGATCCAGTACCGGGAGGAGTCGTGCGGCATCGCCGCCCAGGCGAGCCCGGTGCAGGCGGCGAAGGTGACGCCGGTGGCGAGCGCGGCGCGTCTGCGGCCGGTGCACCACAGCAGGGGCGTGAACAGCAGCAGCGTGGGCTGGAGCGCCGCCGCGACGCCGATCAGCAGGCCGCTGGTCCGTTGGCCGTGGACGGTGAAGCAGCCCAGCAGGACGAGCAGGACCGGGATGATGCTGGTCTGGCCGAGCGACAGGGTGCTGCGCACGGGCAGGGACAGCATCAGCAGGCTGACGGCGACCGGCGCGGCCAGTAGTGACGTGCGGCGGCTGACCGGCTGGGGCAGGGCGCGGGCGGCGGTCAGGCCGAGGGCGACCACGAGCAGCAGGGTGCCGAAGGTCCAGCCCCAGCCGAGGGCCTGTTCGGCCGAGCGGGTGAGGGGTTTGAGGGCGAGGCCCGAGAAGGGCGTGCCCGTGAAGCGGGTGGAGTCGTAGAGCGAGCCGTTGACGTGGAGCACGCCGTTCGGGCCGACCCAGGTCTCCAGGTCCGTCAGCCGCTCACCGCGCGGGGTGGCGAGGACCGCGGCCACCTGCCGGGCGGCGAGGACGGCGGCGATCAGCCACAGCCCGAGACGGGCGGCGCGCAGGCGTGTGCGGACCCCGTCGACGGCCGTCGCTCCGAAGCTCTCCGCCGGTCGTCCGCCGTGATCCGCCTTCGTCACGTCCCATCGGCCTTCCGCAGCAGTTCATCCCAAGCGGTTCATCCCACATGTCCAGAATGCGGGGATTCTCCCGCGAACCCTATGGGGATCACGCGACCCCGGGGAAGAAGGCGCGGGCAATCGCTGATCACTTGGCGACTGCACACTCGGAAGCGACAAGGATCACATGAAGATCATGTGGGAACCGCTCGCGAGGGGGCAGAAGCAGCAGTACAGCAACGGTTTACGTGCAGCGTGCAACGACTTCTGTACCGCCCGTGAGCGGAGCAAATCCGCCTATCGTCGCTCATTCGGCCCGTACGACAGCGCCGCCGCGCGGGACCGGTTCCCTGTCCCCGTCGAAAGGTAGGCGAGCGAGCCTTGTCGACTGCCTCAGTCGTCGCCCCCGCTTCTCTCGTGAAAACCCGCAAAGCGAAGACCCCCGACCCCACCGTCACCGACCCCGCGCTCGTCAAACGCGCCGTGAAGGCGGCCGCGCTCGGCAACGCGATGGAGTGGTTCGACTTCGGCGTCTACAGCTACATCGCCGTCACGCTGGGCAAGGTCTTCTTCCCCTCGGGCAACCCCACAGCCCAGCTGCTGTCCACGTTCGGCGCCTTCGCCGCGGCCTTCCTGGTCCGCCCCCTCGGCGGCATGATCTTCGGCCCGCTCGGCGACCGCGTGGGCCGCCAGAAGGTCCTCGCCCTCACCATGATCATGATGGCGGCGGGCACCTTCGCGATCGGTCTGATCCCGTCGTACGCGACGATCGGCGTCGGCGCGCCGATCCTGCTCCTGGTCGCCCGCCTCGTGCAGGGCTTCTCCACCGGCGGCGAGTACGCGGGTGCCTCCACGTTCATCGCCGAGTACGCCCCCGACAAGCGGCGCGGCTTCCTCGGCAGCTGGCTGGAGTTCGGCACGCTCGCCGGCTACATCGGCGGCGCCGGGCTGGTCACGATCATGACCGCCCTGCTCTCGGCCGACGACCTGACCTCCTGGGGCTGGCGCATCCCGTTCCTGGTGGCGGGCCCCATGGGCATCATCGGCCTCTACCTCCGGCTGCGCCTGGAGGAGACCCCGGCGTTCGCGGCCGAGGCGGAGAAGGCCGAGAACAACCGCCCGAAGACCCCGCTGCGCGAGATGGTCACCGGCCAGTGGCGCGCGCTGCTGCTCTGCGTCGGCCTGGTGCTGGTCTTCAACGTCACCGACTACATGCTGCTGTCGTACATGCCGAGCTACCTGACCGGCCAGCTCCACTACGACGAGACGCACGGTCTGCTCGTCGTCCTCGGTGTGATGGCCGTGATGATGATCGCCCAGCCGTTCGTCGGCGCGCTGACCGACCGCGTCGGCCGCCGCCCGGTGATCGCCACCGGCTGCGCGGGCTTCCTGCTGCTGTCCGTCCCGGCCCTGCTGCTGATCCGCCAGGGCAGCCTGCTGGCCGTCGCGCTCGGCATGGGTGCCCTCGGCATGCTGCTGGTCTGCTTCACGGCGTCGATGCCCTCGGCCCTGCCCGCGCTGTTCCCGACGAAGGTCCGCTACGGCTCCCTGTCCATCGGCTTCAACGTCTCGGTCTCCCTGTTCGGCGGCACGACCCCGCTGGTGGTCACGGCCCTGATCGGCGCGACCGGGAACATGATGATGCCCGCGTACTACATGATGGCCGCGGCCGTGATCGGCGGTTTCGCCGTGTGGCGCATGGCGGAGTCGGCGGGGCGTCCGCTGCCCGGTTCGGCGCCGTCGGTGGCGGGTCGACACGCCGAGTGAAAACCCACTGACAGCGCCCCGCGCACCAACTATCTTCGTCAGCGCCAGTAGTCAGGGATGCCAACTATGCTGACGAAAGGTAGAGGTGCATGAGCGAGTCGCACGTCTGGGACGAGGTCGACGCCTATTTCACCGCCCACCTCGCCCCGGACGACGAAGCCCTGGCGGCCGCGCTGCGCGACAGCGACGCCGCCGGGCTTCCGCACATCAACGTCGCCGGGAACCAGGGCAAGCTCCTCCAGCTCCTCGCCCAGATCCAGGGCGCCCGCCACATCCTGGAGATCGGCACGCTCGGCGGCTACAGCACCATCTGGCTGGGCCGGGCCCTGCCCGCCGACGGGCGGCTGGTCTCCCTGGAGTACGACCCCCGGCACGCCGAGGTCGCCGTCCGCAACATCGCCCGCGCGGGCCTGGAGGACCTCGTCGAGGTGCGGGTGGGCCCGGCCCTGGAGTCGCTGCCCAAGCTGGCCGACGAGAACCCGCCCCCGTTCGACCTGGTCTTCATCGACGCCGACAAGGCCAACAACCCGCACTACGTGGAGTGGGCGATCCGGCTCACCAGCACGGGCAGCCTGATCGTCCTCGACAACGTCGTACGGGGCGGCCGGGTCGTCGACGCGGACAGCACCGCCCCGGACGTGACGGGCACCCGCACGGCGATCGAGCTGATCGCCGGCCATCCGAGGCTGAGCGGCACGGCGATCCAGACGGTGGGAATGAAGGGCTACGACGGGTTCGCGCTGGCACGCGTCCTGGCGTGAGGCCCGCCCTCCCACGAGGTCATGCCCCGCCCCCACACGTGGTCATGCCCCGGGCCCTGACCCGACGTGATGCCCTGCCCTCAGCCGGCGGGCGGCTCGCCGTCACACGGCGCGATGCGCTGCCGTCACACGGCGTGCTGCCTCGCGTCAGGCCTCGTGGTAGAAGCCCACGTTGACGCTGCGCGGGGCGGTGCGGTCCTGGATGATGATCTCGCCGCTGCCGCCCCGGGGCAGCGGGACGGTGCCGCCGTACGCCAGGGGCTGGGCGTACTCCCCCATCATCAGCCGCACTTCGGAGGACGGGTCCGGCTGGGAGCCGCGCAGCCAGGTGAGCTGCCAGGTCCCCTCCGGCCCGCACAGGAACTCCAGGTGGACGCGGGAGACGAACAGCCAGTCGTCCGGCGTGCTCAGCCGGCACACGGACTTGTCGCGGCCCACCCGCAGCACCGCGCCCGGCTCGCTGGGCGCGTCGGCCATGAGCATGCCGGCCGTGGCGCCCGCCTCCGCCTCCGCGACGGTGGCCATGGTGAGTTCGAGCACGTGCGCTCCTCCTGAGACGTCCTGGTGGTCAGCCAGGTTCTTGACCCGCCGCATGATAAAACGCCCGGCTGCGCGGTGTCCGGCACAATGGCCTCATGACCGAGCGAAAGCCACCGGGCGTCGACTTCGAGTCCTGGGTCGACAAGCAGATCCGTGACGCGGAGGCACGCGGGGAGTTCGACCGGCTGCCGGGCACGGGTGCGCCGCTCCCCCCTGACATGGAGAGCACCTACGACGAACTGTGGTGGGTCAAGCGGAAGATGGCCCGCGAGGGCTTCTCCGTCCTCCCGCCGGCGCTGGCCCTGCGCAAGGAGGCGGAGGACGCGCTGGAGGCCGCGCTCGCGGCCCCCTCGGAGCGGATCGTGCGGAAGATCATCGACGAGGTCAACGTGAAGATCCGCGAGATGATGTTCAAGCCGCCGCCCGGCCCCCCGCTGGGAAAGAAGCCGTACGACGTCGAGGACGTCGTACGGCAGTGGCGGGAGCGCCGGGCGGATCACTGACGGGGGCGATCACCCCGCGTCACACGTGCAGCAGCTTCTCCGCCAGCTCGCGGTAGTCCTTCAGGGCCAGCCGGAGCTGCTCTGTGTCGGCCGACGAGGCGGACCTGCTCTCGCCGCCCTCGACGGACTGCCAGGAGTGGCGCAGGGTGCGGCGGTGCTGCGTCACGGCCTCGGTGAAGCGGGCCGCGATCTCCTCCAGCACGTGGTCGGCCTCCTCGACGGCCGCCCGGGGCCCGTCGACGAACCCGGCGACGGCGTGCTGCAGCTGCGAGCCGAGCTTGTCGCACTCCTCGTGGGCGAGGAGGTGGGCCCGGTTCTTGGCGGAGCCGACCTTGCCGGTGCCGGTGCCGTGCTCGCCGGGGAGAGCGTCGGTGCCGTGCTCACCGCGCAGAGCGTCGGTGCCGTGCCGGCCGGTTCCGTGCGGGTCGATACCCGTCCGGTCGGGGCCGTTGCGGTCGAGGTGGTTCCGGTCGAGGTCGTTCCGGTCGGTGGCGGGGACGTCCGTGCCGTGCGCCGCGGCACGGTCCGCGTCGGTGCGGTGCGTGGCTCCGCGGTCGGTGTCGGTGCGGTGCGTGGCTCCGCGGTCCGCGTCGGTGCCGTGTGCGGCTCCGCGGTCCGTTTCGAGGTCACGGCCTGCGCCGCGGCCCCGGTCCGGGCCGGGGGCCGTCTCGCGGCGGTCCGTGCCCGGTGCGGTCGGGCGGTGGCCGGTGCCCAGCGCGCTCTCGCCGCGGGCGTCCGGGGCGGCCGGCGTCTGGTCGCCGGGCGGTCGGGTCATGTCGGTCATTGCCTCAACTCTCCTTCGCCTGACGTCGGTTCATCGCCCAGGGCAGGTGACTGCCGCGGGCCGGGGCCTTGCGGCCGCCGTTCAGGGCCGCGCGCTCGCGGCCGCTGTCGTGCCGTCCACCGGTGTGGTCGCCGCCGTCGTGGCGGGCCGGCTTCACCAGTTCCTCGAACAGGGCGCGGGCCGCCACGAAGGCCTCACGCATGTCTTCCGTGCCCTGGCCGCCGTCACGGGCGTCCTCCGCGCGCAGGTGCGCCGCGCGGTGCACGCGCCGGTAGCCGTCCACGTGGTGGGCGTGGTGCACGGACAGCGCGGCCAGCTGTTCCTCGTACTGCCCGCCGTCCGGGAAGCCCCGGGCACCGGCGAGTTCGGCGAGCAGCCGGTCCGCCTCGGCGACGGCCTCGCGCGGCGAGTCGACGAACCGCTCCTGGGCGGCCGTCCAGCGCGCCTCGTACTGCTCGCGCTGCGCCGGCTCCAGCGACCGCTCGCGCAGATCGCCGTGGCGCTGCACGCGTTCGGTCAGTTCGCGCTCGGCCGCTTTGGCGTCACCGTCGTGCCGGGCGACGGCCCGGTCGTACTCGGGTCCGAAGCGCCGCTTCAGGCTCGGGCCCCGCCGAGGGCCTCGGGCACGCAGGGTCATGACGGCCGCGATGATGACGACCGCCGCGATCACGATCAGAGCAATGATCAGGCCAGTGGACATGAATGCCTTCCGGGTTCTCGGCCCAACCGGCTCTCCTCGCGAGCCGGTTCGCCCGTCGGGTGTCCCCAAAGCCCGTCTCCAAACGGCGCCCGGTCGCACCGGGGTGCGAACACGTGGCCGAAACAATTCGATTGCGTGTCCGGCGGGGCGGCTGCGGAGAATGCGTTTCGTGATGTGGACCGTGACGCCGGAACCGTACGACTCACCCGTCGCCGCCGCACTGTGGCGGGCGTACTACACGGAGGTCAGCGACCGCTGGTACCTGCTGCACGAGGGGCGCCGGACGGACCCGGCCGAGCTGGAGCGGGAGATCGCGGCCCGGCCGGGTGCCGACCTCGCCCCGCCGGACGGCCTGTTGCTCGTCGCCCGGTACGGCGGCGAGCCGGCCGGCAGCGCGGGGGTACGGCTGCTGGACGGCACGACCGCCGAGCTCACGCGGGTGTTCCTGCACGAGGTGATGCGCGGCCGGGGCGGCGCGCCGCTCCTGGTCCGGGCGGCCGAGGACGCCGCACGCGCGCTCGGCGCCACCCGGATGATCCTCGACACCCGCGGCGATCTCGTGGAAGCCCGCGGCCTCTACGCCCGCCTCGGCTACACGGAGACGGGGCCGCACAACGACGCCCGGTACGCGGAGCACTGGTTCAGCAAGGAACTGGCCCGGCCTCAGCCCGGCTCCCGCGAGGGGCGCACCCGGTAGGGCCGCTCGCGACGCGATCCGCACAGTTCGCCGCTCAGCTCCCGCACCAGCTGCTCCAGTTCGGCCGGCCGGTCCGGTCCCCACCAGTCGCCGAGCAGCTCGGCGAGGGAATCCTCGCGGGCCCTGGCCAGCCATCCGGCCTCCCGCGTCTCCTGTGACTTTTCCCATCGTGACCGCTGTGACCTGTTATGGCCTGCCGGGCCCTTTTGGAAGCCGCGCTTCCGGGGGCTCCTCGACGGCACTGTGGAGAAGATCTGGATAATCTCTGGAGTTCGCGAGGGGAGGGAGGACGCGTGGAACCGCCGAACGGCCACCCGTGCCCGGAGTGCGGCGCGCCCAGACAGCGGGACAACAGCCCCGCCTGCGCCTGCACGGACCGAGCCGCCGAGGCCCTGCGTGATGCCCGTACGGCCCAGGCGGCGGCAGCGGCGGACTTCGACCCGCTGCGGATCCGCCCGTATGTGGAGATCGACCCCAGCGCGAAGGCGACGCCGGTCGTGCCCCCGGCCGACGCGACGGAGGGCACCCCGGGCGTCCCCCACGCGGACGGCAGCGCCGGGCCCCGACCCGCCCAGGCATCGCCTGCCCGGGGCCGGGGGCCGACGGCCGAAGGAGCCGCGCCCCGGAACGCGGGGACGGGCACCGCAGCCTCATACCCGCACACGGCGCCGGGCGTCACCGCCTCACCTCGGCACGCGGAGTCGGCGCCCGCCGGGAGTGCCGCTCCGCCGACCTCGCCTGCCGACACCACGATGCCCTTGGCGCCGGTCGACTCCGACGCGACCGCCGTACTGCCGGCCGCCACCGTCTCGATGGGCCCGACACCCCCGGCTCCCGCCCCGGCCGAACCGAGCGTCACCGACCTGCGGCTGTTCGACGGAACGGCACGGGCGGAGCTCGGCGCGCCGGACGCGGGCGGGACCGGCATGCGCAGGTCCGGGCGACGGCGGCGCACCCTGCTGCTCGCCACCGCCGGTGCGTGTGCCGCCGTCGTCGCGGCGGCCGGGTACGCGAGCGGGCTGTTCTCCTACGAGAGCCCTTCCCGCGACACCGCCCTGCCGGACGACATCCGTGCGAGCGTGCCGGACGCCCCGTCGAGCAGTGCGGCCTCCACACCTCCGCAGGGCAGCGCCCCGGCGGCTCCCCCGGCCCCGGCGGCACCCCGGCCGGCGCCGTCCCGCACCGGGAGCCCCTCCGCCTCGCCGTCGCCGTCCGCGCCCAGCGCGTCGGCGAGTCTGCCGCAGTCGCCGTCCCCGTCGGCATCACAGCCGTCCGCCACGTCGACCGGCGCCGAGCCGGCACCCCCGGACGACTCCCGCCAGAAGGGCGGCCCCACCGTCCTGCGCGTCGGCGACCGGGGTCCGGAGGTCACCGAACTCCAGCTTCGCCTGCGCCAGTTGTATCTGTACGACGACGACACCGACGGCACCTTCGACGACCGCCTCCAGGAAGCGGTCCGCACCTACCAGTGGTCACGCGGCATCCAGAGCGAGGACCTCGGCGTCTACGACCGGGAGACCCGGGCCAAGCTGGAGTCGGAGACCCGGGAGCCGTGAGGGCCGGGGCCGTCGTGCGGTGACGCCGCTGCGCTCGGCCGCGGGCTCAGCCGACGTGCAGGTGGATCGTCCCGTCGCCCCCGCGCTCCACGCGCACCGCCGTGAGGTCCTCGACCACCACGTCCGGCTCGTGGGCCGCGGCCCGGGGGCCGATGCCGACCACCGTCATCCCGGCCGCGCGGCCGGCCGCTATCCCGGCTCCGGAGTCCTCGAACACCACACAGTCGGCGGGAGCGATCCCCAGTTCGGCGGCGCCCTTCAGGAAGCCCTCGGGGTCGGGCTTGCTCGCCCCGACCGACTCCGCCGTCACCCGCACCTCGGGCAGCTCCAGGCCCGCCGCGGCCATCCGCGCCGTCGAGAGCGGCACGTCGGCCGAGGTCACCAGCGCGTGCGGCAGCCCCCGCAGCGAGGCCAGGAACTGCGGCGCCCCGGGGATCGCGACGACGCCCTCGGTGTCGGCCGTCTCCTCGGCGAGCATCCGGGCGTTGTCGGCGTGGTTCTGCTCCATAGGCCGGTCGGGCAGCAGCAGTGCCATGGAGGCGTAGCCCTGCCGGCCGTGCACGACCTCCATGATGTCGTCCCCGTCCAGCCCGTGGCGCTCGGCCCAGCGCCGCCAGATCCGCTCGACCGAGGCGTCGGAGTTGACGAGGGTGCCGTCCATGTCCAGGAGGAGGGCGCGGGCGGTGAGCACGGCGGTGGCCGTCATCGGCAGCTCCAAGGCTCGGGGCGCGTTCCAGCGCGGGAGTGGGGGTGGCGACGGATCGCGACCGGCGCGCCCCGGGGGACAAGGCGGCCCCGCCCGCCGGTCAGGGAAAACGGGCGGAGGCCACTTTGTTCCTCCACGGTACAAAAAGAGGCCGCCTGCGCGCCAGGGGCCCCCGGCGGGCGTTCACCCACTGTTCAGCCCGCCCGGCTCAGCCGGTCACGGCCTCCCACAGGCTCCACAGCCCGAGCGCCAGCATGACCAGCGCCGCGATCTGCGTGATCAGCCGCAGCGGCACCTTCTTCATCAGGGCCTTTCCGCCGACGATGCCGATTCCGGCCACCGCCCAGAGCGCGAGCACCGCGCCCAGGCCGACGGAGAGCGGGTCGTCGTAGCGGGCCGCCAGGTTCGCCGTCATGATCTGGGTGAGATCGCCGAACTCGGCGACCAGGATGAGCATGAACCCGGCGCCCGAGACCTTCCAGAAGGACTGGTTCTCCGGCTTGCGGACCTCTTCCTCCTCCTCGCTCTTCTTCAGGAGCAGCACCGCTGCCCCGCCCAGGAAGAGCACACCCGTGAGGGCCTGCACGATCTGCTGCGGCAGCAGCGTGAGCACACTGCCGGCCGCGACGGCGAGCACGACGTGCAGCGCGAAGGCCGCGGCGACACCGGCGAAGACGTAGGAGGCGCGGTAGCGGGTGCCGAGGACGAGGCCGGCGAGGGCGGTCTTGTCCGGAAGTTCTGCGAGGAAGACGACGCCGAAGACGACGGCCGTCACGGTCAGGCTGATCAAGGGTTCCTCAATCGGTCGGGGCTGCCCCACCGAGAGTGCTGGACTTTCGCACGCGACACCTCGGCACGGCAGCACATCGGTACCCGTGCCGAGGACGGCACGGGCGTGCACTGCTTTGCCGAAGGTCTCGCTGGCAGGTCCGGGAAAGGACCGGCCTCCGGGCGCCGGCTCAGGCGGGCTGAGCAGTATGTCGACGGTCCGGCGAAGAGCTACTCCCCTTCTGCGCCGTCCATGGTACGGGACGCGCCCGGAGTGAAAAGTTCCGCCTTGAATCTTGTCATGTCATGGTCGCGTCACTAACTTCTCACCGGACGCACATCTGTGTGTCACACGGCAGCGCGAGCATTCCCTCGCTCGCAAGCCAACACCCCCCTCTCCCCAGGGAGTTCGCATGCCCAGGTTCTACGCGCGTCGACGGCTGAGTGTCGCCGCCGCGGCCGCCGCGCTCATATCCTCCGTGGGCCTCTTCAACGCCCCCACGGCCTCCGCCGCCCTCCCCACCCCCGTGAGCGCCGCCACCGCCCGCACCTACCTCGCCTCCCTCACCGTGGCGCCCGAGGACCGCACCGGCTACGACCGCGACCTCTTCCCGCACTGGATCACCCAGTCCGGCGCCTGCAACACCCGCGAGGTCGTCCTCAAGCGCGACGGCACCGACGTCCAGCAGGACTCCTCCTGCGCCGCCACCAGCGGCAGCTGGTACTCCGTCTACGACGGCGCCACCTGGACCGCCGCCTCCGACCTGGACATCGACCACCTGGTTCCGCTGGCCGAGGCCTGGGACTCCGGCGCCGACTCCTGGACGACGTCCCGCCGCCAGTCGTTCGCCAACGACCTGACCCGCCCGCAGCTCATCGCGGTCACCGACAACGTCAACCAGGCCAAGGGCGACCAGGACCCGGCCACCTGGATGCCCTCCCGGACGGCCTACCGCTGCACCTACGTCCGCGCCTGGGTACAGGTGAAGTACTACTACGGCCTCTCCGTCGACTCGGCCGAGAAGTCCGCGCTGACGAACTACCTGGCGAGCTGCTGACACGCTGATTGGCGCCGGGGCCTCCCCGCCGGCCTCCGTCGCTGCGTACCGTACGGGGCGACGGAGAGGGGAACGACATGAGCGCACTGCGCCTCGGACCGCTGCTGAGGTACACCGACGGCTCGTCCGCCACCGTGTGGGTCGAGACGAGCCGTCCGTGCACCGCCGAGGTGCGCTGCGCCGACGGCGCCGGCGGCACGGCCCGCAGTTTCCAGATCGCGGGCCACCACTACGCACTGATCCCGGTGACGGGCCTGACGGCCGGTACGACCACGACGTACGAGGTGCTCCTCGACGGCTCCCGGGTGTGGCCCCTGCCCGGCTCCCCCTTCCCGCCCTCGGCGATCCACGCGCCCGGCCCGGACGGCGAATTCAACGTCGCCTTCGGCTCCTGCCGCTGGGCCTCCCCGCCTGCGGGCGGTGACGATCCCGTCGGCCCGGACGCCCTGGACGCCCTCGCCACCCGCCTCGCGGCCGACCCCGAGGGCGAGCGGCCGCACGTGCTGCTGCTGCTCGGCGACCAGGTGTACGCCGACGAGACCTCCGACTCCACGCAGCGCTGGCTGGCGGGCCGCCGCGACCTGAAGGAGGGACCGGGCAGCGGGGTCGCGGACTACGAGGAGTACACCCACCTCTACTACGAGTCCTGGCTCGACCCGCGCATCCGCTGGCTGCTGTCCACCGTGCCCAGTTTCATGATCTTCGACGATCACGACGTGATCGATGATTGGAACACCTCCGCCGCCTGGCTCACCGACATGCGTGCCACCGGCTGGTGGCAGGAGCGGCTGCTGAGCGGCCTGATGTCGTACTGGGTCCACCAGCACCTGGGCAACCTCTCCCTGGAGGAGCTGGCGGCCGACCCGGTGTACGAGGTGGTGTGCAAGGTCCCCGACGGCACCGACGCGCTGCGCGACTTCGCCGCCCGGGCCGACGCCGACGCGGCCACGGCCCGCTGGAGCTACCGGCGCGACTTCGGGCGCGTCCGCCTGGTGATGGTGGACAGCAGGGCCGCCCGGGTCCTCGCCGAGGACGAGCGCGCGATGCTCGACCCGGGCGAGGAGGCCTGGCTGCGCGCGCAGGTGCGGGACAGGTCCGAGGCCTACGACCATCTGCTGATCGGCACCTCGCTGCCCTGGCTGTTGCCGCACCTGGTGCACGACGCCGAGGGGTGGAACGCGGCACTGTGCGGCGGTGAACGGGGCGAGCGCTGGGCGCGGTTCGGGGAGAAGGTGCGGCGCGGCGCCGACCTGGAGCACTGGTCGGCGTTCCCCGAGTCCTTCGCGGGACTGGCGGAGCTGATCGCCGAGGCGGGCTCGGGCCGGGACGCGCCGGCGACGGTGTGCGTGCTGTCCGGGGACGTGCACCACGCCTACGTCGCCGAGCCCTCGTGGCCCGGCCGGGGCCCGGACGCCCGGGTCGTGCAGCTCGTCTGCTCCCCCGTCCACAACTCGGTGCCGCTGTCGATGCGGCTGGCCTTCCGCATCGGCTGGAGCGCGATGGCGCGGGGTCTCGGGCGCGGCCTCGCCCGGCACGGCCGCCTCCCCAGCCCGCCGGTCGGCTGGCGGAAGACGGGCGGCCCCTGGTTCGGCAACCAGCTCATGACCCTGACCATGCGCGGCCGCTCCGCCCGGCTGCGACTGGAGCAGGCCAAGGCCCGCGAGGGTGCGGGGCCCCGCCTGACGACGCTGCTGGACTCCGAACTCGCCCCGTGATCGGGCTGTTCCACCCGTTTGCCGCGTTGCGCCGGGGATGTCCCGTGATGCTCGTGAGGCATCCCACAGCGACCGTCAATCCTTCCCCACGAACCGCGGTGACTCTCCCCTGCGACGGCATGATGAGGCGGACCGTCCGCTTCCTGCCCGGCGGACCGCCGAACGCGCCCCCCCCCACGCCCGGGAGTCCCACCCTTGTCTGCGTCGCACGAGGAAACCCAGGAAATCCAGGAAGCCGAGGGAACTCAGGAAACCGTAGAAGCCGGAGAAACCGGAGAAGCCGGAGAAGCCGGAGAAGCCGATCAAACCCGGGAAGGCGAGGGAACCGGCGGATGTGTGCCGGCCGACGGCCCCGGACCGGCCTCGGGGCCCGAGGGTGTCTGCGTCGCCCTGGTCGGCGCCGGGCCCCGCGGTACCAGCGTCCTGGAACGACTGTGCGCCTCCGCCCCGGAACTCCTGCCGCCCGGTGCCCGGCTGACCGTCCACGTGATCGACCCGGACCCGCCCGGCCCCGGCCGCGTCTGGCGCACCACCCAGTCGCCGGAGCTGCTGATGAACACCGTGGCCTGCCAGGTGACGCTGTTCACCGACGACAGCGTGGACTGCTCGGGCCCCGTCCGGCCGGGTCCGAGCCTGCACGAGTGGGCGGGCGGCAGGCTGGGCCCGGACGAGTACCCGAGCCGGGCCGACTACGGCCGCTACCTGGAGTGGGTGTTCGCCGAGGTGGTACGGCAGGCGCCGCCCTCCGTACGGGTCGAGACACACCGGGCCCGCGCGCTGCGGCTCGACGACTCCCCCGGCGACCGGCAGGCCCTCACCCTCGACGACGGCCGCACCCTGACCGGCCTGTCCGCGGTGGTGCTGGCCCAGGGGCACCTGCCGAGGACCGCCGGCCCGGATCTGCTGCGGCACGCGTCCCACGCCGCGCGGCACGGTCTGCGTCACGTCCCGCCCGCCAACCCGGCCGACGTCGACCTGTCCGCCGTGCCCCCGGGCGAGCCCGTGCTGCTGCGCGGTCTCGGTCTCAACTTCTTCGACCACACGGCCCTGCTGACGACGGGCCGGGGCGGCCGTTTCGTCCGGGACGCCGAGGGGCTGCGGTACCTGCCCTCCGGCCGTGAGCCGCGGCTCTTCGCCGGGTCCAGGCGCGGGGTTCCGTACCAGGCACGCGGCGACAACGCGAAGGGGCCGTACGGCCGGCACGTCCCGCTCGTCCTCACCCCGGAGGTGATCGCCGGGTTCCGCAAGCGCGCGGACTCCGGGGAGGCGCCCGATTTCCTGACGGAGATATGGCCGTTGGTGGCGAAGGAGGTGGAGACGGTCTACTACGGCGCGCTGATCCGGCGGACCCCGGGGCACGCGGGGCGCGAGCGGGAGTTCACCGACCGCTTCCTCGCCGTCCCGCACGGCGATCCCCTGGAGGCCTCGCTGCCGGTGGAGTTCGGGGTGCCGGACGCCGGCCGGTGGTGCTGGGAGCGGATGTCCCGCCCGTACGCCGGGCGGGGCTTCGGGCATCCCGGCGAGTGGGACGCCTGGCTGCTGGCGTATCTGCGCGAGGACGCCGCGCAGGCAGCTCTGGGCAATGTGCACGGTCCGCGGAAGGCGGCACTGGACGTGCTGCGCGACCTGCGCAACGAACTGCGGCTGATCGTGGACCACGGGGGACTGGCCGGTGCCTCCCACCGGGACCACCTGGACCGCTGGTACACCCCGCTCAACGCGTTCCTGTCCATCGGTCCGCCGCGCCGCCGCATCGAGGAACTCGCGGCGCTGGTGGAGGCGGGGGCGGTGCGGGTGCTCGGGCCGCGGTTGCGGGTGACGGACGAGGACGGGGGCTGGGTGGCGCACTCCCCCGACGTGCCGGGGTCGGTCGTCCGTGTGAGAACCCTCATAGAGGCCCGCCTGCCGGAACCGGACCTGCGGCACACGGCCGACGCCCTGCTGGCCGGGCTGCTGCGCAACGGGGGGTGCCGTCCGCACACCATCGACGGTTATGAGACAGGGGGGTTGGACATCACTCCGCGTCCCTATCGCCTGATGGATCGTCAAGGAGTTGCACACACAAGGCGGTTCGCGATCGGTGTGCCGACAGAAGGCGTGCACTGGGTGACCGCCGCGGGAGCCCGGCCAGGGGTGGATTCGGTCACACTTTCGGACGCGGATGCGGTGGCGAGAGCCGTTCTACGTGCAGTTGGACCCGAGATCGAGCCTCAACGGGAGGCAAAGCTGTGGCCAAATGTTGAACTTGCAAGCATCAATTAGGCGCACCTAACGTGGGTTACTCCGCGGTATCCGTCCCCGACCGGCCTCCCCAGGGCCGGCCAACCGAAGGAGAGACCCCCCACATGACCGCTCGCCTCAACGGCGCCCAGCCGTACGCGCTCGGACTGTTCCGGATCGTCATCGGCCTGCTGTTCGCCTGCCACGGTGCCGTCGCACTCTTCGGCGTACTCGGCGGCGCGGACGGCAAGGGCGGCACCGCCGCGACCGGCGCCTGGCCCAACTGGTACGCCGCGGTGATCGAACTCGTCGGCGGCATCCTGGTGCTGCTGGGCCTCGGCACCCGCATCGCGGCGTTCATCTCGTCCGGCGCGATGGCGTACGCGTACTTCAAGGTCCACCAGCCCCAGGGGCTGTGGCCGATCGAGAACAGCGGCGAGGGCGCGGCCATGTACTGCTGGGCCATGTTCCTGCTGATCTTCACGGGCTCCGGCGCGTTCGGCCTGGACCGGCTGCTGGCCAAGCGCACCTCCACGCACGAGCAGCGCTCCGCCGACCAGACCCCGGTGGCCGCCTGAGCCGCCCGGACCCTCGGCACGACAGCGGCGCCCTCCCCTCCGGGGAAGGCGCCGTTTCCGTCTGCGGTGACCCGCTGCCGGGGCAAGGAGGGCGTCATGCCCGCATATGCTGACAACTCTGGACAAGCCGAGGCGAGGTGAACAGTCCGCACCGAACGTATGAGCCCCCCGTGAACCGCCCGTCACACCCCCGGCGTACGCTCTATGGCTGTCATGGCCACTCCTGCCGCTCCCCCCGCGCCATCGCGGCACGGTCTGGCCCACGGGGGAGTCAAGGGGAGTCGCGGTGCTGGAGCAGGTGGGGTTGCCGATCGGCAGCCCGTGGATCTACGCGGTGGTGGCCTTGTCCGTCCTGCTCGACGTGTTCCTGCCGGTGCTGCCCAGCGGTGTCCTGGTGATCACGGCGGCCACGGCGGCGGCAGCGGGCACCGCGACCGACGTGCCCGACATCCTCGCCCTGACCCTCTGCGCGGCCACCGCCTCCGTCCTGGGTGACCTGGCCGCCTACCGCCTCGCCTGGCGCGGCGGCGCCCGCCTGGACCGGGCGATCTCCCGCTCCCGGCGGCTGACCACCGCCCAGGAACGTCTCGGCGCGGCGCTCGCCCGGGGCGGCGGCGCCCTCGTCGTCGTCGCCCGTTTCGCTCCCGCGGGCCGCTCGGTGGTCTCCCTCGGCGCCGGCGCCGCCCACCGCCGCGCCCGCGACTTCCTGCCCTGGTCGGCCCTGGCCGGCTTCACCTGGGCCGTGTACAGCGTCGCCCTCGGCTGGTTCGGCGCCCACTGGCTGGGCGCGACCTGGCTGGCGACGGCGGTGTCGGCCGGTGCGCTGTTCGGCGCCGGGGCGGGAGCGGCGTATCTGATGCGAGAACCGCGGACGCCGTAGCCCGGGCTCCGGCTCACACCACCCCGACCACCTCGACCTGGAAGCGGCTGAGACATTGACGACGACGGCGCCGCGGGAAGCCTCCCGAACAGAACGGATCACCTCCGCCGCGCGGCGGCACCCACGGGCGATGCTGTGGGCCGCGGCAGGCGTGATCACTCTCGGGTTCCTCGTCGCCCTCCAGATCACCGCGTACCACCTCGGCATACCGGGGCCGATCACCACGCAGGCACGCGAGGTGATCTACGCCCCCAAGTCGGGGTTCCTGCTCTACGCCAGCCTCGCGCTGACGATGGTGGTGCTCACCTGGCGGCAACGGCTCGTCGCCCTCGGCGCCGCCATCGGCATCGACGTCGTGTTCCTGCTGGTCCGCTGGGCGACCGGCACCTATCCCGACGAAGGTCATCCGTTCGGCAACGGAGCGCTGTGGGTGATCCTGGGCGTCGGAGTCGTCGCCCTCACCCGCCGCACCGGCCCGGAGCGCGTCCTGATGCTGAAGGGCGTGGGGCTCGGCCTGCTGCTGGTGACCGGCCGCAAGACCGGCGACACCTGGCTGCTGATCACGTCGAAGACCCGCCCGCTCGTACTCGACCCGTACATCGCCATGGCCGATCACGCCCTGGGCAACCCGTCGTGGCTGGCTGGCCGGCTCCTCAGGGCGAGCGGCCCGGTCGGCGAGCACGCCCTCGACTACGTCTACGCCCAGCTCGCGGTGGCCGCGGTGTGCGTGGCGCTGTACCAGCTGCGCAACGTGGCGGCCGAGCGGCGCTTCCCACGCCACCACCTGGTGCGCACCTTCCTGCTGATCGGCGTGCTCGGACCGGCCGTCTACATGATCTATCCCGTGGTCGGGCCGATGTTCGCCTACGGCCCCGAGGGCGGGCACTGGGCGGTGGCCGACCTGTGGCCCGACACGCTGCCGCCGGTCGCCACCCCGTACGCGGTGCCGTTCGACGGGATCACCCCGCGCAACTGCATGCCGAGCCTGCACACGGCGTGGGCCACCACGATCTTCATCCACTCCCGCAGGGGGCCGCGCGCCCTGCGTCTGGCCGGCACGTTCTGGCTGATCGCCACCCTCGCCGCGACGCTGGGGTTCGGCTGGCACTACGGCGTGGACCTCATCGCCGGCGTGGTGTTCGCGTACACGGTCGAGGCGGCGCTGCGCACGTACGACCGCGGCTGGGACCGGGCTGGTCTGCGCCTGGTCGGCTACGGGACGGTCGTCTTCGCGGTGCTGCTCGTGTCCTACCGCTTCCTGCCGATGGAGATGGCCGCGTATCCGTGGCTCTTCGCGCCTCTGCTCCTGCTGGCGATGGCCTCCGTGGTCCACGGCTACCGGCGGACCATCAGGCTGTGGGAGGCGACGCCCATTCCCGCACCGCGCTCCGAACCACAACCGGAACCGGCGGTCTGACCCGAGGGCCGAGCGCCTGGCCTTCCGCGTCCGCCGACTCACGTGCCCGACGGCCGGCCGGCTCGCCCTCCGTGCCCGGGGCCCGGCTAGCTCGCCTTCCGTGCCCCGGCCCCGCGGACCTCCAGGCCGTCCAGCAACTCGGCCGTGGCCTGCGCGATCGCCTCCACGGCGCGGTCGAACACCTCCTGGTTGTGAGCGGCGGGGGCGCGGAATCCCGAAACCTTCCGCACGTACTGCAGGGCGGCAGCGCGCACATCCGCCTCGGTGGCCTCTTCGGGCATCGCGGGCGGGCGCAGCGTCTTGATACTCCGGCACATGCCCCCAGTCTCACCCTTTCGGCCCCCGTACGACAGCGATGCCTGCCATGATCGCTGCGAGGCGGCCACCGTCCCGGGGCCGACCGACGAGAGGAACACCTCATGGCGAACGCACTCACCGTGGCCGTTCTGGGCCCCGGCGGCGTGGGCGGTCTGCTCGCCGCCCTGCTCTCCCGCACCGGCCATCGTGTGATCTGCCTGTCCGGCGAGAAGACCGCCGAGACCCTGCGCACCGACGGCATCCGGGTGCGCAGTGCCCGCTTCGGCGACTTCACGGCCCGCGTCGAGGCGGACACCGAGCTGCGGGAGCCCGTCGACGCGTGCCTGGTCACCGTCAAGCACACGGCCCTCGACGCCGCCCTGGGCCGGGTCCCCGCGCCGGTGCTGTCCGACGGCCTCCTCGTGCCGTTCCTGAACGGCGTCGAACACCCGGCGGTCCTGCGCGCCCGCTACCGGCCCGACCGGGTGGCCCCGGCAGTGATCCGCGTCGAGTCGACCCGTGTCGCTCCGGGCGACGTCGAGCACGGCAGCCCCTTCGCGGAGATCGATCTGACCGGCACGGGCGTGCCGAGGACCCGCCTCGACGCCCTGGCCGAGGCCTTCGCCGCGGCCGGTCCGGACAGCCGCGTCCTGGAGGACGAGACGGCGGCCCTGTGGGCGAAGATGTCGTTCCTGGCGCCGTTCGCCCTGCTCACCACGCTCCACGGCCTCCCCATGGGCGAGATCCGCACCCGCCACCGCGACGAGCTGACCGCGCTGGCCGAGGAGACGGCCGCGGTCAGCCGCGCGTGCGGCGGCCCGGCGGACCCGGCCCGGGCGCTCGCCCGCTACGACGCCTTCCCGCCGTCCATGAAGTCCTCGATGCAGCGCGACGCCGAGGCCGGCCGGCCCCTCGAACTGGACGCGATCGGCGGCGCGTTGCTGCGCGCGGCCGAGCGGCACGGGATCCCGGCTCCGGTGGCGGCCCGGGTGGTCGGTGAGCTGTACCCGTTCGCATGAACCCCAGGAAGGAACTCGCCTGCTAAATTCGAACAGGCGTATCATTGGGTCGTGGCTGCGACCTATGACTTTCCGAGTGACCTCCTGGCCGGCCAGGAGGAACTCCATCAGGTCCGGGCCGAGCTGTCGGCCCTGCTGAAGCGGCTCCCGTGGTCGGTGGAGCCACTGGACGGCTTCAGCGACGACAACGGCTGGCGCAAGGTGGAACGGCCCGCCTCCCCCGGCTGGAGCTCAGACGAACAGGCCGAGGTGGAGAAGCTCCGCCGGCGCGAGCACGAACTCGCGGTGTTCGTCAGCACCCACCGCTACTGGTCCGAACTCACGGGCTCCGAGCGGGTGTCGGCCCGCTCGGAGCTGAAGCACGCGCATGAGGCTCCACCGGAGGAGACCGGCGGAGCCTCGTGACGGGGCCGGGCTGTCAGCTCAGCCCTGGCTCCGGCTCCGGCTCTGGCTCCGGCTTCAGCCCTGGCCCTTGTCCTCGCTCTTGCCGAGGAGCTTGTTCATCTCGCCGATCTCGGCTTTCTGCGCGGTGACGACGTCGTCGGCCATGCTCTTGGCGTTGCCGTGGCGGCCCTTGCTCTGCTCGGTCCGGGCCATCTCCACGGCCCCTTCGTGGTGCTCGACCATCAGGGTCAGGAACTGCACGTCGAAGGCCTTGCCCGTCAGCTTCTCCAGCGCGGACATGTCCTCGGCGCCCATCATGCCGGGCATACCGGAGTGGCCCGAGGCGGAGTGGTCCATGCCGCCGCCGGAGGCCCCGGGGACGTCCTCGCCCCAGGTCTTCAGCCAGCCGGTCATGGTCCGGATCTCCGGATCCTGCGCCTTCTCGATCCGCCCCGCGAGGTCCTTGACCGTGTCCGAGGAGGCCCGGTCACCGGCCAGCCGCGCCATCTCCAGCGCCTGCCGGTGATGCGGGATCATGCCCTGCGCGAAGGCGACGTCCTGGGCGTTGTGGGCACCGGCGGACGACGGGGTCTCCGTGGGACTGTGGCTTCCCGCGTCGCCGTGACCGGCGGCGGCCCGGTCCGCGCCGTCACCGCCGCAGGCGGCGAGAACGAGGGACGCGGCACCCGTCGCCACCACCAGGGCGGCACGGCGCGCGAGGGTACGAATGCTGTTGCTCATGCGTGAACTCCTGCTTCTGCACGGAACTGAGGATTGCGGACACGACGGAGGCGTCACACCGCCACCGGTCGGTACCGGCCGGCGTGACGCGTGGTGTCTAGATCCGCAGAAGCTGAAGCTCGGAGAGGGAAGGCGGGGCCCGGGCACCCTCCGTATCCACGACGGCATACGCCCGTACGGCGGACGCCCCCGCACTCACGGGGACCGGGTCGGGAACGAGCGGCGGCACCACCGGCCCCCCGCCCACGGCACCCGACGCACAGGTCGCGTCGGCATGCCGGACGTGCCCGTCACCGCAAGTCCCGTAGGGCATGAGCTGGGTCCGGGGCTCGTGGGTCTCGAACACATGGCCCCGGGGCACGGCCGTCCGCGAGGCGTGCGCCTGCTCCCCGTGCCCCTGCCCGGGCAGACCGCCCCCGGGCGCCAGCCCGTGCATCCCCAGCAACCCCACCAACAGCCCCAGCACGCCCAGCACATGCCACGGCCCCAGAACGAGTCGCGGAGCGCGTCGGCGGGGGCTGTTCATGGACTCATCGTAGAGAAGGGCCCGGAGCGGCCGCCGACCCGGGGCGGACGCGCGTACGGGTCGACTGCGGCTGTGCGACCGCCCGTACCCCCATCAGGTGAACTCGTTCAGCCTTCTACAACCACGCGGCTCCCCCGGCATGTCGTACGCACGACACGAATGATCCCGAGGGGGACCCATGAGCCAGCAGTATCCGCAGCCGCCCGCCGAGCCCCACCCGCAGCAGCCCTTCTACGGCGCACCGGTGCCCAAGCCGCCGAAGAAGCGCGGCGTGGGCAAGATCGCGGGCCTCGGCTGCGCGGGCATCCTCGCCCTCTTCGTCATCGCCGCCATCGCGACGAGCGGCGGGGGTGACGACAGCGGCGACACCTCGAACAAGGACAAGGCCGTCGTCGCCGACGGCAGGCCGGGCGACGACAAGCCGAAGAAGGCCGGGGCGGCCGACGAGAAGTCCCAGGCCGAGCAGTTCCGCGACTGCGTCGCGGAGAACGGCACGGACACGGAGAAGGCCGCCGCCGAACACGTCACGAAGGTGACCGGCGCGGACAAGCGCAACGACATCCTCGACGCCGCGGAGGTCTTCACGGACTTCAGCGGCGGCCTGATGGGCCCGCACCAGGGCGAGGGCAAACTCATCGCCTCCGCGTTCACCTCCTGCTACGAGTCGAAGAACGGCCTCGTCACGGTGTACGACAAGGACGGGGAACTCCTCGCCAACGCGAACTACTGATCCCCGCCACCGAGGGCATCACAGCAGGAACGGCCCTCCAGGACGCTCTGGAGGGCCTCTGCCGTGGGAACTCGGTGCTGTGGGCGCGGACGGTTTCGAACCGCCGACATCCTGCTTGTAAGGCAGGCGCTCTACCCCTGAGCTACGCACCCGGATCCCGGGCCACACCCAGGACGAGTCGACAGCCTACATGGCCCGGGGCACGGTCCCGCAAACCCGTATCGCGGGGCGGCGGCGGGCGCCGCGCCTGGGGTTGACCCCACCCCGGCCCGGGAGTGTGCCGGATCCCCCTGCGGACCCCCGGTCCATACGGTCGTAGAGCGCCCGAGGCGCCCGTCGTCCATCCAGGGGGAGATCGTCATGACCACACGCACCGCCGCTGCCCGCGCCACCGCCCTCGCCGGGGCCGTCGTCGTGCTCGTCGCCGGGCTCAGCGCCTGCGGGGCGTCCGCCGGGGACGACACGGACCCCGACCACCGGTCCTTCGGCCTCCAGGGCCGCACCCTCACCGTCGACTCCGACGACTCCGCCCTGGAGATCGTCGCCGCCGGCCGGAATCCGGCGGGCAAGGTCGAGGTCACCCGCTGGTTCCAGGGCAAGGCCGCCATCGGCACGGCCCCCGAGGCCACCTGGTCCTTGCGGGACGACCGGCTGGTCCTGCGAATGAAGTGTTCCGGCATCATCGTCGACTGCTCCGCCAGACACCGCATCGAGGTGCCCCGCGGCGTCACCGTCAAGGTCGAGGTCGCCGACGGCAGCGTGCGGGCCCGCGGCTTCCACGACCCCCTGAACATCCGCACCGGCGACGGCTCCGTCCGCGTCACGGACACCACCGGCCCCGTCGAGCTGCGCACCGGCGACGGGTCGATCCGGATCAGCGACGCCACCGGTCCCCTGCGGCTGCGCACCGGCGACGGATCCATCCGGGCGGACGTCTCCTCCCGCGACGTCCGCACCCACACCGGCGCCGGTTCGGCCCGCCTCGAACTCGGCGTCGTACCGGACCGTGTGGAGTCCCGCAGCGGCGACGGCTCCGTGACCATCGCCGTGCCCCGGGCCGGCTACCGCGTGACCACCGAGACCGGTGACGGCGGCGTGGACGTGTCCGTGCCGCGCGACGACAGCAGCGCCCATGTGGTGTCCGCCCGGACCGGCGACGGCAAAGTGACGGTCCGAACAGCGAACTGACCGGCCCGTGTGTTCGTCCATAACCGGTGGGAGAATGACACCGGGCAGGGCGGACCACAGCACGGGAGAGGGATGTGACGGCGACACCAGGACAGCCGGACTCGCCGTCGGCGCCGCGTGCACACCGCCCGCGTCGCCCCGCCCCCCGTATGCCGGGCAGCCCGCGTCGCCCCGCTCCCCATATGCCGGGCCGCCCGCTCCGGGACGTGCTCAGCCTGATGGCGTTGCCGCTGGTGGCCGCGCTGGCGTTGCCCGCCGCCTTCGCGGGCGGGGGCACCCGGCGCTGGTTCGGCGGCCGGGCCGAGAGCCAGCGGGCGGAGGCCCAGGCGGCGAAGGACGCCGCCGCCGCCGCGTTCTACGAGCTCGACACCGCCCAGCGCGACCTGCGCATCTCGATCGAGACGATCAGCGCCGTCGACGACTCGCCCGCCGCCCGCCGCGCCGTCGCCGACTTCGACGCCCTCGGCCGGCGCATCGACGAGGTCAGCCACCAGTACATCAACGCCGTCGACGCCCACGACCTCGACCGCGACGACCTGGAGGCCTCCGCCGCCTCCCGTGCCCGGGCCGAGCTGACCACCGCCAAGGAGGAACTCGGGCGGGTCAAGCAGGAGCTGGACCGCTTCACCGAGGGCCTCGGGCCCCTCCTCGGCAAGGCCGAGACCCAGCTGGCCCGTCTCGCCCCCGCGGTCGAACGGGCCCGCCAGGCCCTGCTCGCCGCCTCCGGCGCCCTCGACTCCGTACGCGCCTCCGGGCTCAGGGCGGACGATCTGGCCGCCCGGCTCGCCGCCCTCTCGCCCGAGCTGACCAAGCTGAACCAGGGCGCCGGACAGCACGGCGTCCCGCAGACCCTGGAGCGGGCCGCGCGGGTCACGAGTGCGGCGGAGGCGGTCCGTGTGGAGGCCGAGCGGCTGCCGGACCGGGCCGCCGAGATCGACCACCGCCTCGTCTCCCTGCGCACCCGCGCCCAGGCTCTGACCACCCGCTCCGAGCAGGTCGAACCGACCCTGAGCGAACTGCGCCGCCGTTTCACCGCGGCCTGCTGGCAGGACCTGCAGCACGTCCCCGACAGCGCCGCCGAGAACGTCCGCCGGGCCGAGACCGGACTGGCCGAGGCGCGCACCGCCCGAAGCGAACAGCGCTGGGCCGACGCGACCGCCCTGCTGTCGACCGTGCGGGCGCTGCTGAACAGCACCGACGAGGCCGTCTCCGCCGCGGGCGACCGGCTGCACCGCCTGAACGCCGTGCAGAAGGACCCCCAGCAGGAGATCGACCGCACCCGTTTCGCCATCCGCGACGCCCAGCGCCTCGCCATGGCCGGCCGCAACACCCCCGACCCGCGCCACGCCCGGCCCCTGGACGACGCCGTGGCCCGCCTGGACCGTGCCGTCGCCGGTCTCGAGGGCCGCCACCCCGACTACTGGCACTTCCTCACGGAGACGGAAGCGGTCCGCCGGGCCGTGGCCGACGTGGTCTCCGGGATCCGCGAGGAGCGAGGGGCCGGACACTGAGCCCGGCCCCGCCCGTTCTCAGGTGCGGTAGGCGTAGTAGTACGCGTTCGGGTACGACGCGACGAGGCTCGCCACCGACCTGCGGAGGGTGTTGTTGGAGTGGTAGGTCACGTACGGCACACCGCCGCTCTTGTACGTGACGATCATCGTGTGGTCCTTGGACCCGTCCCGGTCGAAGTCCATCTGGAGGACGTCACCGGCCTCGAGCTGGAAGACGTTGGCGAGCGGCGTGGTCCGCTTGGAGTTCTGGGCGAACCAGGACCACTCGTTGACGCCGACGAAGGAGTCCGACTGGATGTCGGCGTTGCCGAACCACTTGGTGTAGTCGTACACGTAGCCGGGGGCGTGCTTCCAGCCGCCCGCCTTCAGGGACTGGCTGACGAAGTTGGTGCAGTCGCCGCCGGCGCCGTGACCGTTGAAGTCCGGGTAGTCCTTGTTGTAGACGTTCCAGTACTTCTCGGCGTAGGCCGCCATGGCCTTGTAGTCGTAGGTCGTGCCGGTCTTCGGGGCGGGGGCCGGGTTGCGGGTGATCGCCGCGCGCGGGGCGTTCGGCGTGGTGTTGTCCGCGGCGGTGGTCGCCTTGACCGGGGCCGGCTTGGAGAGCGTGTTCACCGCGAGGCCGCCCTCGTCGGTGTCGCGGATGCCGGTCAGCCGCCAGTCGCCCTGCCGGTCGGCCTTGAAGGTCAGCTCGTGCCGGGCCTGGAATCCGGTGGACTTCGGCGCGTTGCCACGGGCCCCGGCGTAGGTCAGGGTCGTGGTCTCGGTGACGTCCGCCTTGGCCGTACGGCCCGTCACCCGCGTGGCGTTCAGGGTGACGGTGGTGCTGGCCTTGCCGTACGTCTCGCCGGCCTTCGCCAGCCTCTCCTTGCGCTGCCCCAGGGCGGAGAGGGTGGCGTCCTCGGTGCGTGCCGTGCCCGAGGACAGCGCGACATCGCCGGAGAAGCCGTCGGTCAGCGGCTTGCCGGCGCCGGCCCGTCCGCCGTCGACCAAGGCGTTGGTGCGGTCGGTGAAGACGGCGTCCGCCAGCCTCTGGAAGGTGGCCTTGGTACGCGCGTCCACCGTCGGATCGTCGACGACCGCCGCGCCCGCGCTCCAGTTGGGCAGCAGGGCCACTCCGGCGACGACCGAGGTCGCCGCGGCCCCGACTATCGTGACGCGGCGGCGCGTCCCGCTCAGTTTCCTTGATTTCACTGGTGTTTCCCCTCTTGCCCCGGCCAAAGGGTTGCCGGGGTACGAGATCTTCGCATGGAGTGTGTGGCTGCTGTGAAGGGTGCTGCGGCCGTTACTTTGGCGTGATCACTTCACGACTGTCGACCAGTCGGGCGACTGTGCCGGGTCCAGGCCGCGCATCCGCTGCAGGGTCCCGGGCTTCTGCACGTCGAGCCAGTCGGCCAGTTCCCGGAAGGACACGCATTTGACGTCCTTCTTGGTGCACATGTCCTTGATCACCCGGTCGACGGCGCGCATGTAGATGCCGCCGTTCCAGTCCTCGAAGTGGTTGCCGATGAACAGCGGGGCCCGGCTGCCGTAGTACACGCGGTTGAAGCCGGACATGTAGGAGGCGACGGTCTGCTCCTCCCACTCCGGGTACTTCGCAGGGTCGCCCTCGGTCTCGCCCTCGGACTGGTTGTAGAGGAAGTTGAAGTCCATCGAGAGGCCCTGGTACTTGCCGCCCTCGTACGGGAGCATCTGCAGCGGGAAGTCCCAGATGCCGTTCTTCTTGGCGGGCCATATCTGGAAGTCGCCCGCGGAGCTGGCGTCGTAGCGCCACTTGTAGTCCTTGGCCGCCGTCAGCAGGTTCTTCTGGCCCTCCAGGCAGGGCGCGCGGCCTCCCGTGACCTCCTTCCTGATGTCGAACGGCAGGGGGTCGACGTCCTGGAAGCCGGTGTTGGTCTTCCACTTCTCGGTGAACTCGTAGAACTGGTCGATCTCGCTCTTCCACTCCGCGACGCTCCAGTCGCCGCCGCCCTTCTTGCCGCAGAAGTGGCCGTTGAAGTGGGTGCCGATCTCGTTCCCGTCCTGCCACGCCTTGCCGAGTTGCTCCAGTGTGGTGCGTATGTGCTCGTCGGTGGCGAAACTGATCGCCGCCGACCCCTTGGCGTGCTGAGGCGGTGCGTAGAGGTTCTTCTTGCTCTTGGGCAGGAGGTAGATGCCCGTGAGGAAGAAGGTCATGTGGGCGTCGTACTCCTCGGCCAGCTCCCGGTAGTGCGAGAAGAGCCCGTCGTCGCCCTGCAGCGCGCCGTCCCAGGAGAAGACCACGAACTGGGGCGGCTTCTCACCCGGTTTGAGGGGCACCGGTTTCAACTGGCCCTTCCGCGGGCCGGTGTAGGAGGTGGAGCCGTCCCCGAGCACCTTCGTCCTGCCGTCCCACTGCGGTTCCTGGTCCGGCTTGGCGGCAGTCCCCTTGCGGGCCCCGGAGGAGGCGGTCGGGGTTGTGGTGTCCGAGCGGGTCAGCACCATGTAGCCGCCGACCAGGGACGCCACGACCAGGAGGGCCGCCAGGGTCAGCACCCGCGGGGGCGTGGCGCGGCGGGGCGCGGAGGGTCGGCGGCGGCGGCCGGACGGCTGTTTCATGCGCGGCTCATTCTGCGAGGGGGCGGTGGGGGGATCGGGCTCGGTCAGCCGATGCCTCGGGCACCGGACCATATGCGGTAGGGGACACTGTCGCCGGGAGTCCCCGCGATCCCGTCCAGGGGCAGTGGTTCGAGGCTCTTGGTCAGGTCGATGCGGTAGGCCACCACGGCCGTCGACACCGAGTTGGCGGTGCCGACGTACCAGGCGGCGGTGTCGTTCTGCGTGGTGCCGGACTTCCCGGCCACCGGGGTGGTCGTGGCCGCGCCGGGGCGGGCGGTGCGGAAGGCGTCCCTGAGGCCGGACTGGACCGCCTCGGCCACGCTCGCCTTCACCGCCCGGCGGGCCGCCGGCTTCGTCAGCGCGACCTGGGAGCCGTTGCGGGTGATCCGGGCCACGGAGTACGGCTCGACGTGCTTGCCGGCGGCGGCGAACGTGGCGTATCCGCTCGCCATGCGGATCGCGCTGGGTGTGGCGCTGCCCAGGGACAGGGCGGGCACCTGTGGTCCGAAGCTGGAGGAGAGCAGGCCCGCCCGCTGTGCGGTCTCCCGCACCGTGTCCAGGCCGGTGTCCATGCCGAGCTGCATGAACGGCGTGTTCACCGACAGGGCGAGCGCCCGGCTCAAAGGGATGCGGCCGTAGGACTTCCCGCCGTCGTTGCGGGACGTGACCTGTTTGCCGCCGCGGTCCCAGTAGGGGCCCTCGGGGGTCCGCACGGCGATGCCGTCGTCCCCGTCGTACAGCGTCTGCGGGGTGACCTCGGTCGCGGCGCCGTCACGGGTTTGGTGCACACCGTTCTCCAGGGCCGCCGCGTAGACGAACGGCTGGAAGGCCGAACCGGCGGGCACGGTGGTGGAGTTCGACTCGTTGTAGCCCTGCTCACGGTGGTCGGGGCCGCCGTGGACGGCGAGGATGCGCCCGTCGGCGGCCACCGAGGAGGCGCCGAAGTGCAGGGCCTTCGCCTTGGCCGGGTGGTCCTTGCGCGCCTGCTTGCGGGCCTTGTCGACGGCGTCGGTGAGCGCGGTCTCCTGCTTGCGGTCGAAGGTCGTGTAGATCTGGTAGCCGCCCAGGTCGAACTCCCGGGCCGTCAGGTGCGCCGCCTTCTTGGCGTACTGGGCGGCCAGTTCCACCAGGTAGTCGCTCTGCTTGCCGGTGTCGTATCCGGGCGCCCGCTTCAGCGGCTCGGGGAACTCCTTGTAGCGGGCTCGCTCGGACTTCGACAGCGCGCCGGTGTCGACCATGCGGTCGAGGATCCAGGACCAGCGCTCCACCGCCCGGTCGTGGTTGGCCTGGCTCACGGAGGGGTCGTAGAGCGAGGCGCCCTTGAGGAGGGAGGCGAGGAAGGCGGCCTCGCCCGCGTCGAGCTCGCCGACGTCCTTGCCGTAGTAGGCCTGGGCGGCGCGCTGGATGCCGTAGGTGCCGCGGCCGAACCAGCTCGTGTTGAGGTAGCCCTCCAGGATGTCGTCCTTGCTCATCTCGTTGTCGAGCTTGAGGGCGAGCATGGCCTCGGTGAACTTGCGGCCGACCGAGCGGTCCTGGTTGAGGTACACGTTCTTGACGTACTGCTGGGTGATGGTGGAGCCGCCCTGCGTGTCGCCCTGGCCGAGGGTGCGCCACACGGCCCGGGTGAGGCCGCTGAAGGATATGCCGGGGTCGCTGTAGAAGCTCGCGTTCTCCGCCGCCAGCACCGCGCCGCGGACGTCCTCGGGTATGTCCTTCAGGGGCATCGCCTGCCGCCGCACCCAGCCGGTGCGGGCCATGGGGGTCCCGTCGGACCAGAAGTAGACGTTGTCCTGCTGGGTGGCGTACGAGTTGAGGTTGTCCGGGATGTCGGTCGCGGCGTAGGCGGAGCCCAGCAGGACGACGCTCAGGCCGGTGAACGTCAGCACGGCACCGAGCCACTGCCGCCAGGAAGGTGCCCAGCGCCGCCAGCCGGTGCGGTCGGCGTGCGGGTAACGGGGCCGCAGGCGGCGGGCTTCGGACGCGACGCGGGCGGCGAGTCGGGCCGGCCCCGGGGCGGCGGCGGACAGACGGGACAGCGGGGAGGGCCGGGGAGCTCTGCGCCGCCGGCGCGATCCGTCCGGTGCGCTCCCGTCCTTCGCCACGCCGGACGCCGTGTCCGCCTGGTCGGTCGAGGGCGCCCCGACGACGCGCAACATCATGGTCTCGTCCACGTCCGCGGAGTCGGGGACCTTCAACTGCATGGTCTCGTCCGGTTCCCGCCCAGCCTTCGACACGGCTGCGTCTCCCTCCCGCTTACGGTGGTGCTCGCGCGGAAGGGCTCGGCTGCAGTGGTCGACGGCAGCGATCCCTCGTCATCCCCCGCCTGTTCGGCTCCTCGCGCGTTCGAAAGTTATCAGCGGCCTTTACAGGTCCTCCACACCGGTACGGCAACAATGGTCGGACGGGTTCACGAAAGGCGGCATTTGGGTCGGCGCGGATACTCTGTCCCCATGCCTCGCTACGAGTACCGCTGCCGGACCTGCGGCGACACGTTCGAACTCAGCCGTCCCATGGCCGAGTCCTCCGATACCGCGGCCTGCCCCTCCGGGCATGACGACACGGTGAAGCTCCTGTCCACGGTCGCGGTCGGCGGCTCGGCCTCCGCCCCGGCACCCGCGCCCCGCGCGGGCGGCGGTGGGGGCGGCTGCTGCGGAGGCGGCTGCTGCGGCTGACGCGGCCGCCGGATTTCCTCAGGAGCCCTTCAGCTTCGGTTCCCTAGCGTGGGTGGCATGACAGCCATCGCAGCGGACGCCGGGCCGCAGTGGGTCAACGACCTGATGGACGCGCTGGGCGCGCCGGGAGCCGGTCTCGCCATCGCCCTGGAGAACCTGTTCCCGCCGCTGCCCAGCGAGGTGATCCTGCCGCTGGCCGGGTTCGCCGCGAGCAGCGGCCGGATGAGCCTGCTCGCCGTCCTGCTCTGGACGACGGCCGGCTCGGTGATCGGCGCGCTCGCGCTGTACGGGGTCGGTGCCCTGCTCGGCCGTGACCGGACGGTGGCGATCGCGGCCCGGCTGCCGCTGGTGAAGGTCGCGGACATCGAGAAGACCGAGGCGTGGTTCCTCAAGCACGGCACCAAGGCCGTGTTCTTCGGCCGGATGATCCCGATCTTCCGCAGCCTGATCTCCGTGCCGGCGGGCGTGGAGCGCATGCGTCTGCCGGTGTTCCTGGGCCTGACCACCCTGGGCAGCGCCATCTGGAACACGGCGTTCGTGCTCGCGGGCTACTTCCTCGGCGCGAACTGGCACCGGGTCTCGGACATCGTCTCCGCCTACTCGAAGGTGGTCCTGGCCGTGGTGGTGCTCGCGGCGCTGGGGTTCGTGGTCCTACGGCTGCTCCGGCGCCCCGAAGGGGCGCGGGGAACTGCGCGAACGGCCACGACGACGCCGCACCCGCACGACGACCAGGACACCCGAGTCCTCAGGCGCCCTCAACTGCCCCCAGAAACTCCCGCAGGATCCGCTCCCCGGCGAGGACACCCCGGTCGGGAAGCGCCCTGAGCGAGGGAGCCGTGAACCCGGTGTCGGCCAGCTCCCCGTGCCCCGGCCGCCAGCTCCGGTCGGCCGCGAGCAGCAGGTCGGCATCGAGCAGGGAGTCACCCGCGGCGAGCGTGAGATCGGCCCCGGTCCGCCGCGCGACCTCCCGCATCGCCGCGCTCTTGGTGAGCGGCTTGGGAACGGCGTAGATCTTGCGGCCCTGGAGGGACACCGTCCAGCCGCGGTTCTCCGCCCACGCGGCGAGTTCCTTCACCCAGTCCTCGTCGAGCAACTCCCGCTCGACGACGAGGTAGGCGAAGAGGTCGTCGGCGACGCGGTGCTTGCGCACCCAGACGGGGTCGGCGGCCCTCAGCAGATGCTCCTGCACCTCGGTCAGCGGCGCGCACTGGTCGGCCAGCCGTGCGGTGACCTGCGCGTGCCAGTCGGGGTCGGACTCACCGTCCACCAGCAGATGGCCGCCGTTCGCGCAGATCGCGTACGTGGGCGCGGGACCCGGCAGGTTGATGCGCAGGTACTGCTTGCGTGTCCGGGTGGTCGTGGGCACGAAGACGGCCGCGTCGCCCAGGTCGGTGAGCAGCCGGGCGGCCGTCTCCGTCATGTACGACAGCGGCCTGCTCTCGTGCACCTCCACACACAGCAGCCGGGGCGCCCGCGCGTCCGGCATGGTCAGGGCCAGGGCGGCGGCGGAGTAGATCAGGGTGCGGTCGAGGTCGCTGGCGACGAGTGCGGGCATCAGAGGGCCACCGCCTTGCCGTCGGCGCCGGTCGCGCCCCGGGTGTACTTGGGGTGGATCAGGCCGACGCAGGTGTAGGGCAGTTCCTCGACCTCCTCGACGGGGACACCGCGTTGCCCGGCCAGCAGGCGCACGTGGTCGAGGTCGCTGCCCGCCCCGGCGCGTGCCAGGACCTTCCAGGGCACGCGGCGCAGCATGACCCGGGTGGTCTCGCCGACGCCGGGCTTGACGAGGTTCACGTCGTGGATGCCGTACTCCTCGCTGATGCGCTCGACGGCGGCCCAGCCCTCCCAGGTGGGCGAGCGGTCGGCCGCGAGGAGTTCCTCGGCCTGGGCGACGGCCGCGTCGGCGACCTCGGGGAAGCGGGCGGCCACGGCGTCCAGGAAGGCCACCGAGACGTCGGTGGCGGCGAGTTCGCGGTAGAACTTCGCGCCGTGGAAGTCGTGCGGGCCGACCAGGTCGGCGCGGAGCACGGTCCGCGAGATCAGGCCGGAGACGGTGGAGTTGAGGCAGGCGGAGGGGATCAGGAAGTCCTCGCGGGTGCCGTAGGTCCGTACGCAGGAGCCCGGGTCGGCCAGGACGGCGATCTCGGGGCTGAAGCCGCTGATGCCGTCGGACTTCTCGAACTCCTCCAGGGCCTGGGCGAGTTCGCGGGTGATGGCGCCCTTGCCGGTCCAGCCGTCGACGAAGACGACGTCCCGGGGGTCGTGGTGCTCGGCGAGCCAGCGCAGGGCGTTGGCGTCGATGCCCCGGCCGCGGACGATCGACACGGCGTAGTGCGGCAGGTCGAGTCCGTGCCGGTGCTGGGCCCAGCGGCGCATGAGGATGCCGACGGGGGTGCCGGCGCGGGCCAGGGAGACCAGGACGGGACGCGGGGACCGCTCCGCGAGGACCGTCTCGGTGACGACGCCGACCGCCTGGGCGATCCGGACCGCAGAGTCCTCCAGCGCGGCGTGGTACAGCTCCTGGTACCGCTCGCTCGGCTGGTACTCCACGGGCAGCGACTCCGCGTAGTGCGCGCCGCCGCTCTGGATCGCCTCCTCGCGCTCCTCGGTCGGCGCCTCCAGCGTCACGTCCGAGAGGTCCTGGAGCAGCCAGCCGACCTCCTCGGGCGCGTACGAGGAGAAGCGGGGGCCGCGGAGGGGCTCGGGCAGCATGCGGGGCCTTTCAGGGGCGTACGACGGTACGACGGCGAGGAGGACCTCGGGGGTGTGCGCGGCGAGCCGGGCCAGCAGACCGTCGGGCGCGTGCAGGGCGGGGGTGTCGGCGGCCGAGTCGACGACGGCGACGACGGCGTCGAACCCGGCGCCCGCGACGTTGTAGGCGTACCGCTCGCCGGGGCCGTCGGCGGGGTCGTCGTGGGCGGGGAAGGCGAGGCGGGTGCGTATGGCGTAGCCGGGGTCGTCGACGGCCAGGACGGGTGAGCGGGTGGTGGTGGAGTAGCGGACCTCGAGGCCGGTGTCGCGCTCCAGCTCGCGGGCGAGCCTCAGCGGCGCGTACATCAGCTCCTCGAAGCCGAGGATGTGAACGCGGCGGGCGTGGTGGGGCAGAGCCCCGGCGATCCTGGCCGCCATCGCGGGCAGGGCGGCCTCCAGCCGGGCGCGCTGGGCGGGGGTGAAGCCATGTCGCCCCCCGTCGGGGAGGCCGACGGGCCAGTGCAGGTCCACGCGGGTGACGTGGGGGGCGGTGCGGTCCTCGTCCGGGTGCGGGTCGGTGGGGGCTGTTCGCGCAGTTCCCCGCGCCCCTGAAAGGAACGTCTCGGCCACGCCCTCAAGGGGCGCGGGGAGCTGCGCGACAGGCTCCGTCGACGCGGCGGACGACGACTCACCGGTCGCGGCACTCCCCCCTTCGACGGCAACGCCGTCGTCCGGGGGCGCGGGGAACTGCGCGAACGGCCCCGACGGCGCGGCGGACGACGACTCACCGGTTGCCGCACTCCCCCCTTCGACGGCAACGCCGTCGTCCGGGGGCGCGGGGAACTGCGCGAACGGCCCCGACGGCGCGGCGGACGACGACTCACCGGTCGCCGCACTCCCCCCTTCGACGGCAACGCCGTCGTCCGGGGGCGCGGGGAACTGCGCGAACGGTCCCGACGGCGCGGCGGACGACGACTCACCGGTCGCCGCACTCTCCGCCTCGTACCGCCCCACCAGCTCCTGCCCCTTCTCCAGGACCCCCTCCGGCAGCCGCACGGTCCCCGAAGCCGCTGCCACGAGATCCACCCGCGCACCGATCTCCCCGGCGAACTCCGCGAGGCGCCCCGTATCGGCAGCGGACCGCATGTCCACCAGCGCCACCACGACGTACCGCCGCCGCGGATACCGCGCGTGAAGATCACGGACAGTGTTCAGCACCGTGTTGCCCGTGGAGAACTCGTCGTCGACCAGGACCAGCGGTCCGTCACCGGCCAGCAGGGCCGGGTCCTCGGGCAGCAGCAGGTGCGAGGTCGCGTGCGAGTGGGATTCCTCGAAGCCGCCGGCGGGGTCGAGACCGGCGATCGGGCGGCGCGTGGAGTGCAGGTAGGGGGCGAGGCCCAGCCCGTCGGCGACACAGTGGCCGAGGCCGGTCGCGGTCTCCGCGTAGCCGAGGACGACGGCCCGGCGGGCCTCGTCGTCGCCCAGCAGCTCACGCACCCGGCGGCCGAGCTCCCAGCCGTAGCCGTACACGACGGACGGCGACTGCGGTACGTGCTTGCCCAGCACGTTCGACACGAGCAGATGGGCCCGCTTGGGGTTGCGGCGCAGCGCCAGCCCCAGCAGGCCGGTCAGGCCGTCGTCGCCGACGAGCTCGACGCCGAGCCGCTCGGCGACCCAGTCGCCGGACCAGACACCGCCGGCCCCGTCGGCCCCGTCGGCCCCGGCTGCCGGCCCGGCCGCCGCAGCGCGCACCTCGTGGCGCTCCCCCTCGTTCACTGCCTTCTCCGCCTTCTCCGTCTTCTCGGCCTTCTGAATGAATGGCTTGCGCCGTGCCGTCAGCCCGGCAATCCCGCCGCCAGCAGTTCCACGAAGCCGATGTCCTGGTTCGCCACGCCGAAGACCTCGGCCCGCAGCAGGGTCCGCTCGGCCCAGGCCCGGTGCGGCTTCACCTCGTTCATCTTGTTCGTGTACGCCGATCTCAGCACACCCCCGCCACCGCGCTCGGGGCGCAGGATGTCCTGGGCGTCCGAGAACTCCTCGTGACTGACGACCGACAGGGCGTGCACCGGCAGCACGTGCGAGGGGTGGATGCAGGTCTTGCCCAGCAGGCCGTTGGCGTGGTCCAGGGAGATCTCCCTCAGCAGGCCGTCCATGGCGTGCTCGATCAGCTTCTCGCGCAGTTCCGCGGCCTGCACCTCCAGGAAGGGGCTCTGCCGCAGCAGCGGCTTGAACATGCGCTCCTGGACCCTGAAGTACTCCCACACCGGCCCCGTGACGGTGAAGCCGGTGCCGTCGGCGCGGCCCAGCATGTTCACCACGTCGGCGATCACGGAGGCGACGATCTGCACGTCGTACGCCGTCATGTCGGGGCCTCTGCGCAGCCCGTAGGAGGAGCAGAAGTCCGTCACCCCGAGGCGCAGGGCGAGCACCCGGTCGCGGTACTTGTCCACCGCGCGGGAGATGCCCTCCAGGGTCTCCACGCGCGACTCCCGGTAGAGCAGCTCCGGGGACTCCAGCACGGGCATGGCGAAAAGCCGACGGCCACTTTCGGCCTCGGCGGTGGCCAGGGCCTCCAGGAAGGGGATGCCGCGTTCCTCGGTGAACTTGGGCAGTACGAATCCGGACAGCTGCCGGACGGCGGGGCCGAGGCGTCGTACCAGGTCGGGTATCTGCTCGGGGGCGCGGACCCGGATGAACAGCAGCGGCAGGTCGGCGTCCGGGAGGTCGTCGAGGGCGGTGAACTGGCGGACCAGGTTCTCCTCGCCGGGCCCGACGTCCGCGTCGTCGATGGAGTCCTCCAGGCACAGCACCATCGAGACCACACCCCGCCCGCCCTGCTTGAGGACGTCGTCGGCGAGGCGCGGTCTCGTGGCCGGGCTGTACAGCGTGGCGCCCAGGGCCGCGGCGAGCAGCCGGGCCGGGGAGTCCGGGGTGAACACGCACGACTCACGGAAGAAGAGGCGCTTTCGCACCTCAGGGGCGATGTGCCCGAAATGACGCATGGAACTCCCCCGTGGTGGTGATGCGGCCTGCGAATCGATGAAAGGTGGCCGGTAATAGTACGTAGAAGTCCATGTCAGAGGTTCCCGTCAGGCATGAATTTCAGGTAACGCGGGCAAGCACAGCCAGGCCCGGCCATGACGACGATAGTCCGCCACGGCCGGGCGCGCCGCTCGTGACCGCGGCCCCCCGCGTTGTCGTGAGCAGGACCGAGAAGGCAGGATGACCGCATGACGCACGCGATGCTGAAGGGGTCCAACGTCCCTCTGGAAGCCACCACGGTACGGGCCGTGCTGCGCTGGACTCCCGGGCAGGGGGTTCCGGACGTCGACGCCTCCGCGCTGCTCCTCGGCCCCGACGGTCGTGTGCGCTCCGACGAGGACTTCGTCTTCTACAACCAGCCCCGGCACCCGGCCGGAAAGGTGTGGCGGCTCGGCAAGAAGCGGGTCGCCGAGGGCCTGACCGACACGATCCAGACAGAGCTCACCGGTGTCGAGTCGGAGGTCAGCCGGATTCTGCTGGTCGCATCGGCGGACGGCGTGACGTTCGACCGCGTACAGGCGCTGCGCATTCTGCTGTACGACGCGGCGGGCACCGGCGCCGAGGCGCTGGCGTACTTCGACGTCAAGCCGGAGACGGGCGAGGAGACGGCGCTGATCTGCGGCGAGCTGTACCGCCGTGGGGAGGGCTGGAAGTTCCGGGCGCTGGGCGAGGGCTATTCGAACGGGCTGAAGGGGCTCGCGACCGACTTCGGCATCTCGGTGGACGAGTCGGAGGCCCTGGAGGAGCCGACCACCACGGTCCCGGCGCCCCCCACCACGAACACGCCCGCGCAGCAGACGGGCGGCGGCCCCGCGCAGCAGGCCCCGGAGGTCTCCCTGCCGCTGCCCCCGGAGCAGCCGAACGCGGTGCCCACGCAGCCCGGCTACGGGTATCCGCAGCAGCCGCCGGCCACGCAGCCGGCCTACGGCTACCCGCAGCCCACGAGCCGTCCCGCCTACGGCTACCCGCAGGCACCGGCCGCGGCGGGCGCAGCCGGGGGACAGACCGGCTACGGCTACCCGCCGGCGGCCACCACGGCCCCCGACGCGGACTTCCGCCTGCCCCCGCAGGGCCCGCAGTTCATCGGCCGCTAGCCGGACCCCGCCCCGGCGTGCGCCTGGGCTCCCCCCGGTCAGCGGTCGACTTTGGTCTTGTAGCCCCGCCCCCACTGGAGTCCCCAGCCGTACAGCCGGTCCAGCTCGGCCTGGAAGCCGTAGACGAACTTCGCCTCGCGGCGGACCACGATCTCGTCCTTCACCTTCTCGATCATGACGACGGCGCAGGAGCGGGCCTGCGGCTGGCGTTCGTCGAGGTGGATCTCGATCCGCGGGCCGCTGCTCGGATAGAGCGTGACGCTGGCGTGCGTGCGGTCGAAGGCGGGTGTCTGGTCGTAGATGTAGACGAAGACCAGCAGCCGCTTGATGTTGTCGCGGTGGTCGAGGTTGATGTACATGGTCTCGCCGGACCCGGAGCCGAACCGGTCGTCGCCGCTGAGCTTGACGTAGGGCGGGGCGTTGACGTCGCCGTAGTAGCCGCCGAGGGGCTGGACGACGCCCTTGCTGCCGTCCTGGAGTTCGTAGAGGCAGCCGAGGTCGAGGTCGACGTTGACCATGCTCTGGCTGTGGCCGACGACCTCGGGGGGCTTGAGGGCACGGAAGGGGTGGCGCAGCAGGCTCTCGCGCTGGTTTCCGCCGATGTCGGAGGTGCGCATCCGCCAGCTGAGGTTGACGCGCAGATGGCCGGTGGCGGCGTCCTGCTTGGTGAGTGATATCTGCGAGCGCCGCTTGGTCAGCTCGATCGCGTTCGTCGCCGCGTGGCCCGAGTCGAACTGCACATCGCCACGCCGGAGTCCGTCGAACAGGCCCATTTCCGCCCCCACGTTCACTCGGAGACCGCAGGTCACCGCCGTACCCACGGCCCATGAAGACCCGACGGGGCGGTCACCGAGGAGTCCTCGGTGGCCGCCCCGCACAGAGCGTTCCTCGCTCGGAGGGGTGTCACACCCCGGACGGGACCTCAGTCTTCTCGTCCGAGCCGGCTTTTCCCTCGGCGGCCGCGAGCGCCTTGTTGCGGCGGACGGAGGACCAGAAGGAGGCGGCGATCAGGACGACGCCGATGAGGCCGGTGATGATCTCGTTGATCTGGTACTGGATGGTGATGAGCAGAAGCGCGGCGAGGGCGCCGATGGCGTAGTGCGCGCCGTGCTCCAGGTAGACGTAGTCGTCGAGGGTGCCCTGGCGGACCAGGTAGACCGTGAGCGACCGGACGTACATGGCGCCGATGCCGAGGCCGAGGGCCATCAGGACGATGTCGTTGGTGATGGCGAAGGCGCCGATCACGCCGTCGAAGGAGAAGGACGCGTCCAGGACCTCGAGGTAGAGGAACATGAAGAACGCGGCCTTGCCGGCCAGGGCGACGGCGGAGCGGGGCTTGCCGGTGCGCTCGGCCTCTTCCTCGGCCTCGTGCTCGCGCTCCTCCTCCTCTTCGAGCTTGTCCTCGAAGTAGCCGGAGAGCCCTCCGACGATCATGTAGGTGATCAGGCCGGCGATGCCGGCGAGCAGGACCGTCTCCGCCTTGTCGACGTGGGTGCCGCCGTGCTGGTGGGCGTGGGTGGCGACGGTCATCGACGCGATCAGCAGGACGATCAGCGCGATGCAGACCGACAGCATGTCGACCTTGCCGAGCTTGGCCAGCGGGCGCTCCAGCCAGCCGAGCCACTTGATGTCCCGGTCCTCGAAGATGAAGTCCAGGAAGATCATCAGCAGGAACATGCCACCGAAGGCGGCGATCGACGGGTGGGCGTCGGTGACCAGCTGCTGGTAGCGGTCCTTGTCGTTCAGGGCGAGCTCGACCGCCTTGATCGGGCCCAGCTGGGCACTGATCGCGACGATCACGACGGGGAAGACCAGCCGCATGCCGAACACGGCGATCAGGATGCCGACGGTGAGGAAGATCTTCTGCCAGAAGGCATTCATCTTCTTCAGGATCCCGGCGTTGACCACCGCGTTGTCGAAGGACAGCGAGATCTCGAGGACGGACAGGATCGCGACGATGCCGAGCGCGGTCCACCCGCCGAACAGGACCGCCGCGACCAGGCCGAGCGCGGTGACCGCGAACGACCACCCGAAGGTTTTCAGAACCACTGGCTACCCAATCGTGTGTGTACGGGGCTCCCCCGCGCCGTACCCGGCTTTACGAACTTTTGAAGCCGAAGTCTAGTCGGACCCCCTCCGCACCCCTATGGGGCCCGGATTTTGCTCATAACGCGTTATGAGACGTTGACCCCGAAGTCCAGCGCGATGCCGCGCAGGCCCGACGCGTACCCCTGCCCGACGGCCCTGAACTTCCACTCGCCCTGGTAGCGATAGAGCTCCCCGAAGATCATCGCCGTCTCCGTGGAGGCGTCCTCGCTCAGGTCGTACCGGGCGAGTTCCTGGCCGTCCGCCTGGTTGGCCACGCGGATGAAGGCGTTGCTGACCTGGCCGAAGGTCTGGCCGCGCTCGTCGGCCATGTGGATGGAGACAGGGAACACGATCTTGTCGCACTGCGGCGGCACCTTGGCGAGGTCGATCAGCAGCGACTCGTCGTCGCCCTCGCCCTCGCCGGTGAGGTTGTCACCGGTGTGCTCGACCGAGCCGTCCGGGCTCTTGAGCTGGTTGTAGAAGACGAACCACTCGTCCCCGAGCACCCGGCCGCCGCCGCACATCAGGGCGCTGGCGTCGAGGTCGAAGGGCGCTCCGGTGGTGGAGCGCGCGTCCCAGCCGAGTCCGACCATCACCTGGGTGAGGTTCGGTGCGGCCTTGGACAGGGAGACATTGCCCCCTTTGGCGAGCGTGACGCCCATGATGCTGTCCCTCCCCTTGGGCCCACCGGCCCGATGGTGTCACTGAGGTGGTCCTGCGCGTCCGGCGCCGCACGTAAACCGTGCGGCGCCGGACGAGAAGACCCGCGGGCCCCGGTGCCGGGGCCCTGAGGCGGTCGGTTCAGACGTTCACACCGAAGTCCTGCGCGATGCCGCGCAGGCCCGAGGCGTAGCCCTGGCCGATGGCGCGGAACTTCCACTCCGCGCCGTGCCGGTAGAGCTCGCCGAAGACCATGGCCGTCTCCGTGGAGGCGTCCTCGCTCAGGTCGTACCGGGCGATCTCCGCCTCGCCGGCCTGGTTCACGACGCGGATGAACGCGTTGCGGACCTGGCCGAAGGACTGCTGGCGGGTCTCGGCGTCGTAGATCGAGACCGGGAAGACGATCTTCTCGATGTCGGCCGGGACGGCCGCGAGATTGATCTTGATCTGCTCGTCGTCGCCCTCGCCCTCACCGGTGATGTTGTCACCGGTGTGCTCGACGGAGCCGTCGGGGCTCTTGAGGTTGTTGAAGAAGATGAAGTGCTGGTCGTTGCCGACCTTGCCGGAGTTGTTCAGCAGCAGCGCGCTGGCGTCCAGGTCGAAGTCCGTGCCGGTCGTGGTGCGGACGTCCCACCCCAGACCGATGATGACCGCGGTCAGGCCCGGCGCCTCCTTGGTCAGCGATACGTTGCCGCCCTTGCTGAGGCTGACTCCCACGAGTCCTCCATTGGTGTCCAGGGGCGGGATGCCCCATTGTGCTCGGATGTCGGATCAACGAGTCGATCCTAGTGACGGGTTCCCGCCGCTCGCAGGCCCTGAAGCCGAGAATTCAGCGGGTGTCGGGCGTGTGCCGCCCGACCGGCGTCACAGGGAGTCGAGCGCCTTCACGTAGTCGTTCAGGTCGCGCGCGTCCGGCAGGCCGTTGACGACGGTCCACCGCACGACGCCCTCCTTGTCGATGACGAAGGTGCCGCGCACCGCGCAGCCCTTGTCCTCGTCGAAGACGCCGTAGGCGCGCGAGACGTTGCCGTGCGGCCAGAAGTCCGACAGCAGCGGGTACTCCAGGTTCTCCTGCTCGGCGAAGACGCGCAGGGTGTGGATGGAGTCGTTGGAGACGGCGAGCAGCTGCGTGTCGCGGTCGGAGAACTGCGGCAGGTTGTCGCGCAGGTCGCACAGCTCGCCGGTGCACACGCCGGTGAAGGCGAAGGGGTAGAAGAGCAGCACCACGTTCTTGCGGCCCCGGAAGTCGGACAGCCGCACGGCAGCGCCGTGGTTGTCCTTGAGCTCGAAGTCGGGGGCCTTCTCGCCGGCCTGGATCGCCATCGGTGTCCCTTCGTGGGGCTTTTCGGGTGGGACCACCCTACGCAGACACCCGGACAGGCCGATGGGCGGGCCGACAGACGCCGGCCCGCCCCGCCGTACGACTAACGCTTGGACTTGGCTGCCTTCGGCGTGGCCAGCCGGCTGCCGCTCCAGTCCTTGCCGACGCTGACGCTCTTGGACGCCGTCAGACCGGCGGTGGTGGCGGCTTCCGAGATGTCACTCGGCTCCACGTACCCCGAACGGCCGGTCTTCGGCGTCAGGAGCAGGATCGCGCCGCCCTCTTCGATGTACGTGGTGGCATCGACCAGCGAGTCCGTCAGGTCGCCGTCGTCGTCACGGAACCACAGCACAACGGCATCGGCCACGTCGTCATAGTCCTCGTCCACCAGGTCGGCCTCGATGATGCCCTCGATGGCCTTGCGGAGCTCCTGGTCCACGTCGTCGTCGTAGCCGATCTCCTGGACCACCTGCCCGGGCTGGAACCCCAGCCTGGCGGCAGGGTTCGTCCGCTCCTCCGCGTGGTCCGCGGTCGCGCTCACGGGTTGCCTCCTGATCATGTCTTGGGAATAACTCAGCCACGCGCGTGCGCGAAGCATTGGCCGTAGTCCACACGGGCGGGACGGATCGCGCAAGTACCCGGCCGTTCAGACCGCCGAAACGGTGACGATCCTGGCGGTGTCACCGCAACTCCAGGCACACCATCATGACCCCAGGTGACGCACACCACACCTTTCTGCCCTGTTTGGGCGTTTGGGAATCGTCTGTGGGTACGAGACTCGAAGGTATTCGCCCCAAACGTCACGGAGTCGATCTCACGTCTGGGTTACCGCTCGGTAGAGATGACGTTTCCCGGCCCTGAGGTGGACCATGGACAGCGGCGCGCCCCCCAGCGACGACGCCCCGGCGACGACAGCGAAACAGCGGCCCTCGCAGGCCCTCTGACAGGTAAGGAACAGCGTGGCTTCCGCATCCGATCGCAACCCGATCATCATTGGCGGCCTTCCGAGTCAGGTTCCTGACTTCGATCCCGAAGAGACCCAGGAATGGCTCGACTCCCTCGACGCCGCCGTCGACGAGCGCGGCCGGGAGCGGGCCCGCTACCTGATGCTGCGGCTGATCGAGCGGGCCCGCGAGAAGCGCGTGGCCGTGCCCGAGATGCGCAGCACGGACTACGTGAACACCATCCCCACGAAGAGCGAGCCGTTCTTCCCGGGCAACGAGGAGATCGAGCGCAAGGTCCTCAACGCCACCCGCTGGAACGCCGCGGTGATGGTCTCGCGGGCCCAGCGCCCGGGCATCGGCGTCGGCGGCCACATCGCCACGTTCGCGTCCTCCGCGTCCCTCTACGACGTCGGCTTCAACCACTTCTTCCGCGGCAAGGACGACGGTCTCGGCGGCGACCAGGTCTTCTTCCAGGGGCACGCCTCGCCGGGCATCTACGCCCGCGCCTTCCTGCTGGACCGGCTCAGTGAGCAGCACCTGGACGGCTTCCGCCAGGAGAAGTCCAAGGCGCCCCACGCGCTGTCGTCGTACCCGCACCCGCGGTCGATGCCGGACTTCTGGGAGTTCCCGACGGTCTCGATGGGCCTCGGCCCGATCGGCGCGATCTACCAGGCGCGCATGAACCGCTACATGGAGGCGCGCGGGATCGCCGACACCTCCAAGTCGCACGTCTGGGCGTTCCTCGGCGACGGCGAGATGGACGAGCCGGAGTCGCTGGGCCAGCTGTCCATCGCCGCCCGCGAGGGCCTGGACAACCTGACCTTCGTCGTCAACTGCAACCTGCAGCGCCTCGACGGCCCGGTGCGCGGCAACGGCAAGATCATCCAGGAGCTGGAGTCGATCTTCCGCGGTGCCGGCTGGAACGTGATCAAGCTGGTCTGGGACCGCAGCTGGGATCCGCTGCTCGCCCAGGACCGCGACGGCGTGCTGGTCAACCGGATGAACACCACGCCCGACGGGCAGTTCCAGACCTACGCCACGGAGACCGGCGCGTACATCCGCGACCACTTCTTCGGCGACGACCACCGGCTGCGCGCGATGGTCGAGGGCATGACCGACGACCAGATCCTGCACCTGGGGCGCGGCGGTCACGACCACCGGAAGATCTTCGCGGCGTACAAGGCGGCCGTGGAGCACAAGGGCCAGCCGACGGTGATCCTCGCCAAGACGATCAAGGGCTGGACGCTGGGCCCGAACTTCGAGGGCCGCAACGCCACGCACCAGATGAAGAAGCTGACGGTCGACGACCTCAAGCGCTTCCGCGACCGTCTGCACCTGCCGATCCCGGACAAGGAGCTGGAGTCCGGCGTGCCGCCGTACTACCACCCGGGCCGGGACTCGGAGGAGATCCAGTACATGCACGACCGCCGCAAGGGTCTCGGCGGTTACGTCCCCACGCGCGTGGTCCGCTCCGAGCCTCTGGCGCTGCCCGAGGACAAGACATACGCGACCGTGAAGAAGGGCTCGGGTCAGCAGTCCATCGCGACGACCATGGCCTTCGTCCGGCTCCTCAAGGACCTCATGCGGGACAAGGAGATCGGCAAGCGGTTCGTGCTGATCGCGCCGGACGAGTACCGCACGTTCGGCATGGACTCGTTCTTCCCGAGTGCGAAGATCTACAACCCGCTCGGCCAGCAGTACGAGTCGGTCGACCGCGACCTGCTGCTCGCCTACAAGGAGTCGCCGAACGGCCAGATGCTGCACGACGGCATCTCGGAGGCGGGCTGCACGGCATCGCTGATCGCCGCCGGCTCGGCCTACGCGACACACGGCGAGCCGCTCATCCCGGTCTACGTCTTCTACTCGATGTTCGGTTTCCAGCGCACCGGCGACCAGTTCTGGCAGATGTCCGACCAGCTGGCGCGCGGTTTCGTCCTGGGCGCGACCGCCGGCCGCACGACCCTGACCGGTGAGGGCCTCCAGCACGCGGACGGCCACTCGCAGCTGCTGGCGTCCACGAACCCGGGCTGTGTGGCGTACGACCCGGCGTTCGGCTTCGAGATCGCCCACATCGTCAAGGACGGCCTGCGCCGGATGTACGGCGGCTCCGAGGCGCACCCGCACGGCGAGGACGTCTTCTACTACCTGACCGTCTACAACGAGCCCATCCAGCACCCCGCCGAGCCGGAGAACGTGGACGTCGACGGCATCCTCAAGGGTCTCTACCGGTTCAGCGAGGGCACGGCCGGCTCGATCCCCGCGCAGGTCCTGGCGTCCGGTGTGGCGCTCCCCTGGGCGATCGAGGCGCAGCGGATCCTGGCCGAGGACTGGAACGTCAAGGCGGACGTCTGGTCGGCCACCTCCTGGAACGAGCTGCGGCGCGAGGCCGTGGCCTGCGAGGAGCACAACCTGCTGCACCCCGAGGAGGAGCAGCGCGTGCCGTACGTGACGCGCAAGCTCGCGGACGCGCAGGGGCCGGTCGTGGCCGTGTCCGACTGGATGCGGGCGGTTCCGGACCAGATCGCGCGCTGGGTGCCGCAGACCTACCAGTCGCTCGGCGCGGACGGCTTCGGCTTCGCCGACACGCGGGGCGCCGCCCGGCGGTTCTTCCACATCGACGCGCAGTCGATCGTGGTGGGCGTGCTGACCGAACTGGCCCGTGACGGCAAGGTCGACCGCTCCGTGCTGAAGCAGGCCATCGACCGGTACCAGCTGCTCGACGTGTCGGCCGCCGACCCCGGGGCGGCGGGCGGCGACGCGTAGGGACGTCGAGGACCGAATCCGTGGGGCGGCACCCGAGGGGTGCCGCCCCGCGCGTTTCCTACCATGCTTCCATGACGCTCCCGATGACCGCCTCGACCACTCTGGCCCGTTGGGAACGACGCACCCAGGGCCCGCTGCTGGCGCTGGCCGTGCTCTTCGCGATCGCCTACGCCATACCGATCGTGGCCCCGCGGGCTCCGCAGGACCTGCTCACCGCCTGCCATGTCACCAACTGGGTGGTGTGGGCCGCGTTCGCCGCCGACTATCTGGTCCGCCTGTGGCTCGCCGAGGACCGGCTGCGGTTCGTGCGCGGCAATCCGCTGGCGCTGCTGGCGGTGGTGCTGCCCCTGGCGCAGCCGCTGCGGCTCCTGAAACTGGTGTCGATGCTGTTCCTCGCCGGGCAGCGGGCGCGGATGGCGTCGCAGGTGCGGGTCACCACGTACGTCGCGGGGTCGTGCCTGGGGCTGCTCGTCTTCGGTGCGCTGGCCGTGCTGGAAGTGGAACGGGACGAGCCCGGTGCGTCCATCCACACCCTGGGGGACGCGGTCTGGTGGGCGTTCACCACGATGACCACCGTGGGGTACGGGGACATGGCACCGACCACCGGGCTGGGGCGGATGCTGGCGGTCGGGCTGATGCTGTCCGGGATCGCGCTGCTCGGTGTGGTGACGGCGAACATCGCCGCCTGGTTCATCGCGCGTTTCGAGAAGGACGACGTCGAGGAGCGGCGGCAGACCGAGGCGATCCGGGAGCTGGCGGAGGAGGTGCGGGCGCTGCGGGTGGAGGTGGCGGAGCTCAAGGGGGCGCGGGTCGAGCCATGAGAGGGCCCCCGGCCGAGCGGCCGGGGGCTCTTCCCGCATTCCTCACCCGGGTCAGAACATGCCGATGCCCGGTGTGGCCGCTCCGGACAGCCAGATGATGGCCAGGAGCGTGTCGATGGCGCCCAGGACCAGGGCGACGACGGCCGCGGTGGGGCGAGCGCCCGACCACGCACGGCCCATGGCGAGCCAGCCGCAGACCATCGCGGCGGGACCGAGCACGATCCCCAGCACGAAGAAGCCTGCAACGGCGCAGATGACTCCGATGAGTCCGAGCGTCGCGCGATCCGTCCCGGCCCGTGACCACGTCCGGCCACGTGAGCGGGGGTGCCTGCGCGTACCGTGTCCAAAGCTCGCCATCATCAACTCCCGTAAACCCTCGATCGGTTGGGGTTCTCTTCGGGTATGACATGGCGGGTACCCCGTCGGTACGCGTCCATTCCGCTGCCTGCGCGCCACCCCCCTCCGGCAGCGCGCCGCAGCGTCCGCCCTCCATGCCCTGCGGAGGACTTGACCCACTGTGACCTGCGGCGCGTGCCAAGGGGAGGGTTCGGCGGCTCTGTTCACCCTGATGAGGGAACGAACCGCCGGGTGCCGTCAGATGTGTGCCGCGCCCGCGCCGGCTTCCGCGTTCTCACCGCGCTTGGTGAGGAAGGCGACCAGCACCGCCACCACGGCGACCCCGGCTGCGACGAGCGAGGCCGCGCTCATGCCCGAGATGAATGTGTCGTGCGCGACGCCCGTGATCTTCGCGGCGATCGTGTCCGGTGTGCCCGGCGCCACCGGCGGGACACCTACCTGGACCGCCTCGGAGGCCTGGTGCTCCTGCTCCGGGGTGAGCGGCGGGAGACCCGCCTTCTCCCAGTTGCCCGCCAGGTCACTGTTGACCTTGGAGGCCATGACGGCGCCCAGTACAGCGGTACCGAGGCTGCCACCGATCTGCATGGCCGCTTGCTGGAGGCCGCCCGCGACGCCCGACAGTTCCATCGGGGCGTTGCCGACGATGACTTCGGTCGCTCCGACCATGACCGGCGCGAGACCGAGGCCCAGCAGGGCGAACCAGAGCGACATGATGGCGCTGCCGGTGTCCGTCTCCAGCGTCGACATCCCGTACATGGCGATCGCCGTGAGCGCCATGCCGCCCGCGAGCGGGACCCGGGGGCCGAGCTTGGTGATCATCGCGCCGGCCAGCGGCGAGCCGACGATCATCATGCCGGTGAGTGGCAGCAGGTGCAGACCGGCGTCGATCGGGCTCATGCCGTGCACGTTCTGGAGGTAGAAGGTCACGAAGAACAGGCCGCCCATGAACGCGATGGCCATCAGCACCATCAGCACGACACCGGCGGACAGCGCCACGGAGCGGAACAGCGCGAGAGGGATCAGCGGCTCCTTCACCTTCGTCTCCCAGAAGGCGAAGACCACGAAGCACAGCACCGAAGCACCGAGGAACGACAGCGTCTTGACGTCGCCCCAGCCCCACTCGGACGGCGGGGCCTTGATGAGCGCCCACACCAGGCAGAACACGGCGGTCGACAACAGGGCGATGCCCAGCAGATCGAAAGAGCGCGGGGCGTTCTCGGCGCGGTGGTCGAGCAGGATCAGCACGCCGAGGACGACGGCGAGGACACCGACCGGCACGTTGATGAAGAACACCGACTGCCAGTTGACGTGCTCGACGAGCACACCGCCGAGGATCGGGCCGCCCGCGGTGGACGCACCGATGACCATGCCCCAGATGCCGATGGCCATGTTCAGCTTCTCGGCCGGGAAGGTGGCCCGCAGAAGGCCGAGGGCGGCCGGCATCAGCAGCGCGCCGAACAGGCCCTGAAGGACACGGAAGACGACGACGAACGCGATGCTGTCGGACAGGCCGATCGCGCCCGAGGCGGCGGCGAAGCCGACAACGCCGATGAGGAAGGTCTGGCGGTGGCCGAAGCGGTCGCCGAGCTTGCCGGCGGTGATCAGGGAGACCGCGAGGGCGAGAAAGTATCCGTTGGTGATCCACTGGACCTCGGCGAAGGTGGCGCCGAGGTCTTTCTGGATGGCCGGGTTGGCTATGGCCACGATGGTGCCGTCGAGGGCCACCATCATGACCCCCACAGCGACGGTGATGAGGGTGAGCCAGGGGTGCCCTCGCAGCCCCTTGCCCGGCGTCGCGTCCGACGGATCCGTCGGCGCACTGCCCCCCGACCCCGTCGTGTCGATGGTGGTCTGACTAGTCATACCGGGAGGCTAGTGTCAGCCACTGACAGTTGACAAACCGATTCACCAGTCAGTCGCTGACACGACATCCCCGTATAGCCTGAACTGGGAAAACACCGAGCACGAGAGGCATGTCTTGAACCTGCGCGAACGCAAGAAGCGGCGCACCCGGGACGCACTGCTGCGGGCCGCCCTGGAGCTCTTCGCCACGCGCGGGTACGAGGAGACGACCGTCGACGACATCGCCGCCGCCGTGGACGTCTCGCAGCGCACCTTCTTCCGCTACTTCGGCGGCAAGGAGGAGACGGCGTTCTTCGTGCCGCGCCTCGCGGAGACGCTCGTCGTCGAGGCCCTGCGCACCCGCCCCCCGGACGAGGTGCCGCTGGAGGCGCTGCGCCGGTCCGTGCTGGAGAGCTGGGACGCGATCAACGAGGCCGTCGTGGAGCTCGTGCCGATCGAGCTCCACATGCGCGTCTACCGGGTGATCGAGTCGACGCCCGCGCTGCTCGCCGCCCATCTGCGACGCTCGGCGGAGCTGGAGGAGCAGCTCGCGCGCATCATCGCCGAGCGCGAGGGGCTCGACGTGGACCTGGACCCGCGGCCGAGGATCGTCGTCGCCCTCTTCGGCGGGGTGATTCGTGTCACCGAACGCTTGTGGTCCGCGGGGGACGACGTCACCCTCGACGGAATGCGCGAACTCACCACGACATACCTGGATCAGGTGGGTCCCGCACTGGCCGGGAACTGGCGTGCGGAGCAGTCCCCTTAACCCCTCCACCGAAACGTGATCCCGCTCACTTGGTTAACGCGAGACCCTCTCGTTCTCCTAGTGTGTCCTTTCAGTGACTTCCTTCGACACCTCCCCGCAACTGAACGTCTGGCGCGCACTGCTCGCTCTGGCCGTCGTGTTCGTCATGCTGGCGACCACCGGCTGGACGGCCCTGCGCAACCAGCGGGGCGCCACGCCGCTCCAAGCCTCGCTCTCCGCCTGGGAGCACGGCCGGATCGGCGGGCACCGGCTGCCGGACCCGCAGTCCGAGCCGGCGAAGCTGGCCCGCTTCTTCTCGACGCTCACCGAGCCGGACCGGTCGACCCTGGTCCGCAAGTACTCGCTCGCGGTGGGCAACATGAACGGCGCGCCGGTCGAGCTGCGCTACCGCGCCAATCACCTCGCGATCGCCAAGGCGCGCAAGGTCGAGCGGGAACGCATGCACGACAAGCGCCTCACCCCCGCCGGGCAGCACGAGGCGGGCCGCAGGATGCACCGCTTCGGGGACCTCATGGAGCAGGGCCGGCACATTCTGGCCTTCGACCCGGAGGGTGGGGGCCGGGTGGCGGAGGTCTTCGGCAACCTGCGCAAGGCGGAGCGGGTCTCGGTCGTCGTCCCCGGCGTCGACACCGACCTGCTCACCTTCCAGCGCACCAACCGCAAGTACTCCGCGCCCGTCGGCATGGCCAAGTCCCTGTACGCGGCCGAGCGGCAGGTGAGCCCGTCGACCCGGACGGCCGTGATCGCCTGGGCCGACTACACGGCACCCAGCGGACTCGGCATCGACTCGGCCACGGCGATGCGCGCCGAGGAAGGTGCCGTACGGCTCAACTCGCTGGTGCGGGCACTGCCGGGCGGTTCGCCGGTCTCGCTGTTCTGCCACAGCTACGGCTCCGTGGTGTGCGGCGTCGCCGCGCACTCGCTGCCGGGCCGGGTGTCCGACATCGCGGTGGCCGGCAGCCCCGGCATGCGGGTCGAGAAGGCCGCCCAGCTGCACACCACCGCCCGGGTGTGGGCGATGCGGGACTCCGACGACTGGATCCAGGACGTGCCCTACCTGGAGGTCGGCGGGCTGGGCCACGGAGCCGATCCGGTGTCCGCCGGGTTCGGCGCGCGGGTGCTCTCGGCGGCGGGCGCGAAGGGTCACGCGGGCTATTTCGAGCCCGGAACGGCAAGTCTGTTCAATTTTGCAGAGATCGGCGTCGGCGCATACCGCTCGGTGCACTGCGCGCACGAAGACGGCGTCTGCCGTACCGGTATGTCCGGCACGGCGGCGGCCTGACGCGCGTAGAGGCGAAGAAATTGCGGTCTGCTCGGGAGGGGGACGGAGGAGCGCGTGCCGCATACGATGAGCCGCATGGGTGACGTACTGGCCGGAATTCATGCCGCCTGGGAGTTCGAGTCCGACTCCGTGCTCATCCGCTACGAGCGGGGAATCCGAACACCCAAGCTCTTCCAGGCCCTCGGGGAACGTCGCGTGCCCCTGGAGGCGATCGCCGGGGTGACCCTGACCCACGGGAAGCGCGGCACGGTCGTACTGCGCGTCGAACCACGCCCCGGGGCGGACCCGTTGCTGGAGGCGGCCGCAGGGCAGCTGAAGGAGAACGTCGACCCCTACCGGCTGGTGCTGCCCGCCGAGCGCGAGGTCCTCGCGGAGTACTACGCCGACGAACTGCGGGGTCTGCTGACGGAGTCCGGGCCGGCCGACCGGTTCCTGGTGAAGGCGCCCGAGGGACCGCTGTCGTTCAAGGCGTACGACGGGAAGGCGACCTTCGACGGACGGACCGTGAACTTCCGGTGGTTCTGGACTGGGGCCTCGTCGGCGAAGTGGAAGGCCGGCGACCAGAGCTTCTCCGTCGGAGAGCTGAACGGGGTGGAGTGGCGGTCGCCGGAGGTCTTCGAGGGGCATTTGCGGCTTTTGGGCCGGAATGCGGGGGCCTCCGGCACTCAGGCCGACCAGGATCCCGCTGCGGTGGTCTTCGGGCTCGGGTACGGACCCGTGCACGAGTCGCTGCCGTTCGCTGCGGCGGTGCTGGCCGCGGTGCGGACGTCCAGTCCGGTGGCCGCCGTGCCCGCGCCGAGGCGGGATCCGGCCGACATCGCCGATCGGATCCGGCACCTCGGCGAGTTGCATCAGGCCGGGTTGGTGACGGATGAGGAGTTTTCAGTCAAAAAGGCGGAGTTGTTGGCGGAGCTCTAGCGTTTGCGGGGTGCTGCGCGCCGGCGAGTGCGGGTCGTGTGTGGCCGGTCGCGCAGTTCCCCGCGCCCCGGAGGGGCGCGCCCCGAGGGCGCTACTCGCGGCCCGCCGACGTGAACGCCATGTCCGCGTAGCGCGTGCCCGCCACCTGGGCCGCTATACCGTCCAGGAGATCCAGTTCCTCGTCGGTCAGGACGATCCCGGTCGCCGCCGTGTTCTCCTCGATCCGGGAGGGCTTGCGGGTGCCGGGGATCGGGACGACCGGGAGGTCGTGGACCGTCGCCTGCTGCTGGACCCAGGCCAGGGCGATCTGGCCGAGGGTCGCGTCATGGGTTTTGGCCACCGAGCGGATCAGCTCCAGCAGCGTCGCGTTCGCCGTGGCGTTGTCGCCCGTGAAACGGGGCTGCTGGCGGCGGAAGTCACCGGCGGTCAGGTCCTGGTCCGCGTCGGTGAAGGAGCCGGTGAGGAAGCCCCGGCCGAGGGGTGAGTACGGCACGAGGGCCACGCCCAGCTCGCGGGCCGCGGGGACGACGTGCGTCTCGATGTCACGACTGAACAGCGACCACTCCGACTGCACGGCGGCGATGGGGTGGACGGCGTGGGCGGCGCGCAGTTCACCGGCCGTGACCTCGCTCAGGCCGAGATGCTTGACCTTGCCCTCGCGGACCAGGTCGGCCATGGTGCCGACGCTCTCCTCGATCGGCACGTTCACGTCGCGCCGGTGCATGTAGTAGAGGTCGATGGCTTCGACGTCCAGGCGCTTCAGGCTCGCCTCGACGGCCTGGCGGATGTAGGGCGGGTCGTTGCGGACGACCCGGCGCGTCGGGTCGTCCGGGGGTATCGACAGGGCGAACTTGGTCGCGACGACGACCTCGTCACGGTGGGCCTTGAAGAACGGCGCCAGGAAGCGCTCGTTCTCGCCGGCGCCGTACGCGTCGGCCGTGTCGTAGAAGGTGACGCCCAGTTCGAGCGCCCGCTCCAGCGTGGCCCGGGACGCGTCCGCGTCCGCGGGGCCGTAGCCGAAGCTCATACCCATGCAGCCCAGGCCCTGGACGCTCACCTCGGGACCGTGGTCGCCGAGCTTCGCCGTCGTGATCCTGCCGTCCGTCATCGGGACCTCTCCGACGCCAGGGCCCGCCCGGCGTCCGCGTAGAAACTGATCTTCCGGTCGAGCACGGCGAGCGTGCCCCGGAGTTCGTCGATCCTGGCCAGGACGTCCTCACGGGTCGTCTTCAGCAGCTCGAAGCGCTCGACATAGGTGTGGTCGCCCTCACGCACCAGTTCCGCGTACCGGACCATGTCCGCGACCGGCATGCCCGTCAGACGGAGCTTGCCGACGAGGTCGAGCCAGTCGAGGTCGCGGTTGGTGTAGCGGCGCTGACCGGTGTGGGACCGGTCGACGTGCGGCATCAGGCCGATGCGCTCGTACCAGCGCAAGGTGTGTGCCGTCAGGCCGGTGAAGGCGACGACCTCGCTGATCGTGTAGTGGTCGTCACCGTCCCGGCGCCGGTTCTGCTGCGGCGGGCCGGCACAGGTGTCGGTCCTGGTCCCCGTGGTCTCCATCACCGTCATGGCCCCCACGCTAGAACCTTGGAGTGCACTCCAAGCAAGCGCCGACGGTAAGAAATCGGCAGGACGTTTCCGGATCCGGCTGGTTAGCGTACGGACTTATGAGTGCTGTACGTCGCGCCCTGCCCGAGGACGCCGAGGAAGTCCTGCGGCTGCGCCAAATCATGATCGACTCGGTGTTCGCCTCCGACCCCTCCATCACCTGGCACGGGGAGTCGCTCCCCACCCTGAGGGCCAAACTGGCCGATCCGGAAGGGGATTTCACGGCGTTCGTCGTCGACCACCCGGAGCGGCCGGGGGCGCTGGCCTGCCTGGTGGCCGGGACGATCGACTACCGCATCGGCAAGGCGGGCGATCCGCAGGGCATGGTGGGCTTCGTGTTCAGCGTCGCCACCGACCCGGACGCCCGGCGCCGCGGGTACGCCCGGGCCTGCATGAACACACTGCTGGAGTGGTTCCGCGAGCGCGGCGCCCGGCGCGTGCAGCTCACCGCCTCGCCGGAGGCCGAGCCGCTGTACATCTCCCTCGGTTTCCGCCCCAAGCCCGACCCTTTGCTGGAGCTCGCGCTCTGAGCGCATAGGCTCGAACGCATGTCGCTGAAGAGCCTCGCCCTGATCGAGAACTGGCCGGTTCCCACCGCCGCGGCGGGTGCCGTACGAGCGGACGGCACCGTCCTCGGCCTCCACGGACCGGCCGGGCAGCGGTTTCCGCTCGCCTCGGTGACCAAGCCGCTGGCGGCCTACGCGGTGCTCGTCGCGTACGAGGAGGGCGCGATCGAGTTCGACGAGCCGGCGGGGCCCGCCGGCTCGACGGTCCGGCACCTGCTCGCGCACACCTCGGGCCTCGCCTTCGACGAGCACAAGGTCACCGCCCCGCCCGGGGAGCGGCGGCTGTACTCCAACGCCGGCTTCGAGCAGTTGGGCGACCACGTCGAGAAGGCCACCGACATCCCGTTCGGGGAGTACCTCCGGCAGGCCGTGCTGGAGCCGCTGGGCATGAACTCGACGACCCTGGAGGGCTCCCCGGCCAAGGACGGGGTGTCGACGGCCGAGGACCTGCTGCGGTTCGCCGCCGAGGTGCAGGCACCGCGGCTGCTGGATCCGCGTACGGTCGCCGAGGCGATGACCGTGCACTACCCCGGCACCAAGGGCGTCCTGCCGGGGTACGGCCACCAGAACCCCAACGACTGGGGGCTCGGGTTCGAGATCCGCGACTCCAAGTCGCCGCACTGGACGGGCTCCTCGTCCTCGCCGCGCACCTTCGGGCATTTCGGGCAGTCCGGTACGTTCCTGTGGGTCGACCCGGACGCGGGAGCGGCCTGCGTCGCCCTGACGGACCGGGCGTTCGGGCCGTGGGCGATCGAGGCGTGGCCGGCGTTCACCGACGCGGTGCTGGCAGAGCTCTAGAACGGGCTCGGACGCTCAGCCCATCTCCCAGATCAGCAGTTCCGCGTCGGTCACGCCCTCGGCCTCCAGGCCCTTGGCGTCCGTGATCCGGGCGGCGTCTCCGGCGCCCAGTTCCTCGCCGTCCAGCCGGACGTCACCGCGCACGACGTGCACGTACGCGTACGGCCCGTCCGGCACCGCCGTCCGCTCCCCCGCCCCCAGGCGCCGCACGTGCAGCATCGCGCCGGCCTCCGGGACGGCGTAGGGCGTCGAGTCGGCGATGCCGTGGACGACCTCGTAGGAGGGGTCGCCGCCGGGGCTGAGGGGGGCCAGCCACATCTGGACGAAAGTCAGGGGCTCCGGGCCGTCGTTGCGCTCCACGTGCCGCACGCCGCCGGCCGAGCTGAGCCGCTGCACGTCCCCGTGGCGTACGACCGACTCGCGCCCGGTGGAGTCCCGGTGGGTCAGCTCGCCCTCCACCACCCAGGTCACGATCTCGGTGTGGCTGTGCGGGTGCTCGTCGAAGCCCGCCCCGGGCGCCAGCCGCTCCTCGTTGCACGCGAGCACCGCGCCGAAACGGAGGTTGTCCGGGTCGTAGTGGGGCCCGAAGGAGAAGGCGTGCCACGTCTCGATCCCTGCGGTCGCGTCCCCTCCGGGGTAGCGCTCGCCCGCGCGCCGTACGTCCATCACGTGGTCCACCGTAGACCCCGGCGGCCCACCTTCCCGTCCGGATAAGGCAGTCTTGTCCCCGTGCCCGAACCCGAAACCAGCAAGAACGAAGCCGCAGCCCACGACCCCCATGCCCATGCCGCGACGCTGAAGCGGCTGGAGAAGTCGTCCGGATCGCTCGCCGCGCAGGCCATCGCGCGGATGGACGAGACGCTGCCGTGGTACCGGGCCATGCCCCCGGAGAACCGTTCCTGGATCGGTCTGGTCGCGCAGGCGGGCATCGCCGCGTTCACCGAGTGGTTCCGGCATCCGGACGCCCCGCAGGCCATCTCCACCGACGTGTTCGGCACCGCGCCGCGCGAGCTGACCCGGGCGATCACCCTGCGCCAGACCGTGGAGATGGTGCGCACCACCATCGAGGTCATGGAGAGCGCGATCGACGAGGTCGCGGCCCCGGGCGACGAACGGGTGCTGCGCGAGGCGCTGCTCGTCTACGCCCGCGAGATCGCCTTCGCCACGGCCCAGGTGTACGCGCAGGCCGCCGAGGCGCGCGGCGCCTGGGACGCCCGGCTGGAGTCCCTGGTGGTGAACGCCGTGCTCAGCGGCGAGGCCGACGAGGGAGCCGTGTCCCGGGCCGCCGCGCTCGGCTGGAACTCGCCCGAGCACGTGTGCGTGGTGCTCGGCACGGCACCCGACGGCGACTCCGAACTGACCGTGGAGGCGATCCGCCGGGCCGCCCGGCACGCCAAGCTCCAGGTGCTCACCGGGGTGCTCGGCGACCGGCTGGTCGTCATCGCCGGCGGCAGCGACAATCCGCTGGCCGTCGCCAAGTCGCTCATCGGCCCCTTCGCGGCCGGGCCGGTCGTGGCGGGCCCGGTGGTGCCGGACCTGCTGGCCGCGACCCGGTCCGCGCAGGCCGCCGCGGCCGGGCTGAAGGCGTGTTCCGCCTGGCAGGACGCTCCGCGCCCGGTCCTCGCGGACGATCTGCTCCCGGAGCGGGCGATGGCCGGGGACCCCTCGGCCCGCGAGCAACTGGTGGAGGAGATCTACAGACCGCTGGAGGAGGCCGGGGCCGCGCTCCTGGAGACCCTCAGCGTCTATCTCGAACAGGCGAGCAGCCTCGAGGGCGCCGCCCGGATGCTGTTCGTCCATCCCAACACCGTCCGCTACCGGCTTCGACGTGTGACTGACGTCACCGGCTGGTCACCCTCCGATGTACGCTCTGCGTTCACCCTGCGGATCGCGCTGATCCTGGGGCGTCTGGTCGATGGAGATCCTCAGCCCTAAGGTTTTGTGGAGGGTCGACAAAACCCCTCCGTGTTCTTCGTCCCTGTCCCCACGGGCGGTTGTGCCCGTCACCAAGAGAGAGTGTGAGAGTGCTCGTACTCGTCGCTCCCGGCCAGGGCGCTCAGACGCCCGGCTTCCTGACTGAATGGCTCGACCTCCCCGGTGTTCGCGGTGCCCTCGAGGCCTGGTCCGACGCCGCGGGGCTCGACCTGATCCGTTACGGCACCGAGGCCGACGCGGAGGAGATCCGCGACACCGCGGTGGCGCAGCCGCTGCTGGTCGCGGCCGGACTCGCGTCCGCGAACCTGCTGTTCGACGACCCGGCGGAGCTGGCGCAGAAGGTCGGCGCGATCGCCGGTCACAGCGTCGGCGAGATCACCGCGGCGTCGCTCGCCGGGGTGCTCCCGCACGAGGAGGCGCTGCGCCTGGTCCGCACCCGCGGGCTCGGTATGGCGGAGGCCGCCGCGGTCACGGAGACCGGCATGGCGGCGCTGCTGGGCGGCGACCCCGCCGTGACGGTTCCGCACCTGGAGAAGCTGGGTCTGACCCCGGCGAACATCAACGGCGCGGGCCAGATCGTCGCGGCCGGCACCAAGGAGCAGCTCGCCGCGCTGGAGGCGGACAAGCCCGAGGGCGTGCGCAAGGTCGTCGCCCTGAAGGTCGCCGGCGCGTTCCACACGCACCACATGGCCCCCGCGGTCGACACGCTGGCCAAGGCCGCCGAGGCCCTGGCGCCCGGCGACCCGAAGGTCACCTACGTCTCCAACAAGGACGGCCGGGCCGTCGCCGCCGGCGGCGAGGTGCTGGACCGCCTGGTCGGCCAGGTCGCCAACCCGGTCCGCTGGGACCTGTGCATGGAGACCTTCAAGGAGCTCGGTGTCACGGCCCTGGTCGAGCTGTGCCCCGGTGGCACCCTCACGGGCCTCGCCAAGCGGGCCCTGCCCGGGGTGAAGACGCTGGCCCTGAAGTCCCCCGCCGACCTCGACGCGGCTCGCGAGCTCATCGCCGAGCACGCCTGACCGCCGCCCCCAAGGAGCCGACCGCATGGCGAAGATCAAGCCCAGCAAGGGCGCCCCGTACGCGCGCATCCTCGGCGTCGGCGGCTACCGCCCGACCCGGGTCGTGCCGAACGAGGTGATCCTCGAGACGATCGACTCGTCCGACGAGTGGATCCGCTCGCGCTCCGGCATCGAGACCCGGCACTGGGCGAACGACGAGGAGACGGTCGCCGCGATGTCGATCGAGGCGTCCGGCAAGGCGATCGCCGACGCCGGGATCTCCGCCGAGCAGATCGGCGGAGTGATCGTCTCGACCGTCTCGCACTTCAAGCAGACCCCGGCCGTCGCCACCGAGATCGCCGACAAGCTGGGCACCGCCAAGGCCGCCGCCTTCGACATCTCGGCGGGCTGCGCGGGCTTCGGCTACGGCCTCACCCTCGCCAAGGGCATGATCGTCGAGGGCTCGGCCGAGTACGTCCTGGTCATCGGCGTGGAGCGGCTGAGCGACCTGACCGACCTGGAGGACCGGGCGACGGCCTTCCTGTTCGGCGACGGCGCCGGCGCGGTCGTGGTCGGCCCGGCCCAGGAGCCCGCCATCGGCCCCACCGTGTGGGGCTCCGAGGGCGACAAGTCCGAGACCATCAAGCAGACCGTGCCGTGGACGGACTACCGTTCCGGCGAGGTCGCCAAGTTCCCCGCCATCACGCAGGAGGGCCAGGCGGTGTTCCGCTGGGCCGTGTTCGAGATGGCGAAGGTCGCCAAGGAGGCGCTGGACGCCGCCGGCATCTCCGCGGAGGACCTGGACGTCTTCATTCCGCACCAGGCCAACGAGCGGATCATCGACTCGATGGTGAAGACTCTCAAGCTGCCGGAGTCCGTCACGGTCGCACGTGACGTACGCACCACCGGCAACACCTCGGCCGCCTCGATTCCGCTCGCGATGGAGCGGCTTCTGGCGACCGGCGAGGCGAAGAGCGGCGACACCGCGCTCGTCATCGGCTTCGGGGCGGGTCTCGTCTACGCCGCGACTGTCGTTACCCTCCCCTAGGCACTCCGTGCCGGATCATGCGGTCCGGCACGGGAGGAAACACCTGCCACACCCTCTGGATATCTACGAAGGAGCGCCAACATGGCCGCCACTCAGGAAGAGATCGTCGCCGGTCTCGCCGAGATCGTGAACGAGATCGCCGGCATCCCGGTTGAGGACGTCCAGCTGGACAAGTCCTTCACCGACGACCTGGACGTCGACTCGCTGTCCATGGTCGAGGTCGTCGTCGCCGCCGAAGAGCGCTTCGACGTCAAGATCCCCGACGAGGACGTCAAGAACCTCAAGACCGTCGGCGACGCGACCGACTACATCCTCAAGCACCAGGGCTGATCAGCCGATCTGGCCCTACGGGCTGACTGCCCCGCCACCCGGCGGTGGCGCCGCTTAATCCTCGGATCCGTTGGAGAAAGAATTCCCGTGAGCCCGACCAATCGCACCGTGGTCGTCACCGGTATCGGCGCAACCACACCGCTGGGTGGCGACGCAGCCTCTACCTGGGAGGGCCTGATCGCCGGCAAGTCCGGCGTCAAGCCCCTGGAGCAGGACTGGGCGGCCGACCAGGCCGTCAAGATCGCGGCCCCGGTCGCCGTGGAGCCGACCGAGGTCATTCCGCGGCCGCAGGCCCGCCGACTGGACCGCTCGGCGCAGTTCGCGCTGGTCGCGGCCAAGGAGGCCTGGGCCGACGCCGGTTTCGAGGCGAAGGCCGGCGAGGACCCGGCCATCGACCCCGACCGGCTGGGCGCGGTCATCGCCTCCGGTATCGGCGGCGTGACGACGCTGCTCGACCAGTACGACGTGCTGAAGGAGAAGGGCGTCCGCCGCGTCTCCCCGCACACCGTGCCCATGCTGATGCCCAACAGCCCGTCGGCCAACGTGGGTCTGGCCGTGGGTGCCCGGGCGGGCGTGCACACGCCGGTCTCCGCCTGTGCCTCGGGCGCCGAGGCCATCGGCTACGCCATCGAGATGATCCGCACCGGCCGCGCCGACGTCGTCGTCGCGGGTGGCACGGAGGCGGCGATCCACCCGCTGCCCATCGCCGCGTTCGGCAACATGATGGCGATGTCCAAGAACAACGACGACCCGCAGGGCGCGTCGCGTCCCTACGACACCGCCCGCGACGGCTTCGTCCTCGGTGAGGGCGCCGGTGTCGTGGTCCTGGAGTCCGCCGAGCACGCCGCGAAGCGCGGGGCCCGGGTGTACGCCGAGGCGGTCGGGCAGGGCATCTCCGCCGACGCGCACGACATCGTGCAGCCGGAGCCGGAGGGCCGGGGCATCTCGCACGCCCTGCAGAACCTGATGGACCGCAACGACCTGGACCCGGCGGAGATCGTGCACGTCAACGCGCACGCGACGTCCACGCCGGCCGGGGACATCGCCGAGCTGAAGGCGCTGCGGAAGGTGTTCGGCGACGACGCCGACCACTTCGCGGTGTCCGCGACGAAGTCGATGACCGGGCATCTGCTGGGTGGTGCGGGTGGTGTGGAGACGGTCGCGACCGTGCTCGCGCTGTACCACCGGGTGGCGCCGCCGACGATCAACGTGGAGAACCTCGACCCCGAGGCCGAGGCGAACGCCGACGTCGTGCGGGGTGAGGCTCGGAAGCTGCCCGTCGAGGGGCGTATCGCCGCGTTGAACGACTCGTTCGGGTTCGGTGGGCACAACGTGGTGCTGGCGTTCCGGACGGTTTGATCCCGAGCGTTGTATGGCCCGAACTCCCTGGGGGGGGTTCGGGCCATCGCCGTTTGTGTGACGTTGTGTGCCGGGTGCGGGTCCGTGGGGGTTGTTCGCGCAGTTCCCCGCGCCCCTAGGGGCGCGTCCCCTCGCGGCGTTTACACCACCTGGTGCAACCAGCGGACCGGGGCGCCTTCGCCGGCGTATCTGAACGGCTCCAGTTCGTCGTCCCAGGGCTTGCCCAGGAGTTTGCCGATCTCGGCTTCCAGGTCGGTCTCGCCGCGCCGGCTGCGGTGCAGCGCCGCGCGCAGGCGGTCCTCGGGGATGAGGATGTCGCCGTGGATGCCGGTGACGGCGTGGTAGATGCCCAGGTCGGGGGTGCAGCTGTAGCGCTCGCCCTCGGCGGTTGCGCAGGGTTCGGCGGTGACCTCGAAGCGGAGGAGGTGCCAGCCGCGGAGCGCGGAAGCGAGTTTGGACGCCGCGCCGACCTGGCCCTGCCAGGAGAACTCCGAGCGCCAGGTGCCGGGGGCGGCCGGCTGGCGGATCCAGTCCAGGCTGACGCGTGTGCCGAGCACCCCGGCGACGGCCCACTCGACGTGCGGGCACAGCGCGCGCGGCGCGGAGTGCACGTACAGAACTCCACGTGTCGTCACCGGAACCTCCGGGCAGAGCGGGACATGGTGCAAACGGGTGGAACGGCTGTGACCGGGCGGGTCACGTTGATGGCGAGGCTACCGTGCGGGGGCGCAAGGAGTGTGACGTACGGTCGCTCCAGGTGCCGGGAAACGCCTGCCATTCACCCATGGGGACGCTTGTACGGGTGTGAGCCGTTGCACCTGATCGGCCGGGAACCCTCGTGCGTTGTTATGGGTTGGGGAGACATGCACGGCGTGGCGAGGGGATGGTCGAGGGATGCGGAAGCGAAGCCGTCGCGCACGGGGCGTTCTGGCCGTGGTCGCGGCGGCCGTGCTGGGTCTCACCGGGTGTGATGCCGTGGGGGGTGATTCCGCCGCCCCGTCCGGATCGGCGAAGCCGTCGCCGAAGCCCACGCCCCTGTGGGACCGCAGCCCGGGTTCCGTCGCCGCCGTCGGGGACTCCATCACGCGCGGGTTCGACGCGTGTGACGTGCTGTCGGACTGTCCGGACGCGTCCTGGGCGACCGGCGCCAGCCCCGAGGTCGACTCGCTCGCGGTGCGGCTGCTGGGCAGGTCGGGGGCCGCCCGGCGGAGCTGGAACTACGCCGTGACGGGGGCGCGGATGGCCGATCTGCCGGGGCAGATGGCGCGGGCGGTGCGGCGCGAACCGCAGCTGGTGACGGTGATGGTGGGCGCCAACGACGCCTGCCGGTCCACGCCCTCGGCGATGACTCCGGTCTCCGCCTTCCGTGCCGACTTCGAGGACTCCCTGCGCTCCCTGCGCAAAGCCCTGCCCAAGGCGCAGGTGTTCGTGGCGAGCGTGCCGAACCTGAAGCGGCTGTGGTCCGAGGGCCGTACCAGCCCGATGGGCAAGCAGGTGTGGAAGCTGGGCATCTGCCCTTCGATGCTGGGCGACGCGGACGCCCTGGACCCGGCGGCGACCCTGCGGCGGGACACCGTGCACAAGCGCGTGGAGGACTACAACAAGGTCCTGAAGGAGGTCTGCGCGGAGGACGAGCGGTGCCGCTACGACGGGGGCGCGGTGTACGACTACCGCTTCGGGACGGCCCAGTTGAGCCGCTGGGACTACTTCCACCCCAGTGTGAACGGACAGGCCCGGTTGGCGGAGATCGCGTACCGCACCGTGACCGCGAAGAAGCCCTGACCCGCACTCTGACTTAGAGTTCCGCACATGAACGAACTCTTCGGAACACTTTCCGACGGGACCCCGGTGCACCGCTGGACCCTGGAGCGGGCGGGCGTACGGGTGCGGGTCCTGTCGTACGGCGGGATCGTGCAGTCCGTGGAGGTGCCGGACCGGGAGGGCCGGGCCGGGGACGTGGTGCTGGGGTTCCCGGATCTCGACGGGTACCTCACCCATCCGGAGCCGTACCTCGGCGCCCTGGTCGGCAGGTACGCCAACCGGATCGCCGGCGGCCGCTTCACCCTGGACGGCCGCACGTACGCACTGGAACAGAACAACGGTCCGAATTCGCTGCACGGTGGCGTGCGGGGCTTCGACAAGCGGGTGTGGGACGCGGAGCCCGTCGCGCACGGGGTTCGGCTGACCCGGATCAGCGCGCACGGCGAGGAGGGGTTCCCGGGCCTGCTGGAGGTCTCGGCGACGTACACGCTCGACGGGTCCGGCGCGCTGCGGATCGCCTACGAGGCGGTGACGGACGCGCCGACGGTGGTGAACCTGACGAACCACAGCTACTTCAACCTGGCCGGTTCCGGTGACGCGGGCGGTCACGAGCTGCGGCTGGCCGCCTCCCGGTACACGCCGGTCGACGCGGATCTCATCCCCGACGGTGGCCCCGAGGAAGTGACCGGTACACGGTTCGACTTCCGCGAGACGCGCAAGACCGGCTCCGGCTACGACCACAACTTCGTGCTCGACAAGGGCGTGACGGACGGCCCGGTGGAGGTCGCCGAGCTGCACGATCCGGCGTCCGGGCGGGTGCTGACGGTGGCGACCACCGAGCCCGGTCTCCAGCTGTACACGGCCGACCACCTGGGCGAGCCCTTCGCGCCCTGCGACGGCATCGCGCTGGAGACCCAGCACTTCCCCGACTCGCCGAACCGGCCTGACTTCCCGACGACCGTGCTGCGGCCGGGCGAGGTGTTCCGCTCGGAGACGGTGTACGCGTTCACCACCCGCTGAGCGGCCCGTGACAGACCACGAGCCCCGGTCCGGAGGTCAGGTCCCGGACCGGGGCTGCCTGGTGGGGAACATGTCCCGGATCAGACGTTAATCGTCGCGGTGATCCTGCGGTCCGTGATCGAGCGTCCGACCTGGATCTCGTACGAACCCTTCACAAAAGACCACGAGCCGGTCGCCTCGTCCCAGATCTCGAAGGCGCGGCGCGGCAGTTCCACCGTGGCCTCGACGCTGTCGCCGGGTGCGGCCTCGACGCTCGCGAAACCGGCCAGCCAGCGTGCCGGGCGGGTGGGGTCGGGGGTGCCCGGGGCGAGGTAGAGCTGGACGACCTCTCGGCCCGGGCGGTCGCCGGTGTTGCGGAGGCGGATCTTCGCGGTGGTCGTCCCGTCGGTCTCCGCCGTCTTCGCCACCTCGACGTGCTCGTAGGTCCAGTCGGTGTAGCCGAGGCCGTGGCCGAAGGGGTAGGCGGGGCGGCGGCCGTGCTTCTCCCAGGCGCGGTAGCCGATGAAGACGCCTTCGTCGTAGGCCAGCTCGCCGTTCTCCGGGACGACCCGGGTGACCGGGGCGTCGGTGAGGGAGCCCCAGGTGGTGGGGAGGCGGCCGCCGGGCTCGTGGGCGCCGGTGAGGACGTCCGCGAGGGCCGCGCCGCCCTCCTGGCCGGGGAACCAGGACAGGAGCACGGCGGCGACGTCGTCGCGCCACGGCAGCTCCACCGGGGAGCCGGAGTTGACGACCACGACGGTGTTCGGGTTGGCGGCGGCGACGGCGCGGACCAGGTCGTCCTGGCGGCCGGGCAGGCGCAGGTCGGTGCGGTCGAAGCCCTCGGACTCGACGCGCTCGGTGGTGGCGACCACGACGACGGCCGTGTCGGCGGCCCGGGCTGCCGCGGCGGCCTCGGCGATCAGCTCGTCGGGATCGCGCTGCGGATCCTGGTGGGCGAGGGTGAAGCCGACGACCCGCATGGGGTGGTCGCCGAGCGGCGGGAGCGTGTAGGTGAGGGAGACCTCGACCGGTTCGCCCGCGGTGAGTTCCGGCCGGGCGCGGGGTACCGGCACGCCGAAGAAGGCCGCGAAGGGGTCGCCGTCCCCGGTGGGGCGCTGGACGTCGTCGAAGTACGTCGTGCCCGCGACGGTGAGCTTGAAGGGGCCGAGGCCCTTGATGCCGAAGGTGTGGGTGCCGCTCTCGTGCGGGGTGAGGGTGCCGGTCAGTTCGACGCTGTGCAGGTTCTCGTGGGTGACGCCCTCGGGGAGGTCCGCGCCCATCCACTGGAGGTGGCCGCTGGGGGCCGAGCGCGTGCCGATGACGTGGCCGGCCGCGTCCCGGCAGACGGCGCGCAGCTCGAAGCCCCGGTCGGCGACGGGGAGTTCGGTGTTGGGGTCGGCGCCGAGGGCGTGGGTGAGGGTGCCGTCGGGGAGGGCGGCGGTGAGTCCGTCGAGCGGGGAGACGACCCGGGCGGGGAAGACGGTGGCGGAGCCGCCGCCGAGGACGCGGGCGTCGCGGGCGGCGGCGCCGATCAGCGCGATGCGGCCGGGCTTCAGCGGCAGCACGCCCCTTGCGTTGCGGACGAGGACGAAGGAGCGGCGGGCGATCTCGCGGGCGAGCGCCTCGCCGTCGACGGTGCCGGGCAGGTCGGTGACGGCCGGTTCGGCGCCCTCCAGGATGCCGACCCGGGCGGCCAGGCGCAGCACGCGGCGGACGGCCTCGTCGACCAGTGCCTCGTCGGCCTCGCCGTCCCGGACGGCCCGGGCGAGGGCCTCGCCGTAGACGGTGCGGGGGCCGGGCATGGCGAGGTCGAGGCCGCCGGTGAGGGCGCCGGTGGTGGAGCGGGCGGCGGTCCAGTCGGAGACGTTGACGCCGTCGAAGCCCCACTCGCCGCGCAGGACCTCGTTGACCAGGTGGTGGTGCTCGGTCATGGTCGGGCCGTTGACGGAGTTGTAGGCGGTCATGATGCCCCAGGGGTGGGCGTTCTCGACGATCGCCTCGAAGGGGGCCAGGTACAGCTCGCGCAGGGCGCGTTCGCTCAGGAGGTTGTTCACGGTGAGGCGGTCGGTCTCGGCGTCGTTGGCGACGAAGTGCTTGACGGTGGTGCCGACGCCGCCGGACTGGACGCCGCGGACGTACGCGGCGCCGATCCGGCCGGTGAGGTACGGGTCCTCGCTGTAGGCCTCGAAGTGGCGGCCGCCGAGCGGGGAGCGGTGCAGGTTGACCGTGGGGGCGAGCAGGAGGTGGACGCCCTTGCGGCGGGCCTCCTGGGCCAGCAGCACCCCGGCCCGGTGGGCGAGGCCGGGGTCCCAGGTGGCGGCCAGGGCGGTCGGGGAGGGCAGGGCGACGGACGGGTCGTCGGCGCTCCAGTGCACTCCCCGGACCCCGATCGGCCCGTCGGACATGACCAGCGAGCCCAGTCCGGCCTCCGGGATGGCGGGCAGGCTCCACAGGTCCTGGCCGGCCAGGAGCCGTGTCCTGGCGTCCAGGTCGAGCTTGCCGAGTGCGGCCTCGACCGCTGCCTCGCGCCGTACCTCCGCTGTCCCCGCCACGCCGGCCTCCTCGTCGATGTCGATGTCGTCATCCTGCCTCGGCGGAATGCGAAGCACGCGTGAGGCGTCCCGTGACTTCCTGACGGCTGGGCGAGGGCAGCGGCTAGCGGGCCGGTACGGCGGCCACGACCTCCACCTCGATCAGGGCCTCGGGCCGGAAGAGCCGGGCCGCCTCGAAGGTCATGCTGGTCGGCGGGGTCCCGGTGAGGAACTCCCGCCGTACGGCACCGTATTGGTCCAGCTCGGAGATGTCGGTCAGGTACGTGCGGATGTTGACCACGTCGGCCAGGGTCGCGCCGTGGGCCTCCAGCAGCGCGGTGAGGGTCTCGAAGACGCCCCGGGTCTGCTCGGCGAGCGTGGCGCCCTCGGCGATCTGCCCGGACACGAACAACAGGGCGCTGCCGTCGGGGTGTTCGATGCGGGCGACCTGGGAGCAGTAAGGGCTCAGGGGCCGGGGCGCGGAGGCCGGGTTGTCCAGCGTGATCCGCATGCCGCCGACGCCAGGCGCCTGAGCACCGCCCATGGCGTGAACCCACCATGGCGTGGACCCCGCGCGTCACGCGATACTGCGGCCGTCCGGCACCGCCCCCCCACCGCGACGGAAGGCCTGAACACCCTTGATATCCCTACGCGTTCGCCTCGGCGTGCTCGGTCTCGCCCTGCTGAGCGGCTTCGCCACCCCGACGGCCGCGAGTGCCGCCCCGACGGCCGAAGGCGCCGCCCCGGCGGCCCTCTCTCCCACCGTCGAGGAGCAGCGGCTCGACCGGGCGGCACCCCAGGAGATCCTGCGCCGCTCCGGATTCGACGCCCCGGCCCCGCGGTTGGCCCGGGCCCTCGCATCGGCCCGCTCCTACGGGGAGGCCCGACGGGCGGTCACGCGCGAGGGCTCGTCGCTCTGGCGGCACGCGGTCGACCGGGCCCAGGGGCGTGGCCCTTCCGGCGGGGACCTCAGCCGGGACGACGACCGGCCGCTGTACTGGGCGCGGCTCGGCATGACGCGTGAAGTGCGCACGTGGCAGCCCGCGTTCGGCCTGACGGACGGGCAGCGGGCCGCGCTGCTGGACGAACTGGAGCGCACCTCGCGCGGCCAGGACGCCGTCCGGTATCCGCAGGGCAAGGGCCTGAAGCGGATCCTGCTCACCGGCTTCGACCCGTTCACCCTGGACCGGGACATCCGTATCTCCAACCCGTCCGGCGCCACCGCGCTGGCCCTCGACGGCACGGTGATCGAGACGGCGGACGGCCCGGCCCGGGTCGAGACGGCCGTGTTCCCGGTGCGCTGGCAGGACTTCACCGAGGGAACGGTGGAGCGGACCCTGCGGCCGCACCTGCAGAAGGTCGACCTGTTCACGACGGTGAGCCAGGGCCGGGTCGGCCGGTTCGACGTCGAGCGGACCAACGGGGCCTGGCGGGGTGGCTTCGGGGACAACGAGAACGTCGGCCGCACCGAGACCGTGCCGGTCTCCGACCCGGCCTCGCAGCCGCAGTGGACGACGACCACGCTGCCCCACGCGGCGATCACCGCCGCGCAGACCGGCCGTTTCCCGGTGTACGACAACACGAGCGTCACCGAGATCCCGGCCGGCGGCTCCGAGCCCGTCGTACGCCCCGACGGGCCGACGCCCGGCTCCACCGCTCGCGCGGGCGGCGGAGGCGACTACCTCTCCAACGAGATCGCCTACCGGGCGACCCTGCTGCGCGACCGGCTCGGGCTGCACGACACGCTGCCGGGCGGGCATGTGCACACGCCGGTGCTGCAGTTCGGCACCGGGAACACCACGGAGATCACCGACCCGGAGTTCGTGCGCAACCGGCTGGACATCATCGCCCAGGTGAGGACCATCCTGAAGGTGGCTGCGGAAGCGTCGTAGCGGTCCCGTCGCCCTCCTCGCCGCCTTCGTCGCCCTCGCGGATGTCCTCGCCGAGCAGGTCGCGTGCCATGAGGGTGGCGCCGGCCACGGCGCCCGGCATCAGGAACACCGCGACGAACGGCACCAGGAACGCCACGGCGAGCGGCGTGCCGAAGCCCCAGACCAGGGCCTTGCGGGAGCGCAGCAGGGTGAGGCGGGTGCGCAGTTCGACGCTGCGGCGCTGGAGGGCGACGGCGGTCAGTTCCTCGGTGAGGAAGAACCCGGTGACGAAGAACCCGATCACCGGGACGGCCGTCTGCCCGACCACGGGGATGAAGCCGCACGCGAACAGCAGCACCCCCCACAGGGCGGCCCGCACCACGATCCGCAGGCTGTCCCGGGCGGAGATCCACAGCTCACGCCAGAACGGCAGGCCCGACTCGGGGGCGTGCCCGTCCGGGGACACGTCCCGGTCGACCTTCTCGGAGAGGTTCTCGTAGAAGGGCTGCCCGATCAGCAGGGTCACCGCGGTGAAGGTCACGACGGAGAGGAGCAGTCCGAGGGCGAACAGCACGGCGGTCAGGAAGCCGCGGAAGAGCCCGAGCCACGGGCCGGACCAGTCGTCCGCGAAGGGCGTCGCCCAGCCCACGAGGTCCTCGCCCCACAGGGCCAGCGCGACGAGCGCCGCCGCGTAGAGAACGAGGGTGATCAGACCGGGGAGCAGCCCGAAGCCGTACTGCCTGCCGTGCCGGGCCACCCATCGCTGGCCCTTCAGGAGGTACCGGAAACCCGCTCCTAGATCGCGCATGGGGAAACCCTATCCGGGCCCGTGTCGCGCTCTTGACGCGCTCCGGTCACACCGCTGTCGCGGGTCGCCCTGGTCAGGCCGGATGCGCCGGTGAGAGCCATCCGGGTCGCGGGTGACACCAACGCGCTCTTGTTGCCGTTGAGTCGAACCGGTACACCTCGCCGTACCGATCTCAGGAAGCTCCAGGAGGAGGTACGCGTGCGCATCAAGAGAAGCGTTCCTGCGAGACCTGCACTGATCACCGCCCTGGCCCTCGCCGCGGCGGGTTCGCTCCTGCTCGCCCCCGGCCCCGCGGGCGCCGACCCGTTACCCGTCACCCGCGAGGGCTCCGCCGTGGACGACCGGGCGGCACAGGCTCCCGCGAGCGCGGCGCGACGCGCGTTGACCGCGGACGCGCCCACCGCCGCCCCCGCCCGCTCCTACCCCCGTCGTCTGGCCCTCTCCCCCGACCCGGAGAACCCCGGCGACAAGTCCCTGAGGCTGGGACTCACGCCGTACCACGCGATCGCGCCGAAGCTGAACGCCCTGCAGCGCCTCGGCGACCGGGTGAGCGTGGAGGTGACGGGCCGCTCGGCCGGCGGCCACCGCCTCTACCTCGTCACCGTCACCGCCCCGGAGACCACCCGGCAGGCACGCGCCCAGGAACGCATGCGCGAGCTGATCGAGAACGCGCCCGCCGCAGCGGCGGAGTCCCGTGAGATCAGACGCGATTACAAGACGCCGGTCTTCGTCAACAGCAACATCCACGGCAACGAGTGGGAGGGCACGGACGCCTCCCTGAAGGTCATCGAGCAGCTCGCCATCGCGCGGGACACCAGGACCAGGGATCTCCTCGCGCACAGCCGTCTGTACTTCAACATCACGGCGAACCCGGACGGCCGTATCGCCGGTACCCGCGCCAACGCGAACGGCTTCGACCTCAACCGCGACTTCGTCACCGCCTCGCAGCCCGAGACGCGGGCGATGCGGCGGATCGAGCTCGGCACGCAGCCGGCCGTCCTGCTGGACCTGCACGGCTACGTCAACGGCACCCTCATCGAGCCCACCACTCCCCCGCACGGCGAGAACTACGAGTACGACCTGTTCCTGAAGAACTCGTACGCCAACGCCCTCGGCATGGAGTCCGCCGTCGACGCCCTCGGCTACACGCCGGCGAAGGACGGCGTGGAGGCGGCCCAGATCCCCTTCCGCGACCAGAAGGAGGGCTGGGACGACTGGCCGCCGATCTTCACCCCGCAGTACGCGGCCTTCCACGGCACGGTGGCCGCCCACACGGTGGAGATCCCGCTGGCGGTCAACAACGAGGAGTACGACGAACTGCCCGTCCCCGAGCTGCGCCGCCGCTCGGCGATCAACACGGCCGTGGCGGGCGCGGCCGTCCGCGCGACCCTGAACCACGTGCGCGAGCACCGCGGCACCCTGATCCACGACCAGATCGAGGTGTTCCGGCGCGGCGCGGCGGGCGCCGCGCAGGTACCGGTGTCCCCGCAGACGGTCCCTGGCGTTCCCGGCATCGGCCCGGAGGACGTCTACACGACCACGTTCCCGCGCGCCTATGTCATCCCGCCGGGCGGCACCCGCACGCAGCGCTCGGGCCCCGCCGCCGCACGTCTGGTCGACCACCTCATCGCCAACGACGTCCGCGTCACCCGCGCCACCCGCCCCTTCCGGCTCGCGGGCCGGACGTACCCCCGGGGTTCGTACGTCGTCGACCTGCACCAGCCCAAGCGCGGCATGGCGAACGCGCTGCTGGCCGACGGCCGGGACATCAGCGGCAAGGTCTCGGTGATGTACGACATCTCCGGCTGGAGCCTGGGCAGTCTGTGGGGCGCCACGGTCGAGCGGGTGCCCTCGGGCAGCCTGCGGGGCGCGCCCCTGCGCCCGGTCGGCGAGGCCGCGCCGGTCGCGCACGTGCCCGCGCACGGCGACCTGCGGCTGCGCCTGACCGATCCGCGCGAGATCGCCGCCCTCAACTCGCTGCTCCGGCAGGGCGTTGCGGTGCGGCGGGCGGCGGACGGCAGCGCCGTCGTCCCCGCGTCGGCCCGCCGCGAGGCGCGCACGGCCGCCCGCACCCACGACGTCTCCTTCACGGTCGCACGGCAGTCCGGCACGGCACCGCTCCACCGCCTCCGCGTCGCCGCCGCCGTCACGCCGGGCGAGCTGTTCGCCCTGCGGGAGATGGGCTTCGACGTCACGCCGGTCTCGACTTCCGTCCTGAACGCGGGCTTCGACTGGTCGGGCGCGGACGTACTGTTCGTGTCCGCCGGCCTGGACCGCGCGGACCTCACCGAACCCGCCCGGCAGGCCCTGGACGCCTTCCTCGGCGGGCACGGCCTGGTCGGCCGGGGCGCAGCCGGAGCGGCCCTGAACGCGGCGGCGGGGCGGCTGGCGGTCAAGCCGGTGGAGGGCAACGCGGACGCGAACGGCGTGGTGCGGGTGCGCAATTCCGGCGGCATCACGCGGGACGCCCCGGCCCGCGGTTTCGTCTACGCCCCGCTCTGGTTCACCGACCCGGGCCCCGGTGTGCGCGTGGAGCAGTCGTACGCGACCGGGAACCCGCTCGTCTCCGGGCACTGGCGACCGCTGCCCGGCGGCTCCGGCGGTCCCGCCGCTGCCGCCGGGCAGGCGTCGGTCGTCAGCGGAGGTCAGACGGTCCTGTTCGGCACCGAACCACTCTTCCGGGACCACCCCAAGGGGGAATTCCCGCAGGTGGCAAGGGCATTGTTCACAGTGGCACACAGCGCTTCAGTCAAGGAGAGCGGATGACGCAGGAGATCCACGGCAGCGTGGCGGACGGCTTCGAGGCGGTGCGCGAGGAGTTCACCGCCTTCGTCGCCGGGGAGCGGGCCGACTACGAGGGACAGCTGTGCGCCTACGTCCGCGGCCGGAAGGTGGTCGACCTGTGGGCGGGGACCGACGCCGACGCCCTCTACGGTGTGTTCTCGTCCACCAAGGGCGCCGCCTACCTGGTCGTGGCCCTGCTCGTCCAGGACGGCACGCTCGAACTGGACCGCAAGGTGACGTACTACTGGCCGGAGTTCGCGGCCGAGGGCAAGGGCGCCCTGACGCTGCGGGACCTGCTGGCGCACCGGGCGGGCGTGGTCGGCACCGACACCGGCTTCACGCTCGCGGAGCTGGCCGACGACCGCCAGCTCGCGGAACGCCTCGCCGACCAGCGGCCGTTCTGGCGCCCCGGCACGGCGTTCGGTTATCACGCGCTGGTGGCCGGCGCCCTGGCCGGCGAGGTCGTACGCCGCGCGACGGGCCGCACGCTCCAGGAGGTCTACCAGGAGCGGATCAGGTCCCCCTACGGGCTGGACTTCCACCTGGGCCTGCCCGCGCCCGAGGAGCCGCGCTTCCGCACCGTCCAGCCGATGGACCCGACCCCCGAGCAGCAGGCCGTGCTGGACGCCACGCCGACGGGTCCGCACGCGCTGGCCTCGATCGCCTTCAACGGCAACGCGGCGGAGCCGACCGAGCTCGTCTCGCTTCCCGACATGCCGCTGATCCGGGCTAAGGGCCCGGCGTCGGTGGGCGGGGTGGCGTCCGCGCGGGGCCTGGCGGGGCTGTACGCGGCGGCGATCAGCGGGGTGGGCGAACAGCCGGCGCTGCTGAAGCCGGACACGGTGGCGGAGTTCGGTCAGTTCCACTCGACCGGCTACGACCTGGTGGCCCGGACCCACAAGTCGTTCGGGCTCGGCTTCCAGATGACGGCTGACACGTGGCACCCGTTCCTCGGTGCCGGGACGATCGGGCACAGCGGCGCGGGCGGCTCACAGGCCTTCGCGGACCCGTGGAGCGGCCTCGCCTACGGCTACACGCGCCGCCGGTTCGCCTTCCCGGGCGGGGCGGCCCCGGAGAACGGCCGGCTGGCGCGGGCGGTCCACGGGGCGGCGCTCGCCCTCTGAGCGGCACGGGCAAAGGCCGCACCCCACGTCCAGGGGTGCGGCCTCCGCGTACGCAACGAGCGCGGTCAGACCAGCGTCACGGTGATGTTGCCACGGGTCGCCCTCGAGTACGGGCAGACCTCGTGGGCCTGCTCGATCAGTGACCGGGCGGTCCCCCGGTCCACCTTCGGGATGTCGGCCGAGATCTCGACGATGATCCCGAAGCCGTCCCCGTTCTTGCCGAGGCCGACCTTCGCGGTCACAGTCGAACCGGAGAGGTCGGCCCCCTCCTGGCGGGCCACGACACCGAGAGCGCCCTGGAAGCAGGCGCTGTACCCGGCGGCGAACAACTGCTCCGGGTTGGTGCCGGCGCCGCTCCCGCCCATCTCCTTCGGCGGGTTGACGACGACGTCGAGCCTGCCGTCGTCGGTGGCGACCCGGCCGTCGCGACCGTTCTCGGCGGTGGCGACGGCGGTGTACAGGACGTCGGGCTGCTGGATCGGCATGCGGTTGTGTTCCTCACCTCGTCCGCCGCGGCTCGCGCCCGGGCCGGGACGGATTCGGAAACAAGTTACCGCATGCCGGAATCCTGACGGAAGGCGTCAGAGCTTGACGATCATCTTCCCGGTGTTGTCGCCGCGCAGGACGCCGAGGAAGGCCTCCAGGTTGTTCTCGATGCCCTCGACGACGGTCTCGCGGTACTTCAGCTCGCCGGAGGCGACCCAGGGCGCGACCTCCTGCACGAACTGCGGCTGCAGGTCGTAGTGGTCGCCGACCAGGAAGCCCTGGATACGGCCGCGGGTGGCGATCAGGCGGGCGAGGTTCTTCGGGCCCGGGGCGGGCTCGGTGTTGTTGTAGACGGAGATCATGCCGCAGACGGCGATCCGGCCGCCCTCCTTGAGGGAGCCGACGGCCGCCTCCAGGTGGTCACCGCCGACGTTGTCGAAGTAGACGTCGATCCCGTCGGGGGCCGCGGCGCGCAGCTGCTCGGCGACGGGCCCGTCCTTGTAGTTGAAGGCGGCGTCGAAGCCGTACTCCTCCGTGAGGAGCTTCACCTTCTCGTCCGAACCGGCGGAGCCGACGACGCGGGCGGCGCCCTTCAGCTTGGCGATCTGGCCGACCTGGCCGCCCACGGCGCCGGCGGCACCGGACACGAAGACGGTGTCGCCCTCCTTGAAGGCGGCGGTGCGCAGCAGGCCCGCGTAGGCGGTGAGGCCGGTCATGCCCAGCACACCGAGGTACGTCGACAGCGGCGCGGCCTCCGGGTCCACCTTGACGGCGCTCTTGGCGCCGACGACCGCGTACTCGCGCCATCCGAAGAAGTGCAGCACGTGGTCGCCCACGGACAGCCCCTCGGCGTTCGAGGCCACGACCTCGCCGACGGCACCGCCCTGCATGACCTTGCCGATCTCGAACGGGGCGACGTAGGACTTCGCGTCGCTCATACGGCCGCGCATGTAGGGGTCCACGGAGAGGTACTTGTTCCGGACGAGGACCTGCCCCTCGCCCGGCTGCGGTACGTCCACCTCGACGAAGGCGAAGTCCTCGGGCTTCGGCCAGCCGACAGGACGGCTCGCCAGGTGCCACTCGCGGCTGACGGCGGGGAGGGTGGGGGTGTCGGTCATGGTGCGCCTTACCTCACTGACTCGATGTTTCAGTACCTGAAACAACCATGCTCCTGAATATTTCAGGTTGTCAAATAACCGGGTACCCTCGGAGGCATGGCTTCCACCACACCGACGCCCGAAATCACGGGCACCCGCCCGGATCAGCTGACTCTCGACGTCGTCGAACTGATCGGGGAGGTCGTGGCGCGCTTCCACGAGGACTACGAGTCGGCGGCCGCGGAGCACGCCCTCACCGGCGCGCAGGCACGACTGCTCAGCCTGCTGTGTCTCGAGCCGCTGCCGATGCGGAGGCTGGCGCAGCAGCTGAAGTGCGAGCCGTCGAACGTGACGGGGATCGTGGACCGGCTGGAGGCTCGGGGCCTGGTCGAGCGGCAGCCGAACCCCGCCGACCGCCGGGTGAAGGTGGCGGCGGCGACGGCACAGGGGCGGCAGGTGGCCCGGAGCCTGCGGGAGTCGCTGCGGTTCGCCCGGGAGCCCCTGGCCGGGCTCGCCGAGGAGGAGCGGGTGGCTTTGCGGGACACGCTGCGGCGCATGCTGGGCTGAGGCCGGGGCCCGCCGTCGTCAGGAGATCCGGTGGCTCAGGACCGCGTGCGGCGGCTTGCCCGGGGCGCGGCGGTACGTGACCGATGCCGCCGAGGGACTACGCCGCGCAGGACCGGGCGGGGCCACCTGTCCGGGGCGCGGCCGAACCCGACCGGCGCACGGGCCGTTCGCGTCCCGGCAGGGAGCGGAACCGCTCCCGTCGCGTGCCGGCCGCCCGCACGGCCGGGCCGCGACCGCGCACGTGTGGCCGACGCCCCGGCCGGTGCAGCCTGGCGCAACCGGCCGAGCGGACGCTAGGTGCACCACCAGAGGAACCTTTTGCACGGCTCCGAGGCGGAAGGCTCCGGCTCGGGGGGCCGGGTGGCCGGATCCGAAGTGGGGGCGGGGCCCGGGCCCGAGGTCGGCGGGGCGGCCGTGGGAGCGGGCGCCGGGCCGCTGGGGGCGCCTCCGGCCGCGGACTCGGGATCCTTCGACGGTTCGCCGCCCTTGGGGGACTCCGAGCTCTCGTCCTTCGGGGACGCGGAAGCGGACGGCGTGTCAGATGCCGTCGGCGAAGCGGAACCTGGCGCGCCGTCAGACCCCGCTCCCCTGCCGCCCGAACCGCTGCCCGGCTCCCCCGCCTCGGGCGAGGCGTCGCCGTCCGCCGACTCGCCACCGGCCGCGGCCGGTTTCGGTTTCGAGCCGGGGGCGTCCATGCCGAGTTCCGCGAGGCTCAGACCGCCGGCCGCCAGTACGAACCCGGCGGCCACGAACAGGGTGCGGCGGCGCCGACGGCGGTGCGCCGCGGCCTTGCGGTCCCGCCGGCTCGACCCTCCCGGCCCGTCGGGGGCCGGGCCGCGCCCGTGTCCACGCCGCCGGGCCGCACGCCCCACGCGCTCGCCGTCCTCATCGCCGTACGCGTCGTCGCGCCCATCGTCGTACGGGGCGTCGCGCCCGTCGTCGTACGCGTCGTCGCGCCTATCGCCGTACGGGCCGTCATGCCCGTCGCCGTATGCGTCGTCACGCCCGTCGCCGTAGGTGTCGTCACGTCTCTCGCCGGCGGCGTGCGGCTCGTGCGGTCCCGCCGGCCCCTCCGGCACGGCACCGACGGGCCCCGACGCGGTGGCGTCGTACCCCGCGTACACCGGGTCGCGCCGACGCAGCACATCGGCCGAGGTGCCGCACCCCGGGCAGGCGAGGGCGCCGTTGAGGTGCCGTCGGCACGGGTCGCAGTAGTCCATGACGCGGGAAGATTAAGTTCCGCGCCGGTCACGTTCCTAGAGCCGGCTGTGAAGGTTCTGTACGGACACGGTCGCTCCCCGGTTTCGAAACTGTCGAAACCGTTATGCGCGTGACCCATTGACACCCCCACCGCCCGATCCTTACTGTCACGCCAGCATTTCGAACGTGTGCCGAAATCTCGAACAAGCCGAGGCGCCGGAACGCGAACGGGACGCTGACGGAACAAACTGACAGAACGAGCCGACGAAGCAGCGAGGGACAACCGCCGTGCGCATCACCGGAATCAGCACACACGTGGTCGGGACGCCTTGGCGCAACCTGACCTACGTCCAGGTGCACACCGACGAGGGGATCACCGGAGTCGGCGAGACCCGGATGCTGGGACACACCGACGCCCTCCTCGGTTACCTGCGGGAGGCCGAGGCCAACCACATCCTCGGGTCCGACCCCTTCGCCGTCGAGGACCTCGTCAAGCGCATGAAGTACGGCGACTACGGCCGTGCGGGCGAGATCGTCATGTCCGGCATCGCCGTGATCGAGATGGCCTGCTGGGACATCAAGGGCAAGGCCCTCGGCGTCCCCGTCTGGCAGCTGCTGGGCGGCAAGGTCACCGACAAGGTCAAGGCGTACGCCAACGGCTGGTACACCACCGAGCGCACCCCGGAGGCCTACCACAAGGCCGCCCAGGGCGTGATGGAGCGCGGCTACCGGGCGCTGAAGATCGACCCCTTCGGCACCGGCCACTTCGAGCTGGACCACCAGGAGACCCTCTACGCGGTTTCGCTGATCGAGGCCGTCCGCGACGCCATCGGCCCCGAGGCGGAGCTGATGCTGGAGATGCACGGCCGCTTCTCCCCCGCCACGGCCGTGCGCCTGGCCAAGGAGCTGGCACCGTTCAAGCCGGCGTGGCTGGAGGAGCCGGTCCCGCCGGAGAACCTCAAGGCCCTGGAGAAGGTCGCCGCCAAGGTCGACATGCCGGTCGCCACCGGTGAGCGCATCCACGACCGGATCGAGTTCCGCGAGCTGTTCGAGAGCCAGGCCGTCGACATCATCCAGCCGGACGTCGGCCACATCGGCGGCATCTGGGAGACCCGCAAGCTCGCGGCGACCGCCGAGACGCACTACATGCTGGTCGCTCCGCACAACGTGGGCGGCTCCGTGCTGACCGCCGCGTCCCTCCAGGTCGGCTTCACGTCCCCGAACTTCAAGATCCTTGAGCACTTCAACGACTTCGCCGACGCGGAGATCAAGAAGGTCGTCAAGGGCGCCCCGCAGGTGAACCCGGAGGACGGCTGCTTCCACCTCTCCGACGCCCCGGGCCTCGGTGTGGAGCTGGACGTCGACGCCGCCGCCGAGTTCCCCCAGCAGCAGGCACGTTTCGACCTCTGGGCGGAGGGCTGGGAACAGCGCAAGCCGAAGGGCGCGAAGTGAGCACCGCGGTCGTCGTCGAGGCCCCGGGCGAACACCGGCTCGTCCCGCACGAGCCCCGGCGGCCCGAGGCCGGTGAGGCCCTGGTCCGGGTGCACGCCGCCGGGATCTGCGGCAGCGACCGCGAGGTCTACCAGGGCAATCGCCCCGAGGGCTATGTGCGCTATCCGCTGACCCCGGGCCACGAGTGGTCCGGGACGGTGGAGGCCGTGGGCGCCGGTGTCCCGGCCTCGCTCGTGGGCCGCAAGGTCGTCGGCGAGGGCTTTCGAAACTGTCAGGTCTGCGATCGCTGCCACGCGGGCGACACGACGCTGTGCACGGCCGGATACGAGGAGACCGGGTTCACCCAGCCGGGCGCGATGGCTGCCACGCTGACCCTCCCGGCCCGTCTTCTGCACGCCCTGCCGGACGACTGCGACCTCACGGCGGCGGCCCTGCTGGAGCCCGCCGCCTGCATCGCGGCCGCCGCGCTGAAGGGCAACGCGCAGCCCGGTGAGCGCGTCGCCGTGGTCGGCACCGGCACCCTCGGCATGTTCGCCGTGCAGTTCCTGAAGGCCAACTCACCGGCCGAGCTGCTGGTGGTCGGCACCCGCAGGGACCGTGAGGCGCTGTCGCGCCGGTACGGCGCGACGGACTTCCGGACCAAGGACCAGGAACTCCCGGACGACATCGACGTGGTGATCGAGACGGCCGGGTCCGCGGACGCCGCCCGGATCTCCGCCGGTCTGCTCAGGCGCGGCGGGCGGCTGGTCCTGACCGGCATCCCGGCGCCGGGTGCCGAGGGCCTCGACCCGACCGACCTCGTGGTGAAGCAGCTGGAGGTGCACAGCGTCTTCGGTGCGCCGCCGGACGCCTGGGCGCACACGGTGCGGGTGTTCGCCGCCGGTCTGCTCGACCCGCTGCCGCTGGTGACGCACGAGCTGCCGCTCACCGAGTTCTCGCAGGCCATCGAGCTGGTCGGGGCCGGCGATCCGAAGGTGGGCAAGGTACTGCTCCGCCCCTAGACGTACGCCGGTACGAGAGCAACCTGACGGCTCCCGTACCGGCGTACACCCAGCTGCGCCCCTGCCGGGCCGTGCTCCCGTACCGGCGTGGCCCCGGCCGCGCCCTCCGCCCGGCCGTGTACCGAGCCGGGCCGTGCCCCACCCAGAGCCGCGAACCTCGTCCGAAATATCGAACCGAAGGACAGTCCTGTGACCGACGCTTCCGCCACGGCAGCCCGCAGGCCCGGTGAGCCGGCGCTCACCGCGCTGGGTCTGAGCGCGCCCGCCCCCGACCCCGCCGACACTTCCGCACATTCCTTCCCCGGCGGCGGCCGCTGGCGCACCGAGATCCCCTCCTGCGAGGGTCCCGAGGCACTCGCGGTGGTCCTGAAGGAGGCCTCGCGGCTCGACGTGCCGATCCACCGGATCAGCCAGGGCAGCGGCGTGTGGATGCTGACCGACTCCGAGATCACCGAGATGGTCGAGTCGACCGGCGAACGCGACATCGAGCTCTGCCTGTTCACCGGGCCGCGCGGCACCTGGGACATCGGCGGATCCACGCGCACCGACTCGCGGGGGGCCGGGCTGCGCGCCCGGGGCCACGACGCCGTCGCCGGCTGTGTCGAAGACGCCGTGCGGGCAACCGAGTTGGGCGTCAAGTGCCTGCTCGTCGCCGACGAGGGCGTGCTGTGGACGCTGCACCGGGCACGGGCGGCCGGCATCATCCCGGCCGACACGACGCTCAAGGTCTCCGCGCTCATCGGCCCGGTCAACCCGGCCGCGTACGCGGTCTACGAGCGCCTCGGCGCCGACTCGGTCAACGTGCCCAGTGACCTGACGCTCGATCACCTCACCGAGATCCGCCGGGTGTCGGGCGCTCCGATGGACATGTACATCGAGGCACCCGACGACCTCGGCGGTTACGTCCGCATGTACGAGGTGGCCGAACTCATCAGACGCGGGGCCCCGTTGTACCTGAAGTTCGGCCTGTCCAAGTCCCCCGGGATCTACCCGTACGGGCACCACATGCGGGAGCTGACCCTGGCCACGGCCAAGGAGCGGGTGCGGCGCGGACGGCTCGCCCTGGACCTCCTGGCCCGCCACGGAGCGGACGGCGACATGGCGCCGCTCGGGTCCCGACTGCCGGGCGATCTGCAACGGTTCGAAATCTCGTCATAACGTTCCGGAAACTCGGCTTACAAAAGAAGACACAGCCGACCACAATCCACCACACCTCTTCTCGGTCTTTCCGGCACGACCACCCGGATCGACTTCGCGCCTGGACCGAGCCCTGCCACAGATCAAGGATGACGATCATGCGTAACCGCAGAGCCGCTCTCACCGCCATAGCCGGAGCCGCGTCCCTCGCCCTGACCCTGTCCGCCTGCGGCCAGAGCGGCGAGGGCGGCAGCAAGGAGGGCTCGGGGGACACCAAGGGCGCCACCATCGGCATCGCGATGCCGACCAAGTCCTCCGAGCGCTGGATCCTCGACGGCGACTACGTCAAGAAGAACCTGGAGGCCAAGGGCTACAAGCCCAAGCTGGTCTACGGCGAGGACGACCCGGACCAGCAGGTCTCCCAGGTCGAGAACCTCATCACGCAGGGCGTCAAGGCACTGATCATCGCCGCCATCGACAACAAGTCGATGAACAACGTGCTCAAGCAGGCCAAGGACGCCAACATCCCGGTCATCTCCTACGACCGCCTGATCCTCGGCACGAAGGACGTCGACTACTACGCCTCCTTCGACAACGAGAAGGTCGGCGAGCTCCAGGGCAGCTACATCGTCGAGAAGCTGGGTCTGAAGGACGGCTCCAAGAAGGGCCCCTTCAACATCGAGCTGTTCGCCGGCTCCAACGACGACAACAACACCCGCTACTTCTTCGGCGGCGCGATGAAGGTCCTGCAGCCGTACATCGACAAGAAGCAGCTCGTCGTCCGCTCCGGCCAGACCAAGCTCAACCAGGTCACCACGCTGCGCTGGGACGGCGGCACCGCCCAGAAGCGCATGGACGACATCCTGACGTCGGCCTACAAGACGGAGCGCGTCGACGCCGTCCTCTCCCCCTACGACGGCATCTCCATCGGCATCCTGTCGGCGCTGAAGTCCGACGACTACGGCTCCAAGAGCAAGCCGCTGCCGGTCGTCACCGGCCAGGACGCCGAGGTCGCCTCGCTGAAGTCGATCGAGGCGGGCCAGCAGACCCAGACCGTCTTCAAGGACACCCGCGAACTCGCCAAGGTGGCCACGAACATGGTCGACGCGGCGCTGAACGACAAGAAGCCGGAGCTCAACGACACCAAGACCTACGACAACGGCGTGAAGGTCGTGCCCGCGTTCCTGCTGAAGCCCGTGAGCGTCGACAAGTCCAACTACCAGAAGGTCGTCATCGACTCCGGCTACCACACGGCAGCCGACCTCAAGTAGTCCCGCCACCGACCGACGCTCACCACTGATTGGAAGGCACGACCATGGCGGGACCCGTCCTGGAAATGCGCTCGATCGTCAAGACCTTTCCCGGCGTCAAGGCGCTGTCGGACGTCACACTGACCGTCCGCCAGGGCGAGGTCCACGCCATCTGCGGGGAGAACGGCGCCGGCAAGTCGACCTTGATGAAGGTCCTCTCCGGCGTCCACCCGCACGGCACGTACGAGGGCGACATCCTCTTCGAGGGAGAGGTCTGCCAGTTCAAGGACATCCGGGCCAGCGAAGAACGCGGCATCGTGATCATCCACCAGGAACTGGCTCTGGTGCCCTACCTCTCCCTGGCGGAGAACATCTTCCTCGGCAACGAGCACGCCACCCGGGGGATCATCAGCTGGACCGAGACCCTGCGGCACGCCACCGAACTGCTGCGCCGGGTCGGTCTGTCCGACCACCCGGACACCCGCGTCGCCGACATCGGCGTGGGCAAGCAGCAGCTCGTGGAGATCGCCAAGGCCCTGTCGAAGAAGGTCAAGCTGCTCATCCTGGATGAGCCGACCGCCGCGCTGAACGACGAGGACAGCGGCAAACTCCTGGATCTCATCCTGGAGTTGAAGAAGCAGGGCATCACCTCGATCATCATTTCCCACAAGCTCAACGAGATCCGCAAGGTCGCCGACTCGGTGACGATCCTGCGCGACGGCCAGACCATCGAGACCCTCGACGTGAAGGCCGCGGAGACCTCCGAGGACCGGATCATCAGCGGCATGGTGGGCCGCGACCTGGAGAACCGCTTCCCGGAGCGGTCGCCGCACGAACCCGAGGAGGGCGCGGCGCCCGCCCTGGAGATCCGGGACTGGACCGTGCACCACCCGATCGACCAGCAGCGCAAGGTGTGCGACGACGTCTCGCTCCACGTGCGACGCGGGGAGATCGTCGGCATCGCGGGCCTGATGGGCGCCGGCCGCACCGAACTCGCGATGAGCGTCTTCGGCCGGACGTACGGCCGGTACGCGGGCGGCACGGTCCTCAAGGACGGCAAGGAGATCCGTACCAAGACCGTCCCCGAGGCGGTCAAGCACGGGATCGCGTACGTCACCGAGGACCGCAAGCACTACGGCCTCAACCTCATCGACACCATCAACCGGAACATCTCGCTCAGCGCCCTGGGCAAGGTCGCCAAGCGCGGTGTGGTCGACGAGCACGAGGAGCGGCAGGTCGCCGAGCGCTTCCGCAAGTCCATGAACATCAAGGCGCCGACCGTCTTCGAGCCGGTGGGCAAGCTGTCCGGCGGCAACCAGCAGAAGGTCGTCCTCAGCAAGTGGATCTTCTCGGGTCCGGACGTGCTGATCCTGGACGAGCCGACACGCGGTATCGACGTCGGCGCGAAGTACGAGATCTACACGGTCATCGACCAGCTGGCCGCCCAGGGCAAGGCGGTCGTCTTCATCTCCTCCGAGCTGCCCGAGCTGCTCGGTATGTGCGACCGCATCTACACGATGGCCGCGGGACGGCTGACGGGTGAGTTCTCGCGGGCCGAGGCCTCCCAGGAATCGCTGATGCGTCAGATGACGAAGGACAAAGAGGTAACCCGATGAGCACGGACGTGACCGCCAAGAGCCCGGCCCCCGCGCCGCCGGGCAAGAGCGGCGGGGCCGGGGGCGACGGCCTGCTGCAGCTGGTGATGGACGGCATGCGCCGCAACATGCGGCAGTACGGCATGCTGATCGCCCTGGGCCTGATCGTGGTCCTGTTCGCCGTCTGGACCGACGGCGACCTGCTGCTGCCGCGCAACGTCTCCAACCTGGTGCTGCAGAACAGCTACATCCTGATCCTGGCGATCGGCATGATGCTGGTCATCATCGCGGGCCACATCGACCTCTCGGTCGGCTCGCTGACGGCGTTCGTCGGCTCGATGGCCGCCGTGTTCATGGTCAAACACGACATACCGTGGCTGCTCGCCGTGGTGCTGTGCCTGGCCGTGGGCGCGGTCGCGGGTGCCATCCAGGGGTTCTTCATCGCGTACGGCGGCATACCGTCGTTCATCGTGACCCTGGCGGGCATGCTGATCTTCCGCGGTCTTACCGAGATCTTCCTGGAGGGCCAGACGCTCGGCCCGTTCCCGGAGGGCCTGCAGAAGGTCGCCAACGGGTTCCTGCCGGAGGTCGGCCCGAACACCAACTACCACAACCTGACGCTGCTGCTGGGCTTCGCGATGATCGCCTTCGTGATCTTCCAGGAGGTCCGTGACCGCAAGCGGCAGCAGGAGTTCGACCTGGACGTCCCGCCCACCAAGCTGTTCCTGCTGAAGCTCGTCGCGATCGGCGCCGCCGTGCTGACGCTGACGATGCTGCTGGCCAGCTACAAGGGCGCCCCGATCGTGCTGCTCATCCTGGGCGTGCTGCTCGTCGGCTTCGGCTACGTGATGCGCAACGCGATCATCGGCCGCCACATCTACGCGATCGGCGGCAACCTGCCCGCGGCCAAGCTGTCGGGTGTGAAGGACAAGAAGGTCACCTTCCTGGTCTTCCTGAACATGGGCATGCTCGCGGCCCTGGCGGGTCTGGTCTTCGCCGCCCGCTTCAACGCGGCCTCTCCCAAGGCCGGCCTCAACTTCGAGCTGGAGGCGATCGCGGCCTCGTTCATCGGCGGCGCGTCGATGAGCGGCGGTGTCGGCACCGTCCTCGGCGCGATCATCGGTGGCCTGGTCCTGGGCGTGCTGAACAACGGTATGAACCTCGTCGGCATCGGCACCGACTGGCAGCAGGTCATCAAGGGCCTGGTGCTGCTGGCGGCGGTCGGGTTCGACGTATGGAACAAGCGCAAGGTCGGTTCGTAGGTCAGCTCCGGGCCCCGCCGGAAGGCGGGGCCCTTTCCTCATCACGGGAGCCGCACGCATGGAACTGAACAGACGCACGGTCATCGCCGGAGCAGCGGCGGCGGGCATCGCCGCCACCACGCTCGGCGGTACGGCACACGCCACGGGAGGCAGGAAGCCGGTGAAGACGCTCTTCGGCAAGCTCGCCGACGGCACGAAGGTCTACAGCTGGTCACTGGAGAACGGCGGCACGCGCCTGAAGGTCCTCTCCTGGGGCGGTGTCGTCCAGTCCCTGGAGATCCCCGACCGTCGCGGCCGCTACGCCAATGTCTCCGCGGGCTTCGACAACCTCGAGGACTACGTCGCGAAGACGCCGTACTTCGGCGCCCTGATCGGCCGGTACGGCAACCGCATCGGCAAGGGCAAGTTCACCCTCGACGGCAAGAACTACCAGCTGTCCGTCAACGACGGCGAGCAGAGCCTGCACGGCGGCACCCAGGGCTTCGACAAGCGCGTGTGGGACGTCGAGCCGTTCGTGAAGGGCTCCGACGTCGGCCTGCACCTGTACTACACGAGCGTCGACGGCGAGATGGGCTACCCGGGCACGCTCAAGACGAAGGTGACGTACACGCTCACCCGGCACGGCGACTGGCGCATCGACTACGAGGCCACCACGGACAAGGCCACCGTCGTCAACCTCACCAGCCACGTCTACTGGAACCTGGCCGGCGAGGGCAGCGGCACGATCGAGGACCACGAGCTGCAGATAGCCGCCTCCCGCTACACGCCCACCGACGCGGGTCTGATCCCGACCGGTGAGCTGGCCAAGGTCGCGGGCACGCCGTTCGACTTCAGCCGGACCAAGCCGATCGGCCGGGACATCCGCACCTCGCACCCGCAGTTGGTGACCGCCAAGGGCTTCGACCACAACTGGGTGCTCGACAAGGGCATCACCGCCCGGCCCGAGCACGTCGCGACCCTGCGCGACCCGGCCTCCGGCCGCACCCTGAAGATCGCCACGAACGAGCCGGGCCTGCAGTTCTACTCCGGCAACTTCCTCGACGGCACGCTGACCGGCCCGTCCGGCCGCACCTACCGGCAGGGCGACGCGCTGTGCCTGGAGACGCAGCACTTCCCGGACTCGCCGAACAAGCCGAAGTTCCCGTCGACCGTGCTGCGGCCCGGTCAGACGTACCGGACGACGACGATCCACACGTTCGGCTGCTGAGGCCGCTGACAGGTCTTCACGGACCGGACACCGGTTCCGACCGTTTTACCGACCGTTGAACGGTGTCACCGTGGTCTCCGTATGAAAGGGCGGCCCGCGCTCCCCCGCGCGGGCCGCCCTTAAACGTCGGGTCCGTCCGTCCCCAACGGACCCGCCTCATACGGAGGTTCCATGGCCGACAACGTCACGTCGCTGTTCCGCAGTACCGCGGCTCACAGCCCGTCGATGGCGGCTCTGACACGTGAGGGCGGCGAGGGAGCCGGCCCCGTGGACTTCTGTATCCCCTGCAACCCCTACTTCCCGACCCCGGCCATGTTCGAGGACATGGCGGCCCGGCTGCGCGACATCATCACGTACTACCCGAGCAGCGCCGACACCATCACGGCCGAGCTGTGCAGCCTGCTCCAGCTGCCGCCGCAGTGCGTGGCCATGGGCAACGGCTCCACCGAGCTCATCACCTGGATCGACCACCTGCTGGTGCGCGAGTCCCTCGCCGTGCCCGTCCCCACCTTCGGCCGCTGGACCGACCAGCCCATGGAGACCGGCAAGCGGGTCGACATGTACCCGCTCCAGGAGTCCAGCGGCTTCGCCCTCGACCTCGCGCAGTACGCCGAGTTCATCCGGGCCCGCGGCACCCGCGTCGCCGTCATCTGCAACCCGAACAACCCCGACGGGGGCTTCCTGCACAAGCACGCCATCGTGCAGTTCATGGACGCCATGGCCGACCTCGACCTGGTCGTCATCGACGAGTCGTTCCTGGAGTTCGCGGACGCCGAGGCCGAGCCGTCCGTCGTCCAGGAGGCGATGCTGCGGCCCAACGTGGTCGTGCTGCGCAGCCTCGGCAAGAACTTCGGCCTGCACGGCATCCGCTTCGGCTACCTGGTCGCCAACCCGGCGCTCGCGGGCCGCATCCGCTCCATGCTCCCGAAGTGGAACCTCAACTCCTTCGCCGAGCATGTCGTCTTCATGCTGAAGGAGCACGGCGCCGAGTACGCGCAGAGCCTGCAGCAGGTGCGCCGCGACCGCCTCGACATGGCCGGCCAGCTGTCCTCCCTGCCCGGGCTGACGGTCTACCCGTCGCAGGGCAACTTCCTCTTCGTGCGCCTCCCCGTGGGCGCCGAGGGCACGGTGGTCCGGGACCGGATGCTCACCGAGCACCGGATCCTGGTCCGCGAGTGCGGCAACAAGATCGGTTCGTCCAGCCGCTTCCTGCGTCTCGTGGTGCGCCCCCAGGTGGACGTGCGTCGCCTGGTGTCCGGCCTGGAACAGGTGCTCTACGGGACGTCCAGGAGGGGAGCCGCCGTACCCGAGCTGGGCAACGGGACCAGCTACAGCTCGGGTACGGCGGCCGTGGACCGGCTGGTGAGCGAGACGAACGGGTCGGGCATGCGGGGGCTCGCGGCGCAGGCGATGGGAACGGCGCCGGCAGCGATGCCGGCTGCCGCGGCGGGGATCGGGGGGCCGGGGCTCGTCGCGGCTCCGGCCGCCGCGAGCACGGGAACGGGCGGTGGCCAGGGCTTCTCCCCCACACAGGCACCCACTCCTGCCGCCGCGAGTGCCGTCGGCGGGCCGGCACCGGCGCCCACCCCGGCCACCGGCATCGGCATGCCGCTCCCCGCCGCCGCGTCCGCCGTACCGGCGGGTGCGGGCGGCGGGATGCCGATGCCGGCTGCGGCGCAGATGCCGCAGCCGCAGATGCCGCAGCCGCAGATCCCCCAGCCGGTGGCGCAGCCCGCTCCCCAGCCGATGGCCGCCCCGGCACCACCCCTGGCCCCCGTGGCCCAAGCCCCGGCGCCGGTCCCTGCTCCGGCGCCGGCCCCCGTCCCCACGCCGTCGCCCATGGCCGCCCCGTTCACCGGCCCCACCCCGCCCGGCGTCCCGGCCCGGGGCGGCCTGACGGCAGCCCAGGTCCGAGGCACGAACGGACTGACACCGGCCCCGGCGACGGGCTGGCCGGCGGCCCAGAACTGGCCCAACGCGGCGGGGATGGGGCAGGCCGGGTAGCCCGGGCAGGCAGGACCCGTACCGGTTCATCTCCGGCGCGGGGCCACCGGCGGGGTCAGTGGGCGACGGGCCATCCGCTGCTCCAGTTCAGGAGGTTGATGCCGAGCTTGGGTGTGCCGCCCGCGTTGCCGTCGTAGTAGTGGTAGACGATCAGGTCGCCTTCGGTGTCCTTCAGGATGGACTGGCCGCCGGGGCCGATGACGTTGCCGTGCGACTCGAGGACCGGTGTGCCGCCGTTGTTCATCAGGTCGACGCCGTTCTTGTCGCGGTAGGGCCCGGTGACAGCGGAGGCGCGCCCGACCTTCACCTTGTACGTCGAGCCGGTCCCGTTGCAGCAGGTGTCGTACGAGGCGAAGAGGTAGTAGTAGCCGCCCCGTTTGACGATGAACGGCGCCTCGACGGCCTCGGTCCCGGTGGGGCGGGAGGCCAGCGAGTACCGGGTGGTGTCGGAGGCGAGCTGCTTCCCGGTGGACGGATCGATCCGGATCATCTTGATCCCGGTCGACCAACTGCCGAACGAGAGCCACCACTTGCCGTCGTCGTTCACGAAGAGGTTCGGGTCGATGGCGTTGAAGTCGCGGGAAGGGTTCGAGGTGTAGACGGTTCCCTGGTCGGTCCAGCTGCCCGGCCGGCCGGTGCCGGAGGTGGCGAGGCCGATGGCGGAGGTCTTCGAGCCGAATGTCGAGACGGAGTAGTACATCAGGTACTTGCCGCCCTGGTACGAGATGTCCGGCGCCCAGGCCTCCGGAACGGACGAATAGTTCCGCCACCAGCCCGGCCTGCTGGAGAAGGCGTCTGCGCTGTTCCTGAAGGCGGTGCGGTCACCGCTGGCCTTGCCGGCGATGCCGCCGCCGGTGGCGTAGAGCAGGTACTGGCCGGACGAGGTGCGGATCATCGACGGATCGTGGGTGACGACGTCCCCGGTGACACGACCGGGGTTGGGGTACGCCGACGCCGTGCCGGGGATCAGGGCGAGCAGGGCCGCTGCGGGGAGAGCGAGCAGGGCGGTGCGTCTGCGGAGGGTGCGGGACGTGCGGGAACCGGGGTTCATGCGGGTTCTCCTTGCGGTGGGGGTGACAAGGCCCGACATCTCGGACAGTGCTCGCAAGTTCGAACGGAACGTAGAATCGAACCCCTTGCGCGTCAATGGTCCGCGCGCCAACTACCAAGCTCCGGGGCGGAATTCCCGCCCCGGGGCCATCGCCGTCCTACGGGGATCAGCCGGTGGGCAGGCCCAGCCCGTAGTACTTGACGTGGTAGTCGTCCACGTCCTCGGCCTCGCCGCCGACGAGCAGATCGGCCGGCTCGCTCACCCCCGCCGCCCTGGCCGTCGCCACCAGCATCTCCGCGAGGGCGCGGCCCCGGGGTTCGCCGGGACCTCCCGCGTCCACGCGCCACACCGGATCGCCGTCGTGCCAGACCGAGGCCGTACTCGGGTGCTCGGCGACGGTGCCCCAGCCGAGTGAGGCCGCGTCGACGCCGTAGGGGGCGAAGCAGCCGATCGACAGCCGGTCGTCGCACGTCACGTCGAAGAGGAGGGGCGCGCCACGGCCGGACCGCCCGTAGACCGGCATCCCGATACGGATGCCGAGGGCTGCGGTCTCCGCGGGCAGGGCCTCCAGGAAGTCGCCCAGCGACCGGGTGACGGTCTCCCAGCTGCGGGCGGTCCAGCCACCGGGACGGCCGAGGCCGGCGTTGGCCGGGTCGCTGTTGCTGCCGAAGAAGCCGCTGATCGCGTGCTCTTCGCCATGGCCCTGCCGCCAGAACCAGTCCTCCGCCGGGGCGGTGGGCTGCAGGACCAGCTCCGGTCCCGCCTTCCCGGCGCGCAGCTCCAGGGTGTCCGTACTGCCGCGCCAGCGCAGGAAGGGGGCGCCCCACAGCGGCCCGCTGCCGTAGAAGGGGCCCGTCTCTCCGTGCGAACCCATGACGGACGGCCGCCCCAGCGCCTCGGTCAGTTCCTCCTTGGCGGCGTGGAAGGCTGCGGCCTGTGCTGCGGCGTCGGGTGCTGCGGTCGCAACCGGCACGGCGAGTTCCACGTACGACTCGCCGCTGACGTATCGCTCTTCGTACCGGCCGACCGGCCGCAGGCGGGCGTCGCCCGCGGATCGGCCGGTGACCAGGACGGGACGGTCGGCGGTGCCGCCCCGGGGCCAGCCGAGCCCGTCCGCCATGGTCCGCACCCCCTCCGGCGACCAGCCGCCGGTGTCCACCGCGAGGAGCCGCCGGGCCAGGTCCGCGAGGGTTTGTTCATCGGCGCTGCCCTGTTGTGCGTTCACGCGCTCATCGTGCCGCAGCCCTATCCCGCGATGTCGAGCGCGGTCCCGTACAGCCGGTCCACCTTCAGCCTGATGACGACGCGGCGCTCGTCGACGAGTTGCCGGAGGAAGGCTTCCTCGTCCTCCGGTTCGGCGCCGGCCGGGATCATGGCGAGCAGCTCCCGCCCGACCGAGTCGCCGGGGACCGCCGTGACCTCCGAGATCTCGGCTTCGCCCTCCGCGACGGCGAACGACCAGACGTCTCCCCCCTGCACGTGCAGGGCCGCACGCGGTTCGCGCCGCAGGTGCTTGAGCTTGACGCGGTCGGCCGTCGTGGAGAACCGCACCGTGCGGGACTCGGCGTCCCAGCTGTACAGCATGGTGGTCAGGTGGGGGTGGCCACTTCGCTTGACGGTGGCGAGCGTGCCGAACTGCTGCGTCCCGAGCAGGTCGGAGAGGGCTGCGTCGGACAGGGTGCGGGGCGCGGGTCTTTGAGTCATGACCTCGCCAACTCCGTTGCTCTGAAGATTATTTCAGGGCGTCGGGAAAGTCCGGCCTCGCGCCCTTGAGGCAGGCCGTGGAAGGACGGCACCGCGAAGAAGCCAGTGGCCCCACCAGGGCCCGTAAATACCTGTCTCGTCAGATACTTGACGGCGCGGCACTTTGCCGAACTCACAGCTCGCCGACAGATTCGGCCTCTACTCTGCCGTGTTCATGACAGGAACCCCGAAGAAACACCCCGCGACCCCCGCCACCCCCATCGGCCGCCGCACCGTTCTGCTCGCCACCGGTGCCACCGCCGCCACGCTGGCCGTCGGCGCCGCAGTCACCCCGGCCGACCAGGGCACCCAGGAGACCGGGCCCACCGCCCCGGTCGCCGCCGCAGCCGTCTGCACCCTGACGAAGGAGCTGACCGAAGGCCCCTACTACCTCGACGGCCAGTACGTCCGCTCCGACATCCACGAGGACAAGACCGGCATCCCCCTGAAGCTGACGCTGACGGTCGTCGACGACGACACCTGCGCCCCGCTGAAGAACGCCTTGGTGGAGCTCTGGCACTGCGACGCCCTCGGCGAGTACTCCGGGTTCGTGGGCAACAACGGCCACAACGAACCCGACAACGGCACGTTCCTGCGCGGCGGCGTCCTCACCGACGCACGTGGAGTCGCGGCGATCACCACGGTCTACCCCGGCTGGTACCGGGGCCGCTGCGTGCACATCCACGTCAAGGTCCACACGAACGTGACCCTCACCCCCGACGGCTCCTTCACCGGCGGCCGGGAGCTCCATACCGGCCAGCTCTTCTTCGCCGAGACCATCACGGCCAGGGTCGCGGCGCTGACCACCTACAAGGTCAACACGGTCCCGCGCACCACCCTGGCCCAGGACTCGATCTACGACGACGGAGGCGCGGCCTCTGGCCTCCTCACCCTCACCCCGCTCGGCAGCACGACGTCCGCCGGCTACGCGGGCACGCTGACCCTCGGCGTGGAACAGGGCTGACGCCGGGCACACCCGGTGCGTTCCCAGGGGGCCGCTCGCACACCGGGCGGCCCCCGTCCCCTCGGGCCCGCCCCGCGCCTCGCCTCACCGGCGTCCGCCGAACTCCCAGTCGTGCACCTCGATGTCGGCATACCTCTCCCGGGTCAGCACGGCACGCGCCGCCTCCGCGTCCGGTGCCCGCACCAGCGCCGCCGTGCCCAGCCACTCGGCACCGTCGTCGGACAGCAGCGGCCCGTAAGCGATCAGTTCGTCGCGGCCGGGGGCTACGTCGAGGTCGGCGGCCGGACCGGCGCCGAGGCCGAGCACGAGGAAGCGGTGGCCGCCCGTACGGCCGCCGGGGAAGTCCCACATGGTGCGGCCCAGCAGGTTGCGCCACCGCCGCAGCAGCACGTCCCGGTACGCCCCGGCCTGGTAGCCCGGCTCGTCGAAGGCGAACGCCCGGGCGGCCGCGGGGTCCGGCAGCTCGACGATGTGAACGCTGCCGCTCGGCGTCTCCCCGTCGGCGGCGAAGGTCGGCCCGCGGGCGATCAACTCCGCCTCGTACCGGTCCATGTAGGCCCAGTGCGCCTCCCCCAGTTCCTCACGCAGCGGCAGGGAGCCGGGCCGGTCGCGGTGGTAGCAGAAGAACTCCATGCCGCAGACTACTCTTGACCGTCCACCGACACAGACGCCACATTCAGGGGGATGAAGGACCGTGCGCAGCGCCGCCGTAACGCCCGAGGGTGATCGAGTCCGCTGGGTCGAGCTGCCGGGGCAGGAGCCGCCGCGGGTCTACGTGCACGGGCTGGGTGCCACCTCGCCCGCCTACTTCACCGAGGTCGCGGTCGATCCGCGCCTGGCCGGACGCCGTTCGCTGCTGATCGACCTGCTGGGCCACGGCATCAGCGACCGCCCGGCCCACTTCGACTACACACTGGAGTCCCACGCGGACGTGCTGGCCGGTGCCCTGACGGCAGCGGGCGTCTCGGCCGCCGAGCTGATCGCCCACAGCATGGGCGGATCGGTGGCCATCGTCCTGGCGGCCCGCCACCCCCACCTGGTCTCCCGCCTGGTCCTGATCGACGCGAACCTCGACCCGATCCCGCGCGAACCCGGCTCGTCGGGCAGCAGCGGCATCGCCACCTACTCGGAGGAAGACTTCCTGGCGGGCGGCTGGGAGGAGGTCCGCGACCGGGTCGGCCCGCACTGGTGGTCCACGATGCGCCTGGCCGGCCGCGAGGCCCTGCACCGCAGCGCGTTGCACCTCACCCGTGGCACGACCCCCACGATGCGCGAGCTGTTGCTGGACCTGAAGATCCCCCGCACGTTCCTGCTCCCCGAGGCCGACGGCCCGCTTCCCGGCGCGGACGCCCTCGCCGAGGCCGGAGTGTCCGTCGTCGCGATCCCGGACTGCGGCCACAACATCATGCTGGACAACCGGGAGGCCTTCGTGGAGGCCACGGCGGCGGCACTCGCATCCGACGGCTGATCGGCCCTCTTCGAAGGACGGGTTCCCCGCCATGCGATACGCGCGGTTCGTCAAAGGCGCCATCAGCGCCACCGCATCCGCCGCCGTCTGTCACGCCCTGATGACCGCCGGATACGCATGGGCCCGCGGCAAAGCGGCGACCGGCGAGGCGACGATGTTCGCCGGCGCCTTCGAGTCCCTGGTGACCACGGCCTCTGCCTGGGCTCTCATGCCCTTCCTGCTGGGGGCCGGGATGCGCCTCATGCGGGAGACCGGAAACATCACGCTGATGGTCGGCGGCGGACTGGTCTGGGCGGTGCTCTCCCTGTCCTTCATCGACGAGATCGACCGCCCCGGCGGGTTCATGCCGCTGCACGCCCTCGCCGCCTACGTACTGGCCGGGGCGGGACTGGCCGGGGCCGGACGGGCCGGGGCCGGTACGGAACGCCGCTGAGGGGCGGCCCGCCGGTCAGCGGGCCGCCCCTCATCCCGTCACGACTGCTTCGGGGGGCACTGCTTCCACGCCAGGTGGTACACCGTGCTGATGTCTCCGTCCGTGGAGTCCATCGTCATGAAGCTGACCTTGTCGGCCGACTGGGTGCCGGCGTTGACGCGGAGCTCGGTGTTGATGTTGAAGTTGCGCTGCACTCCGCAGGGCGCGTAGACCAGCTGGGCCCAGTCGGTCTCGTCCGTGGCCTGCCAGTTGTCGTTGAGGGGGCCGCTGAAGGGGTGGTTCTTGTACACCGTGCTGGGCGAGCCCTGGAAGTAGTACGACGCCCGCTGGCTGGCGCTCGCGCCCCGCTGGAGCGAGGCGAATCCGCGGTAGTCCGCGCTCGCGATGGCGTAGGTGAAGCCACCGGGGACGTGGACCTTCAGGTTGAGCTGGCAGTTCCTGCGGAACGCGGTCGGGTCGGAGTTCCCGCCGGCCTGCGCGAGGTAGTCGCTGTAGGTCACCGTGAAGGCGGTGTTGTCCTCGGAGACGGCGACCGCTGCCGTGCCTGCCGGGCAGCCGGAGCCGTTCACCGTGGCGACCTGGATGATGATCTTGTCCGGGGGCGGGTCGTCGAACCCGGAGGACGAGGCTTGCGCGGGAAGTGCGCTGGTGAGCAGCGCGGCGATCGCGCCACTCAGGAGCAGGCCACCGGCCATGGTTCTCCCATTCCGTTCGTGGGGGGTGGAGCGTGACAATGATTGAACATGCACATGTCAAAGACACAGACGCGTGCACCCCCGACCTGTGACCATTCCATGAAGGGGATGTGAAGAGCGGGAGCGGTCGCATCGTACGCAGGGCGGCAGGGGCGGGCCAGATGGCTCTCCGGCCATTCACACTGGCGGGAATTCACCCGGGATGCCGACGGGCGCATAAGGTGCCTTGCACCAGTGCGTCAGACCGAGGACATCCCGAGGACGGAATGAGGACCACGCACAGCGCCGCGCCCGGCGGCCGCCGCCCCTCAGGGGTTCTCCCAGGCAGCCGGTTCCGCGGCCAGCCGCTCCACCGGTTCGGGCAGGGCCCCGGCCGCGAGGTCGGCGACCGTCACACCCTCCAGGATCCTGCGCACATTGGCCCGCAGGGCGATCCACAGCGGCAGCAGCGGCTCGGCGGTGCCGGAGTAGGCGAGGCCGGTCGGTCGTTCGCCGCGCACCGAGACGATCGGTCCGTCCACGGCGCGGATCACGTCCGCGACCGTGATCTCCGCGGCCTCCCGGGCCAGCCGGTAGCCGCCGCCCCCGCCGCGCCGGCTGTCGACGACACCGCCCCGGCGCAGATCGCCGAGGATCCCCTCCAGGAACTTGTGGGGGATGTCCTGCGCGGTGGCGACGGCCTCCGCCTTGACCGACCCCTCCCCCTGCCGGACGGCCAGCTCCACGACCGCTCGTACCGCGTAGTCCGCACGTGCCGAGATCCTCATAGGACCATTGTCGCCGTCACCCTGTAGACATTGAGCACACGCACCTCGCAACACATCGAGCACACCCACCCGCAACACATCGAGCACACCCCACCCGTACGACGAGCCCACGCAACTCGCACCACGTATCGCAAGGCACAACAGGAGGCGCTCCCTTGGAGCTCAGCAGGCGTACCTTCCACGCTCTGGCCGGCACGGCGGCGCTCGGCTTCGCGCTGACCGGCAGCGGGTCGCCGACCTCCGCCAACCCGGCACGCACCACGCGCACCGGCCCGCCGCCCCCGGTGCCGAGCGCGGACGGCCGGCCGCACGAGATCGGCTTCGACCAGCACTCGCTGATCATCGACGGCCGTCGCCTGGTGCTGTGGTCGGGCGAGATGCACCCCTTCCGGCTGCCGAGCCCGTCGCTGTGGCGGGACGTGCTGGAGAAGATGCGTGCCCACGGCTACAACGCCGTCAGCGTGTACGTCGCCTGGAACCACCACTCCCCCGCCCCCGGCCGCTACGACTTCACCGGCGTGCGCGACCTGGACCGGTTCCTGCGGACGGCCGCCGAGACGGGGATGTACGTCATCCTGCGGCCCGGTCCGTACATCAACGCGGAGGTCGACGCCGGTGGCTTCCCCGGCTGGCTGACCGCCACCGAGGGCCGGGCCAGGACCTCCGACCCGACGTATCTGCGCTATGCCGACGAATGGCTGACCGCCGTCAACGCCGTCGTCGCGAAACGTCTGTTCACCCGGGGCACGGGCACGGTCCTGCTCTACCAGATCGAGAACGAGTACGACGCGCACGTCGACGAGCCGTCCGGGCGCGCCTACATGTCGTACCTGTACGAGAAGGTCCGCGCCGACGGCATCGACGTGCCGCTGTTCCACAACGACAAGGGACGCAACGGCGCCTGGACGCCCGGGTCGTTCGGCACCGGCGGGGAGAAGGGCCGCTGGCTGTACGGGTTCGACGGCTACCCGGAGCCGGACCGCGTGCCGCCGGACTGGGGGACGTTCGGGACCGGCGGCCGGAAGGGCGGGGCGACGGCCAGTCCGCGCACACCCGGGTTCGTGCCCGAGTTCGGCGGCGGCTGGTTCGACCCGTGGGGCGGGTCCTGGTTCGACGGCAAGGGGTACGCCGAGGCGCGCCGGACCCGGGACGCGGCGTACGAGCGGCGCTTCTACCTCACCAACCTCGCCAACGGCATCACGCTGCACAACGTCTACATGACGTACGGCGGCACCTCGTGGGGCTGGCTGCCCGCGCCGGCGGTCTACACCTCGTACGACTACGGCGCCGCGATCGACGAGGCCCGCAACGCCACCCCGAAGCTCGCCCCGATGCACCAGATCGGGCAGTTGCTGCGGTCCGTGCCCGACTTCGCCAGGCTGCACCGGGCGAAGACGGTGCGGGCGGCCGACGAGCGGATGAAGGTCTACCACCTGACCAACCCCGACACCGGGGCCCACGTCTACGTCCTGCGCAACGACACGGGTGAGGCTCTCTCCTCGACGCTGCCGGACGCCGGGTTCGACGAGCCGGTCACGGTCCCGGCCCGGGACGCCAAGCTGATCGCCGCGAATCTGAAGCTCGGGAAGCGGACGCTGGTGCACTCCACCGTGCAGCCCATGGTGAGCCTGACCGCCGGGCGGCAGGACATCGCCGTGTTCGCGGGCCGCCGGGGCGAGATGGCCCAGGTCGTCCTGGAGTGCGCGGACGAGCCGACGCCCATGCGGCTGGACGCGGAGCCCGCCTGGGCCTACAACCTGGGCAAGCTGTTCATCACGGCCCCGCTCGGCGCCGGTGGGCTGAGCCGGGTGCGGGTCGAGGGCGACGGTGTGGACACGCCGATGCTGGTGCTGTTCGCCGACGACGCCACCGCCCTGCGGCTGTGGCCGTACGAGACCCCGTCCGGCCCGCTCCTCGTCTACGGCCCCGCCCTGCTGCGGTCGGCCGAGCTGCGCGGCTCGACGGTCCACCTCACCGGCGACACCATCGACCAGACCGGCCTGGAGGTGTGGGGGCCGCGCGGCATCACCCACGTCACCTGGAACGGTCGCCCGGTCGCCACCCGGATCAGCGCCTCCGGCAGCCTGCTGGCGCTGCGGCCGCTGCCCGGGGTGGTCCGGCCGGCCCTGCCCGCGCTGGAGGGCTGGCGGCGGCGGGCCGGGAACCCGGAGTCCGAGCCGGACTTCGACGACTCGGGCTGGACGACCGCCGACAAGGAGACGACCTTCAGCAGCACGCCCGTGCCCGACGGGCAGCCCGTCCTGTTCGCCGACGACTACGGCTTCCACTACGGCGACGTCTGGTACCGCGGCGAGTGGAGCGGCGACGACGACTTCGCGTCCGTGTCCCTCGCCTACAGCACGGGCACGCAGGGTCTGCTGATGGCCTGGCTGGACGGCGAGCCGCTGGGCACGCACCGGATGCCGGTGCCGGACAAGGACCGGGCACGGCAGGGGACGTGGACCGCGAAGGCCCGGCTGGAGCTGCCGAAGAAGCTGCGGGAGAAGTTCCGCGAGCAGAGCCGGGAGGACAGCCAGGAGGGGGGCCGGCAGGAGAGCGGGAAGCAGCGGCACGTGCTGTCCGTGCTCGTGCGGCGGATGCAGCACGACATGGACGGCGAGGCGCGCGACACGCACAAGGCCGCGCGCGGTCTGACCGCCGTCGCCTTCGAGGGCGGCTCCCCCGAGGTGAAGTGGCGTATCCAGGGCGCCGCCCTGCCGGATCCGGTGCGCGGCCCGATGAACAACGGCGGGCTGCACGGGGAGCGCGAGGGCTGGCATCTGCCCGAGTACGACGACGGGGACTGGAAGGACGCCGGGCTTCCCCGGTCCGAGCGGCGGCAGGGCGTCACCTGGTACCGGACGGACTTCCGGCTGGACGTCGACCCCGGTGTCGATGCCTCGGTCGGGCTCGTCCTCGACGACGACCCGGACCGCGCCTACCGCGTCCAGATCTTCCTCAACGGCTGGAACATGGGCCAGTACATCAACGACGTAGGCCCGCAGCACACTTTCGTGCTGCCGAACGGGATCTTGCGCACACGTGGTGCCAACACACTGGCGCTGGCGGTGTTGTCCGACGGAACCACACCGTCCGGGCCCGGGGACGTACGGCTGACGCTGCTGGGCGTGGCGGCCGGAGGGGTGCCCGTGGAACCGGTGTGACCGGATCGAGCCGTCCTCGCGCATTGCCTTCTGCGGCCCGCTGGTTCACCGTGTTGACCCTTCAGCGCTGCCGACGGGGAGGGGACCCTGGTGCGGAGACGCGGATTCATCAGTGGATTGGCCGGTGTCGGGGCCGGTCTGGCACTGGTCCCGGCGAGTGGCGGGCCGGTCGCTGCGGCGGCCGCCGGGGCGACCGGGGAGGCCCGTGCGTGGCAGGCCGTGCCGGCCCCGGACGGCACACCGGCCGCCCAGTTGCGGGACGTCGCCGCCGCCGGGGGCGGTCTGGCGTGGGCCGTGGGTGAGGAGGGCCGCAGCGGAGGCACCCTCGGCTCGCCACTGGCTCTGGTGTGGGACGGCACGGCATGGGCGCGGACCGGCCTCGCCCACCTGGGCTTCCGCGGCTACCTGCACTCGGTGGCCGGGACGTGCGCCCGCTCGGCGTGGGCGATCGGCACCGACACGGCCGGCGGCACGCACCTGCTCGCGTGGGACGGCGGCACCTGGCGGGAGACCGACTTCCCCGGCCGGGGCGGCACCTCCCTCACGGACGTCGTGGTAGATCCGGACGGCGGGGCCTGGTTCTCCGGGCGCACCTCCGACGGCCGGCTGCTCCTGCGCCACGACGGCGGCACCTGGACCTGGCTCCCCGCACCGCCGAGCGCGCCCACGGTCACTCCCTCGGGTGTCCGGCTCACCCCGAGCGGCGACGTCTGGCTGTACGGCGTCGGCATCGTCGCCCGCTGGGACGGCTCCGACTGGACCGAGCTGCCCGCCTACCAGGGCATCCGCGCGAGCATCACGGGGCTGCTGCCGGTCGCCGACGACGACCTGTGGCTGGTCGGCTACGACTACGGGGTGGGCGGCCCGGTCGGCAAGCCCCCGGGTGTGCTGCTCCTGCACGGTGACGGCAGCACCTGGCAGGGCGTCACCGAGCCGTTCCGTGTCGGCATGCTGAGCGGGATCGTCGCCGACGCGCAGGGCCGTCCCGACCGGATCGCCGGCTGGGACTTCTGGGACCAGACCCGGGCCCACTACCTGCGCTGGGACGGCACGGCGTGGGTGAGCGAGCGGGGGCCGGTGGCGTCGGCCCCCGTCGTGATGAACGCCCTGGCCGGGGTGCCGGGTTCGGGTGGTTACTGGGCGGTCGGGACGACTTCGACGTCCGCGTCGTCGGCCGCCCTGCTGCGCATCGAACGCTGACCGGGGGCTGTCAGGCCAGCCGGATCACGTTCCAGGACAGCGGCTCCAGGACAGCGCCGAGCGTGCCGTCCCGCAGAGCCGTGCCGTCGACCGGGTGGGGGGCGACCCGCTCGGGGTCGTCGAGGGTGTTGCGGGCGTCGGGGTCGGCGTCCGCGAGGGCGCTGTGCTCGACGACCCGGGTCAGGTCGAGGCCGCTCAGGGCGACTTCGAGGGGCAGGGCGTCGGTGCGGCTGCGGTTGACGGCGAAGACGGTGACGGTGCCGTCCTCGGCGCGCACGGCGGTGGCGTGCAGGAGGTCGGTCTCGCCGTACTTCTTCGTCTCGTACGTCGGCGAGTCGACCCGCACGTCGAGGACCTCGCCGCGGCCGTACTTCGAGGCCTGGGCGAAGGGGAAGAACGTGGTCTGCCGCCAGGCCGGGCCGCCTGGCTCGGTCATGATCGGGGCGATGACGTTGACGAGCTGGGCGAGACAGGCGACGGTGACGCGGTCGGCGTGGCGCAGCAGCGCGATGAGGAGCGAGCCGAAGACGACCGCGTCCATGACGCTGTAGTTGTCCTCCAGGAGGCGCGGGGCCTCCGCCCAGTCCCGGGCGCCGGAGTTCTCGATCTCGTGCCACTGCGAGATGTACCAGATGTTCCACTCGTCGAAGGAGAGGTTGATCTTCTTCTTCGACTTCAGCTTCGCGCCGATGTGGTCGGCGGTGGCGACCACGTTCTCGATGAAGGACTCCATGTCGACGGCGGAGGCCAGGAAGGAGTCGAGGTCGCCGTCCTGGGGCTGGTAGTAGGCGTGCAGGGAGATGTGGTCGACGAGGTCGTACGTCTCCTCCAGGACCGTCGCCTCCCAGGCGGCGAAGGTCGGCATGGCCTGGCTGGAGGAGCCGCAGGCCACGAGTTCGACGCCCGGGTCGATCTGGCGCATCGCGCGGGCGGTCTCGGCGGCGATCCGGCCGTACTCCTGGGCGGTCTTGTGGCCGGTCTGCCAGGGGCCGTCCATCTCGTTGCCCAGGCACCACAGCTTGATGCCGAAGGGGTCCTTGTCGCCGTGCGCGGCACGGAGGTCGGACAGGGCGGTGCCCTCCGGGTGGTTGGCGTACTCCTGGAGTTCGATGGCCTCGGCGACGCCCCGGGTGCCGAGGTTGAGGGCCATCATGGGCTCGGCCTGCGGGCCGACCTTCTTCAGGAAGGCGATGTACTCCGAGAGGCCGAAGCGGTTGGTCTCGGTGGAGCGCCACGCGAGGTCGAGGCGGCGGGGGCGGTCCTCGACGGGGCCGACGGAGTCCTCCCACTTGTAGCCCGAGACGAAGTTGCCGCCGGGGTAGCGGACGGCGGTGACGCCGAGTTCGCGGACGAGGTCCAGGACGTCGGTGCGGATGCCGTCCTCGTCGGCGGCGGGGTGGTCCGGTTCGAAGATGCCGGTGTAGACGCAGCGGCCGAGGTGTTCCACGAAGCTGCCGAAGAGGCGGGGGTTGACCTCGCCGACCGTGAAAGCGGGGTCCAAGGTGAAGCGGGCGGTGTGCATGGTCGCCTTTCGGGGTGGGTGGTTCATGGGGTCGCCGACCCGTACCGTTCGGCATTTCGGATAGCGCTCGTTACCTCGAACGGGACCGTAAATTTGATGGGCTTGCACGTCAATGGGCCGTCCGGACTTCGGTCAGGACTTTTCCGGACAGGAACGGTCGTTCCCTATGGAACATCGGACGTCGGATCGCATGACGCGCACACTTTCGGGCGCGTAGTCTCGGATGCGCCGGCAGGCCTCGGCCGGCGCCGAGGAGGGGGAGCGATGGACATCGCGGGCGCGCGGGTCAGGGCCGCCCGGGTCACCGCCGCGCTCAGGCGCTCACGCAGTGGCTCAGCCATGCGCGGCCTGGCCGCCGAGCTCGCCACCGCGGTCCGCCGCAGACCCCGGCGCCCCACCGACATCCGGTCGCTGTGCCGGGCGCTGTGCGAGGAGATGAGCGCGCGGCGCGGCGGACGGCCCGTGGAACTGCGGTTCGAGCGGTTTCCCGACGAGATAGAAGTGACCGGCCTGTGGGTGGAGTTCCAGGACTTCGACCTCGTCATCGTGGAGGAGCGGGCCGAGGCGGTGCAGCAGCTGGTCATCCTCGGGCACGAGCTGTGGCATCTGCACGCCGGGCACGGGCATCACCAGGGGGTGGGTACGGCGGCGGCCCACGCGTTCGCCGACCGGCCGGGGTGGGAGGACGTCGCACTGTCGGTGGCCGCCCGCCACGGCTCCCGGGAGAGGGACGAGGCCGAGGCCGATGCCTTCGGGCACCGGCTGGCGGCGGGGTGCCGGGCCCTGCTGCCGGGTGGCCGCGCCCCGGACACGCCCCTCGAACCCGTGCAGCGGTCGCTGTACTACCGGGGGCCGCGGGGAGGTGCGGCACCGTGACGACGGTGGCACTGACCCCGGCCGAGTTCGTCAACCAGTTCTATCCGAACTTCTGGTGGATCCCCGCGGGGGTCCTGGCCGCCGCCCTGGCCATCAAGCTGCCGAGCATCATCCGGCTCTGGAAGGACCCGATGCTGCGCGCGGTCGGCGGGCTGCTGCTGCTCGCCTGCGCCGTGTTCGTCTTCGTGGCGCCGTCGACGATCGCCCGCGTCAACCGGTTCACCGGGGTGGCGAACTTCTCCGGCCCCTGGGTCTACTCGCTGCTCACCGCGTTCTGCGCCTTCTGCCTGCTGCTGATCATCTCCTGGCGCAACGGCCTGTCCGACCGCTCGGAGCGCACCCGGCGTGCGATGCGCGGGGTCGTGGCGGTCTACTCCGGTGTGATCGTCGCGATATGGGTGCTGTTCGCGCTCGCGGACGTGCCGGTGGAGCGGCTGCGGGATCTCGACACGTACTACGCGAACACCCCGTACATGCGCGAAGTGATCGTGCTGTACCTGCTCGCGCACACCGTGGCCGCGCTGGTCACCAACGGGCTGATCTGGAACTGGGTCCGCACGGACGGGCTCGACTCGCTGCTGCGCTGGGGGCTGAAGTTCCTCGGCGTGGGCTACGCGGCGCAGTTGCTGTTCGACGCGGCCAAGATCAGTGCCGTGGCGGCCCGTTGGGCCGGGCGGGACCTGGACTGGCTGAGCACGGCCGTCGCCCCGCCGCTCGCCTGCCTGTCCGCGGTACTCATCGCGGTCGGCTTCATCCTCCCGCACGCCGGGCAGTACCTGCACGGCCGCTGGCACGTCCGGCTCGCCCTGCACGAACTGCGGCCGCTGTACATGCTGATGAGGACGGTCAACGGCGAAGGGGTCCCGTTCCTGCTGCGCGCGACGCCCGAGCTGCGCCTGGTGCGCCGGGAGACGTTCATCCGCGACGTGCTGCTGCCGCTCGCCCGGCACATCGACGAGGACCGGCGCGAACGGTTCCACGACGCCGCCCTCGCCCTCGGCCATCCACCCGACCGGGCGAAGGCACTCGCCGCCACCGCGGCGATCCTGGACGCGGCCGACGCCAGGAACCGGGCTTCGGAGGACGACGGCACCGGTGCCCGTGACACCACGGACCTGCTGCGCGAGATCGGTGCCGTGTCCCGGGCCCTGCGCCGCTCGGAGGACCTTCGGGCGATCCGCGCCCTGGCGCGTGACCACACGGACGGCAGGTCGCTCACCGGCTGACGACGGCCCGGGCGGCTCCCGCCCCTCCCGAATGGCGCGGCCGGTGTCCCGCCGGACCGGGGTGCACGGACCGGACCCCGCACGGAAGGCCTCGGGCACGATACGTGAAGGTACGGTGAGAACCGTCCGGAACGAGGCCCGTGTGGCTCGAAACCGCTGTCGGCGCATGGGTGTTGTGCGCCGCACGGCGGTGGCCGGACGTCGGGGAATGCCCTCAGGGCGAAGGAGCCTTCATGGCTGAGTGCGGGGAGTCGCATGTCGCGTAGAGCTGTCGTCATCGGTGCGGGTCTGGCCGGCATGCTGGCCGCGGCGGCCCTGTCCGCCGTCGCGGACGAGGTGGTCGTGCTCGACCGCGACGATCTGCCCGAGGGGCCGGAGCACCGCAAGGGCCTGCCACAGGGACGTCACGCGCATCTCCTCATGGCCGGGGGTCTGGCCTCCATGGAGGACCTGGTGCCGGGCGTGAGCATGCGCAAGCACCTCCTCGCCGCCGGGGCGCACGAGATTCCGCTCGGCTCGGGCATGGTCGCCCTCACGCCCGAGGGCTGGCTCCGGCGCTGGCGCCACCCCGGACCGCACATGCTGACCTGCACCCGGGCCCTGCTCGACTGGGCGGTGCGGGGCGCCGTGCTGGACAGCACCGGGGTGGTGATCCGCAAGGCGCGGGTGCTGGAGCTGACGGGGTCGCGGCAGTGTGTGACCGGGGTCCGCCTCTCGACCGGCGCCGGGGAGGAGGAACTCGCCGCCGACTTCGTGGTGGACGCGAGCGGTCGTGGTTCGCGGATCGTGACCTGGCTGGCGGGACTGGGCGTCGACGACGTGCGCGAGAAGACGGTGGACGCCGGCCTGGTGAACGCCACCCGTCTCTACCGCACTCCCGAGGGGGCCGGGCGTTTCCCGCTGACCATGGTGCAGGCCGATCCGTACCGGGGGCGGCCCGGCCGCAGCGGCATGGTGCTGCCGATCGAGGGCGACCGCTGGATGGTCAGCCTGGCCGGGACACGGGGCGGCGGCGAACCGCCGTCCGACCCGGACGCGTTCCTGCGGTACACCCTGGAGCTGCCCGACCCCGTCGTGGGCCGGCTGATATCCGGCGCGGAACCGCTCACCGACGTCCATGTCAGCCGCAGCACCAGCAATCACCGCCGGTACCTGGAGAAGGTCCGCTCCTGGCCCGACCGCCTCGTCGTGCTCGGTGACGCGCTGGCCACGTTCAACCCCGCGTACGGGCAGGGCATGTCGGTGGCCGCGCTGGGCGCCCGGGAGCTGGCCCGGGAGCTGCGGAGGTCCGCCTCCGGCCTCGGCGAGCCCGGGCTCGCGCGGCGGGTGCAGCGGCGGGCGGCGAGGCCGGTGGAGTCCGCGTGGACGATGGCGGTGAGCCAGGACGTCTGGTACCCCGGGACGCGTGGGGGCTCGCCCGGCCTCGCCGACCGTCTGGTCACCGCCTACACCCGTCGCATGATCCGCACGGCGACCGGCTCGTACCCGGCGGCGTCGGCGCTCTGGGACGTGATGAGCATGACGACGGGCCCGGCGCGGCTGCTCCGGCCCTCGACGGTTTTGGCGACGTTGAGCGGGCCGCCGTTGCCGACGGCGGTGGGGGCGCCGCTCACGGACGACGAGCGGGCGGTCCTGCGGAGGCTGGACCGGACGGGACGCTGAGGCACCGGACCGAAGGGGACGCAGGGACAAAGGCGTGCCGGTCCTCCGCCCCCCTGCTCCTCCCCCCGTCAGCCGGCGAACGCGGGCTGGGTCACGCCCTTGCCCGCTCCCGGCACCACGAACAGGGATCCCGCCAGGGCGGGCGGGTCGGTCAGCCCCACCCGGGCCGTCGTCACGTACAGGTCGGTCAGCCCGTCCCCGCCGAACGCACAGGCCGTCACCAGCGGCACCGGCAGCTCGATCACCCGGTCCAGCTCACCATCGGGCGTGTACCGCCGTACCGCGGACCCCTGCCACAGGGCGACCCACACGCACCCCTCGGCGTCCACGGTCAGCCCGTCCGGGAAGCCCGCGCTCTCCTCGATCTCGGCGAGGGTGCGGCGCCCGGAGATCCGCCCGTCCGCGTAGTCGAAGACGTCGAGGCGCCGGGTCGGGGAGTCGACGTAGTACATGAGGCGACCGTCGGGGCTCCACCCCGTGCCGTTGCTGACGGCCACGTCGTCGAGCACGACCTCGGCGGTGCCGTCCCCCGTGAGGCGGGACAGCGTGCCGCCTCCGGGCGCCTCGTCGTAGCGCATCGTGCCCGCCCACAGCGCGCCGTCGGGCGCGACGGCGGCGTCGTTGGCACGGCGGCCGGGGACCGGCTCGTGGTGGAGCCAGCGGAAGGCACCGTCGGGGTCGAGGAGGCCGACCCCGTCACGCAGGTTCAGCACCAGTCCGCCGCCGGCGCGCGGCTTGACGGCGCCGATGTGCTGTTCCGTGCGGCGCAGGGTGCGGCGCCCGGTGACCGGGTCGTACGTGTGCAGGCGGGAGCCCAGGATGTCGATCCACAGCAGCCGGCCGGTCGCCGCGTCCCAGGTGGGGCCCTCGCCGAGTTCGGCCTCGGCGCGCACCGCGACCTCGTACGGCGTCGTCATGCCACGCTCCGGTGACCGAGGTGCTCGGACAGCTCGGCGGCGCCCTTGACGGCGAGCTGCTCCAGCTCGGCCCGGCGCTCCTCGCTCCAGCGGATCATGGGCACGGAGATCGACAGGGCGGCGACGACCTGCCCGGCGCGGTCGCGGACCGGCGCGGCCACGCAGGACACGTCCGGGTTGGACTCGCGGTTCTCCACGGCGAGGCCGCGCTCACGGATCTCGGCCAGGGCCTCGCGCAGGGCGGCCGGGTCGGTGATGCTGTTGGGGGTCATCGCGACCAGCTGGGCGCTGTCGGGGATGCGCGCGGTGAGCTCGGGCTCCGGGAGGGAGGCCAGCAGCATCTTGCCGACGGAGGTGCAGTGGGCGGGCAGCCTGCGCCCGGCCGCCGACACCATCCGCACGGCGTGCGTGGAGTCGACCTTGGCGATGTAGATGACGTCCGTGTCCTCGAGGATCGCCACGTGCACGGTCTCGTCACAGGTCTCGGCGACGGACCGGGCGACCTGCTGCCCTTCGGCCGCGAGGTCGAGCTGCTCGGAGTAGCGGGCACCGAGCTGGTACGGGCGCACGCCGAGCCGGTAGCGTCCGGGCTGGCCGGGCACCGGAACGATGTACTTCCGGGCGGCGAGCGTGGTGACCAGTTCGTGCACGGTGGTGCGCGGCAGCTGGAGCCGGCGCACGATGTCGGGGGCGGAGAGCGTCCCGTCCCCGTCGAGAAAGAGCTCGAGAATGTCGAGAGCCCGGGTCACGGCTGGTACGAGGCGTCCCACGACCGGCCCCCTCCCTTATATGTCTCAGGCGCCTGTTCCGGATCCCGACGTTCGAGATATCAACAGGCGATCGGCATGACGAACACAGGCTAGCCATAGAGGTATGTCCGGGCAATGGGCGGAGTCCGGCAGAGCGGAAGAGGGGCTGTCCTGCCCCGCTCCGGACGGTCGTCCCTCAGGGGGTGAGGGCGGCGACCCAGTCGCTCGGCCTCGCCGTCACCGGGCCGTTCACCTCCGCTGCGCCGGAGACGTACGCGAGCCACCGCAGCTCGTCGCACGCGAAGAAGGACTCGCCCCATGTGTCGACCCAGATGCGCGCTTCGTGGTCTCCCGACGGCGTGAGGGGCAAGGGGGTCGAGGTCGATCCCGAGGCAGCCCTGTGCAGCAGCGCGGTCGCTTCCCTCTTCAGGTCCGACATGTCGACGCCCCCGTACTTCGCTCTGTGCACAGGCCGACTCGACACCCTGGTCAGGCCGGTCATGAGGGCGGTACGGAGGACCCCGAGCGCGATCGAAGATCGCCGGGATGTCCGCCGCTCACCGCCGCCCCCGCTTCGCCCCCAGCTCCCCCCTCAACCGCTGCGCCCGCAGCACCAGTTCCAGTTCGAAGCGGCGGTCCGGGTCGTCTATCTCGTCGCCCCACAGTTCGCGGATCTGGCGCAGGCGGTAGCGGACCGTCTGGGGGTGGACGCCGAGGCGGGTGGCGACCTCCGGGGCGCCGCCTCGGGTTTCCAGCCAGGCCAGGAGGGTCTCGGCGAGTCGGCGGCCGTGCGTGGGGCCGCAGTGGGTCAGGGGGGCCAGGCACCTGAGGGCCAGGTCGTCGATGAGTTCCTCGGGCTGGAGGAGGACCAGGGCCTCGGTGTGTTCGGTGCAGTAGAGGACCTCCCCGGAGGGCAGGAGGTCCCGTTCCATCAGGCGGACCGCCGCCTCCGCCCAGCGCAGCGACTTCGCCGCGTCGGTGAGCGGAACGGGCGGGCCGATCGCGCCGGACCAGCCGGCCAGGGCCCGGTGCATGAGCTCGGGGCGGCCCGCCGCGTCCGGCTCGGGCACGACCATGCGCGGCTGCTCGTACTCCATGTCGAGCAGGACGCCCTGGCCGACCGCGGGGGCCATCGCCTCCCGGGCCGGGCGGAGCAGCACGCCGACCGCGACCTTGGCCGGTAAGGGCCAGCCGATGCGGGCGGCCCGTTCGGTCAGGGCCTCGGCGGGGTCGCCGCGGTGGTGCTCGGCGAGGAGGAGTTCCATGAGACGGCGCTGCAGACGCAGGCGTTCGCCGGCCTGGCGGGCCGCCGCCTCGGCGTAGCCGCGTACGGACTGGTCGACCAGGCCGTCCAGGTACTGGTAGCCCGCGTCGACGAGTTCGTACATCGCCGGAGGCGGGATCTCCACGCGCTGGCCGATGTCGGCGAAGCGGCGCCAGGCCAGCCGGACGCCCATGCGGTAGATGGCCTGGAGGGAGTCGAGGGAGCGGCCGTCTCTGCCCTCGCCGCGGCCGAAGTCCTGGAAGACGCCGGGCGGGACGGTCGGGCGCCCCTCCGAGTGCTCCAGGTGCTGCACGAACACCTCGATGGCGCGGCGGATGCCGACCAGGGCCATCGGTTCGCCGGAGTCGTCGAGGACGACGGGCAGATGCGGGTACTCGCGCTGGATCTCACCGAGGATCTCCTCGGCGAGTGCGGGCGCCTCGGCCATGGCGATGGCGGCGAACCGGCGCACCTGGAGGCGCGGTACGTCGTGCCAGGCCGAGCGCGTCGTGACGGCTGCGGTGCGGGTGGCCGTCATCGTCAACTCCCCTGGCCTGCTTGCTCGTACGTGATCAGGGGTGTGTTCGGCTGGTCGGGTGTGGCTTCGAGCAGCGCGACCACGCCCAGCGCGGCGCCCACGGCGAGGGCGGCGGCGAGCGCGACGGTCAACGCGGCAGCGAGCAGTCTGGACATCGCAGGGTCAGCCTCTCTGTCCGGATTCGCCCGGAGATCGTCCGGAGGTTGCCCCACCCCGGCACCCCGTCCCTGCCTGTCGCGCCCAGTCTCGACAAGCATTGACACCCCGTCAAGAGCGGCCTACGGTTCCCGGCCCAGCCGCACGTGCGCGTCCCGCCGCCGTGCCGGCCCTCTCGTACGTCGAGCCGTCCCAAGCCACTGGAGTGCCCGGATGCGCCGTACAACCTCTCCCTTTTCCCTGGTCCTGCTGGGTCTCGGCACGTTCCTGCTGGTGCTGGCGCCGCTGCTCGCCTGGTACGTGGAACCGCGTGCCGCGGTCAACCCGATCGACATCGACACGACCGCCGTCTACACCGGCCGGGGCAGCGTCTTCGACACCGACCGGATCGAGACGGTGCCCGACCGGAAGATCACCGTGACCCAGCGGGTGCGGGGCAACGTCGAGGACAGCGAACGCAGTGGCAACGCCGTCTGGGACGTGACGACCACGGTCGACACCGACAAGTCGCTGCCGGCCGCCGATCCGCACGACGCACTGGACTTCGTGCCGCACCGCTGGGTGATGGACCGCACGACCACGCGGCCGGTGCACTGCTGCGGGGAGAAGCCGTACATCGAGGGCGAGGCGTATCTGAAGTTCCCCTTCGACGTGCAGAAACGCTCCTACCAGTGGTGGGACAACACCCTCGGCGACACGGTGGTGCTGCGCTACCGCGGCACCGCGAAGGTCCAGGGCTACACCGGCTACAAGTTCACCGGCTCCGTGCCGCCGAGCAGGACCGGGACGCGCATGGTCCCCGGCAGCCTCGTCGACCAGCCGAACCGGCCGCAGGTGCTGGCCGAGGAGTGGTACTCCAACCACGGCTTCGAGCTGGTCGTGGACCAGGCGACGGGCCGGGTGATCTACGCGCAGACCGGCCCGAGGCGGACCCTGCGGGCGCCGGGCGGCAAGAAGGACGCGGCGGTGCTGCTGGACAGCCGGAAGGTCTCGTTCACCACCGCGACGCAGAAGGAAGCGGTGCGGCAGGCGAAGCGGGACAGCGGGCAGCTGCGCCTGGTGGGCACGACGCTGCCGATCGGCGCCGCGGCGGCCGGATTCGTGCTCGCCGTGGCGGGTGGCGTTCTCGTGGCGCGTGGGCGGAAGGAGCCGGAGAACCCCGTTCCGGCCGAAAGGCCCGATACGCCCCAGCCCACCCTCACGAAGTGATGTTCCGTCAGCTCCAACAAAGCCCGAAATTGTCACGTCGGTGAGTAGCCCTGGCGAACGTCCGGGCGAAAACTGTCCAACCCCACCCGAGCACATCCCGTCCACACTCCCCTCCCAGGAAGAGCTCAGGCTCCCCACGGGCCGACCCCTCCGTGACGACCCCACCCCCACGTTTCCCCACGCTGAGTTCCGCACCCCGAGACGAGTTGGAGCACCCATGCCCCAGCACGTACCGTCCATGCTGCACGCCACGTCCCCCGGCGCGCAGCACCCCCCGGCGCTCCCCCCACATCCGCGCCGGATCGTCTTCCTCGCCCATCGCGATCTGGACAACCCGTCCGCCGGCGGCTCCGAGCTGCTGGTCGACCGGCTCGCCGACGGCCTGACCCGCCTGGGCCACGAGGTGACCCTGCTGTGCGGGGGGCCCGCGGCCCTCCGTGACTATCGCGTCGTGTCCGCGGGCGGCCCGTACGGGCATTACCTGCGCGCGAGATCGGCCTTCACGCGCCGGGTCGGCGACTGCGATCTGCTGGTGGAGGTGTGCAACGGCATGCCGTACCTGGCGCCGTTGTGGCACCGGGGGCCCACCCTGTGTCTGGTCAACCACGTCCACACGGATCTGTGGAAGATGCGCTTCGGCGGGCCGCTGGCGCCGGCGGCCCGGATCGGCCGAAGACTCGAACACTGGGCCCTGACCGGGGCGCAGCAGCGGAACCTGCTCGTGGCCGTGTCCTCCTCGACCGCCCACGCGCTGCGGGCGATCGGCGTCGAACGGGACCGGATCAGGGTCGTGCACAACGGGGTCGAGGAGCCCGGCCCGAGGGCCGATCGCTCTGCCGAGCCGTTGTTCGTCGCCGTCGGGCGGCTGGTCGAGTACAAGCGGGTCGATCTGCTGCTGCGGCTCTGGGAGCGGGTGCGGCCGGTGACCGGCGGCCGGCTGGTGATCGTCGGTGACGGGCCCGAACGGGAGCGGCTGGAGCGGCTCGCCGGTCCGGGTGTGGAGTTCACCGGGTATGTGACGGAGGCCGAGAAGCACCGGCTGCTGTGCGCGGCCTGGCTGTTGCTGCACCCCTCGGCGGTGGAGGGGTGGGGTCTGGTCGTGACGGAGGCCGCGGCCCGGGAGACGCCGAGTGTGGCCTTCGACGTGCCGGGGCTCAAGGACTCCGTGCTGGACGGGGAGACCGGCGTGCTCGCGCGCGGTGAGTCCTCGTTCGCCGCGGCGTGGTGTGCGCTGGCCCTGTCCGGGCGGCAGCGGGAGCTGATGGGCAAAGCGGCCCGGGAGCGTGCGGCTCGGTTCCGGTGGGACCGGACGGTGCGGCAGTTCCGGGTGGTGGCCGCCGAGGCGGTGAGGGGCTGGGGGACGTGAGGCGGCCTACCGCCCGTCGTGGCTGGTCGCGCCCGCGGGGCGGAGCCGCGCATGTCGCGGCCGCGCGCCCCCTGGCTACGTCGAAAGACCCCTCGCTGCGGCGATCCCTCGCCCTGTTCCGCGCCTTCCTCCACGAACAGGACGATCCCGGGAGCTGCTACTCGTTGCTCGCGCGCGACGCCGTCGACCAGGTCGAGGCCTACGACGGACCGGTCGCCGGGCGTACCGTCCTGGACATAGGCGGCGGCAGCGGCTACTTCACCGAGGAGTTCCGGCGCCGCGGTGCCCACGCCCACCTGTTCGAGCCGGACATGGGCGAGCTGGGCGAGAAGCCACCCGATGGCACGGTCGTCGCCGACGGGTACCTGCTGCCGCTGCGGGACGGCGTCGCGGACGTCACCTTCTCCTCCAACGTGCTGGAGCACGTGGCCGATCCGGAGACGTTCCTCAGTGAGCTGGCCCGGGTGACGCGTCCGGGCGGGCTGATCTACGTGTCGTTCACCAACTGGCTGTCGCCGTGGGGCGGGCACGAGTGGGCCCCGTGGCACTGGTTCGGTGCCGGGCGGGCCCGGGCCCGCTACCAGCGACGCACCGGAAAGGCCGCCAAGCACACGCTCGGCGAGAACCTGTTCGCGGTGCACATCGGCTCCACCCTGCGGCAGGTGCGCGCCCGGGACGACGTCACGATCGTCTCGGCGCGTTCCCGCTACTGGCCGTTCCTCGCGGAAGCCGTCGTCAAGGCGCCCGGCATCCGCGAGTTCGCCACCTGGAACCTCCTCCTCATTCTGCGGCGGTGTCCCCCATGACGACCACGGTCCAGGCTCCTCCCCCGGCAGCCGTCCCCACCACCGCGACCTCCGCGGGCCCGCCCGAGGGCCCGCGGTCGCGGCGCTGGCTGCTGGGTTTCTGGGCCGTGGTGTTCGTGTTGTTCCTCGCGGTGCAGCCGGGTCGGCAGACCTTCGACACCAAACTCGGGGTCACGGTCGATCCGGGGCAGTTCCTGGCCGATCTGGGCCAGCTGTGGCACGACCGGGCCGGGTTCGGCGGGATCCAGGACCAGTACGTCGGCTATCTGTGGCCGATGCTGCCGTTCTACTGGCTGTGCGACCTGGTGCGGCTGCCGGTGTGGCTGGCGGAGCGGCTGTGGCTGTCGCTGATCGTGTCCGTCGCCTTCTGGGGTGCGTTGCGGCTGGCGGAGCGGCTGCGGGTGGGCAGCGGGGCGTCCCGGCTGCTGGGGGCCGTGGCCTATGCCCTGTGGCCGGTGTTCACCACTGTCATCGGGTCGACGTCGGCCGCCGCGCTGCCCGGGGCGTTCCTGCCGTGGGTGCTGCTGCCGCTGACGAACGAGCGGTACGCCGCCCGGGTCGCGGCCCTGCGCTCGGCGCTGCTCGTGCCGTTCATGGGCGGGGTGAACGCGTCGGCGACGCTGGCCTCCCTGCTGCCGGCCGGGCTGTATCTGCTGTCCCGGCCGCCCGGCCCCCGGCAGCGCAAGCTGATCGCCTGGTGGGCCCCGGCCGTGCTCGTGGTGACCGCCTGGTGGTGGGTGCCGCTGCTGCTGCTCGGCGTCTACGGCGAGAACTTCCTCCCCTACATAGAGACCGCGCGGACGACGACGGACACCATGTCGGCGACCGAGGCGCTGCGCGGCGCCGGGAACTGGGTCGCCTATCTGCACCTGGGTGAGGCGTGGCTGCCGGCCGGGTGGGCCGTGGCGTCCTCCGTCGGGGTGATCCTCTGTTCGGCGCTCGCGGCGGGGCTCGGGCTCTCCGGGCTGGCCCGGCGGGACATGCCCGAGCGGCGGTGGCTGGTGCTGACGGTGCTGGTGGCGGCTCTCGTGCTGCTCGCCGGGTACGGGGGTGCGTTCGGGGCGCCGTTCCACGGGGTGGTGCAGGGCTGGCTGGACGGGTGGCTGTCGCCGTTCCGGAACATCTACAAGTTCCAGACCGGAGTGGCGCTGGCACTCGCACTGGGACTGACCCATCTGGTGGGGGTGGCCGCCGAGCCGCGCGGGGCCCGGCGGGTGCGCGGGCGGCGCTTCGCCCCGCTGGCCGCGGCCGTGCTGATCCTGCCCGGACTGCTGTGGCCGTACCTCAACGGCTCGATCCTCAACCCGGGTTCGTTCCACAAGCTCCCCACGTACTGGCGGGCCACGGCCGGCTGGCTGGAGAAGTACTCGCCCGATTCGCGTGCCCTGGTCGTCCCGGCGACCGCGCACGGCCTCTACACCTGGGGCTCCCCCGTCGACCAGCCGCTCGACGTGCTCGCCGAGTCGCGGTGGGCGCAGCGCGACTACGTGCCCTTCGGCACGCCCGGCAACCGGCGTGCGATGGACGCCGTCGAGCAGGCGCTGGTGTCCGGGGCCGAAGTACCGGGTCTGGCCGACTACTTGAGCCGGGCCGGGCTGTACTACGTCGTCGTCCGCAACGACCTCGACCCCGACCAGGTCGGTTACGTGCCCACCGCGACCGTCAAGCGCACCCTGGAGCAGTCGGGGTACGAGCGGGTGACGGGGCTCGGGCCGGTGATGACCGGCGGCCGGATCGCGCAGGACGCGCCGCTCCAGGTCGAGGGGCTGTATCCGCGGCAGCGGGCCGTGGAGATCTACCGGCCCACGGGTGAGGACGTGGTGCGGCCGGGGCAGGCCGGGCTCGCCCCGGTCGCCGACACGGCCGTGGTGTCCGGCGGGCCCGAGGCGCTGCTGCCGCTGGCGGAGCGGCTGCGCGGGCGGGCGACCGTCCTGACCGGCGACAACCATCCGGGGCTCGGCACCCCGGCCGTGCAGGTGCTCGGTGACGGGCTGCGGCGGGCGGACACCCGGTTCGGGCTGGTCAACTCCGGTACGTCGTACACGTACACGCGCGACGAGCGCAACGCGCCGGACGCCCTGCAGGACCCGGGTGAGAAGCCGCGGCAGATCCTGCCCGCCGAGGGCATCGACCACCAGACGGTGGCCGAACTGCGCGGCGCCCGCTCGGTGTCGGCCTCCTCGTACGGCAACTGGCTGTTCCATCTGCCGCAGTACGACCCGGTGAACGCCTTCGACGGCGACCCGGGCACCGCGTGGGCGGAGGGCGCGCCGGACACGCCGGACGGGCAGTGGCTGCGCATCGGCTTCACGGGTTCCTACGACATGCCGTCGTCCTTCAAGGTGACTCCGCTGCCGCAGGAGAGCGTGCGGGCGGCGGCGACGAAGGTGCGGGTGGAGACCGAGAAGGGCGAGCGGACCAGCTTCCTCCAGCCGAACGGCACGACCCAGCGGATCAAGGCCCCTGCGGGCGCGACGGGTTGGATGAAGCTGACGATCGTGGACTCCGTGGAGCGCCGGCCGGGTCTGACCGGTGCGGGTTTCTCCGAGATCGATCTGCCCGACGTGCGGGTGACCCGGCTGCTGCGGCTCCCGGCGGATGCCGAGGACGCCACGTCGGCCGCGACCGTCGTCTCGCTGCACCGGGCCTCCGATCCCACGGGCCTGTCCGCGACCGGCACCGAGGCGGGTCTGCACCGCCGCTTCACCACCCCGGCCGCCGGGACGTACGAGGTGAAGGCGAGCGCGGTGCCCGTGCCGGGCGCGGAACTCGACGAACTGCTCTACGAGGTGGCACCCGGGCAGCAGTCCCGGATCGTCGCCACCGCCGACTCCACGGCGAGCCTCGGCGCGGGCCTCGCGGCACGCAACCTCACCGACGGCGACCTGACGACGGCGTGGATCGCGGGCGACCGGCCGACGATCCACCTGCGCTGGGAGGGCAAGCAGCCGGTCGGCGAACTGGTGCTGGCCCCCGCGGGCGGTCTGTCGGCCCGCGCGTCCGAGGTGCACATCAGCTCCCCCGACGGCGCGGCCATCGCCGGCGCGGACAAGAACGGCTGGGTGCGCTTCCCGCCGATCACCACCGACCGGCTCGACATCACGATCACCGAGACGGCGCCGCTGACGCTGCACAACCCGGTCGCCGACGAGGACCTGCGCCTGCCGGTGGGCCTCACGGAGGCGTACGTCCCGTCCCTCGACCAGTACCGCACCCCGCAGCCGGACGGCACCCGGAAGTTCTCCCTGCCCTGCGGCAAGGGCCCGGTGGTGGCGCTGGACGGCGAGCTGTACGAGACGGGTGCGAAGGGGACCGTGCGGGACCTGGCCGAGCGGCGGGGCGTGGAGGTGACGCTCTGCCAGGAGGGCCGGGACGACACCGGGGTGCGGCTGGACGCCGGTGAGCACCGCCTGGAGGGCGGCGACGCGGGTCCGCTCGCGCTCACGGACGTGACGCTGACCCGCGGCACGGTCCCCGAGGCCGCGGCGGCCGGGCGTGACCTGCGGATCCGGGACTGGCTGGGCGACCGGCGCAAGGTGACGGTCGGCTCGGGCGCGGCCTCGTACCTGACGACGTACGAGAACTTCAACGACGGCTGGAAGGCCACCCTTGACGGCAAGGAGCTGACCCCGGTGCGGCTGGACGGCTGGCAGCAGGGCTGGCGGGTCCCAGCCGGGGCGGGCGGCGACGTCACGCTCTCCTACGAGCCGGCCACGACGTACGACGCCGCCCTGATCGGCAGTGGGGCCGGCATCGCGGTCCTGCTGGGCCTGGCGCTGTGGCGGCGTCGCGCTCCCAACCCCGACGCGCCGCAGCCGGTGCCGCCGCTGCCGGGGCTGTGGCTGGGCACGGTGGCGCTGACGCTGGTCGGCGTGGTGATCGCGGGCTGGTTCGCGCTGCTGGTCCCGGCGCTGGCGCTGCTCGCCGCACGGCGGCACGCGCTGCTGGTGCCGATCGCGTTCGCCGCGCTGGCCGGGGCCGGGATCGTCGCGGCGTTCGGCGCCGGGGAGCCGGTGGGGGCGGGCGAGGGGGCGTTCGGGCATCTGGCCCAACTGCTCGCGCTCATCGGCCTGTTCGCGGGGCTGGTCAGCCTGCGCGAGGAGCCGCCGCGGTCTGAGGAGCCGACACGGCGACTGCCGAGGACGGACACCGGGGAGGGCAGGACCGTATGACGGCACCGGTACGCATCCCGTTCCCGGTGGTGGACGAGGTGTCCCGGCACTGCCTCCAGGAGGCGGAGCCGGAGACGGTCCACATCGAGGTGCACCTCCCGGGCCCCCTCGACCAGGGGCGTCTGCGCAAGGCGTTCCTCGAAGCCCTGCACCGGCATCCGCGGATCCTCATGCGGGAGGCACGGGGGCCCTGGTACCGGCGGCAGTACGAGTGGGAGCTCACGCCGGAGCCGGATGTGGAGGTGGTCACCTTCGCCCCGCCGGGCCCGCGAGCCCTGCGGGACGCCCGGACCCGGGCCCTCACCCACGCCCCGCCGTTGTCGATGTCCCCGCCGATCCGGCTGGAGGTGGTGGACTCGGTCCTGCTGCTCACCATCAACCACACCGCCCTGGACGGCCCGGCGTGCCTGCGCGTCCTGGCCACGGCCGCAGAGCTGTACGGGGGCCGGGACAACTCCCCGGCGGCGCCCCCGGCCCGCCCCGCCGAGCCCCGGCGGGAGGCTGCGCAGACCCCGGCCACCTGGTCACCTCCCGCCCGGGTTGCGCACGGCACTCCCGAGCCCTCTCCCGGCAACGGCCTGCTGGTCACCGAACTCCCCCTCCCGCACCGCCCCAAAGGCTCCCCGTACACCGTCAACGACCAGCTGATGGTCACCACGGCCCTGACCATCACCCACTGGAACAGGGAGCACGGCGCCCGCCCCCGCCCCCTGCGCATCACCATGCCGGTGGACGACCGGCCCCGTGACACCACGATGCCCATCGGCAACGGCACCCGCCTGGTGGAAGTCCCGTACGCGCCGCGGGAACCGGACGTCACCGACATGGCGGCCCTGCTGCGCCGCACCGCGGAGCGGACCCGGGCCCTCAAGTCCCTGCCCCGCCCCCAACTCGGCCACGGGGCCGCCCTCCTGACCGCGCCCTGGGCGCCCGTCGGGGCCCGCGCGGCCCTCACCCGCACCCTGCGCAGGGCCGCCGCGCCCTGGACGTCGACGACGCTGCTCAGCAACATCGGCCGGATCCCGTACCCGCTGGACTTCGGGGAGGAGGCGGGCCGGGCGCACGCCGTCTGGTTCTCCGCCCCGGCCCGGATGCCGCGCGGCCTGACGGTGACCACCGCCTCCACGGCCGGCCGCCTCCACCTGGCCCTGCGCTGGTCGAAGGCCCTGCTCAGCAGCGGCGACGGCGCCCACCTGCGCGACCTCTTCGAGCACTACCTGCACACCACGGAGGTGACCTCGTGACGACCCGGGCCACCACCGGCGCCCCGCCCCGCGACCTGCGCGACTTCTACGAGAACCCCGCCGTGCCGGTCGCCTCCGGCACCCCGCGCAGCCTCCGCCAGGCCCGCATGCTCGCGCGGGCCCTGAGCGGCCCGGCGACCGCGAGCCCGCAGACGATCCTCGACATCGGCTGCGGGGACGGCACCGCCGCCGCCACCGCCGCCCCGCTCCTGCCCGGCCACCGCGTCATCGGCGTCGACTGGTCCCAGGACGCCCTGCGTCGCGCCCGCACCCGCATCCCGTACGCGGTGCGCGGCGAACTCACCGGCGGCGGGCTGCCGTTCGCGTCCGGCTCGGCCGACGCGGTGCTGTTCAGCGAGGTCGTCGAGCACCTCGTCGACCCGGACGCGGCCCTCGACGAGATCCGGCGGATCCTGCGCCCCGGCGGGCATCTGATGCTGTCCACACCGAACCTGGCCGCCTGGTACAACCGCGGCCTGCTGCTGGCCGGTGTGCAGCCGGTGTTCTCGGAGGTGAGCCTGCGCGGCATCCACGGCCGCCCGGGCACGGAGGTCGTGGGGCATCTGCGGCTCTACACCGCCCGCGCGCTCAAGGAGTTCGTCGCCGCGTCCGGGTTCACCGTCGAACGGCTCGAAGGGGCTCCCTTCCACGGCGTACCGCGCCCGCTGCGGCCACTGGACCGGCTGGCCTGCGCCCGGCCGCAACTCGCGTCGATCCTGCTGCTGCACGCCAGGAGGACGTAGCCCATGTGGTGGGGAGTGGCCGCGGCCCTGCTGGCGAACACCCTGTACAGCCTGGGCTTCGTGCTGGAGAAACGGGCGCTCACCGCCCTGCCCGAGGTGACGATCCGGCAGCCGGGCCGGCTGCTGCGCCTCGTCGTCGGCAGCCCTCTGTGGATCGGCGGCTCCCTCGCCCTGGCCGCCGGTTTCGCCGCGCAACTCGTCGTCTACCGCACCCTGCCGATCGCCGCCGCGCAGGGCATCTTCGTCTCCGGCCTGGTGCTGCTCGTGCTGCTGTCGGCGCGGCTGCTCGGAGAGGAGACGTCCGGGCGGGAGCGGTACGCGCTGGGCGCGATCCTGCTGGCGCTGCTGATGGTGGTGCTGTCGTTGCGGGAGGGAGCGGACACCGTCAGCCAGGACGCGCCCTACCCGCTGGTCCTGCTGGTGTGCGTGCCGTCGCTGGCGGCCGGGGTGTGGCTGTACGGCTCCGCCGAGCGGCGCACCCGCAACCGGCACCGGCGCCCGACGACCGGCGTCGAGTACGGCGTGGCGGTGGGCCTGCTGTACGGGGTCAGCTCGCTGGCCATCAAGGGCGTCTCCAGCCGTCTGACCACCGACGGCATCGGCGGTGCCCTCCTGGACCTGCTGAGCTCCCCGTACCCCTATCTCCTGGCGTTCACCGGTGTGTTCGGCCTGGTGATGTCGCAGGCGGCGCTGCAACGCTGCCGGGCCTCGCTGATCGTGCCGGTGTGCACGACCGTGACGAGTCTGTTCACGGCGGTGCTCGGCACGCTGTCGTTCGGCGAGGCCCTGCCCGACGAGCCGCTGCGGCTCGCGCTGCGGGTGGCGGGCACGGCCCTGGCGGTGGCCGTGCTGCTGACCATGCCGAAGCACGACACCTCTCCCCGACCCTCCCCACCCGCCAAGGAGCTGACCTCACCGTGAAGCCCGACGACCCGCTGCTGAAGATCCTGGCCTGCCCGATCGACAAGGGCCCGCTGCATCTGCTGGCCGAGGAGGCCGGGCGGGAGGAGTCGCTGTACAACCCGCGCCTGCACCGCCGTTACCCGATCACCGACGGCATCCCGCAGCTGCTGCCGTCCTCGGGCGAGCAGGTGCCGGACGACGAGCACGAGGAACTCCTGAAGAGGATGGCCCGGTGACCAGCCTGGCGGCCCGCGTCGCCCCCTTGCTGCCCACCCGCCTGGTGGCCGCGACGGCCCGGGCGCTCTACCCCCGGTTCGAACCGGAGCTGGCCCGGCTCGCCGAGCTGTGTCCGCCGGGCTGTGGCACGGCGGTGGACGTCGGCGGCTGGTACGGCCCTTGGACGCACCGCCTGTCCGGCCTCGCCGGGCAGGTCGTGACGGTGGAGCCGGTGCCCCATCTGGCGCGGCTGCTGGCCGCCGCCGCCCTGCCGAACGTCCGGGTGGTCCGGGCGGCGGCCTCGGACCGGCCGGGCATCGCCCGGCTGTGGCTGCCGTCCGACGACTCGGGCGACCGGGGCGTGTCCTCGCTGGTCCGCCGTGACATCCACGGCCGCGCGCTGGACGTGCACTGCGTCACGCTGGACGAGCTGGGCCTGCGCGATGTCGGCTTCATCAAGATCGACGTGGACGGCAACGAGTCCGCGGTGCTGCGCGGAGCGACGGGACTGCTGGCCCGTGACCGGCCGGCCCTGTTCGTGGAACTGGAGTCCCGCATCCAGCCGATCGCGCCGGTGGTGACCTATCTGTCCCTGCTCGGCTACGACGGCTGGGTCCTGCCCGGCGACACCTGGGTGCCGCTGGCGAGGTTCCCGCTGGAGGACCACCAGGCGGACGCGTCCTACGTCGTCTCCCACGGTCTGCTCCGCCGCGTCCTGCCCTCCCCGCTCCGGCGGGGCCCGCGCTACGTCAACTCCGTGCTGTTCCTGCCCGACGGCCGCCGTCCCGGCAGGGCCCCGGTGGGCGACGATGGGTCCCATGCCCTCCGCGAAGCACCCCGCTAGCCCCTTCACCCCGCTCGACTTCCAGCTGGTGCTGCTGCGCCGCATGGCCGACCACAACCCCGGGCTGGTGGAGGACGCCCGCCATGAGCTGGGGGTGTCCATCGCCGACATGCGCGAGGCGAACAGGCGCTGGCAGGCGATGGTCCGCTCCCCGCGCTCCCGCGCGCCCCTCTCCCGCTACCGTCAAGTACTGGGCGACCCCGAGTCCCGCACGCCCCGCCGGATCGGCGATCTCGACTGCGAGGCCTGGCTGTGGCCGGTGCCCCTCTGGCCGTCCTTGCGCTTCGAGGTGCTGACCGCCCCGAACCGCGCGGTGTGGAACGAGTGGCTGGTCCGCGCCCCCGGCGCCCCGGGCTCGGAGCTGCGCACGCTCGACGATCTCACCCCCTGGTCCTGCACCGTCGACGAGGCGGCCCGGGCCTTCGCCCCGGCCCGCCCCCTGGAGGGCACGGCCCCGACCCGGTGGGGTCTGGCGTTCACCGCGCCGGACGCGCAGGGGGTGCGGCGGGAGGCCGTCGCGGAGTTCACCTGGGGGCTGTTGCAGCGGGTGTCGGTCACCGGCCGTCAGGGCTGACTGGTCCTCGCCGGTACGCACCACCACGCGAGGACCGCCGCGCCCAGATAGGCGAGGGCCCCGATGCCCATGCTGGTCCTGATCCCGGTGCCGTAGTTCGCGGCCGAGGCGAGGAGGCTGCCGCCGAGGGCGACGCCGGTGGCGCTGCCGACCTGGCGGGTGGTGTTGAACAGGGCGGAGGCGGCGCCCGAGTAGGCCGGGGGTGCGGCGCCCATGACGGTGGCGGTCGAGCCGGTGAGGGCGAAGGAGGTGCCGAAGCCCGCGGCCATCATCGGGGCGACCAGGAGCGCGTAGGCCGGATCGGCGCCCGCCGCGGCCCAGCCGGCCAGGCCCAGGGCGGCCAGGAGCATGCCCGAGACCACCAGCGGCCGGTCGCCGGTACGGCGGGACAGCCGGCCGGACAGGACCGAGGCGAACATGGTCATCGCCACCGCGGGGAACAGGGCCAGACCGGTGCCGAGGGCGCTGTAGCCGCGCTGGTGCTGGAACTCCAGGCTGGCGGTGAACACCATGCCGTAGAAGCCGAAGTTGAACAGCAGGCCGATCACGGCTCCGCCGCTCATGGCGCGTGAGTGCAGCAGGCTCAGCGGGAGGGCGGGGGACCGGGCCAGCCGCTCGCGCAGGGCGAAGGCAGCGGCGGACAGTACGGCCAGGCCCAGAGCGGCGAGCACGGCCGGGTCGGACCAGCCGCGCCGCCCGGCCTCGTTGAGCCCCGCGGTCAGCAGGGCCACCGCCGCGACGACGGCGACCTGCGCGGGCCAGTCCAGGGCCCGGTCGGCGCGCCGGGGCGAGCGGGCCACGTGCCGCAGGGTGAGCGCCAGGCAGGCGGCGCCGACGGGCAGGTTGATGAGGAACACCCAGCGCCAGCCCACCGTGGAGACGAGCAGCCCGCCCAGCAGCGGCCCGGCGGAGGCCGCGATGCCCGCCATCGAACCCCACAGCCCGAAGGCCCGCGAGCGGACGTCCGGCTCCGGGTACGCCTGCTGGAGCAGGGCCAGCGAACCGGGCACGATCAGCGCCGCGCCGAGCCCCTCCACCAGCCGGGCCACCACGAGGAAGGGCGTGCCGGGCGCGAGCGCGCAGGCCGCCGAGGACGCGGTGAACACCGCCACGCCCCAGCAGAAAACCCGCCGGTTGCCCAGCCGGTCCCCCAGTGCCCCGCCCGTCAGCAGGAACCCGGCGAAGACCAGGGTGTAGCCGTCGGTGATCCACTGGATGCCGGTGAGCGAGGCCGACAGCTCCCGCCCGACCACCGGCACGGCGACGTTGATGACCGTCACGTCCAGGATCACCATGAAGTACCCGGCGCACACCGCCAGCAGCGGTGCCCAGGACCGTCGCGCGGGCTGCGGGGCCGGCTCGGGAGAGGGCATGGCCCTACCAGTACACCAAAAGCCCCACCGAGGGCGGTATGCCCCACCCGTGGTGGTCAGCCGGCGGCGGCCAGCACCGCCCGCACGACCCGCGGCACCGAGTCCGGGTGCAGATGGAGGAACAGGTTCGGCTCGATCAGCTCCAGCTCCATCACACACGGCTCGCCGTCCGGCCCGGTGACGAGGTCCACACGTGCGTACAGCAGCTCCGCGTCGACGGGGACGGCGGCCAGTGCCCGCTCGGCGACGGCCAGTTCGGCGGGGGTCGGCTCCCAGCGGCGCAGGTCGGGGTGGGCGACCTTGTCCGCGTCGTACGGCGTGCCCGGCGCGAGGACGGCGCCCTTGACACTGGCGTGCAGCAGACGTCCGCCGAAGAACTGCAGGGCCCGCTCGCCGTGCGTGTCGATGCTGCTCAGGTAGGGCTGCACCATGACGGTGAACCCCTCGGCGTGCATGCGCCCGGCCTGCCGTACGGCGGCGTCCCGCTCCCCGGCCGGGTGCCGGGCGGCGTACCGGGCGCCGGCCCCGGAGGCGGGCTTCACGACGAACTCCCGGTCGGCGGGCAGCTCTACGGGATCGCCGGGAGCGAAGTACCGGGTGGGCACAGTGGGCACTCCGGCCTCCGCGAGCTGCCCGAGGTAGCGCTTGTCGGCGCTCCACCGCACGACCCCGACCGGGTTGGCGAGCCGGGTCGCCTTCCCGCACCGCTCGGCCCACGCCGTGAACTCCTCGGCGCGCCAGCTGTAGTCCCAGGTGGAGCGGATCAGGGCGAGATCGAAGGCGGCCCAGTCAGCGGCGGGGTCGTCCCAGGGGACGGCGACGGCATCGGCCCCGGCCTCCCGCAGCGCCGCCACCAGCACCGGCAGGTCCCGGTCCTTGTGCTCCTCGCCGCGGGGGTCGTAGGTGACGACGGCGATGCGCGGGGTGCCGGTCACGGCGACTCCATCCTCGTACGGGCGATCGATTCGATGTCCGTCGCAGGCTAACAATCCCGTCCGGAACCGCGACACCCCGTTTGACCTTCACCTTTGGTGAAGCCCCAGCATCGGTGGCGGAACGGACGAGCGCGAGGACCGCGTCCGGGAACTCCTCGTCACGCCCGCGTCCCCGGACGAGACCGTCCAGGCCCTGGTCGCGGCGGCGAACGCGGCGGGCGGGCCGGACAACGTCAGCTGTGTGGTCGCGGACGTGGTGGAGAACTGACCGGACGGCCCGGGACCGGACCGCCCCCGGGGCCCTAGCCCTCCTCCCCCGGCTCCCAGTCCAGCAGCCGCACCTTCGCCACCGTGCGGACGTGACGCCGCATGGCCGCGGCGGCCTGCCGGGGCTGCCCGGCGGCGATCGCGTCGAGGATCGCCCGGTGCTGGGAGAGGGAGCGGGACGGGCGGCCGGGCTGGCGCAGCGACTCGGTGCGGCTCTCGGCGATCTGCTCGGCGATGGAGCGCATGAACTCGGCGAGCAGACTGCTGTGGGCCGCCGCCGTCACGGCCGCGTGGAACAGCCGGTCGCCCTCGGCGCCGTGGCCGCCCGCCTCGATCTCCTCGGTCATCACGCCGAGCGCCGAGCGCAGCTCCGCCAGGTCGTCCTCCGTGCGCCGCTCGGCGGCCAGCTCCGCGAGCTTCGTCTCCAGCGCCTCCCGCGCCTCCAGGACGTCGGGCAGGCGCCGGCGGCGTTCGACCATCCGCTCGACCGGTTCGGTGTCGAGGCTGTCCCGCACGAGGTAGGTGCCCCCGCCGTGCCGGGCCTCCACCAGGCCCTGGACCTCCAGCACCACGATCGCCTGCTTCACCGAGGCCCGGCTGACCCCGAGCCGCTGGGCGAGATCCCGCTCCGGCGGCAACCGGTCACCGGCCCGCAGACCGCCCTCGGCGACGTACTGACGCAGCCGCTCCAGCACCTGTTCGTAGAGGCGCTGTTTCGTCATGGGGCGCAAGGCGTCGGTCACGGGCTCCCCCTCTCGCCGGGAGCGTAACACCGGCCCTGCACAGTGGCGGAGTGGCTGAGCCAATTCTCACGCACCCCCTTGACGGGCGCCCGGCCCGCACCCACGCTGTTCGACCAACGCACCTCAAGTGGCTCAGCCACTCGGCCACTGGAGGTGCGCCCAGCCGCTCCGGGGCCCAACGACGGGAGCCCGTATGTCCCCCGAACTCATCTCGATCCTCGTCCTCGTCGTGGTGTTCGTCATCGCCACCACCCGTTCCGTCAACATGGGCGCGCTGGCCTTCGCCGCCGCGTTCGCCGTCGGGGGGCTGGTCGCGGACCTCGACGCCGACGGCATCTTCGCCGGCTTCCCCGGTGACCTGTTCGTCGTCCTGGTGGGCGTCACGTACCTCTTCGCGATCGCCCGCGCCAACGGCACCACCGACTGGCTGGTGCACGCCGCGGTCCGGCTCGTGCGGGGGCGGGTGGCGCTCATCCCCTGGGTGATGTTCGCCCTGACCGGCGCGCTCACGGCCATCGGCGCGGTCAGCCCGGCCGCCGTGGCGATCGTCGCCCCGATCGCCCTGAGCTTCGCCGCGCGCTACGGGATCAGCCCGCTGCTGATGGGCGCGATGGTCGTCCACGGCGCCCAGGCCGGCGGCTTCTCCCCGATCAGCATCTACGGCTCGATCGTCAACGGCATCGTGGAACGCGAGAAGCTCCCGGGCAACGAGGTCGTCCTGTTCCTGGCGTCACTCGCGGCGAACCTGGTGATCGCGGCGGTGGTGTTCGTGGTGTGCGGCGGGCTGAAGCTGTGGGCGCAGGGGGCGGTGGCCGATGGCGGGAGCCCCGGCGGCGGCCCCACCCGGGCAGCGGGCCGCCCCGCACCGGCAGCAGGCAGCTCCACCCCCAGCGCGGGCGGTTCGGCCCCGGCCACGGACAGCCCCGCCCCCACCGCGGGCAGTCGTGCTGCTGGGGCGGCACAGGTGGGGGCGGCTGCACCCGGCACCGCCCGGCTGCGGACCCACCCCGCCACGGCCACCCCCACCCCGAGCCCGGCAGAAACCCGCCTCACCCCCGCCCGCACAGCCACCCTCACCTCCCTCCTGGCCCTGGTCGTCGCCGTCCTGGTCTTCGACCTGGACGCGGGCCTCACCGCCATCACCCTCGCCGTCGTCCTCAGCACCGCCTGGCCGGAGGACAGCCGCAAGGCGACCGGCCAGATCGCCTGGCCCACCGTCCTTCTCATCTGCGGCGTCCTCACCTACGTCGGCGTCCTCGACGAGATGGGCACCATCACCTGGGCCGGCGAGGGCGTCGGCGGCATCGGCGTCCCGCTCCTCGCGGCCGTCCTGCTCTGCTACATCGGCGCCCTGGTCTCCGCGTTCGCCTCCTCCGTGGGGATCATGGGCGCCCTGATCCCGCTGGCCGTGCCGTTCCTGGAGCGGGGCGAGATCGGCGCGATCGGCATGATCGCCGCGCTCGCCGTGTCGGCGACCGTCGTGGACGTGAGTCCGTTCTCCACGAACGGCGCGCTCGTCCTCGCCGCCGCCCCGGACGTGGACCGAGAGCGTTTCTTCCGGCAGCTGATGGTGTACGGAGGGATTGTGGTGGCGGTCGTACCGGCGGCGGCCTGGCTGGTGATGGTCGTCCCCGGCTGGGGGTGACCCGGCCGGGCCGACCCGCAGCCCTCGGACAACAGCAGGCAACAGTCAAGGAGATGTGACGCGTGCCCCCTCTCTTCCCGGCCCTGACCGACAGCCCGGCCGACATCGCGGCCGACCGTCCGGCCCTCCGGTTCGGCGAGCGCTCCCTCACCTACGCGCAGCTCGCCGCCGCGGCCGGAGCGCTGACGGGCCGCATCGGCGGAGCCACGCGGGTCGCCGTCTGGGCGACGCCCACGATGGAGACGGCCGTAGCCGTGGTCGCCGCGCTCCTGGCCGGAGTCCCGGCCGTGCCGCTCAACCCCAAGTCCGGCGAGAAGGAACTCGGGCACATCCTGTCCGACAGCGCCCCCGAACTCGTGCTCACCGCTCCCGACGACCTGCTCCCCGCGCCCCTGCGGGACCTCACCCGCGTGGACGTCGACGTGCACGCCACCGGCCCGGCCCCCGAGGACAGCGCCGGGGACGAGGATCCGGCCCTGATCGTGTACACCTCCGGCACGACCGGCCCGCCCAAGGGCGCCGTCCTGCCGCGCCGGGCCGTCGCGAGCACCCTGGACGCCCTGGCCGACGCCTGGCAGTGGACGGGGGACGACGTGCTCGTCCACGGACTGCCGCTGTTCCACGTGCACGGCCTGGTCCTGGGCACGCTCGGCCCGCTGCGGCGCGGCGGGGCGGTGCGCCACCTGGGCCGCTTCACCACCCAGGGCGTGGCCCGCGAGCTGAACACCGGCGCGACCATGCTGTTCGGCGTGCCGACGATGTACCACCGCATCGCGGAGGCGGTGACGAGCGACCCGGACCTGGTGAAGGCGCTGACCGGGGCGCGGCTGCTGGTCTCCGGCTCCGCCGCGCTGCCCGTGCACGACCACGGCCGGATCGCGACCGCGACCGGGCGGCGGGTGATCGAGCGGTACGGCATGACGGAGACGCTGATGAACACCGCCGTCCGCGCCGACGGCGAGGCCCGCCCGGGCACGGTCGGCGTGCCCCTGCCGGGTGTCGAGCTGCGGCTGGTCGAGGAGGACGATTCGGAGGTCACCGCGTACGACGGGGAGACGGTGGGCGAGATCCAGGTGCGGGGGCCGAACCTGTTCACCGAGTACCTCAACCGCCCCGACGCCACCGCCGCCGCCTTCACCGCCGACGGCTTCTTCCGCACCGGCGACGTGGCGGTGCGCGACCCCGACGGCTACGTCCGGATCGTCGGCCGCCAGGCCACCGACCTGATCAAGAGCGGTGGTTACAAGATCGGGGCCGGTGAGATCGAGAACGCGCTCCTGGAACACCCGGGGGTGCGGGAGGCGGCCGTCACCGGGGAGCCGGACGCCGACCTGGGCGAGCGGGTCGTGGCGTGGATCGTGCCCGCGGATCCCCAGTCGCCGCCCGGGCTGGAGGAGTTGGCGGACCATGTGGCGCAGCGGCTCGCGCCGCACAAGCGGCCGCGGGTGGTGCACCACCTCGACGCACTGCCCCGCAACGACATGGGGAAGATCATGAAGCGGGCGCTGGCCCATGACTGAGCTCCGCTCCGCCCGCGAGGTGGTCAGCGCCGTCGCCGACGACGCCACCTTCGCCGAACTCCCCGCCCCGGCACGGCAGTCACGGCCCGACGGCCCGCTCGCCTGGCCGGGCTACGACGCCTCGCGCGCCCGTGCCGCCGAGCGCACCGGCGAGCAGGAGTCCGTGGTCTGCGGCACCGCCCGCGTCGGCGGCGTCCGGGCCGTGCTGATCGCCTTCGAGTTCGGCTTCCTCGGCGGCTCCCTGGGCGAGCGCACCGGCGACCGGCTGGAGGCGGCGTACGCGCACGCCCGTGACCGCCGCTGCCCGGTGGTGCCGCTGGTGGCGACGGGCGGCAGCCGCATGCAGGAGGGCATGCTCGCGCTGACCCAGCTCCAGCGGGTGGCCCGCCAGTCGGCGCTCACCCGGGAGGCCGGTCTCGCGCAGGTCGCGGTCCTTCGCGACCCGACGACCGGAGGCGGCTGGGCCACCCTGGGCGCGGGCGCGGACGTGACGCTCGCGCTGCCCGGCGCCCAGGTGGGCTTCGCCGGCTCCCGGGTGCGCCCGGCGGACGCGGACCCGGCGGCGTACACGGCGCAGGCGCAGGTCGCGGCGGGCGCGGCGGACGCGGTCGTAGGGCCACAGGAGCTGCGCGAGACGCTCGGGCGATGGCTGCGGCTGCTGATGTGCCCGTCCGGCACGCCCGCCCCGCCACCGGAGGCGCTCGGCGGGTCCGCGGTCCTGCCCGTCACCGGCTGGGACGCCGTCCGCCGGGCCCGTTCCCCGCAACGGCCGCGTGCTGCGGCCTACTTGGACGCCTACTTCACCGACCGGGTCGCGATCAGCGGCGACCGCTGCGGCGGCACCGACCCGGACGGCATGCTGTGCGGCTTCGGCACGCACGAGGGCCGCACGGTCGCGTACGCCGCGCAGACCGGGACCGCGACCCGCCCCGCCGGATACCGCACCGCCGCCCGGCTGATCCGCCTCGCCGACCGGCTCGGCATCCCGGTGCTGACCCTCGTGGACACCCCGGGCGCGGCGAACGACGCGGAGGCGGAGCGGCAGGGCGCGGGCGCGGCGATCGCCGACCTGTTCGGGGTGGTCGCGAGCGCCCGTACCCCCGTGACGACGCTGGTGATCGGCGAGGGGGGATCGGGCGGCGCCCTCGCCCTGGCCGCCCCCGGCAACACCTGGGCCACACCCGACAGCTACTTCTCGGTGATCGCGCCGGAACTCGCGGCGGCCATCCTCAAACGGCCCCCGCGCGAGGTCGAGTCGACGGCGGACCAGCTCCGCATCCGGCCGCAGGACCTGGTGGAGCTGGGGGTGATCCGGGGGACCGTCGGTGGGTGAGTTCGGTGAATGCCCTCCGCGTCATCGAGTACCTTCCGTCACAATGGTGCCGCCCAGCGCAATCGGACGACGGGGGTGTCGTGGACGGGTTGGTCGAGTTCAAGACCGGTGACGGGGCCGTGGTCGCGGTCGAGGCGGTGGAGGAGCGGTCCGGCTCCCGGCTGGTCTCCCGCGGTGACGGCACGGTCCAGGCGGCCCGCACCTTCGAGGGCGCCCTGGACGGTGTGCGGGCGGCGGCCGAGTCCGCGCTGCGCGTCTTCCGGGACGGCTCGCTCAGGCCCGACGGCGTGGAGATCGAGTTCGGGGTGAAACTGGCCGCCGAGACGGGCGCGTTCATCGCCAAGGGCACCGCCGAGGGCCATCTGGTGGTCAGGCTGACCTGGTCCCCGTCCACGACGGAGACCGTCTCGGCGCCGCACGTCCCGTCCACCCCGGATGCCACCACACCGGGTGCCGCAGCATCGGATGCCGCGTCCGCCCCGGGGGCCGGCGCCGCCTCATGAGCAGCGCCGTGGACAGCGCAGCGGCGAGTGCCCTGAACAGCGCCGAGTGGCACGCCCGGATCGAGTTACGGGGCCGGGTGGCCGGAGCGGGCTTCCTGGTCACCCCGAGCACGGTACTGACGTGTGCTCATGTCGTGGGCGACGGCGAGGGCCTGGCGGTGACCTTCACCGAGCGGCCCGGCACCCCGGCCGTGTCCGCCCGGGTCGTCGCGCACGGCGGCTGGGCCGGAGGTGTCACCGACCCCGGAGACCTGGCGGTGCTGGAGCTGGACCGGGAGATGCCGATGGCCCCGGCCGCGCTGGCCCCGGTCGACGCGGCGCACGGCCCGACGGCCCGCAAGCTCGTCGTCTACGGGTTCCCGCGCGGCTTCGACGAGGGAACCCTCACCGAATGCCGTGTCACGGCACCGCAGTTGATCAGACGGGAGTGGCTCCAGCTGGAGGCGTGGCACCAGGGCGGCCAGCCCCTGGCCCCCGGCTTCAGCGGGGCCGCCGTCACCCTGGCCGGCACCGGCGAGGTCGTCGGCATGGTCACGGCGGACGCCGGCCGCACAGAGGTGCGCACCGGCCGGATGATGCCCACCCAGGTCATGGCCCGCTACTGGCCGGGCCTGCGGAGCCTGGTCCCGACGTCCGAGCACGCCACCGCCGACCGTGCCCGGCTGCGGGCCCTGGTCGAGAGGGCGGCCCGTGCGGGCGTCGACTGCGACCCGGTGCGGCTGTACACGGCGGCGGCCGATCCGTTCGACCCTCCGCCGCCCGAGGAGGGGTTCGACTCGCTGTGGTCGGCGGCCCTGTTCGTGCTGTGCGAACTCGACGGCCCGGGCGCCACGCGGACCGTCGCCCGGTTCACCGACCGGCTCCAGGACCTGCTGCGCGCCCCGGCCACCGAACCGTCGGCTCCGAACTGGTCGCCGATCCTCGTCGAGCTCGGGCACAGCGGAGCGGGCGACGGTCTGGTCCGGGTCGAGGTGTCCGCGTACAGCGAGGGGCGGCGCCACCCGGTCGACTCCGGCACGGTCGAGCAGCACCGGCTGCCCGCGTACGTGCAGGAGGGGATCGAGACGGCCTTCCGGTATCTGACGCCCGGCGCCGACGAGTTGGTGGCGTTCGCGCTCCCCCGGGACTGGCTGGACTGGCCGGTCGACCGCTGGGAGAGCGCCCCGGACGACGACACGCCGCTCGGCTGCGTCTACCCGCTGGTCGTCACCGACCACGCCCGTCGCAAGGCCAGCACCCGGCACGTGCTGACCCGGGCGTGGAAGCGCCTGGACTCCTGGCCGGGAGCACGGATGCACCGGGTGGAGTGCGGCGGTCCGGAGGAGCCCGGGCGGCTGCGGTTGCGGCTGCGGCAGCGCGACGCGTGTCTCGCCGGGTTCGGCACCGCCCCGGCCGCCGCCCGCACCCGGGCCCACTTCGACACCTCGCTCGCCGCGCCCGCCCCGGTGATCGTGTGGTCACGCGGCGGCTGCGGCTCCGGGCAGGAGGAGTGCGCCGGAGCGGACGGCTGCACCGGCAAGGCGTTCCTCGACGCGCTCGACGCCCACGTCATGGCCGTGCCGCCCGCCGAACTCCCGCTCCACGTCCTCGCCCTGCGCGAGGAGGCGCTCGCCGAGCAGGGCCACTGGGCCCACGGCATCCAGCTGCTCTGGGACGACCCGCGGGTCTTCGCCGACCCGCACGCCGTCGCCGCCGCGCACGCGAGGTCGCCGGTGGCCTGACCCGCCCGCACGCGACGCGCCCCGAGAACCACCCGCATACGACGCGCCCCGAGAAACACCCGCACGAAAACGGAGAGCGGAGACCACTCCCCATGCCGCACTGGTCCGTCTACACCGGCCGCGACGAGCCGCACGACGGCATCGACGACCTGCCCGCCCCGCCGCCCTGGCGTGCCTTCGACGGCGGGCCGGCGCTGCCGCCGCCGCACGACGGCGACGACGCGACGGCCGTCTCCCCCGACCGTGTGCACCGTGCGAAGTCGTACGTCGCCGGCGAGGAGAGCGTCCGGCTCGTCAACGCCGCGCTCTGCCTGCGCCGCCCCCTGCTCGTGACCGGCCCGCCCGGCACCGGCAAGTCGTCCCTCGCCTACGCGGTGGCACGCGAGCTGCGGCTCGGCCCGGTGCTGCGCTGGAACATCACCAGCCGCAGCTCGCTGGCGGACGGCCTCTACCAGTACGACCCGCTGTCCCGGCTGTACGCGGCCCGGGAGGCGCGGGAGGACCGGGGCGGGGTCGAGGAGCACCTGCGGCTCGGCCCGCTCGGCACGGCCCTGCTCCCCTACGACCGGCCCCGCGCGCTGCTCGTCGACGAGATCGACAAGAGCGACCTCGACCTGCCGAACGACCTGCTGAACGTCCTGGAGGAGGGCCAGTACGAGATCCCCGAACTGGTGCGTGCCGCCCGGCACTCCGGCGACGGCGCGGCCGAGGTCCTGGCCGACGGCACGGACACGCCGGTCGCCGTCCGCCGCGGCCGGGTCCGCTGCCGGGCCTTTCCGTTCGTCGTGCTGACCAGCAACGGGGAGCGCGAGTTCCCGCCCGCCTTCCTGCGCCGCTGCGTCCGGCTGAAGCTGCGCCGCCCCGGCCGGGACCAGCTCACCCATATCGTCCGGGCCCATCTGGACACGCCGGGCGGGGAGGCGGACCGTCTGATCACCCGCTTCCTGGAACGGGCCTCCGGCGGCGAACTGGCCACCGACCAGCTGCTGAACGCCCTCTACCTCACGGGGGTGGCGGGCCTGGACGCCGAGTCCCGCGACGACCTCGCCGAGCAGCTGATGCCGTACCTCAGCGCGGCGGCCGACGGCGATGGCTTCTGACGCCGGACCCGGGCCGTCCCCGGTCGCCCGGCTGGCGGCGGCGCTGTCCGCGGCGGGCACCGCGCCGACACCCCGGGAGCTCGCGGAACTCGTATGGCTGGCACACCAGTTGGAGCCACCTGCCGGGGAGTCCGAGACCGGCCGTCCGGTCCCCGCCGAGGCTCCTGTCAGCGAGGGCGCGCCCCGCTCCGGGACCGGCCGGCCGGTCGCTCCGGGGCCGCCCGCCGCCGGTGACGAGGCGACCGGCCCCGCCGAGCAGGCCCCCGCCGCCCCTGTGCCCGCAGCCGTGCCCGCCGACCGGGTCACCTCCGGTCGCGTCCCCCTCCGGCTGCCGGCCCCCCGCTCACCGGACCACCCCCACGACCGCCCCGGCGGCGGGTCACCTCTCCTCGCGCCCGCGCCCCCGATGCTGCCCCGTCCCCTCGCACTGCAACGCGCCCTGCGCCCGCTGCAGCGCAAGGTGCCCTCCCCGCACTCACGTCTGCTGGACGAGCGGGCGACGGCCGACCGGATCGCGCGGCTCGGCGCCCACCCGGACATGTGGTTGCCCGTACTGCGCCCGGCCCCCGACCGCTGGCTGCGCCTGAACCTCGTGCACGACACCGGCCCCACCATGCCGGTCTGGCGGCCCCTGGTGAGCGAACTGCACACGGCGCTCGCCCAGTCGGGCGTCTTCCGCACGGTCACCCTGCACCCCGCCACGCCCGACGGCCGGGCCCGCCAGGTCCCCGTCCTCGACGACGGCCGCACGGCCACCCTCGTCGTCAGCGACTGCACGGGCCCGCAGTGGCGGCCGGGCGAGGCGGGCGAGCGCTGGTACCGCACCCTGCGGCGCTGGGCCCGCCGCATGCCGCTCGCCGTGGTCCAGCCGCTCCCCGAACGCCTGTGGGCCACCACGGCGTTGCCCGCCGAGCCGGGTCTGCTGACGGCCCCCACCATCGCGGCCCCCACGGCGACCCTCGCGTTCACCCCGTACGACGCCTCACCGCCCCCGTACGACGCATCGCCACCCCCGGCCCCGGCCTTCCCGCTACCGGTCCTGGAACCGGGCGCCCCCTGGCTCGCCCACTGGGCCGCCCTGCTCGCCGGCCCGGACGGCGCCCGGACACCCGGCGCGGCGGCCTGGCTGCCGCCCGCTCCGGCGCCCCCCACCGACCCCACCCCCGACATCACCACCGTCTCCCCCGAGGACCTGGTCCTGCGCTTTCGCGCGACCGCGTCCCCGGAGGCCTTCCGCCTCGCCGGGCATCTCGCGCTGGCGGTCCCCTCGGTGCCCGTGATGCGCCTCGTCCAGCGCACTCTGGAGCGCGACCCGCGCCCCCAGCACCTGGCCGAGGTCATCCTCAGCGGCATGCTCACCTCCGTCCCCGGGCCGCCCGGCTCCTACGCGTTCCGGTCCGGCGTACGGGAGTTGCTGCTGCGCTCCCTGCCGCGCACGGCCCGCGGCCGGACCCGGGAGTTCCTCGAAAGGGTCGGCGGGCTGATCGACGAGCGGGCGGGGCTCGCGGCCGGGGAGTTCCGGGCCGAGACCGCCGGCGGGAAGGGCGACGCGGGTCCGGCGTTCGCGACGGTCAGCGAGGAGACCGTGCGACGGCTGGGCGGGACGGACCCGCAGGCGGGTACGGGGACCGCCGCCCCCAGGATCCTCTTCGAGTCCGACGACCTCACCGGCCGCCCCGAGGCCCGCATCACCCTCGAACACGCGGTGCACGAGATGCTCTCCCGCGGCGCGCTCGCCCCCCACCAGTTCGACGTGCGCGTGCGCGGCGGCGGCTACGACGTCCGCACCGAACCCGGTACCTACCTCCTGCCCGTCCTGGCCGCCGTCCTGCGCGGTCTGCCCGAGGTCCTCTCCGGGCTGGTGGATCCGCCGCCGCTGACCGTCACGTTCTGGGACCGGCCCGGTCCGCCGCCCGAGCCGCCGCGTGTGCCCGCCGGCATCCAGGTGATCGTCTCCCCGGACCTCTACGAGCAGTTCGCGGCCAGCTCGGCCGCCCAGGGCCCCCAGCGCTTCCGGCCCCTCTTCGAGGACGGTGCCACGGACCCCCCGCCCATCGCCTGGTACTGCCCGCTGTCCCCCGCCCGGGCCCCGCAGCCGGAGGCCCGCGACCTGGTGCAGGGCCCCTTCATCACGCGCGACCTGCGCCGGCTCGGCATACCGGTCCCGGGCCGCAGGGCCGTCGTCCACACCCGGCCCGACGGCCCGCTGACCCTCCTCAGCCCGGTGACGGCGCCCGGCGACGGCGAGCCGCGGCTCGTGACCTACTACGAGGTCGACCTCACCACGCACCAGGCCCACCACCGGGTCTCCCTGCCGAGTTCCGGCAAGGGCGCCTTCGCCGCCGCGGTCGAGCTGTCCTGGCACGTGGACGACCCGGTCGCCTTCGTACGGGCCGAGGTCGGCCGGGTGTCCGAGACGCTGCTCGGCCACCTGCTGGAGGAGGCCGGGCGCATCACCCGCAGGCATCCGCTGCGCCGGGCGGGCGCCGCCCAGCGCGCGGTCAACGCCGGACTGCGCCGCCGGCCGGTGCCCGGGCTGTCGGTGACGGCGTCGGTGCAGCTGGGCCCGGAGGGCGCGGCCCTGCCCGGACCACAGGGGGCCGCTTCCGGGCGGCTCCCGCTGCCCCGGCTCCTCGGGGAGGCGGAGACGGTCCTGGTCGGCTTCGACGGCCCGATGGCCCGCCTGTTCTCGGCGAGCACCGCGCGCGAGGCCGTGCTCGGCCTGCTCGCCCTCGTCGACGAGCACCGCGATCCGCGGCACGCCCTGCCGGGCCCGGTGCGCGAGACGTTCGCCCATCCGCTGGACGTGCTCCGGGCCTTCGCACAGGACCCGCTCGGCCCGCTGCTGCGCGAGCGCCTGGACGAGATCGAACTCAGGGCGGTGCCGCACGCCCCGGCGACGCACAACTCCGCGCCCCTGGTCCGCGCCCTGCACGCTTCCGGCCGCCGCGTCAGCATCGTCACTGACGTCTGCGCCGAGGCCGTACCGCGCTATCTGCGGCCGTACGGCGCCCTGCCCCTGGCCGGCGTCCACGGGCGCGCCGAGGACCTCGCTCTGCTCACCCCGCACCCCGACTGCATGCTGCGGGCCCTCGACGCATGTGCCGGGTCGGCCGCGACGGGTCTGGTGATCGGCTCCACGGTCGCCGAGCTGGCCGCCGCCCAGCGGGCCGGGTTGCGCTTCGTCGGTCTCGCCCGCAACGGCACCACCGAACGGCGGCTGCGCGAGGCCGGCTGCGAGTCCACGGTGCCCTCCCTCGCGCCCCTGCTGGAGGCCGCGGTCTCCCTGTGACCGACACGCGGAACCCCCCGTTCGGCGGCGCCCCGCCCGGCCCCCCAGGAAAGGCGGCCCGGTCCCCTCCCGCGCACGATGCGAAGGAGAGGCCCGCCGTCCCGGCGGACCCACGAATGCGAGGCCCGCCACCTGGCGGCCCCCCACGGTCTGTGCTCTCGGGAGGACCTGCCAATGACCGCCAGTCTGGAGCAGTTGCGCCGCTGCCACTTCGCCGTCGACCTGGGGGCGGCCCGCACACGCGTCTACGTCAAGGGCGCCGGTCTCGTCGTCGACCAGCCGTCCGCCGCGGCCGTGAACACCCGCACCGGCGCGCTGATCGCGGTCGGCGAGCTCGCGGAGAAGATGACGGGCCGCACGCCGCACTACATCCGGGTGGTCCGGCCGGTCTCCGGCGGCACGGTCGTGGACATCGAGATGGCGCAGCGCATGCTGCGGCACCTGCTCGGCGACAAGATGCGCCGCGGCCTGCGCCGCAAGCCCATCCTGCGCGCCGCGGCCTGCACCCCGCACGACGCCGACCCGCTGGCCCAGCGCGCCGCGATCGAGACACTCGTCGGGCTGGGTGCGCGCCGGGTGGAGCTGGTCGACACGCTCATCGCCGCGGCCGTCGGCTGCGGCCTGCCCGTGGAGCAGCCCGAGGCGACCATGATCATGGTGTGCGGGGCGGCGGCGACGCAGGTGGCGGTGCTGTCCCTCGGCTCGATCGTGACCGCCGAGCGGATCCCGGTGGGCGGCGAGGCCGTCGACCACGCGATCGTGCAGCACCTGCGTCACGAGCACGAGCTGATGCTGCCGAGCCAGTCGGTGAGGCCGTTGCAGCTGGCCCTGTCCGGCAACGGCCTCACCGCGCAGGGCCCGGCCTCCACGGAGATCCACGGCCGGGACGTCGCCACGGGCCTGGCCCGTTCCGTCCAGGTCGACACCGCGGCCGTCCGGGAGGCCATCCAGACGCCGCTCACCGCGATCCTCGACGGCATCGGCAAGGTGCTGCGCGACTGTCCGCCCGACCTGGTCGCCGACCTCGCCGACCGGGGGATCATGATGGTCGGCGGCAGCGCCCTGCTGCCGGGCCTGGACCAGATGCTGCGGCAGGCCACGGGCATGCCGGTGCACATCGCCGAACGCCCGGACGTGTGCGCCGTGCAGGGACTCGGCGCCATGCTGGAGGGCAGGATCGCACCGCTCGCGCTGGACCCGCTGGGCACCTGAACGCGGACCGCCGAGGCCGAGCGGCCGCGCGCCGGCCGCCGACGCCGAGCGCCCGAACTCCGCCGCCGACGCCGCGCGCCGGCCGTCTGCACCGAGCGCCCGAACCCCGCCACCGGCGCCGCGCGCCGACCGCCGACGCCGAGCGCCCGAACTCCGCCACCGGCGCCGCGCGCCGGCCGTCTGCACCGAGCGCCCGAACCCTGCCACCGACGCCGCGCGCCGACCTCCGGCGCCTAGTGGCCGCGCCCCGGCCGCCGACGCCGAGCCGACGCCGAGTGGCCGAGCGCCGGCCGCCGACGCCAGGTGCCTGAACGCCGGCCATCGACGTCGAGTGCCTGAGCGCCGACGCCCGAGGGCCCCGAGCACCGGGGCCGGGTCAGCGGGCGAACCAGCAGCGGACGGTCGTCCCGCTGTCGCTCCGGTGCACCCGCACCAGGTCGGCGATCAGGTTGACCAGCAGGATCCCGCGCCCGCCGCGCTGGTCACGGGGCACGGGCCGGCGTCCGGCCAGGACGTCCGTGAGGTGCCCGTCGTCGTGGACCTCGCACACCACGTACCCGTCCTCGGACCACACCCGCAGCACGCCCGTACCGCCGCCGTGCACCACGCTGTTGGTGGTGAGCTCGGCGGTCGCGAGGGCCAGGTCGTCGAGCTTCACCCCGACGAGGCCGAGCCGCGCGCCCTCCCCGACGGCCACGTGCCGGGCGTGCGGGAGGGAGTCGGAGTCGAAGGCGAACATCAGCGCCTCCGGCACGGGCGGCAGGGCCTCGTTGTAGCGGACGACCACGTCCTCCGGGGCGAACGCCGCGCTGTCCTGCTCGGCCCGGGAGCCGGGGTGGATGACGGTGGGGTGGGTGGCGTACGCGTCGGTGACCATGTGCTCGGGCAGCCGCGCCACGTCGTAGGGGCACATGATCGTCGCGGCCCGGCCCCGGAAGGCGGCGTTGATGAGCGCCTCGTGCTGGGCGCAGGCCGGGTACTCGATGTCGGAACGGCCCGCCCAGACGGGCTCGCCGATGATCCGCACCCGGCGGCCGGCGGGCTGGGCGTCGGCGAAGGCGCGCAGCACGCCCGGGATGATGCGCCCGGGGTTGCGTCCGGCCTCGCGCATGTCCAGCAGCCGCACGGCTTCGGCGGCGTCCCCCAGCGCGTCCCTGATCAGGGCGAGGTTCTTGCCGGGCACGGCGACGGCGACCGGCTCGCCGGCATCCAGGCCGTCACGCACGAAGGGCAGGGTGCCGTCGAGGTACTCCTGCTCGTCCCGGTAGAAGAGCGCCGGGTGGGCGAAGGGGTCCGGGGGCCCGAAGGGGCCGGTCACAGCGGTGGTCATGACGTCGACACCTCGATCCCCGTCTGTCCGGGCCACAGCAGGTCCAGGGTCCGCCGCAGGGCCGCCGGCGGCCGGCGCACCACGAACCGCCGCCCGTCCCGCAGCTGCCCGGCGGCGGCCGCGAGGGCACCGGCGCCCGCGACGTCGACGAACGTCACGTCGGACAGCTCCAGGTAGTACACGTCCTCACCTTCGCGAACAGCCTCTTCCAGCACGCCTTCCCAGATCGAACGCGTCGTCAGGCCGACCTCCCCCGCCGCCCGGACGCCCTGCCGCCCGGCCAGCGGGAACACCGCCAGGCCCGGCGCGGGGCCGGCCGCCGAGAGCTGATGCCGAGTCTTCAAGGCCCTCTCCCCACGTTTCCGGACCACAGCGCTCGTACCCGTACGGCAGAAGCTCATTCCCCGAAACGGTGTGTAGTAAGCCGTACGGCGGGCAGGCGCAGCTCACACGGACGTCCACGGGGGCGAGAGACGTCGTGCAGTCCGGCGAGACGAACACGACCGACGAGGACCGACAAGGCGGTGACATGACCTCAGCGGCATCACCACATCTCACGGGAGGGCTGGACACCCTGGTCATCCGCGGCCGCGTGGACGCGCAGCGAGCCGAGCTCACCCCCCGGGGCGAACTCGTCCACGGCTGCGCGGACATCCTGGCGCGAACCCTGGCCGGCCTGCCGGCCACCATCACGCGGGTGGACCTGGACATGGGGGGCGTGCACTTCATGGACACGGCGGGCCTGCAGTTCCTGGACGTGCTGGCCGACCACGGCCGGCGGCGGGCCCTGACGGTGACGGCGACGAACTGGAACGGCCAGCCGCGCCGGATCCTGGAGCTGGCGGGCCTGGACACGACCGACCCGCTGACCGGCCTGGACACCACCGCCCCCGCCTCCACCGCGCCACCGGCCCTGCGTACCGTCTCCGCGGTCGCCCTGGAGCGCGCGGAGTGCCTGCACGTCCTCCAGGAGGAGGTCGAGCAGCTGCGCCAGGCGATCGCCTCCCGCCCCGTCATCGACCAGGCGCGGGGCATCCTCATGGCCACGCACGGCTGCGCGTCCGACGAGGCGTGGCACATCCTGCGGGAGACGTCCCAGCTGTCGAACACGAAGCTGCGGGACGTCGCGGCGGCGGTGACGGCGAGCGCGGAGGCGGACGGCCCGGCGCCGCCGGACGAGCTGCGTACCGCGCTGCAGCGGGCCGTGGCACGGCGCCGCAGGGGCTGAGGCGGTCCGCGCGGGTCCCGGGGGCGGTGTTCCCCGGACCAGCGGGGTACACGAGGAGCGGCCACACTCCGGGCGAGGACGAGGCGTCCGAGGGGCACCACGACGGAGAAGTCCCCATGACGGCCCAGTCCCGGTAACGGAGACGGTACGGAGAAGTCCCCATGACGGCCCAGTCCCGGTAACGGAGACGGGACGGAGACGGCACATACGACAGGCCCGGCGGGGAACCCGTACCTCCCCTACCAGTCAAGGGAGTTGCTCGTGATCGTCGCCGTCGTCATCGCCGGGTGCGTACTGCTCGCCGTGCTCGCCTTCCTCGTCCCCCGCCTCTCGCGCCATCCCGAGCGCGGCACCCAGCGTTCGCTCGGCGCGGGCGCCCGGGCCGGCGGCAAGGCACCCGGTGTACTGGGCCGGCTCTTCGCCAAGCCCTTCCACACCAGCTCCCGCGCGGTGAGCCGCAGCGGCTCGGCCGGCCGCCGCACCCGCGGGCGCATGCCCTTCTGACCCGCGCGGCCGCGCCGCCCGGCATGCTGGTGCGGTACGCAGGGCAGGCAGAAGGAGACCTTTCTCGATGGGCACCGCAGTGCACGTCCCGCAGACGCGGGACATGATCGGGGAGGAACTCTCCGGGGACGAGGCGTTCACCGCCCTGCGGCGCTACGGAGGCCGCCGGCTGCTCGTCGACGCGTTCAGCCGCTTCCGCTACGCGGACGGCTTCAGCAACTCCCGCTCTCTCGCCTTCCAGGTGGTCCTGGGCATGGTGCCGTTCACCATCGCCCTGGTCGGCGTGGCGACCACCGTGCACACGGAGAGCGTGGGGCGGATCATCGAACTCACCCTCGGCCGGATCGTGCCCGGCGCCAGCACGAGACTGGTCGAGGACGCCCTGCACGGCACCGAGCGCAGTGCCGGTTCCGGTGCCTGGGGCGCCGTCGCCATGTGGCTGGGCCTGGCCTTCGCCTTGCTCAACCTGGCCTCGGCGATGGCCCAGGTCGAGCGCGGCGCCAACCGCATCTACGGCATCGAGCGCGACCGGCCCTTCGTGGCCAAGTACGGCCGGTCCCTGCTCCTGGCCCTGGCCGCGGGCATGCCGATGGTGCTGGGGTTCCTCGTGCTGGTGGCCGGTGACGCCGTCGGCAGCGCGGTGGTGCAGACCCTCGGCTGGTCCTCCGCCTGGCTCGACCGGTGGGACGCTCTCTACGTGCCGCTGGGCGTGCTGCTCGCGTGGGTCGCCTCCTCGGTGATCTTCCGCTGGGCGCCCCGCCGGGACCAACCGGGCTACACCTGGCTCGCGTTCGGCTCCGCGGTCCATCTGGTGCTGTGGATCACGGCCACCTGGCTGCTGGCGCTCTACGTCGCGAAGAGCGGCTCCTTCGGCGCCGTCTACGGGCCGCTGACGGCCTTCGTCGCCCTGCTGCTGTGGGCCAACCTGACCGGTGTGGTGCTGTTCCTCGGCATCGCGTTCGCCGCCCAACTGGAGGCGGCCCGGGCCGGCATCACCGAGGCCGTGCGGCCGGATCCGGGACCGGGGCCTTGAGGGACGTCCCGGACGCGCACCCCGGCCCCTGTGATCCACCCGCTGAACCAGGACGTATCGTCCTCGGTGTGAGCGATGTGCCCCCCGCGACCACAGCACCGGCGAGACGAGAGGCGGTCCCCGCATCGCCGGAACCGGCCGAACTCCCGGAGCGCGCCGCGACCCCGGAGCAGGCCACGACCCGGGAGCGAGGTGCGACCCCGGAGCCGGCCGCGTCCCCGGAGCAAGCCACGACCCCGGAGCGAGGTGCGACCCCGGAGCCGGCCGCGTCCCCGGAGCGAGCCGGACTCCCGGTGACCGGCGACGACCCGGCGCTGCGGGCGGCCTACCGGCTGTGCCGGCGCCGTACGAAGGAACAGGACCCGGCGGAGTACGCGCTGATCCAGCTGGTGCCCGCGGCCCTGCGCCCGGCCCTGCACGCCCTGTGGGCGGCCGCCAGCGCCCTCGACGACCTCGGCGACGACCGCACCGCGCCCGCCGCCGAGCGGGCCGCCCGGGTTGAGGCCTGGATCACCGCCCTGCACCGCGAACTGCCCACCGGCTCCAGCCCGGACCCGGTCCGGCACGCCCTGGTGGACACCGCGAACCGCTGGCGCCTCGACCTGTCCGAGCTGCGGGACGCCATGGTCCAGGTCCGGGACGACACCCGCGGCAGGCACTTCGCCGACTGGGCGCAGTGGCGTGCCTGGGGCCGGGACAACCTGCTGCCCTGGTTCGGTCTGGTCCGCACGGTCTTCGACCGGGCCGGCGTCCCCGTGGCGCTGCGTCTGGACACCCGGGAGGCCTACGAGGAGTTCCTCGACGGCGTCCGGCTCACCGACATCCTCACCGACCTGTCCGCCGATCTGGCCCAGGGCGACCTGCTCCTGCCCGCCGAGGCCCTCGATCAGCACCCCGGGTCCGCCGCCGACCTGGCGCAGCGCCGCTGGAGCCCCGCCGTCGCCGCCCTGGTCACGCACCTCACCGGCCTGGCCCGCCAGTGGGTGAGCCAGGAGGCCCTCACCCGGGGCATGCACCCCGGCCCCGCCACCGTCCTGGACACGATGGCCGCCCTGCTGCGCGCCCAGCTCGACGCCGTCGACTCGGCCGGCCCGGACCTCCTGCGCTCCCCGCCCCGGCCCGCGCTGCGCACCCGGGCCCGCGTCCTCGTCCCGGCCCGGGCCCGCTCGGCGCTGGCCTGGAGCCTGACCCCGCTGACGGTGCCGCCGCCGCAACGCCCCGCCGCCCACCGGCCACCGGCGCCCGCCGGGCCGGCACCCACCGGCACCTTCCGGCCGCCGCCGCCCCACCCCGGCGGCGAGCGGCCCCCCGAGGTCCCGCCCGGCCTGCTGCCCGCCCACGTCGCCGTGATCATGGACGGCAACGGCCGCTGGGCCCAGCAGCGCGGTCTGCCCCGGCACGCGGGCCACGGAGCCGGTGCCTCGACCGTTCGCGAGGTGGTCCACGGCGCCCTGGAGATCGGCCTGCGCCATCTGACGCTCTACACGTTCTCCACCGAGAACTGGCAGCGCGACCCGGAGGAGGTCGACGCGATCCTCGGCCTGCTGCGCGACGAGCTGGCCGAGAACCCCTTCCGCGACCTCGACGTCCGGCTGCGCTGGCACGGCCGCGCCGGCCGCCTGCCCCCCGACCTGGTCGACCTGCTCCACCTGCGGGAGCGCACCACCCGCGGCCGCACGGGTCTGACGCTGACCATGTGCATCGACTACGGCGGCCGGGACGAGCTCACCCGCACGGCCGCCGCCCTGGCCCAGCGCGCCCGGGCCGGCCGTCTGGAGCCCGGCCTGATCGCCGAGGACGACTTCGCAGGGCACCTGCCGCAGCCGGACATGCCCGACGTCGACCTGCTCTGGCGCACCGGAGGGGAGCAGCGCGTCTCCAACTTCCTGCCCTGGCACACGGCCTACGCCGAGCTGCACTTCACCCCCGGCCTGTGGCCCGACGCCGACCGCCGCGACCTCTGGGAGGCGATCACCGCCTACACCGGGCGCCGGCGCCACCGCGGCGCGACCCCGGCCCCCGCCCCGGCAGGTGAGCTCGCCCCCGCCGACGCAGGGTGAACGAAGAGAGGGGCCGCCCTGGAGCGGCCCCTCGTCCGCAGGCACCCGTCCTGTCAGCTGCGCGCGTGCGGTCAGCGTGCGCCCGTCCCGTCAGCGCGTGCTCGTCGGCAAGAGCCCATCACCGTACGCTCGTCGCGCGCGCTTCCGGCCGCGCCCTCGTGGCCGCGCCCTCGTGGCCGCGCCCTCGTGGCCGCGCCCTCGTGGCCGTGGGCTCGTGCCGTGGTCTTGTCACCGCAGATGCTCGGCGAAGAACTCGGCCGCCGCGCCGGCCACCCGGTCGAAGGCCGGGCCTGGCTTGTACACGTCGAAGTGGCCGGCCCGCACGGTCAGCAGCCGCTTCGGCTCCCGGGCCCGCGCGTAGGCGCCGAGTTGCAGGTCCGGCGGGCACACCAGGTCGGTCTCACCCACGATCATCAGCATGGGCGTGGGGCTGACCCGTTCGATGAGCAGACCGGGCTCGTAGCCGGACACCAGCTCCATCGACCGCAGCGTCACCTCGTTGCGGTAGGTGGGAAGGCTGCCTTCCGCCTGGACGAACTCCCAGGAGTCGGGCGTCGGCAGCGCTGCCTGCGCGGTGGGGTCCGGGCCGGCCACCGGGATCATCGCCGGCTCCTCGCCGGCCATGCGCGCCGAACGGTCGGCGCGCTGGAAAGCGGCAGCCGCAGCGAGGGCCGGAGCGGGGACCAGGCGCTGACCGCAGTCCCGGCCACTGATCATCGGCATCTGGCTCACGATGCAGCGCACCCGCCGGTCCTGCCCGGCGAGGACGATCACATGGCCTCCCGAGAGGCTCGAGCCCCAGGCACCGATGCGCTCGGGATCGGTCTGCGGCAGCGTCTCGGCGAACGTCACGGCGTCGCTGTAGTCCCGCATCTGCAACAGCGGGTCGATCTCCTGCCGTGGAGTGCCGGCGCTGGTTCCGAAGTTCCGGTGGTCGTACACCAGCACCGCGAGCCCGGCCTCCACGAAGCGCTCCGCGGTGGCGGGTGTGTGCCCGCCCTCTTTGACACCCGAGAAGCCCGTGGCCATCACGATCGTCGGGAACGGCCCGGGCCCCTCCGGCACGTGGTGCCAGCCGTTGAGCCGGGTGCCGTCACTGGTCCGAAATTCGATGTCGGTTCGCATACTCGGATACTCGCCTCGGCCCCTCGCCCCGGCTGGTCCCTGCGCGCAACCGAACCTGCCGATCCGCGCAATCCGGCCGCCCCACGGCGCGGGCGGCGTGGTTCACTCGTCGCATGAGCACTTCGGCGGTGCGGACGACCCGCCTCGGCTGGCGTGACGGGTACGAGCAGGACGAGGCCCTGCTGTCCGCCACGCACCTGCCGTGGACCGTCGAGTCGCGGGCTGCGGCATCGCCCGGCCATAGCGGCGACCGGGTCCGGGTCCGCTCCTGCGGACTGGGCCGGGCTCGGCTGGTCGACTGCACGGTGGCCCCCCTCACCGCACACCGGGGCCGCCGCGAGATCGCCCGGACGCGGGGCGAATGGATCGGCGTTCTCATCCAGCTGGACGGCCGGAGCCTGCTCACCCACGGCGACGTGGCCGTCGAGTCGCGGGCCGGCAGCGTCACCGTGTGGGAGAGCACCGTGCCGGGGCGGTTCACCGTCACCGAGACGGAACGCAAGCGCACGCTCCTGTTCCCCCGCGACGTCGCCTCGGGGCTGTGCCCGTCGCTCGATTTCCGGTCCGTGATCCAGCTGCCCCAGGACCAGCCCGCCGTGCGGTTGTTCCGTACCGTCGCCGACGATGTCGCGAACTGCGCGGCAGACCTCGACGAGGGTGCTCGCCAGGCCGCGTCCCGGGTACTGGCGGAGCTGCTCGCGGCCTGTCTGCGGCCGTACCGGCCGGCCGGCCGGGCCGCGCTGCAGGCGGGCCTGTTCGCCAACGCCTGCGCACACATCGACCGGCACATCGGCGACTTCGGCCTGCGCCCCGCCACGGTCGCCGCCGAACTGCGCGTACCGTTGCGCACGCTCCAGGACGTCTTCGCGCAACGGGGCGAGACCATGGGCGGCTATATCAAGTCCCTGCGGCTGACCCGGTGTCACGCCGAGCTGGAGCGCGGTGACGACCGGACCGTCACGGAGATCGCGTTCGCGTTCGGGTTCACCAGCGCCGGGCACTTCAGCCGTGCCTTCCGCGAGCGCTACGGGGTCACGCCCCGCGAGGTACGCGCCGCGGCCGCGGCCGGGCAGGCCGCCCTCCCGCGACCGTGATTCGGTGAGGTAGCTCTCACCCACGAGACCCGGATGGCGCACGTCGGCGGGCCCGCCGGTAGCTGCCGGCTTCCTGCTCAGAGGCATCGGACCGGGCCAACTCGCCCACCTGGTGCGCACCCTGGCCCGCGGGTGGCACGGTGCGGATGCGAACCCCGAACTGTCTCGGTGCAGGGGGCATGTGATTAGATTGCAACTGCGCGGACACCTGGATGTGCCGCGTGGAGCAATTAGGAGCATGGCCCTTCAATGTTGAAGGCCGCATCCGTCTCCTATTGAGTGGCCTGAGTGTTCTTGTGGGGACGCGTGGAAGTGCCGGAAGCCGTCCGCACCGGATGACGTTCGCGATGTAATGCAATCCTTCGCGGATCGATCGGAATGAAACTCTGCCGCACACAGCGCGCAGCATGGTCGACGAAGCCTCTTGCGGGTTCCGCGCGCGACAGACAGATACGGGCTCGATGACGAGTCATCCGGTCAGTCGATCGTTGTTACGGTCCAATTCCGTAGCATCACCCCAGGTCAACAGCGCCCCACCCATCACTGACGGGCCGACGTCGTGGCAGGAAGAGCCTTCTGGCGTGCCACGGCAGCAATGCTGTGTGGTGACTCATCCAGCATAAAAATGTGAGACGCAGCGTAGGAGTGGAATGTCTGACATCACCGGCGTGTCCGCACGCGAAATCGTCGATAGCCGTGGCAATCCCACTGTCGAGGTGGACATTCGTCTGGCCGACGGATCCCTGGGCAGGGCCGCGGTTCCCTCCGGCGCCTCGACCGGCACCCGGGAAGCCGTGGAACTTCGCGACTCCGACCCCGCCCGTTTCCGGGGAAAGGGCGTCACGCAAGCGGTTGCTGCAGTGAACGGAGAAATCGCGGAGACGGTGCGCGGGCTTCCGGCCGATGCGCAGTCCACGATCGACCGGCTGATGATCGAGCTCGACGGGACGGAGAACAAGGGGCGCCTCGGGGCCAACGCCACGCTGGGCGTGTCGCTCGCGGTCGCCAAGGCAGCGGCCGCGTCGCACGGCATGCCCCTGTACCGCTATGTCGGCGGCACGTTCGCGCACGTTCTCCCCACCCCGATGATCAACATCATCAACGGTGGCGCCCACGCCGACAACGGGCTCGATTTCCAGGAATTCATGATCGCGCCGGTGGGTGCGGCCTCGATGGCCGAGGCAGTCCGTATCGGCTCGGAGGTCTTTCACACGCTGCGAGACCTCCTTCGCGCTGCCGGACACAACACCAACGTCGGCGACGAGGGCGGGTTCGCGCCCGATCTGGCCACGGCGGACGAAGCACTCGAGTTCATCGTCAAGGCCATCGAGAAGAGCGGATTCCGGCCCGGCCACGACGTCGCGTTGCTGCTGGACCCCGCGTCCTCCGAGTTCTACCGCGACGGGGCCTACCACTACGCGGGCGAGAACCGCGTCCGGTCGGTCACCGAGCACGCCGACTACCTCGCCGACCTGGCGTCCCGGTTCCCGATCGTGTCGATCGAGGACGGCATGGCCCAGGACGACTTCGAGGGCTGGAAGTACCTCACCGACGCCATCGGCTCCACGTGCCAGCTGGTCGGCGACGACGTCTTCTGCACCAACGTCCGCATACTCCAGGACGGCATCGACCGGGGCATCGCGAACTCGATCCTGGTCAAGGTGAACCAGATCGGCACCCTGACGGAAATGCTGGACACCGCGAACACAGCCTTCCGCGCCGGCTACTCCGTGGTGATGTCGCACCGCTCGGGCGAGACCGAGGACACCACCATCGCCGACCTCGCGGTCGCCCTCAACTGCGGTCAGATCAAGACGGGTTCGCTGTCGCGGGCCGACCGAACGGCCAAGTACAACCAGCTGATCCGGATCGAGGAGGAGCTGGGGTCGGAGGCGGTCTACGGCGGAGTGAAGTTCTTCAACGGCATCAGCTGAACGCGGGAGACACGGCCGCGGTCGTCATGCACGGGAAGACACGCAGCGAATGAGCATCCTCTTACTTCACAAATCCAACGCCAGCCGTCGCGGCCACCTGGCGAAAGCCGCGGAGTACGCGAAGAAGCACGGGGACCGGCTTCTCGTCGTCGTGAAGGATCCGACCTGGGAGAAGGACTTCGCCGACGTCACGGTGTCGGTGGACACCTCGGACATCGGGGCCACGGTCGCCGCGGTACGCGCGCTCGCCGCGACGGAGCAGGAACCCATCCGGGCGGTCGCGGCGTTCGTCGGGCACAGCGTGCCCGCCGCCGCCGCGGTCGCCGCCGACCTGGGGCTTCCCTTCGTCGGCGAACAGGCGGCGCGCACGGTGCGCGACAAGCACGCCATGCGCGAGGCCTTCGCCGCGGGGAACGTGCCACAGCCGGCCTACGGACTGGCCCGGACCCTGGACGAGGCGGCGGCGCAGGCCGCCCGCATCGGCTTCCCGCTGGTGCTGAAGCCGCTCGTCGACAACGACAGCGGCTACTTCCGGCGGGTGGACGACCTCGCCGAACTCACCGAGCACTTCCCGGTGGTACAGCGCGGCGCCTGGTCCGGAATCGCGCACAACCCGCTGTACGCCTGGATGGCGGAGACCTACGACTCGGCCATCCTGCTGGAGGAGTACCTACCGGGCGCGGAGATCAGCGTCGAGTCGATCGTCGTCGACGGCCGGGCCCACGTGGTCGCCCTCCATGACAAGCCCGTCCCCATGGAGGGCCCCTACTTCGTCGACGTCCACTACGCGACCCCCAGCCGGCTGCCGGCCGAGGTGCAGGAGCGGGTCGTCGAGCTCACCGCTGCCTCGCACCGGGCCATCGGCATCGATACGGGGGCCGTTCACACGGAGTTCCGGATCCAGAGCGACGGCACTCCGAAGATCCTCGAGACGGCGGCGCGGCTCGGCGGCGGGCCGGTCTATCAGTCGGTTCTGCTGAGCACCGGGGTGGACATGGTCGCGGCGGTGCTCGACACGGCCTCCGGCCGCCCACCGGATCTCACTCCCCGGGCCGAGCCCACGCCTGCCGGCTTCTATCTGTTCTTCGCGGAGAAAGCCGGGCGGATCAGTGGGATCAGCGGAGTGCAGGAAGCGCGCCGCAATCCCCGCGTGCATGAGCTCTCGCTCTACCGGAAGGTGGGGGACTTCGTCGACGTTCCACCGCGCGTCTGGCAGTCACATGGCCATGTGATCTTTACCGCTGACAGTGACAACGGACTCGTCGAGACGTTCGACGAGCTTGTGAAGTCCATCAGGATCGAGATCGAATAATGCTTTCGATGAGGGTCCGGGCCTATCTCCTGAGGAGTTACCAGTGAAAATCAGGAACGAACTGGCGCCGTATCTTGCGGGCTATGAGGAGAAATTCACGAGCAAGGGCGAGATCCGCTGGCTCCCGCATCTGCTCTTCTTCCACCCGCAGTCGCATCGTTCGGACGTGGTGAACACCGACTCGATCGGTTTCCGGTACGCCACGGACGGCGACCGCAGCTGTTCGGTGGCCGACCTGGGGGACGCCGAGTCGGTACGGCTCCTGGCCGGCAGTTCCACCGTCTTCGGCATCGGTGCCAGCTCCGACGCCTGGACGCTTCCCTCGCGGCTGAACGCCCACGACGAACGGCCCGGCACCTGGCTCAACTTCGGCGGCCGCAGCTTCAACTCGACACAGGAACTCCTCCTGCTCACGCTCTACCGCCACCTGCTGCCGAAGGTGGACGAGATCGTGCTGTTCTCCGGGTTCAACAACCTGAGCCTGGCCCGCATGCCGCAGATGCGGGAGGAGGACCACGGCACCTTCTTCCAGTACACGACGTACCAGGACATCTTCGCGCAGCACGCGAAGACGAAGTCCCCGATGCGCAGCCTGCTGCGCCGGGAGAAGGAAGCGCCCACGCCGGCCGCGCCGAGCATCGACGAGCAGATCAGCTACGCCGCCGACCTCACGCTGCGGCACCTGAGCGGCTGGAAGGCCCTGGCCTCCACCTGGGACGCGAAGATCACCTACATTCTTCAGCCGCTGTCGGGCTGGGTGCGCGACAAGGGGAGCCGGGAAGAGGAACTCATCTTCGACGAGCTTGAGCAGCACGGCGGTTTCGCCGCGATGTACGGCGATATTCTGAGCCGCGACGTGAACGTCGAGTACGCGGCGTTGCTCGAGCAGGGCGCGAAGGAAATGGGCGTCGACTTCGTCAATTTCAGCCCCGTCCTGGCCGGTTCCGCCCAGCAGGACCAGTGGCTTTTCATCGACCGGATCCACCTGACGGACCACGGTCATGATTTCGTTGCCGGCAAGATTCTGGAAAACATCTAACCTGGAGCCCCGCATGTCGTTCATCAAATCCCTGCTCGGCCGTATTTTCCGCCGGAAGAAGTCCAAGAAGCCGGACGCGTCCATCTACCCGATGTTCTGAGACCGGTCGAGCACGACAAGAGAGCACCATATGTGGCGTGAGACGTACCGCAGGTGTGTCGACCCCGAGATATTCCTGGGCACCACCGCGATCAAGACACTCATGGCCGAGGTCGCGTCTGTTGATCCCGAGACCGACGCTCCGAACCTGGACGTCACGCTCCACGAGGCCTCCTCGTGGCGGAACGAACAGGGCAGCGCCTACCGGGAGTTAGCAGACTCCGCCGACCTGGCCGAGGCATCGAGAACCCTGGCGCACGCGCTGCTCCGCCAGTCCGGGCCCCTCGCCTCGACGCTCGGGACCTGGTTGCAGGGCATGAGCGCACCCGGGGTCTTCGAGGACGAGGTTCACCTCAGGATCCTGGCCCTGTTCGCCGACGACATCGGCGTCGGCGGGCCGCGCTCGTCGCGCTACGACGCGTTCAAGGGCCTCGCGGCGCAGTACGGCCGTCCCGAACTGGCTGTGGACGCCGACGAACTGGCCGCCGAGCGGCCGGTCCGGGACCACATGTTCGCCCTGCCCGCGGCCTTGTTCGCGGTCAGCCGACGCAGCGACGAGTTCGCGGCTGTGATCGCCGGCATCGACGTGGTGCTGCGCTCCGTCGGCATGCTTCCCTGCTGGCAGGCGCTCCGCGCGAGCGATGGCGCCCCGGCCGAGTGGGCGCGTCTGGACCTGGCACAGTCCACCGGGGCCACCGGCATCGAGGCGCCGCTGGACCTCTCGCGTGGCGTGGCTGAGAAGTTCTGCGCAACCGGCGAGACCGCGCGCCGCCAGGTCGCGTTCGGCGCGGCCTGGATGCTCGACGCCTTGCGGTCGTGGAACGAGCTGCTGCTCGACGAGGCCCGCGCCGCGCTGCATCCGCAGCGTGCGATGGAACAACTGATCCGGGAGCGGGCCCGAGAAGGCGCCGTCTACCACCAGAACTTCCGGATGGACGGCGGAGAGTCGCTTTCCGAGCTGCTGGAGCGGGCCAAGACCGACCCGGGCCCCCTGCTGATGAAGCTGGCCGCGACCCGCATGGTCAAGCCGGGCAACGCCGAGCGCAGCTCCCTGGTCAACGGCCTGATCGGCCCGAAGGGCCCGATGTTCCGGGTCTTCTCGGCAGCTGACGTCGAGGTGATCTCGACGTGGATCGACTCGCTGGCCGACTCCGAGCCGGAGCCCACGCCGCCGCCGGCCGCGCGGGTCCCGAGCGCACCGGCCCCCGGCCTCATCGACCGGACCGCCGAGGCGGGCGTGGTGCCGGCCGATGTCCGCGAGGCGTACTTCGTGCTGCAGGGGCGCGTACTGGCCCCGGGCACCCGCGACTTCGCCCTCCGGTACGTGAACCACTGGCTGGCCCGGGCGAAGCGGTCGCTGGGCCGCACGGACCGTTCGCTGCCCGAGCGGTGGACGTCGGCCGGAATGCGTCCCTGGCTGCTGGACATGCACGACAAGCACGGCGTCGAGTTCGAGACCGGCAGGTCCGGCGACATGCCGACCCGCGAGCAGGTCATCGACGAGACCCTGCAGCTGGCGCCGCTGACGCTGATCGACGGTTCGTGGCTGCAGGGCTTCACCGACGCGGGGCTCGCCACCACCCGGTACGGTTTCCCGCTGTTCGAGACGTACTGGGACGAACTGGGCAACGGCGACATCGAGCTCAACCATCCGAAGATCTACCGTGACGTGCTGCGGGAGATGGGCATCGAGCTCGCCCCCACCGGCAGCCGGGAGTTCGCCTACGACGCCCGGTTCCGGGAGGAGTCGCTGGAGCGGCCGGTCTACTGGCTGTGCCTGGGCAAGCTGCCGCACACCTTCATGCCGGAGATCCTCGGCATGAACCTGGCGATGGAGCTCTCCGGTGTCGGCGGCAGCTATCGCACCGCCCGGCGCTTCTTGAAGCACTACGGCTTCTCCACGCACTTCGTCGATCTCCACAACACGATCGACAACGTGTCCACCGGCCACTCGGCCTGGGCCGCCGACGCCATCGACACGCACATGCGCACGGTGTCGAAGCTGTCGACCCCGGCGGAGTCCGCCACCGAATGGGAACGGGTCCGCATCGGCTACGAGTCACTGGCCCCGCTGCCGTCGTCCACCGTCGCCGACCGGATCGGCGACCGATTCCGTACAACTCCGTGGAAACCTCGATCGCAAGGCGGGTCGCTGTTCCACCACGCACCGGTGGGGGTGTCCTGATGTCCATGTATACGCTGGGAATTTCGGCCTACTATCACGACAGCGCGGCCGCGTTGGTACGCGACGGCGTTGTGGTCGCCGCCGCACAGCAGGAGCGTTTCAGCAGGGTCCGGCACGATTCCGCGTTCCCGACGGACGCCATCGCGTACTGCCTGGACCACGCGGGGATATCCCTGGCGGAGCTCGACGCTGTCGTCTACTACGAGGACCCGAGCCTGAAGTACGGGCGTGTGCTGTCCTCGTTCGCCAGTGCCGGCCCGCGTGGCCTCCAGCCGTTCTCGGCCGTGCTGCCGGAGTGGCTGCGCTGGAAGCGCGACGTCCTGAAGCGCGTGGACGCCGAGCTCGTGGCGATGGGGCGCGGCACTGCGCCACGGGCCGTCGCCTCGCAGCACCACCGCTCGCACGCCGCATCGGCGTTCTACCCCTCGCCGTTCGAGAACGCGGCGGTGCTCACGATCGACGGCGTCGGCGAATGGCAGACCACCACGATCTGGCACGGCCGCGGCAACTCCCTGGAACTGGTCAACTCGGTCTCCTATCCGCACTCGGTGGGAATGCTCTACTCGGCGTTCACCTACTACTGCGGCTTCAAGGTCGACTCCGGCGAGTACAAGCTGATGGGCCTGGCGCCCTACGGCGAACCGCGGTACGCGGACGTCATCCGCCGGGAACTGGTGCACATCCGCCCTGACGGCTCGTTCACGCTGAACATGAAGTACTTCGAGTTCCATCAGGGTCGCCGCATGGTCGGGCGCGCCTTCGAGGAGCTGTTCGGCGCGCCGATCCGGGACGCGGAGAGCGAACTGGAGCAGCGCCACTGCGACTTGGCGGCCTCCGTCCAGGTGGTCACCGAGGAGATCGTGCTGGGCCTGGCGCGAGCGGCGGTCGAGCAGACCGGCGAACGCGCGCTCGTCATGGCCGGCGGCGTCGCCCTGAACTGCGTCGCCAACGGCGTGCTCAGCCGCTCCGGCATCGTCGACGACCTGTGGATCCAGCCGGCGGCCGGCGACGCGGGCTGCGCGCTGGGCGCCGCGCTCGACCACTCGGTCCCGGCGCACGGCCGGCCGCACCTGGCCGGCGGCGGCGACGGCATGTCCGGCGCACTGCTCGGACCGGGCTTCTCCGACAGCGAGATCGAGAAGTTCCTGCAGGAGAACGGCTACGTCTTCACCACGTTCCCGCCGGACAAGCTGTACGACGAGGTGGCCGGCCACCTGGCCGAGGGCGCCGTGGTGGGCTGGTTCCAGGGACGCATGGAGTTCGGCCCCCGAGCCCTGGGCGCCCGGTCGATCATCGGCGACCCGCGCGACCGGTCCATGCAGAAGCGCATGAACCTCAAGATCAAGTTCCGTGAGTCGTTCCGGCCGTTCGCGCCGGCCGTCCTGGCCGAGGACGCCAAGGACTACTTCGGTCTGGTCGGCGACAGCCCGTACATGCTGGTGGTCGCCGAGGTCGCGGACCGGATCAAGACCGAGACCTCGCTGAAGCCCGGCGGGCCGAGCCGCGGCCTGGGCAGCATCAACGAGGCCCGTTCCGAGCTGCCCGCCATCACGCACGTGGACCTCTCCGCCCGGGTGCAGACCGTCACCGAGCGCGACAACGCCCCGTACGCCCGGCTGCTGAGCGCCTTCAAGGCGGCGACCGGCTGCCCGGTCCTGGTGAACACGTCGTTCAACGTGCGCGGCGAGCCCATCGTGCACACCCCCGAGGACGCCTACCGCTGCTTCAGGCGCACCGGGATGGACGTGCTCGTCCTCGGCAGCCACGTACTGCACAAGGACGACCAGCCGCCGTTCGCCGAATCCGTCGACTGGCGCGACGAGATCCCGCTCGACTGACAAGGAATGGTCTCCATGCGTTTTGCAGCATCCGCGGTGTTCGTCGCGGTGTTCGTTCCGATCTCGCTGTACCGGCGGCTGCGGGGATCGAGCCGTTTCGGTCCGCGCTTCCACCAGGGTTCCTCGGCCTGGGACCTGCCGCGCGCGGTGAACCCGCGCTGACGGCGCTCGCTCACGTCCTTTTCCGAGAAGCAGGGAATGATGTTTACCAGTAGAGAACCGTTTCGGCTCCGTTGGGCCGCGGTCATGGACCACACGCGACGCGACCGCGCCATCGAGCCGTCGGCGTGGCGCACGCGGTGCATTCGCGCCGGTGAGGTGCACGAGTTCATCAACGTGGGCCCCGGTCCCCGTTACCCCGTCGACCACGTCGAGTACTACGGATTCGCCGGCTTCGAGACGTCGGGCGTCCTCGCGGTCGGTGACGCCCTGGTCAGCGAGGGGCGCACGCTCGGCACCATCAGCGGCTTCGACGAAACCCACATGCCCAACCACTACAACATTCTCGTCGAGGGCGCGGACCTCCGAAACGGCCACGCACTCGGGCTGAAGGCCGGAATGGCCGCTACCACGTGCCCGCGAGAAGACAAGGATTCCGGGGGGTCCTGATGTTCGACTACCAGAAGCTCTACGCGAACCACATGTCGGCCGACCGTCCCGTCTTCCTCTGCCTCGACTGCGAGAAGGAGACGGACGACAGGACGCACCGGTGTCCGTCCTGCAAGGGCGCGATCGAGGTCCTGTACCCGCTCGACCGGGCCGAGATCGGGTCGTTCGACTCGAACCCCAACCCGCTGCGGCGCTACAAGGACCTCCTGCCCGTGGCCGAAGAGGACCACATCACCTGGCTGGGCGAGGGCAACACCCCCTGCACCGACGTACCCGCGCTGGCCCGTCTCCTCGGCGTCCGCTCGGTGTACATCAAGGACGAGACGCGCAATCCGACACGATCGACCAAGGACCGCATCGCGTCGGCCAGCCTGAGCCGCTTCAAGGGCCTCGGCGTCAACGAGTTCGTCATGGCCTCCACGGGCAACAGCTCCATGGCGTACGCGAACTCGATGAGCCTCGTGCAGGGCTTCAAGCTCCACATCTTCGTCGGGGAACGGTTCGCCTACCGTCTGAACTACGCGGACCACCCCCAGATCGACACGCATGCCGTCGCCGGCACGTTCGTCGGTGCGGGCGCGGCCGCCCAGAAGTACGCCAAGGAGAACGGGTACTTCTGGGAGGGCGGCTTCTTCAACTACGCCCGCCGCGAGGGCCTCAAGATGTCCTACCTCGAGGCCTACCAGCAGATGCCGTCGGCGCCGACCCACGTCTTCCAGGCCATCAGCAGCGGCATGGGCCTGCTCGGCGGTTACAAGGGCGCCGTGGAGATGAACCGCCTCGGCCTCCTGGAGAGCCTGCCGGCTTTCGTCGGTGTGCAGGAGAACAGCTGCGCCCCCATGGTGAGCGCGTGGAACGCGGGCCGCGCCGCCATCGCGGAGGAGGACATCGTCGAGAACCCCGAGGGACTGGCGCACGCCATCCAGCGGGGCGACCCGACGAACACCTACCCCTACCTGCGCTCCATGGCTCTCACCACGGGCGGCGCACTGGTGGCCGCCCAGACGCACGACATGCACATGGCCAAGGGACTGCTGAAGTCACTCGGCTTCGACGCCTGCTACGCGGCCGCCGCGTGTCTCGCGGGCGCGATGCGGATGGCACAGGAAGGGTCCCTCAAGGAGGACAGCGACCTGCTCATCATCCTCACCGGTGCGGAGCGGCCCATGCTGCCCACGCCGACGAACATCCTGGGCGTGGCCTCATGACCACGGTCGCGGACGAGATCGCCCGCAGGCTGGCGGAGCGCGGTGTCTCACAGGTCTTCGGATACCCCGGCGAGACCTCGCTCTCGCTGTACGCCGCCCTCCAGCGGAACGACGAGCTCACCCACGTCGTCGGCCGGTGCCCCAGGGGAGCGGCCTACGCGGCCGAGGCGTACGCCCGGATCAGCGGAGGTGTCGCGGTCTGCGACGCCCCGGGAGGAATCGGTTCTCCCTACGCCACCCCGGCCCTCCTGGAGGCCTTCAACAGCGGCACGCCGCTGGTGCTGATCACCTCGGGCCCCAGCAAGAGCACCCCGCGGCCGTGGGCAACAGGACAGGTCGAGCACGCACGGCTCTTCGACAGCGTAGCGAAGCACGTCTACGTGGTCCGTGAGCAGCGGGGCGCGCTGGCCGTCATCGACGCCGCGCTCGTCCTCGCGGAGCGGCCCCGCCGCGGCCCGGTCGTCGTGGAGATCGCCCCCGACGTCCTGGAGGCCGAGGCCGACCCGACGCTGCTGGACGCGCCGTCCACCGCGGCAAGCGAGACGGCCCACGCGGACACGGCCGCCACGGCCGGCGGCGCGGTCGCGCGGGCCGCCGAAGCGGTCGGGCGCGGTGCGAGCGCCGCCCTGATCGCCGGTGGCGGCTGCCACGCGGCGGGCGCCGCCGAGGCCCTCCGGGAGTTCGTCGACCGGTTCGGCATCCCGGTGTTCACCACACTCAACGGCAAGGGCGTTCTCTCCGAGGTCGGCAGCGACCTGCCGCGGGTGGTCGGGTCGAAGGGCGACACGCCCGCCAACGAGTACATCAGCGGCTGCGAGGTCGTCCTCTACGCGGGCTCCAAGATGGGCGACAAGTCGACCAACCAGTACGCGTGGCCGTCGCCCGGCCAGTTCCTCGTCCGCATCGACGACGACCCGGCGATCGAGGACCCCGACCCGCTGCGCGGCTGCGTGCTGCGCGAGGACATCGCCGACGGCCTCAAGCTGCTCACCGACGCGCTGGGAGAGTGGTCCTACGGCGGCCCCCGTCCCTCGACCACCACCGCCGGCAACTGGTCGAAGACCGGCACCGCCTCGCTGGTGGCGACGGTCGACGCGGAGCTGTCCGACCGGGACGTCTGCGTCGGCGAGGCCAGCGTCGCGAGCGGCTGGTTCGGCGCGCTGCTGCACCTGACGCCACCGCAGCGCCTCATCACCCCGCGCGGAACCGGAAGCCTCGGCTACGCGATCCCCGCGTCCGTCGGTGCTGCCGTCGCACGCCCCGACGCGACGGTGTGGGCCCTGGTCGGCGACGGCGGACTCACCATGTCCATCGGCGAGCTGGAGACCATCGAGCGCCTCGGTCTCGACGTGAAGATCATCGTCCTCGACAACGGACGGCTCAATCTGATCGACCAGCACGCCATCCACCGGCACGGAGCCGCCGCCGTCAGCCGTGATTTCCACCGGATCGACTGGCCCACCATCTGTGCGGCGATCGGCCTGCCGGTGATGGCCTCGGACGACCCGGACCGCGACGCCTCGGAGATCGCGTCCTTCTTCTCCCGGCAGGGCCCGGCCGTCCTCGTGCTCGACACGTCGGTCGACGAAGTCTCGCCGGACATGGCGATAGCAATTCGAAAGGTGCACTGAAAATGACCCTGATGATCCTGCACACCCGCAACGCGAGCCGCCGCAAGCACCTCGCCAAGGCCGCCGAGACGGCCCACGCGCTGGGCCACCGGGCGATCGTCGTCGTGGAGCAGCCCAGCTGGGAGCACAGTTACGTCGACGCGGTCTACGCCGCGCCCACCGGTGACCTCGACGCCACCGTCGCCCGGTGTGTGGAGATCGCGAAGGAGGAGTCCGAGCCCATTGCGGGCGTGATCGCCTTCGTCGAGCACAGTGTGCCGGCCGCGGCCGCGGTCGCCGCGGAACTCGGCCTTCCGTACATCTCTCCCGAGACGGCCGCGAAGAGCCGCGACAAGCTGAGCATGCGCAGCGCCTTCGAGACCGTGGGCATCTCGCAGCCGCGCTTCGCGCTCGCGTCCTCGGTCGAGGAGGCGCAGGAGGCTGCCCGGTCCATCGAGTACCCCCTGGTCATGAAGCCCATCATCGGGGGCGGCAGCATGTTCGTCCGCCGGGTCGACAGCCCGGAGGAACTGGCCGAGCATTTCGAGGAGATCCGGCAGGGCGCCTGGGCCGGGTTCGACTACGACCCGCTGTTCTTCCTCAAGTCGCGGTACTCGGAGGGGATTCTCCTCGAAGAGTTCCTCACCGGTGACGAGATCAGCGTCGAGAGCTACGTGCAGAACGGCGAGACGACCGTCGTCGCCGTTCACGACAAGCCGGCGCCGATGGACGGCCCCTTCTTCGAGGAGACCTTCTACGCGACTCCGACCGTGCTGACGGGCGAGACGCTGGAGAAGGTGAAGAAGTTCACGACCCTGGCCCACGAGGGGCTCGGCATCACTCAGGGCGCCACACACACGGAGTTCCGGGTCTCCCCGGAGGGCGAGCCCTACATTCTGGAGACCGGCGCACGCCTGGGCGGCGGCCCGGTGTACCAGAGTGTGCTGCTGTCGACCGGCGTCGACATGGTCGAGGTCCTCACCAAGGTGTCGCTGGGCGCGGACGCCGATGTCGTCGTGGACAGCGAGAACTTCCGGCACGTCGGCTTCTCGCTGCATTTCGCGGAGGAGCCCGGTGAACTCGTCGCCGTCGACGGAGTCGAGAGCCTGGAAGCCAGTGACAGCGTCTCGGAGGTCATGATCTACCGCCAGCTCGGCGAGCAGGTCGACGTGCCGCCGCGGGTCTGGCAAGCCCACGGACACGTGATCTTCACTGGGGAATCCCGTGAAGACATTCTCGAGAAGCAGCGGGACATCAACGAGACTCTCCGGTTCCAGGTTCGGTAACTGATACGCAGGATTGGGCAGCCACCCATGTCTCCACTACTTCCCGACACCAGACCACGCCGCGTCCTGGCGCTCGCGACGCTGGTCGGCACCATCGGAAAGGGAATTTTCCTCACCGCAGGTGTGCTGTATTTCACGAGATCCGCACATCTTCCCGTCAGGCAAGTGGGCATCGGGCTCAGCGTTGCCGGTTTCATATCGGTGGCTGTCGGAGTCCTCGCCGGTTATCTGGCCGACCGTCGCGGGGCCAGGGGCATTTATGTGGCAAGCCTGGTGCTCGGCGGCCTCGCGACCGCGGGCTTCTGCCTGGTGAGCAGCTTCTGGCCGTTCCTCGTGGTGGCGAGTCTGGCCGCCGCCGCTCAGGGAGCGGGCCTCATCGCACGTGGCCCGCTCATTCGCCGCTACGGCGGCCGACGGCCACAGGAGTTCCGCGCCTACATTCAATCCGTCACCAATGTCGGGATCTCTGTGGGTGCCGCGGTGGCCGGATGGGCCGCCCAGGCCGATACGCGCAGCGCCTATCTCCTCATCGTCATCGGCAACGCGGTCATGCTCCTGGCCTCCGCCGCGATCATGCTCTACCTGCCGCCGGTGGCGCCGGAAGCCCCGGCGGAAGGGCCACGCTGGCTGGCTCTGAGGGATCGCCCTTACATCGCGCTGTCTCTGCTGGACGGCATTCTGTCCATCCAGTACCGGGTGCTGACGGTGGCCATTCCGCTGTGGCTGGTCAGTCAGACCGCCGCGCCGCGCTGGCTCATATCGGCCATCGTCATCGCCAATACCGCCATCGTCGTGCTCTTTCAGGTGCGTGCCAGCAAAGGCATCGACAGCCCCCGGGCGGCAGGATTCGCCCTGCGCCGGTCCGGGGTCGCCTTCCTCATCTCGTGCGTGGCCATTGCCTGGTCCGCCGGGGTCCCCACGTGGGTTGCCGTCACCATGCTGGTCATCGCCACCGTCGTGCACAGCGTCGGCGAGTTGTGGCAGGCCGCCGGCGGATTCGAGATCTCCTTCGAGCTGGCGCCGAGCCACTCTCAGGGTCAATATCTCGGCGTGTTCGGCATCGGGCTCGGTCTGGCCGAAAGCTTCGGTCCTGCCCTGCTCACTTCCTTGTGCATCGGACTGGGAAAACCGGGCTGGTACATCGTGGGTCTGCTCTTTCTGGTGGCGGGACTCGTCCAGCCGGCGGCCGTGCGCTGGGCCGAGCGCACCCGGAACGTCCCTGGCGAGCAAGCGGTCTCGAAAGCACCCGGGGTTCCCGTCGAAAATTCTTCCGGCGTGGCCTGACGGCCGGCCGATCCGCCGGGTTTCACGCAGCCATCACACCGATTTCGCAAGGAGTGTCCCGAGTGAGCCCTGAACCTCCCGCCGCCGCATATCGTGGCGGGGAAAACGTCGCCGAGCTCGTCCGTTCCGGTTTCGTCGAGAGTTTCCACCGCGGCTCCGTCGCGGTCGTCGATCCCGCGGGCGTACTGGTCAAGTCGGTCGGTGACGCGGCCTCTCCGGTCTTCCCGCGCTCGGCCGTCAAGCCGGTGCTCGCCGTCGCGATGCTGCGCGCGGGGTGGAAGCCCGGCAGCGCCGCCGAACTGGCGGTCGCCGCGGCCAGCCACCGGGGCGAGCCGATGCACGTGGCGCAGGTCGAGGCGATCCTGTCGGGCGCGGGGCTCGGCGAAGACGCGCTCCAGTGCCCGGCGGACCTGCCCGGGGACCCTGCCGCCCAGCGGGCACTGATCGCCGCGGGAGCCGGGCCGCGGCAGGCGTACATGGCCTGCTCGGGCAAGCACGCGGCCATGCTCGCGGCTTGTGCGGCCAACGGCTGGGACACCGCGACCTACCGGGAGCTCGACCACCCGCTGCAGAAGCTGGCCGCGTCCGTGATCGACGAGCTGTCGGGCGAGCCGGTCACCGCGACCGGTGTCGACGGCTGCGGTGTGCCGATCTTCGCCGTGAGCCTGACCGGCCTGGCCCGTGCGATGACCCGTCTGGTCGAGGCCACGGAGGGGACCCAGGAGCGGGAGGTCGCCGACGCGATGCGCGCCCACCCGCAGTTGGTCGACGGCACCGACCAGGTCGACGCCCGGGCGATGACGGCTGTTCCGGGCCTGCTGGTGAAGCTCGGGGCGGAGGGCCTGCACTTGCTGGCCGCGCCGCGAGCCGGGGCGGTGGCGGTGAAGATCGACGACGGCGCGAGCCGTGCCTCCATGCCGGTGGCGCTGCGTGCGTTCATCGAGTTCGCCGGGCTGCCGGTGCCCGAATCGGCCAGGGGCACCGTCGAGGAGCTTCTCTCGCCACAGCTGTGGGGCGGCGGCCGACCGGTCGCCCATCTGCGCACGCTGCTGTAAGAGCTCACCACCACCGGACACGGACACCGCCGCCCGTCCGTCACCGCGGTCCGTCAAGACCCCCGGGTGCGACGCGCGGGCCCGCGGCCGGCTTGATGTCCTGTCTCCGTCCCACCCGCGGTACCGCCGCCTGGGCACGCACCGCTTACCCGTCACTCTCAACGAAGGAACCGACCCGCCATGAGCGTCCTGATCCTGCACACCAGCACTCCCAACCGCAAGCCGCACTTCGCCCGTGCCCGGCAGCACGGAGAGCGGTTGCTGCTGATCGTCAACGGCCCCACGTGGGAGCCGGAGTTCGTGGACCGCGTGGTGGACGCGGACACCAGCAGCATCGAGGAGACGGTGGCCGCGGCCCGGGAGCTGGCGGCCTCGGAGAGCGAGCCGATCGAGGGGGTCGTGTCCTTCGTCGAGCACAGCGTGCCCGCTGCCGCGGCGGTCGCCGCCGCGCTCGGTCTGCCGTACATCAGCGAACAGACCGCGCACATCGCCCGTAACAAGTTCGAGATGCGTACCGAGTTCGCGCGGCACGGCTCCGTCCCCGGACCGGGCTTCGGTCTCGCGCACACCCTGGACGAGGCTCGGCGGCTGGGGTCGGACATCGGCTATCCGCTCGTGATGAAGCCGCTGATCGGCGGCGGCAGCATGTACGTACGCCGGGTCGACAGCGAGACCGAACTCGATGAGCACTTCGACATGATCCGGGGCGGGGCCTGGGACGGCTTCGACTACGACCCGCTGCACCGGGCGGACCGGGAGAAGTACGGCGCGGCACTGCTGCTGGAGGGCTATGTCGAGGGCAGCGAGGTCAGTGTCGAGTCCGTCGTGCGTGACGGGGAGACCCAGGTCGTGGCGATCCACGACAAGCCGCTGCCGATGCAGGGCCCCTTCTTCCAGGAGGTCTTCTTCCGTACGCCCTCCCAGCTCTCCTCCGGGATTCAGGCTCGCATCGTGGAGTTGACGGCCCACGCGCACGAGGCGCTGGGCATCCGTACCGGTGTCACGCACACCGAGTTCCGCATCCCCGCGAACGGCGAGCCGGTCATCCTGGAGACCGCCGCACGGCTCGGCGGCCTCCAGGTCTACACCTCGGTGCTGACCAGCACCGGCGTCGACATGGTGGACGTCATCCTGGACGTCGCGCTGGGCCGCGAACCCGACTTGAAGGGGACCGGCGACGCCCGGCCGACCGGCTTCTTCGGCTTCTTCGCCGAGAAGGCCGGCGTGATCACCGCCATCCACGGTGTGGAGGAGGCCCGCGCGACCGAGGGCGTCGTCGACGTCGAGGTGTACAAGAGCGTGGGCGACATCGTCCAGGAGTCCTCCCACGTCGGGCAGGCGCACGGCCACGTGATCTTCACCGCCGACGACCCCGAGGGTCTCGACGCCCGCTTCAACGAACTGCGTGCGATGCTGCGGATCGACGTGGCGGCTGAGTGAACGTCCGGGCCGCCGCCGGCCCACCGCGGCCGTTCCGGGCACCGCGGCACACGACGACGGCCGGTGGCCGCCCCACGTCGAGTCCGTAGGAACCGTCATCGACCCGGTCGTGGAGTCACCTCACCGACCATCAGGACTTCACCACCGGGCTCCCGGGGAAGACAGGATCCTTGACTGCACGCACTGCCGGCTCGTCCTCGTCCGGTGGCATGAACACCATGCCCGGATCGGCCGCGCGTTGCGGCACGGTCCGGCTGCCCGACCGGACAGCCGGACCCGCCGGGGTTCTGCTGGACATGGACGACACTCTCGTCGACTTCAGCGGGGCGAGTCCTGCGGCTCTGGCCGAAGTCCTGGGCCCGGAGGCCGATTTCACGACGTGGATGGCGCTGACCGATCGCTGGTATCCACGATTCACCTCCGGACGGCTGAGCTATCAGGCCCTGGAGCGGAACCGTCTCGCCGAGATGCTCACCGTGCTCGGTCGCCCTGTTCCTGGCACCGCCGGTCTCGACGAACTTGACGCGCGACGCAAACAGGCCGTGGAATCCCGGCTCCGGCTCTACCCCGACGTCCTTCCTTTCCTTCGGCGCGTGCGCGCCGCCGGATACCGGATCGGGATCCTCTCCAACTCCGACGGGCGTCAGCAGCGACGCCGCATCACGGGGTTGGGCCTGCGCCCCTGGCTCGACGCGATCACCGTGTCGGGCGATTCAGGTCTGGCGAAGCCGTCCCCGGAGTCCTTCGCCCTGGCCTGTGATCGCCTCGGCACCCCGCCCGAGCGCACGGTGCACATCGGCGACAGCCTGGACAACGACGCCGTCGGTGCTCAGCGTGCCGGTCTGACAGGGGTTTGGCTGCGCAGGAACGCCCCTGACGGAGCCCCCTCCCCCGCCGGCATAGCGGTGGTCACGAGTCTGGCCGCCATGGGGTGAGGGCCCGTCATGTCGCGAGAACCGCGCGAGCCCACCGATATGCAATCGATCATGCATATCGATATACGCCGCAGTGTGCATCCGGCGGAGGCGGTGCCACTCGCTCCGGCAGGCGGGCGCGTCCCCGTCGATCCGGTGGACGCCCCGTCGGCGATCTAGCGGGGGGACCCGGTGTGCTCCCGCACAGTCTCCGCCTCGCTGACCGCCGTCCCGGCCCCCGGCTCGGCGCTCTTCCTCGCGCACCCGCGCCGACCCGGCAGGACCGCGAGGACGATCAAAGTTCCGGCGGCCATGATGATCCCGCCGATGAGGCTGGTCTGGGCGACGCCGTGGGCGAAGGCCTGGTGGACGGCGTCCACGGCGGCCTGGGCCTGCCGGGGCCCGGTGGAGGGATCCTGCGCGACCCGCTGCGCGACGGCCAGGCCGGCGCCGACCGACGGATCCTTGTGTCCAACCTGCGTCCAGAACGATTCCCGGATGGACCGGTCCGGCCGGGAACGAAGAGCAGCGCCCCAGCTCGGGCGGGGATCTCGAACCCGCCCGCAACGGATTCCCCTTCCAACACGAGAGGCTCTCCCCGGGTGCTGAGGCAGAGCCTCGACAGGGGGCACCAGAGGCTGAAGCCTGTGCCGTACGCGACGACCTCCCGCCCCACCTGGAAGGTCGAACGCTGAAAGGAGCCCACCGGGAAGTTCCTGGCGCCCCCTCTTCTGGCGCGCTCGCTGCAAGTCCACAGATCCGAGAAACAGACCACCAGGGGTGTGCGGACTCTAGATATACAATCGATCATGTATATTGATATACGCCACAGTGTGCATGAGGAGGCTGTCTTGAGCCGCACCGTGATCGACCTCGACGACGAGGCACTGGAAGAAGCCGCCAAGGAACTCGGCACTACCACCAAGCGCGACACCATCAACACCGCCCTGCGCGAGGTCACCGCCCGCTACCGGCGCCTGCGCGCACTCGAAGACGCCCGGCAACTGGTGACCGACGGAGCCCTGGACGTCGACATTCTCCTGGACAAGAACCAGTACCGGCCGTGACCATCGCCGACTACCTCATCGACACCTCCGCCCTCGCCCGCGTCCTGCTCCGCCAGACCACGACCGACTGGGACGACAGGATCGGCTCCGGCCTTGTCGCGATCTGCGACATCACGGAACTCGAGGTCCTCTACTCCGCCCGCTCAGCCGCGGACCGCGCGCGACTGAAGGCTGCACTCGACGCCCACTACGTGTGGTGCCCCATGCCTGACGGCGTCTACCGCCGCTCCCGCATCGTCCAGGAACAACTGGCCGCAAAAGGGGAACACCGCAGTGCGGGCCCCGTCGATCTCCTGGTGGCAGCGGCCGCGGAAGAAGCAGGCCTCACATTGCTCCACTTCGACCGCGACTTCGAAACCATTGCGCGCACGACGGGGCAGCCGGTCCGCATGATCGACCTCAGGCAGTAGAGTCCGCCCGGTCGCACGGACGGACGTCAAGCCTCTCGCTGACCGCCCACCCGAGGCGTCACCGGGCGCCGGGGTGACCCCTGTGACCAGCACGTCGGCGCCTTCCGCGATGAAACGCTGCGCGGTCTCCAGACCGATCCCGCTCGTGCCGCCGGTGATGAGGGCGCGCTTGCCCGCAAGACGATTCATGTTGATTGTTCCTTGCCGAGTCGATAGGTAAGTCGATGGACTTACCCACTGAAGGCAGCCCCCGCGCCATCCATAAGGCAAGTCGATCCACTTACCATCGACGCCTGGAGTGGTTCAGTCACGGACGCCTCGCGCCGGAGCAGGCGGCCGACATCGGCTAGGTGCACCTCGTCCTCCGGCCGTGATGATTCTTCGCGGGCGTCGGCCGGTCAGCCGCGTTGCCGGCGGGCGCGCAGAGCGGCCCAGTGGCGCAGGCGCTCGGCGATCTGGGCTTCGTAGCCGTTGCGGGTGGGCTCGTAGTACGTCTCGCGGTCCATGTCATCGGGGAAGTAGTCGTCACCGGAGAAGCCGTCGGCTGTGTCCGGGTCGTACTGGTAGTCCTTGCCGTAGCCGAGGTCCTTCATCAGCCGGGTCGGGGCGTTGAGGATGTGGGCGGGTGGCATGAGCGAGCCGGTGTGCCGGGCTGATCGGAGTGCGCCGTTGAAACCGCGGTAGACGGCGATGGACTTGGGTGCGGTGGCGTAGACGACGGCCTGGGCGATCGCCAACTCGCCCTCGGGGGAACCGAGCCGCTCGTACACGTCCCAGGCGGCGAGGGCCTGTTGGATGGCGTGGGGGTCGGCCATGCCGATGTCCTCGTTCGCGAAGCGGACCAGCCGGCGGGCGACGAACAGCGGGTCCTCGCCGCCGTCGAGCATGCGGGCGAGCCAGTACAGGGCCGCGTCCGGGTCGGAGCCGCGCATCGACTTGTGCAGCGCGGAGATCAGGTTGTAGTGGCCCTCCTGCGCCTTGTCGTACAGCGGGGCCCGCTGCTGGATGTGATGGGCGAGCCCGGTGGTGTCCAGGGGAGTTCCGGTGTCGGGGAGGGCTTGGAGCTGTTCGGCCATGTTGAGGAGGTAGCGGCCGTCGCCGTCCGCCATGGCGATCAGGGCGCGGCGGGCGTCGTCGTCCAGGGGCAGACGGTGGCCGGTGAGCTGCTCGGCGCGGGCGAGGAGCATGGACAGGGCCGCTTCATCGAGGCGCTTGAGGACGAGGACCTGTGTGCGGGACAGGAGGGCGCCGTTGAGTTCGAAACTCGGGTTCTCCGTGGTGGCGCCGATCAGGGTGACGGTGCCGTCCTCGACGTAGGGCAGGAAGCTGTCCTGCTGGGCACGGTTGAAGCGGTGGATCTCATCGACGAACAGCAGGGTGCCCTGGCCGATGCCGCGCCGGCTGCGTGCGGCGGCGAACACCTTCCGCAGATCGGCCACGCCGGAGAAGGTCGCGGACACCGGCTCGAAGGCCAGGTTGCCGGCGTCCGCGAGGAGCCGGGCGATGGTGGTCTTCCCGACGCCAGGCGGGCCCCACAGGATGGCGGAGCCGAGGCGCTGCCGGGCGACCATGCGGCCCAGCGGGGCGTCCGGGGCCAGGAGGTGGTCCTGCCCGACGACATCTTCCAGCCGGGTGGGGCGCAGGCGGTCGGCGAGGGGCCGGGCGGGCTCCTCGCCGAAGAGCGGCAGAGTCGCTTCGGTCGGTTCCATCGGTCTCTCGGGTCGGAAGCGGACGTGTGCGGACGTGGCGAGCCTTGCACGGGGCACTGACAGGCGTCGGCTCAGCCGCTCGTGGGGAAGCGCGCGGTGCTCATCGGGCGCCGGGGCGGTCGCGTCGCGGCAGCCGCTTGGTGACCAGGTCGTAGGAGTCCTCGACCGCGTCGGTGACCAGCCGTTCGGTGATGCCGGGGCCTGGCCCGAGGGAGATCCAGTGGCGTTTGTCGAGATAGCGGCCCGGTGAGATCGAGGCGTGGGCGCGTACGTGAGCGCGGGCGTGTTCGGGTTCGCACTTGACCGTGATGATCTGGTCGTCCGGGTCGTCGGTGACGATCAGGAACACCTTGCCCGCGACCTTGTACACGTCGAGTGTCGGGGTGAAGGGGTAGCCGTGGCTGACGTCGGGGAGGGCCAGGGCGGCCCGGCGGGCGGTGTCCTGGAGGCGGTCGCCAGCCGCGCTCACGTGGCCGCCCGCCTGCTGGTGCCGTAGGTGTGCGGGTCGACAGGCCGCTCGGCCCTGGGCAGTTGGGCGACGACGAGCCGGTAGGAGTCGGTGACGAGTTCCTCGACCAGCTTCCTGTCGACGCCTTCTCCGCCCTCCACGGTGATCCAGTGCTTCTTGTTCATGTGGTAGCCGGGGGTGATGTGGCTGTACTGCTCCCGCAGGGCGTCGGCCTCGCCGGGGTCCGCCTTGAGGATCACGACGGGACGCCCCGGGACTTCGGTCATCAGCATGAACACCTTGCCGCGCACCTTGTAGACCTCCCAGTCGGGGCCGAAGGGGTGCTCCAGCTGGGCTCCGGGGAGTTCTTCCGCGCAGTCGGCGGCAGTCTTGTGCAGGGTCGATGCGTTCATGGGCGGTGGGCCTTCTCAGGTGGTGACGGACTGTGGCGTCGAAGGAGGTAGGAAGCGCCGCACGGGTGCACTGGCACGTTCCATCCTTGCGTCGAAGCCGACGGGACGGGCGGTAGGGTGCGGACACGTGATGGTCGACAAGCGACACCCCGACCCGAGCGGAACCGCGACCGGTCCTGCCGCGGTTCGGCTGTACGGTTTCCAGCCCCCGGTCGGTACTCCGTACGGCCTTGAGGTGAGTACCGTCGAGGACTTCTTCGCCCAGCACGACGACTGGCCGTGGAACCCGCCCCGTCCGGGCCGTGCCACCTTCCACTACCTCATCGGGGTCACCGAGGGTGAGTTGCGGCACGATGTCGACTACGTCACGCGGACCGTCACCCCCGGGCAGTGGCTGTGGGTGCGTCCCGGGCACGCGCAGTGCTGGCATCCGCCCGGCGCGGCCCGCGGCCCGTTCATCCTGTTCGAACCGGACGTGCTGCGGCCCGACCCCGCCCGTCTCCTGGCCCCGCTCACCGCGCACGAGGCCCCTGCCGTACTCAGCCCGCACCCCGACGACACCGCCTGGCTCCAGCAGACGGCACTCCAGCTCCTGGACGAACACCGCGCACTGGGGCGCCGCCCCCTCGACATCCACCACGCCCTGCGGCGCAGCCTGCTCGAATCGCTGCTGCTGCGCCTGGCCAACTCCCCGGGCATCGCCCCCGTCGGCACGGCCACGGCCCACGCGGGCCGCGCCGACAGGTACGGACGCTTCCTGGACGCCCTTGAACTGCACTTTCGCGAACTGCACCAGGCCTCGGACTACGCCGAGTTGCTCGGCTGCTCGGTCCGCACCCTCAGCCGGGCCGCCCGGGACGCCACCGGCAAGGGGGTGCGTGAACTCATCGACGAGCGGCGCCTCCTGGAAGCCCGGCGCCTGCTGGGAGTTGCCCGGTGGGACGCCCGGGCCGTGGCCGCCCACCTCGGCTTCACCGACCCCGCGAACTTCGGCCGCTTCTTCCGCGACCGCACCGGCCTCACCCCGGCCGCCTTCGCGGCGGGCGAGGCGAGGACCGACGCTTGACGGAAACGCGGCGGACGCCCCTTGCTCGTCAGGAGGCGAAGGCTGTCTTCGCAATCTGCGCGTTGTCGCACCGCTCACCTGTCGAGAGCCCGCCGGATGAACTCCTCACGGGTCGCGTTGGCAGAGCGTGACACAGCCGCATGATCCACCGACATGTCGAATCCGTGGAAGGCTCCGCCCCACATGTGGAGATCAACGCTCACGCCCGCCTCTGACAGGCGGCCGGCGTAGATCAGGATCTCGTCGCGGAACCCCTCGGCCGAGCCGGTGTCGATGTAGGCGCGCGGCAGCCGGCTGAGGTCCTCAGCACGGGCCGGTGCGGCGTAGCGAGGAGATCGACTCGCTGTGCGCGATGACCTTGTCGCGCCCCGCGATCAGTTCTCAGTCGTCGGTCGTCCGGGTCTCAGTCGTCAAGGACGACGACGTGCTTGCCCGGCGTGGTGCCGGACTCGAGGTCGGCCTGGGCGTCCCGGACCTGTTCCAGGCCGTGGTAGACCTTCGCGACCGGGACATTGAGGCGTCCTTCTGCGATGGCCTGGAGCTGGTGGGCCAGGACGTCGGCCGGGAGATCGGTCGCCGCACCGTCGTAGGAGGTCAGGCGCACTCCGCCCGGGATCATGAACGGGCTGAAGTCGGGGATCGTCCACTGGCCCGCCAGGGCTCCGGTGAAGCACACTGTGCCGTGGCGACGGACGGTGCGCAGGGTGTCGGCGAGGACCGAGCAGCCCACCAGCTCAAGTGCGGCGTCGACACCGTGGGGCAGCAGCTCCCGCACCTGGCCGGCGAGGGTTCCGTCGTCGACGAGGGGATGGTCGACGCCCGCCGCCCGCAGTTCCCCGGCCCGGTCGAGGCTGCGTGTGGTGGAGATGACGGTGGCTCCGAGGTCCTTCGCGATCGCTGCCGCGCTCAGCCCGACGGTGGAGGTGCCGCCGCGGATCAGCAGCGTCTGCCCGGCCTTGAGGTCCAGCCCGCGGGTCAGGGATCCGTAGGCGGTCTGGAACATCTCCGGCAGTGCGCCGACGACCTCCCACGGCAGGGTGGTCTCGAACGGGATGACCTGCGCCGCGGGCACGGTCACGTACTGGGCATACGCGCCGTCGTACGAGCGGCCCATGCCGCCCATCATGGTGGCCACCTGCTGCCCCGGTCGCAGCCCGCTGTCATCGTCGGCCTCATCGACGATCCCGACGCCTTCGATGCCGGGGATGCGCGGGTAGGTGACCTCGGCGTCCGACTCTCCCTTGCGGGTGGTGACTTCGGATTCGTTGACGCCGAACGCCTTCACCTTGATCCGCACCCAGCCGGGCTTGCGGACGGGCACCGGCACGTCCTTGATCTGAAGTGCCTCCATGCCGCCGGGTCGTGTGACGACGACAGCCCGCATCGTCGCCGGTGCGCCGTCGCCGGCTGCTGTCGGTCGGCTCATGTCGAGTACCTCACTCCATGTGTCTCCTGCGCTGTTCCGTATCGCCCGCCGGCCATCAGGGGCGGTCGATGCCTTCCCACAGGTCGAGGACCTGCTGGTAGTGAGCGGTGCCCTCGAAGGGAGAATTGCCGACGGTTTCCGAGGTCGGCTGGTCCGTGACGGCTGGCCACAGGCGGGACTGCTCGCCGGTGGTGAAGTCGAGGACGATGTCGCGGATCCGCGTGTCACGCTCGGCCTGCTCGGCGCTGCGGCCCGGCTTTTCCTGGCCGACCAGGGCGTGCATCTCGGTGCCGTGCACGGCGGGCGCACCCGCGGCGGGGCCGATCACGAGGAGGTGGGCGTTGCCGCCGGCGGCGGCGTGGGCCAGGGCGCCGCGGGCGGCGGGGAGCGCGAAGAGGTAGTCCGCCATGACCGCGGCGCGGACCTCGGCCGGGGTACGGCCACCCTGGTCGTAGGCGTCGACGATCTTCTGCGCGCGGGAGCGGGAGATACGCCACCCCGCGACCTCGTCGACGACGCGGTCGACGGTCCCCGGGTCGAAACGGTCGAGGTCGTTCGCCACCCACCAGCCCATGTCGTCGCCGGCCATGCTCAGCAGCACGTCCACGTCGCGGTGCACGCCCGAGGCGAGTACGTCCATGGGGTGGGCGTGCACCACCGCGCCGGGCTGCCCGATGTCCAGGACGACGCCGGTGGCCTTGTTGTCCACCCCGCCGCGGACTCCGAGGTCCGTCGGGAGGACCTTGCGCAGGGCGTCCCGCAGGGAGAGCGGGTCGAGGTCGAGCACCTTCTCCGGATTGTCCGCGACACCGAGTTCGGTGACGAACCGGTGGGCGAGTTCCTCGGCCCACCAGGCCGGGATGGAGCGGGCCGGCCCGCCGGAGAACCCGGCCAGGCGCCGGTACAGGCCGTCGGCGGAGGAAGCGCCGAGCAGCCCGAAGGTGGAGTAGGCGCCGGCGCTGTGACCGTAGACGGTGACGTTGCCGGGGTCGCCGCCGAAGTGGGCGATGTTCCGCTGGATCCAGGTGAGCGCGGCGATGATGTCCTGGAGGAAGAGGTTGCTGGCTTCGGCAAGCTTCCCGCCGTATTGCGAGAGCGAGAGTGTGCCCAGGGCGCTGAGCCGGTAGTTGACGGACACGCCCACCACGCGCCCCGTCGCGGCGAGACCGGCGGCGTTCGAGGTGATCTGCGTGTTCGCGCCGACCTCGAATCCGCCCCCGTGGATGTACACCGTCACCGGGAGCGCCTTGTCGGCCGGCTCCTCGGGGGCCCACACGTTCAGGTTCAGGCAGTCCTCACCCATCCCGCTGTCTGCTTCGAGCCAGTCACCGCTGTCGGGCTGTACAGAAGACGCCCTTGCGGTCGTACGGGAGGCTCGGATCGAAGCCCGCGACCACGGGACGGCGGTACCGCTCGGCGGTGGCGTACGGGATCCCCCACCAGGACCGCACCCCTGGTGCGGTCGGAGCCTTGGGAGCGGTAGCGGTCATGACATGTCCTTCCAGCGCGATGCGGATGCTTCGCGAGGTGAGTCGGCGGCTGGTCGCTCGTGGTGACCTCTCCCATCGTTTCCCGGCATTCGACAAAGCGCCCGGCGGATGGCGGTCACCCGGTGGTCTTCAGGTGACACTTCGACAACAAGGTCTCGGTGCCGGCCATGAGCTTCTACTACATGGCCGACGGCCGGATCGTCGGCGAACGGAGCCGGCCTGACCTCATGCAAGAGGTCGGCCTCTTCCTCTTGATCCGGTGTCTTCGCGCGAACAGCGCCCGCTGCGGCGAGGCCGTTCTCCCCGTCACCGAGACTCGTACGGGTGCGGTGTTGCGGCTGCTGAGGCGGTCGAGGGAGATGCGCAGAAGGCGGCGCTCTCCTGGCCCGCATGGCTGTCGCCGGTCATCAGGGCGGCCTGGTTCAGGGAGCCGCTGAACAGAACCAGATCCTCGGCGGTGAGATCGGGGCGCAGCAGGGCGTCGTTCGTCACGAACCTCGCCCGGCTCGCGATTCCTAGTGTCCAAATCCCGCGGTGCCCAGACCTTGGCAGAGACGGGGGCCAAGCTCGGCCGACGAGCCCGCACCGCGACACCCGAGGAGGCGGCCCGCGCCGGTGACCGGGTCGTGGTGAGCATCCGCCGGCTCCCTACGGGGGCTTCCCGCAGCCGCGCTGTCGGGCAAGGTCGTGCTCGACGCCCGGCCGCTCCCACCCAGCCTGCCGATCCTCTCTGGGCCGTTTCCAGTACGGGCTGTTTCCGCCTCCCGACTCGGACCGCACCCCATTCGGACTGCCTCCGTGCCCACCCGCCGGCTCGACAAAGCCGCCTACTCGAAGGTCCCCGGGCGGCACTTCTGAATCCTCATGTCCAGCCAGCGTCCAGAATCGGGCACCAAGGCCGCACACACGCCATCCGCAGCGGCCTGCCCCATCGCCGGACCGCACCATCCGCCCAGTTCAGAGCGATATGAACCAACACCGACCGCAACGGAGCCGAACTCACGAGCAGCGGATTCAGTCCGTTCAGGCAAAATTGACGATCCGGCAGGACAAAATGAACGTTTCCGCAGGTCAGGAGCCTGCGCAAGTGGGGCGGGTGGGACTCGAACCCACGGCCGACGGATTATGAGTCCTTTGGGAATCTTGGCGGTCCTTGTCGATCAACGCTCATTCCTGACGTTTTCGCAGGCCAGACGCGCTGATCCGTGTCAGTCCTGCGTGGTGCTTGTCGATGCGTTCCTGTCCTTGTGGCCCCTCAATGGCCCCTGAGGCTCGACGAGTTGGACGCCTGCCACAGCAGCAGCCGCGTCCGCCCAGCTCAGCCGAGGGGATGGAACCCTCGCACAGCGGAGTGCCTTACCGACGCGATGATGCTCCACCCTGTACCAGGGTGGAGCATCATCGCTGACGTCACGAAGCGAATCTGTCCACCGGGCGCATGGGCCTGGGCACAGCGTGTCGATCAGGTCAGCCGAGGACGTAAGTCTCGTCACCGAAGTCAGCGACGATCTTCAACTTGCCGCCGAGCGCCTTGACATAGGCAGCGAGGGTGTCGACCTCGCTGCGCTCCAGCTGGCCCTTCTCGATGCGCGAGACGCGGGCCTGGGTGACGCCCATGGCTTCGGCCACCTGAACCTGTGTGGTGTGCTGCCGCTTCCGCAACTCGGCGAGGCGGTGCACACGGGAGGCCAGGACCATCGCCTGCGCCCCCTTCTGGATCTGGTCCTTTTCGGCATCGGTGAAGGCGAAATCCTCGGCCAGGTCTCCCCAGGAGACAGCCTGCGGATCCTTGAGGTGATCAGTCATCGTGCCTCGTCCTCTCCATCGATTCGCTTCAGATGCTCCGCGTACGCCTGCTCCGCCTGGGGCACCGCGACGCGGTACCAACCTGACCAGTTGCCCGCCTTGTCACCGCCGACCAGGATCACTGCCTGGCGGTCCGGGTCGAACACGAACAACAACCGCACTTCCGTAGCCCCTGCCGAGCCGGGGCGGAGCTCCTTGAGGTTCGACAGCTCCGAGCCCTTGATCGTGTCCACCAGAGGCCGGCCCAGCGCGGGACCTTCCTCCTGAAGGGCAGTGACAGCCTGGCTGACCTGGATCAGGGTGTCGCGGTCAGTACGGCGCAGGCCGTGAAGCCACGAAAGAGCCGGCTCGACCACGACAATCTTCCAAGCCATGCACACACCCCCAGCTGCAAATTATTACACCAGCAGCATACACCACTGACGTCATAATTAGAGTGGCTACCGTTCTCGCAGTACGGACGCGCCACTACCGATCCCCCACGATGCCGGCGACGGCCTCCTGCCACTCGACGCCAAGCGGCGGCCGTTCAGCCGTCCACCGAGCACATGGCGATCGATGCGCACTGTCTGCCGTGGACCCACACAGAGAGGCCAACGACGTACTACTGCCCCCTCATGGCCCAGGAGCCGTTCAGTCGCTCGGCCACATGCCCCGCGAGAAGGGCGACCCGGGTCCCGTCCGACCGCCGAAGGGAAACCTGTTGGACCGTGAGGTCGTCACGCAAGCACAGCAAGCGGACAGGTGGTGGTACCGACCCTGAACGACCGCTCGTCAACAGAGAAATCCGCGACCAGGCCGGGCCGTACGGCGCGCCAGGCCTCCCGCTGGAACAGCCGGACACCGAGCCGTTGGCTCGACTGGAGGAGAGGGTCGCGGAGCAGGCTGACCGGCGGCCAACCGCGAGCCGACCCGAGCCCCGGGCAAAAAGAAGCCGCACACCGCCGGCCGGGGCCCGACCGGCCCGTCTTCCAGCTTCCAATCGAGGTAGCCCGTGGCGGGGGAAGGTGCGCTCCGGCGGGGCGCCTCCCACTTCGACCGCCGCCCCGAAGAGACCGACGCGACCACGACCGCCCTCGCCCAGCGCGATCGACAGCAAATACTTGGCTAGCCACATGTTTGCTGTTACGGTAATTATGTGTCCAGCCACCTAAATGGGTGGGGCGCGAGAGGAGTCGTCATGAAAGCCATCCTGTTCGACCGTTTCGGAGGCACGGAAGTGCTGTACGAGGCGGACGTCGAGGTCCCGCAGCCCGGCCCCGGGCAGGTCCGCGTCCGGGTCAAGGCGGCCGGCCTGAACGCGCTGGACGGCAAGATCCGCTCCGGGATGATGGAGGCCGTCCGCCCGACGACCTTCCCCGCGGTCCCCGGTGGCGAGCTCGCCGGCGTGGTGGACGCCCTGGGTGAGGGCGTGACGGACGTGAAGGTGGGTGACGAGGTGCAGGGCTGGTCGGACACCGGCTCGTACGCCCAGTACGCGCTGGCCACCACCGTGGCCCCCAAGCCCGCCGGACTCGACTGGCAGCACGCGGTCGCGCTGCCGGTGGCGGGCGAGACGGCCGAGCGGGTCCTGAACCTGCTCGGTGTCGCCGCCGGGGAGACCGTGCTGATGCACGGCGCGTCCGGAGCGGTGGGAACCCTGGCGGTCCAGCTCGCCACGGCCCGCGGAGCGCGCGTGATTGCCACCGCAGGCCCCTCCAACCAGGACTATCTCACCTCGCTCGGCGCCACCGCGACCGTGTACGGCGAGGGCCTGGTCGAGCGGGTGCGGGCGCTGGCCCCCGAAGGCGTGGACGCGGTGTTCGACCTGGCCGGGAAGGGCGCCCTGGAGGACTCCGTCACCCTGCGGGGCAGCACCGAGCGCATCGTCACCATCGCCGACTTCGGTGCACGACAGCTGGGCATCACCTTCTCCCAGGGGTCCCCGGAACGCTCGACCGCCCGCCTCGCCGCCCTGGCCCAGGACGCCGCGGCCGGCAAGCTCGTCACCACCGTCACCGCCTACCCGCTCGACAAGGCGGCCAAGGCCCAGAAGGTCAGCGACGCCGGGCACGTGCGGGGCAAGCTCGTCCTGAACGTCGACTGAGCACGCCCCCCGGCCTCCACACGACCACCCGCTGCCTTTCGGTGACCGGCCGGTCACCGCCCTGTCGAAGGACCCCTCATGCTGCACTCCCTGTGGACACCGACCACCGTCGGTGACATCTCCCTCCCGCACCGACTGGTCATGGCCCCCATGACCCGTGACCGCTCCACGCCTGAAGGCGTACCGAACGAGCTGAACGCCGAGTACTACGCCCAGAGGGCCTCGCACGCGCTCATCATCACTGAGGGAACCCAGCCCTCCGCCGATGGCCAGGGCTACCTCCTCACTCCCGGCATCCACAATGACGAGCAGATCGCCGGGTGGCGCAAGGTCACCGACGCCGTGCACGCAGCGGATGGCCGGATCGTCATCCAGCTGATGCACACCGGACGCATCGCCCACCCCGACAACACCCCCCACGGTCGGCAGCCGGTCGCCCCGTCGGCGATCCGGCCGCAGGGCGTGATGTTCACCGCGTCCGGGCCCCAGGAGATGCCGGCACCCCGTGCTCTGTCGACGCAGGAGGTCGCTGCGACCGTCGACGACTTCCGCCGCGCCGCTGCGGCTGCCGTCGCGGCAGGCGCCGACGGCGTGGAGATCCACGGCGCCAACGGCTACCTGGTGCACCAGTTCCTGTCCGACAACACCAACCAGCGCACCGACGGCTACGGCGGCTCGATCGAGGGCCGCATCCGCTTCGCCGTCGAGGTGGCCGCTGCCGTGGCCGACGAGATCGGCGCCGAGCGCACCGGTATCCGTATCTCCCCCGGCAACCCCTACAACGACATCGCCGAGTCGGACACCGCCGAGCTGTATCCGGCGCTCCTGCGCGCCCTGAGCCCGCTCGATCTGGCATACCTCCACGTGATGCACGCGGGCGACGAGGAGCTGCTGGGCACCCTGCGCGCACTGTGGCCGACCACCCTGATCCTCAACCGGGCCGGCACCGACCTGCCCACCCGCGCCAAGGACATCGACCACGGCGTGGCTGACCTCGTCTCCGTCGGCGCCCTCGCGCTTGCCAACCCGGACCTGGTCGAGCGGCTACGCTCTGACGCGCCGCTGAACACCCCCGACCCGGCGACCTTCTACGGCGGCGGAGTGGCCGGCTACACCGACTACCCCACCCACACCGTCTGAGGACCCGCATCATGCCCGCCTCCACACACCGCGCCCCCTCTACAGCCAGCGAGGGGCCGATGAGCTACGCGATCTTCCAGCTCGCCCGCGCCCACCGCGCCCGCGCCGGCGTCATGCTCCGTGAGATGGACCTGCATCCCGGACAGGAACTGCTGCTGATGCAACTCCTCGACCGGGACGGCCAGTCCCAGTCCGAGCTGCTGGCGAGCGTCGGCCTGGACCACTCCACCGTGTCCAAGTCCCTGCGCCGTATGCAGGACGCCGGTCTGCTCGTCCGTGAGCCGGCCGAACACGACCGGCGTGTCATGGTCGTGCACCTCACCGACAAGGGCCGTGCCATGCGCGAGCCCATCGCGGCCATGTGGCGGGCCCTGGAGGAGACCTCCGCGCTCAATCTGTCGGCGCAGCAGGCGGAGTCCTTCGTCCGCACCGCCTACGCGATCGCCGACGCGATCAACAACCCCGCTCTTCCGCGGGACGAGTCCGAGTAACTCCCCTAGACCCGCACCCCGGTCCGGCCTGGAGTGCGCCTCGTTCCCGGCGTTCTTGCGAAGTGGCGAGCCGTTCCGGCGCCTGTGGCGGAACCCGCCCGCTGCCCCCGCGTACGCAGTGAGGACGGGGGCGGGCGGGGGTGAGCGGGGCCCCAGCGTCAGGGGCAAGCACGAGCTGTCCCGGTGCAAGCAGGACGGAACTCTTCCGGGGACGGGGCAGCGCCCAAGGGCAACACCCCGCGGGCCCGGCGAGCCCTTCCCCCGTCGCCGGCCCAACGGCCGGCCGCCATCGGGACGGACGCATCACCCGCCCCCGGGTCACCGTCGACCTCCTCAAGCTCCCCACCAGGCCGCCGGTGACCCGCGCCGCGGACCCGCCCACCACAGGGCCGCCCCCTGAGCGACCCGGGTCGAAAGCACCCACGTCCCTGGCCACCCACGTCCCCGACCGTCCCTCCCCCGCCCACCCCATCCCCACCACTGACCTGATGGAAGGCGAGACCCCCATGACCACCACCCTCCCCGTCCTCGTCGTCGGCGCGACCGGCTCCCTCGGTGGCAAGGTCGTCGACGAACTGCTGGGGCGCGGTAAGTACGTCCGCGCCCTGGTCCGGCCGACCACCGACGCGAACAGGCTCCAAACCCGGGGTGTCGAGATCGCCCGCGGCGACATGCTCGACCTCGACTCGCTCGTCGCCGCCATGAACGGCGCCGATGCCGTCATCACCACCGCTGCCGGCTACACCCGCGGCGGCAGGAACGCGCACGACATCGACACCGTCGGCAACGCCAACCTCGCCGAGGCCGCCCACCGCACCGGCATCCGGCGGTTCGTCCTGACCAGCATCCTCACCAGCGACCAGACGCCCCAGGTCCCGCACTTCTGGCACAAGAAGCTCGCCGAGGACAAGCTGGAACAGCTCGGCGTCCCGTTCCTCGCACTGCGGCCGGGGGCCTTCCTCGACCAGATCGCGACCATGGCGGGCAACCCGATCGACAAGGGCCGCCTGACGTGGATCGGCAAGACCACCGTCCCGCTGACCTTCGTCCACACCTCCGACCTCGCGGCGTACCTGGCGGCCGCCGTCGACGCCGAGGCGGACAACGGTGAACGCATCGACATCGGCTGGGACCGTCCGGTCAGCACGCGCGAGATGGCCGACCTGATGGGCAACCGGGCCGGAACGAAGATCAAGGTACGGGCCGTCCCGTCCGTCGTCGCCCGCACCGCAGGAGCCGTCGCCGGACGCTTCATGCCCCTGGTCAAGGACATGGCCGCGATGTTCAGCTGGTTCGACACCGGCCGTTACGTCGCCGACCCCCGCCGCCAGGAGCAGCTGTTCGGCCCCGCCCCCGCCACCGAGGACGTCCTCGGCCGGTACACCGACGAGCTGGCCACGGCGCAGCACCGGTGACCAGCCCGCATGCCGGTCCGGCCGCCCGGGCGGGGCCCACCGGTGAGTGGGAGGAACCGCTCTGACAGAGCGTCGTACATTCCTGCCGCACCCGGAATGGGACCTGCCTGGCCGACTGGCCGGGCTTCACCTGAACTGGCAAAACCACGGCACCTGCCGCGGTGGCAGCGGTTCCTTACAGCCAGGAGTTCTCCAGGCGAGCGACTGTGGCGCGAGGCCAGCCGAGAGGGGCCGTTTCCTTGCCCCTCAGCCATCGCCGGGACCCTTCCTCAGCAGCGACAGGTTCTCCACAGCACAGACGGCAGCCGACGTCGCCCTACCGCGTCCGCGCACCGTCGCGCCGGTATCAGCACTGCCTCCGCCGCCGGCCCGGTACTCAATTGTCCGCCCTGCGGATGGCTGCCCCAGCCACGCAACCATCAAATGGGACAACGAATCGACCCCGAAACCCCGTCGGCCTGGACACGTCTGCGCCGTCCCGGCCCCTGTACGGCCCCTGGGTCCTGGCATCGGCCCTAAGGGCAGCCGCCCGGACCACGAGCGACACCCTCGATCATCTACTCAGCCGCAGGTCAGAGGGTTTGGAGCTCCCCCGACCGCCGTCGGCCTCCAAACCCACGAGCAGCGGATTCAGTCCGTCCAGGCAAAGTTGACGATCCAACAGCCAAAAATGAACGTTTCCGCAGGTCACAGCCCTGCGCAAGTGGGGCGGGTGGGACTCGAACCCACGGCCGACGGATTATGAGTCCGCTGCTCTAACCGGCTGAGCTACCGCCCCATAGCGGCGTGTCGCGTACATGTGTGCGCGCCGTCTGCCGCAGCATAGCCGCTCATACGATCTCCTGCTTCGGGTGGGCGGCTTCGCACGGCCTACGTGACCTTGAGGACTGCGCCGGGTGCCGCGCGGTTCCCGGGACAGCGGAACGGACACGAAAAAGGACCCCTGCGTGGGGTCCTTTTTCGACCTGCTCCCCCGACTGGACTCGAACCAGTAACCTGCCGGTTAACAGCCGGCTGCTCTGCCAATTGAGCTACGGAGGACCGAGCTCCCCGGACTGGACTCGAACCAGTAACCTGCCGGTTAACAGCCGGCTGCTCTGCCAATTGAGCTACCGAGGAAGGTCTCGTTTGCATCGAACGCACCTACCTGGGTATCCGCCAGGGGGCGCGCGCTCGCTGCGACACATACATTAGCGCAAGCAGGGGGGTGCTTTGCCAATCGGTACTCCCCGGCGCCGTCACCGCACCGGAGATCTACGCAAGGGAAGGGTGGCCGCCATGCGTTACCGGCTCACGTTCGTCGCCGGAGTCGTCCTTGGTTACGTGCTGGGCACGAGGGCCGGACGCGAGCGCTACGAGCAGTTGAAGAAGTCAGCCCGGCAGTTCGCGCAGAACCCTGCCGTGCGCAACACCGCGGAGACGGCGGCCCACCAGGGCCGTGAGTTCGCGGGCAAGGCGTACCACGTGGTGAGCGACAAGGTCGGCGACCGGGTCCCCGAGTCGGTGGCGGACCGCGTCCGCCATCTGCGCGACCGAGCCACCCACAACGGGGGCGAGGACGACTGGGGCACGAGCAACACCTGATCTCCTGATGCCGAGCAGGGTCACGCCCCTGAAAGGGGCGCGGGGAACTGCGCGACCAGCCACGACGAGCCCGCACTCGAAACCCGGCGACACCCCCCACGGCGCCCATGGCCCGACCCCATGGGAGCGTGCGGCAGAATTTTGGCCATGGGGATAGTCGCCGGGTTGGACAGTTCACCCGATTTCACTCGTATCGTCGTCTGTGACACGGACTCCGGAGCCGTGCTCAGGCAGGGATATGCGCCGCATCCGGTGGAGAGCCCCGAGGGCGGCGGCCGTCCGTCGGACGTCGACCCGCAGGCCTGGCTGCTCTCCCTGGGCGAGGCCGCGGGCGGTGGGCTGCTGGAGGGGGTGCAGGCGATCGGCGTCTCGGCGCAGCAGAACGCCGTCGTGCCGCTGGACGCGCAGGGCAACACCGTGCGGCCGGCGATGGTCGGCGGTGACAAGCGCACGCAGGTCGCCGCGGCCGATCTGATCGACGCGCTCGGCGGGCGCGAGGCGTGGGCGCAGGCGGTGGGGTGTGTGCCGCAGGCCGCCCAGCCGATCACGAAGCTGCGCTGGCTGGCCCGCACCGAGCCGGAGAACGCGCAGCGCACCGCGATCCTCCTCCAGGCGCACGACTGGCTGGTGTGGCAGCTGCTGGGCCGGCCGGTCAGGAGAACCACCGACCGGGGCGGCGCGTCCGGCACCGGTTACTGGTCGGCGGCCACCGGTGGCTACCGGCCCGACCTCGTGGAGCTGGCGCTCGGCCATCAGGTGATGCTGCCGGAGGTGATCGGCCCGGCGGACGCGGCCGGTACGACGCCGGAGGGGCTGCTGATCTCCGTGGGAACCGGCGAGACCATGGCGGCGGCGTTCGGTCTGGGCATCGGCCTCGGCGACGCGGTGGTGTCGCTCGGCGCGTCCGGGTCCGTGATGGCCGTGCACCCCGAGGCGCTGGTCGACGGGTCCGGGATGATCACGGCGCTCGCGGACGCGACCGGCATGCACCTGCCCGTCGTCACCACGCTGAACGCCGTACGGACGCTGCGCGGGGCCTCCGAGCTGCTGGGGCTGCCGGATCTGGAGAGCTTGTCCGACCTGGCGATGAAGTCGACGCCGGGGTCGCACGGGCTGGTGCTGCTGCCCTATCTGGAAGGCGAGCGGACGCCGAATCTGCCGCACACCGCCGGAACCCTGGCCGGGCTCAGGCGCGAGTCGATGAAGGCGGAGCACCTGGCGCGGGCGGCGTTCGAGGGGATGCTCTGCGGGCTCGCGGACGCGCTGGACGTGCTGCGCGGCCGGGGTGTGGAGGTGCGGCGGGTGTTCCTGCTCGGGCCGGCCGCCGAACTGCCCGCCGTGCAGGCCGCGGCGCCCATGCTGTTCGGGACGCAGGTCGTGGTGCCGCAGCCCGCGGACTACGCGGCGATCGGCGCCGCCCGCCAGGCCGCCTGGGCGCTGGGCGCCTCGCAGGGCACGCTCGACGTGCGCAACCCGCCGGCCTGGCAGGGCGCGGTGGCGCAGGTGCTGGAGCCCGGGGACGAGCTGGCCGTGGGGCAGGCGGTGCGGCAGCAGTTCGTGGCGGTGCGGGAGCAGACGCACCCCGGTGCCCTCTGAGGGGATCGACCGCCTGTTGGGTTAATTCGGTTGAGGTAACGCGGGTGGAGTGTTCGACGATAGGGGCCAGGGGCAACCACTCGCCCCGTCGTCCACTCCGAGAGAAGCAGCGTGCTCATACGACTTCTGCGGACCTGTCTCAGGCCCTACAAGAGACCCATCGCTCTCCTGGTGCTGCTGCAGTTCCTGCAGACCTGCGCCACGCTCTACCTGCCCACGCTGAACGCCGACATCATCGACAAGGGTGTCGTGAACGGCGACACCGGCTACATCCTGGGCTACGGCGGCCTGATGATCGGCATCTCGCTCGTCCAGGTCGTGTGCAACATCGGCGCCGTGTACTACGGGGCCCGTACGGCGTCGGCGCTGGGGCGCGATCTGCGGGCGTCCGTGTTCGACCGGGTGCAGTCGTTCTCCGCGCGTGAGGTCGGTCACTTCGGGGCGCCGTCGCTGATCACGCGGACGACGAACGACGTCCAGCAGGTGCAGATGCTGGCGCTGATGACGTTCACGCTGCTGGTGTCGGCGCCGATCATGTGCGTGGGCGGCATCGTGCTGGCGCTCGGTCTCGATGTGCCGCTGTCCGGGGTGCTGGTGGCGGTCGTGCCGGTGCTGGGCATCTGCGTGACGCTGATCGTGCGGCGGCTGCGGCCGCTGTTCCGGGCGATGCAGGAGCGGCTGGACTCGGTGAACCAGGTGCTGCGCGAGCAGATCACCGGCAACCGCGTGATCCGGGCCTTCGTCCGGGACGAGTACGAGCAGCAGCGCTTCCGGAAGGCCAACACCGATCTCACCGACTTCGCGCTGGGCACCGGCAACCTGCTCGCGCTGATGTTCCCGATCGTCATGACGGTGGTGAACCTGTCGTCGATCGCCGTGGTGTGGTTCGGCGCGCACCGGATCGACAGCGGCGGGATGCAGATCGGCGACCTGACGGCGTTCCTGGCCTATCTGATGCAGATCGTCATGTCCGTGATGATGGCCACCTTCATGTTCATGATGGTGCCGCGCGCGGAGGTGTGCGCCGAGCGGATCCACGAGGTGCTGGACACCTCCTCCAGCGTCGTGCCGCCGTCGGCGCCGGTGCGGGAGCTGCGCCGGCACGGGCACCTGGAGATCCGCGGGGCGGGCTTCCGCTATCCGGGTGCCGAGGAGCCGGTGCTGCGGGCAGTGGACCTCGTGGCCCGGCCGGGTGAGACGACCGCGGTCATCGGCTCGACCGGCAGCGGCAAGTCCACACTCCTCGGGCTGGTGCCGCGGCTGTTCGACGCGACCGAGGGGCAGGTGCTCGTCGACGGCGTGGAGGTGGCGGAGATCGACCCGCAGCTGCTCGCCAGGACCGTCGGGATGGTGCCGCAGAAGCCGTATCTGTTCGCGGGGACGGTGGCGACCAACCTCCGCTACGGCAATCCGGACGCCACCGACGAGGAGCTGTGGCACGCGCTGGAGGTGGCGCAGGCCAAGGACTTCGTGGAGCGGCTGGAGAGCGGTCTCGACTCGCCGATCTCGCAGGGTGGGACGAACGTCTCCGGTGGTCAGCGCCAGCGGCTCGCGATCGCCCGCACGCTGGTGCAGCGGCCCGAGATCTACCTCTTCGACGACTCGTTCTCCGCGCTCGACTACGCCACGGACGCCGCGCTGCGGGCCGCGCTCACGCAGGAGACCTCGGAGGCGACCGTCGTGATCGTCGCGCAGCGGGTGGCGACCATCCGGGACGCCGACCGGATCGTCGTCCTGGACGAGGGCCGGGTCGTCGGGACCGGCCGCCACCACGAGCTGATGGCGGACAACGAGACCTACCGGGAGATCGTGCTCTCCCAGCTCACGGAAGCGGAGGCTGCCTGATGGCGGGGCCCATGGGGCGGATGATGGCCGGGGGCGGCCCCGATTCCCGCTCGCTCGACTTCAAGGGGTCGGGCAAGCGGCTCGTCGCGCGGTTCCGGCCGGAGCGCGTGACCATCTACCTGCTGCTGCTGTGCGTGGTGCTCAGCGTCGGCCTGAACGTCGTCGGGCCGAAGATCCTCGGCAAGGCGACCGACCTGGTCTTCGCGGGCATCGTCGGCCGGGGCATGCCGGAAGGGGCGAGCAAGGAGCAGGTCCTCGACTCCATGCGGCAGCGCGGGGACGGTGACGTCGCCGACATGCTGCGCAGCACGGACTTCACCCCGGGCGAGGGCATCGACTTCACGGCCGTCGGGCATGTGCTGCTGCTCGCGCTGGGCGTGTTCACGGTGGCCGGGCTGCTGATGGCGGTGGCGACACGGCTGGTGAACCGGGCCGTGAACCGGACCATGTTCCGGATGCGGGAGGACGTGCAGACGAAGCTGTCGCGGCTGCCGTTGTCGTACTTCGACCAGCGCCAGCGCGGTGAGGTGCTGTCCCGGGCGACGAACGACATCGACAACATCGGGCAGACCCTCCAGCAGTCGATGGGCCAGCTCATCAACTCGGTGCTGACGATCATCGGCGTGCTCGCGATGATGTTCTACGTCTCCTGGATCCTCGCGCTGGTCGCGCTGGTGACCGTGCCCCTGTCGTTCGTCGTGGCCACGCGCATCGGCAAGCGGTCGCAGCCGCACTTCGTGCAGCAGTGGCGCTCGACGGGCAAGCTGAACGCGCACATCGAGGAGATGTACACCGGGCACGCGCTGGTGAAGGTGTTCGGGCGGCAGGAGGAGTCGGCGCGGCAGTTCGCCGAGCAGAACGACGCGCTGTACGAGGCGGGGTTCAAGGCGCAGTTCAACAGCGGGGTCATGCAGCCGCTGATGATGTTCGTGTCGAACCTGAACTACGTGCTGGTGGCGGTCGTGGGCGGCCTGCGGGTCGCCTCGGGTTCGCTGTCGATCGGTGATGTGCAGGCGTTCATCCAGTACTCGCGGCAGTTCTCCATGCCGCTGACGCAGGTCGCCTCGATGGCGAACCTGGTGCAGTCGGGTGTCGCCTCGGCGGAGCGGGTCTTCGAGCTGCTCGACGCGCAGGAGCAGGAAGCGGACCCGGTGCCGGGTGTGCGCCCCGAGGAGCTGCGCGGGCAGGTGGCGCTGGAGCACGTGTCGTTCCGCTACGACCCCGACAAGCCGCTCATCGAGGACCTGTCGCTGAAGGTGGAGCCGGGGCACACGGTCGCCATCGTCGGCCCGACCGGCGCCGGCAAGACCACGCTGGTCAACCTGCTGATGCGGTTCTACGACGTCACCGGCGGGCGCATCACGCTCGACGGGGTCGACATCGGGCGGATGTCGCGGGACGAACTGCGGGCCGGGATCGGCATGGTGCTGCAGGACACCTGGCTGTTCGGCGGCACGATCGCGGAGAACATCGCGTACGGCGCGTCCCGGGAGGTCACCCGCGGGGAGATCGAGGAGGCGGCCCGGGCGGCGCACGCGGACCGGTTCGTCCGGACGCTGCCGGACGGGTACGACACGGTGATCGACGACGAGGGCACCGGTGTCAGTGCCGGTGAGAAGCAGCTGATCACCATCGCCCGGGCGTTCCTGTCCGACCCGGTGATCCTGGTGCTGGACGAGGCGACCAGTTCGGTCGACACCCGTACGGAGGTCCTCATTCAGAAGGCCATGGCGAAACTCGCCCACGGCCGCACGTCGTTCGTCATCGCGCACCGCCTGTCGACGATCCGGGACGCGGACACGATCCTCGTCATGGAGAACGGGTCGATCGTCGAGCAGGGCGCGCACGAGGAGCTGCTGACGGCGGGCGGGGCGTATGCGCGGCTGTACAAGGCGCAGTTCGCGCAGGCGGTGGCGGAAGTGGACTGAGTCGCGATCCGGGGGTGCCGGGTGGGGTCGTGGAGCGGCTGCGGCGCCATCGTGGTTTTTCGCGCAGTTCCCCGCGCCCCTTCAGGGGCGCGGGGAACTGCGCGAACGAGCCCCACCGGACCCGCACACGGCATCAGTCCAGATAACCCCTCAGCTGGTCGGCGAAGGCGTGGTCCCTCAGTTTGTTCAGCGTCTTCGACTCGATCTGCCTTATGCGCTCCCTGGTCACCCCGAAGATCCTGCCGATCTCCTCCAGCGTGCGCGGGCGGCCGTCCGCCAGGCCGTAGCGGAGCTGGACGACCTTCCGCTCCCGCTCCCCCAGGGTCGACAGGACCGCCTCCAGGTGCTCCCTGAGCAGCAGGAACGCCGCCGACTCCACCGGAGAGGCCGCGTCACCGTCCTCGATGAGGTCACCGAGGGCGACGTCGTCCTCCTCGCCGACGGGCGCGTGCAGCGACACCGGCTCCTGGGCGAGGCGCAGAACCTCGCTGACCCGCTCCGGCTGCAGGTCCAGATGCGCCGCGACCTCCTCGGGCGTCGGCTCGTAGCCCCGCTCCTGGAGCATGCGGCGCTGGACGCGGACGACCCGGTTGATGAGCTCCACGACATGGACCGGGACCCTTATCGTGCGGGCCTGGTCGGCCAGGGCGCGGGACATGGCCTGGCGGATCCACCACGTCGCGTACGTGGAGAACTTGTAGCCGCGGGCGTAGTCGAACTTCTCGACCGCCCTGATCAGGCCCAGGTTGCCCTCCTGGACGAGGTCGAGCATCGTCAGGCCGCGGCCGACGTAGCGCTTGGCGACGGAGACGACCAGGCGCAGGTTCGCCTCGATCAGGCGGCGTTTGGCCATGCGGCCCATGACGACGAGCCGGTCCAGGTCGAGGGCGAGCTGGCTGTCCAGGTCGGGGGTGAGGCGCAGCTTCTCCTCCGCGAACAGTCCGGCCTCGACACGGCGGGCGAGTTCGACCTCCTCGGCGGCGGTGAGCAGGGGGATGCGGCCGATCTCCCGCAGGTACTGGCGGAACAGGTCCGAGGAGGGGCTGCCGGTCTCGGTGCGGACCGGCCGGGGTTCGACGGCCTCCGGCGGCTCGGCCGCCTCGACGGCCTCGGCGGGCGGCTCCTCCGGCTCCTCCGGCTCCGGCTCCGGTTCCGCCTCGGGGTGGTGCACGGCGCGGCTCTGCGCCGGGACCCCTGACAGGGCGTCGGCCTCCGCGTCCGGCGCGGCACCGTCGGCGCCGGGGGCGGCATCGGCGTCGGTCTGGGTGAGGGTCTGGGTCTGCACGGGGGCGACCTCCAGGATGATCGCTGCCCTGGAGTGCGGCAGCGGTACTTCGGGGGCGGAGTCGGCCTCGCCGCTTTCCGTCCCGTACGCGATGAGCGGAACCGCGGGGGTCTGGGACCCGTGGGTGACGGATCGGCCGCGCTCCGAGGACTCAGGCACCGGAACCCAGTGTGGGGTAAGACACATCGTCGCCACGAGGGGCGTGCGGTGACTTTTTGTTTCCGGTCCGTGACCGCGCGGTCGCCCCTCGTGGGAAACCCGGATGCCCCGTACGCCACTGGTCTGCGACGATCGGCCGATGTCCGCTGCCCTGTACGAGTCGCATGTGACGGTCCGCTGCGCCGGCCCCGACGAGCTCGCCCGGCTGCGCCGCTGGGCGGCCGCGGGCGGGTTCGAGCTCACGCACATCGTGCTGGCCAGGGGCCGGATGCGCGACCAGCCGATGCTCACCCTGTCCGGTTCGCCGTCGTACGCCTGCGAAGCGGCGCGGGTGCGGGACGTGGCCGCGCGTCTGCGGGCGGACGGTTTTGATCCGGTGCGCGTGAAGATCGAGTCGTCGCCCTGGTCGCCGGAGGTGCCGCGCCGGCCCTGCGACGACGGGCGCTACTTCGAGCACCATGTGAAGCTGCGGCTCACCGCGGACACGGACCTGGCGGCTCTCGCGGCGCGCGTCGTGCCGCACGGCGCCCATCTGTCGTGGAACGCCCGGCGGGTGCGGGGTGAGCACCAGGAGCGGTTCGTGACCCAGCGCTGCCACGCGGTGGACGCCGAGGGCGCGGGCCGGGCACTGGAGCGGCTGCTGACCGAGCTGAGCGACCGCGAAGTGCTCGGTGTGGAGCGGGAGTTCGTGCTGTACGACAGTGACGTGTCGGTGGACGAGGGATGGCTGGAGGAACCGGTGGGGGCAGGGGCATGACAGGGACGGCGTGGGAGCGGTTCGGCTGGCGGAGTTCCGAGATCCCCCGTGAGCCTCTCGACGACGCCACCCGCAGGGCGGAACACCTGCCGAAGACGCTGCGTCCGGTGCCGGGGGACGACGTGGTGCAGCGCCCGGTCTTCGACCCGGCCCTGAAGCACCTCCACAAGGCCTATCGCGCGACCGACCCGGCCTTCGCCGACCCGACGCGGGGCGAGGCGTGGCGGGCGGCCCGCCGGCAGGCGCTGCATCTGGTCCTGGCCGCGATCAGCGACTCGCCGTGGGTGGACTCGCTGGTGCTGCGGGGCAGCGTGCTGATGTCGGCGTGGTTCGGGGAGGCCGCGCGCGAGCCCGGTGACCTGGACTTCGTCGTCGTTCCGCACACCTGGCGGATGGAGGACGGCCGGACGGACCGGATGCTGGCCGGGATCGCGGCAGCGGCGCAGGAACTGGCCGAGGCGCGGGGCCAGGGGGTCGGGATCTCGGCGCGCGGCGCGGTCGTCGAGGACATCTGGACGTACGACCGCGTGCCCGGCCGGCGCATGGTGCTCCCCTGGGGCGCCCCCGGCCTGCCCGGCGGTCACGTCCAGCTGGACTTCGTCTTCAACGAGCGGCTGCCCGAGGAGCCCGGGCCGGTCGAGCTGCCGGGCGGTGCGCTCGTCCAGGCCGCGACGCCGGAGCTGTCGCTGGCGTGGAAGCTGATGTGGGTGATCAACGACGCGCACGCCCAGGGCAAGGACCTGTACGACGCCGTCCTGCTGGCCGAGCGGTACCCGTTGCGCTACGAGCTGCTGCACGAGGTGTTCCGGCTGTCGGGCGAGTGGCCGTACTCGTACCGCGAGCAGGTCCTCCTGGAGGACGTGGTGGAGGCGGTCGGCTCCGTGGAGTGGAACCACTTCGTCACCGAGTACCCGCGGTTCAGGTACGACGAGCGGGAGTTCGCCGAGCGGCTGGTGCGCGCGGTGACTCCGGCCTTCGAGGGGGCCGGGGCCTGACCCGTGTCAGAGCGCGGCGGCGCCGTGCGTCCGGAGGGTCTGGTCGTACTGCTGGAGGACCCACAGTTCGTTCTGCACGGCGGCGAGCTCGGCCGGGTCGCCGTGGGTTCCGAGGCGGGTGAGCCGGCTCGTGATGTCGCGGATGCGGCGCTCCACGGCCCGGCGGCGGACCGTCACCAACTGGGCGCCCGCGTACACCTCGTCGGCCCCCTTCACGCCCTTGTGCAGCAGGATCGCCTCGACGGCGAGCTCCGTGACCATCGCGCGGACGGCGTCGTCCGGGGCGGCCTCGCGGACCCTGACCAGGTAGTCCTGGGGGTCGGCGACGCCCGGTTCGGCGCCGCCCGCGTCCTGGATGGCCTGGCGGACGGCGGCGTAGGGCGGGGCGGTGAACTCGTCCACGCCGTAGGCGTCGAAGGCCGGGGAGACCAGCTCGGGGCGCTGCAGGGCGAGTTTGAGGAGCTCCCGCTCGGTGGCGAAGACGGGGTTGCGCAGGTTCAGGGCCGGGCCGCGGGGGGCGGCGGGCCGGGGCGGGCCGGCGTACTGCTGTCCCTGGTGGTGCCGCTCCGGGGCGGGGCCCTTGCCGCCGCGGTCGCGGGCCCAGCGGGCCAGCTGGGCCACGCGCTTGACCACGAACTGGGTGTCGAGGATGCCGAGCATGCCGGCGAGCTGGACGGCGACCTCGTGCTGGGCGCCGCTGTTCTTGATGCGGGCGACGATCGGGGCGGCCTCGTCCAGGGCGGCGGCGCGGCCCGCCGGGGTGTCGAGGTCGTAGCGGCTGACGATCTGGCGCAGTGCGAACTCGAAGAGGGGGGTGCGGGGCTCGACGAGGTCGGCGACGGCCTCGTCGCCCTTGACCAGGCGCAGGTCGCAGGGGTCCATGCCGTCAGGGGCGATGGCGATGTAGGTCTCGGCGGCGAACTTCTGGTCGTCCTCGAAGGCGCGCAGGGCGGCCTTCTGACCGGCGGCGTCGCCGTCGAAGGTGAAGATGACCCGGGCCGAGCCGTTGTCCATCAGCAGCCGGCGGAGGATCTTGATGTGGTCACCGCCGAAGGCGGTGCCGCAGGTGGCGATGGCGGTCGTCACGCCGGCGAGATGGCAGGCCATCACGTCCGTGTAGCCCTCGACGACGACCGCGCGGGAGGCCTTGGCGATGTCCTTCTTGGCGAGGTCGATGCCGTAGAGGACCTGGGACTTCTTGTAGATCGCCGTGTCGGGCGTGTTCAGGTACTTCGGGCCGTTGTCCGCCTCGTAGAGCTTGCGGGCGCCGAAGCCGACGACGTCGCCGCCGATGTCGCGGATGGGCCACATCAGGCGTCCGCGGAAGCGGTCGATGGGGCCGCGGCGGCCTTCCTGGGAGAGGCCGGAGAGGATCAGCTCCTTGTCGGTGAAGCCCTTGCCGCGCAGGAAGCGCGTGAGGTGGTCCCAGCCCTGGGGGCTGTAGCCGACGGAGAAGTGCTGGGCGGCGGCCTGGTCGAAGCCGCGGTCGGCGAGGAACTGGCGGCCGGTGTCGGCCTCCGGGCTGGTGGCGAGCTGTTCCACGTACCAGTCGGCGGCGATCTTGTGGGCCTCGACCAGGCGGATCCGCTCACCGCGCTGGTGGGAGGGGTTGTAGCCGCCCTCCTCGTAGCGCAGGGTGATGCCCGCCTGGCCGGCCAGGCGTTCGACCGCCTCCGAGAAGGAGAGGTGGTCGATCTTCATCACGAACGTGATGGTGTCGCCGCCCTCCTGGCAGCCGAAGCAGTGGAAGAACCCCTTGCTCGGGCTGACCTGGAAGGACGGCGACTTCTCGTCGTGGAAGGGGCACAGACCCTTGAGGTTCCCGCCGCCCGCGTTGCGCAGCTGGAGGTACTCGGACACCACGGCGTCGATCGGGACCGCGTCCCGTACCGCCTTCACGTCCTCGTCGTTGATCCGTCCTGCCACGCGTGAATTCTACGGTGGTCCGCCGACAGTCCTGACGGCTAGGAGGCGAGGCCCTCCAGCGGAACGTGCGGGTCCGCCAGGGACTCCGGGTTCACCCTCGCCCGGGAGCGGATCAGGCGCTGGATCTTGTCCGTGACGTCCCACACGTTCACGTTCATCCCGGCCAGCACCCTGCCGTCCTTCACCCAGAACGCGATGAACTCGCGCTTCCCGGCATCCCCGCGGATCACCACCTGGTCGTAGCTGCCCGCGGGCGCCCAGCCGGAGTACTCCATGCCCAGGTCGTACTGGTCGGAGAAGAAGTAGGGCACCCGGTCGTACGTCACGTCGCTGCCCAGCATGGAGCGCGCGGCCGCCGGGCCGCCGTTCAGGGCGTTGGCCCAGTGCTCCACCCGCAGGCTCGTGGCGAACAGGGCGTGGTGGAAGGAGGCCGCGTCGCCGGCCGCGTAGATGTCGGGGTCGGAGGTGCGCAGCCGCTCGTCGACCACGATGCCACCGCCCTGCGCCCGGTCGGCGATGTCCAGCCCGGCCGCCTCCGCGAGAGCGACCCGCGGGGCCGCGCCGATCGCCGCGAGCACGTCGTGCGCCGGGTGCTCCTCGCCGTCGTCGGTGCGGGCCGCGAGGACCATGCCGTCCTGGCCGACGATCTCCGTCAGCCGCCTGCCGAAGTGGAAGCGCACGCCGTGCTCGCGGTGCAGCTCGGCGAAGAGCGCGCCGAGCTCCGGGCCCAGCACGCCGTGCAGCGGGGTCGGCCCGTGCTCGACGACCGTGACCTCCGCGCCGTACTCGCGGGCCGCCGCCGCGACCTCCAGGCCGATCCAGCCGGCCCCGGCGATGACGAGGTGGCCGTTGTCCCGGCCGAGGTTGGTCAGGACGTGTTTGAGGCGCTCGGCGTGGGCGAGGCGGCGCAGGTGGTGCACGCCGGCCAGGTCCGTGCCCGGGATGTCCAGGCGGCGCGGCTCTGCACCGGTCGCCAGGAGCAGCTTGTCGTAGCGGACGAGGGTGCCGTCCTCGCCGAAGCGGACCGTCTTCGCGGTGCGGTCGATCGCGTCGACGGTCTGGCCGAGGTGCAGCTCGATGTCGTGGGCCGCGTACCAGGCCGGCTCGTGCACGAAGACGCTGTCGCGTTCCTCCTTGCCGAGGAGGTAGCCCTTGGACAGGGGCGGGCGCTCGTAGGGGTGGTCGCGTTCGTCGCAGATCAGTATCACGCGGCCGGTGAAGCCCTCCGCGCGGAGCGTCTCGGCCGCCTTCGCGCCGGCCAGTCCGCCTCCGACGATGACGAATGTCTGATCCGCGTCGACCACTTGGTGCCTCCTCGTCAGGGTGTCGCCACTTGCGAGCGTCCCGCACGGAGCGTGATGCGGGAAGAGGGAGTGACCCGATCAGGCCACGGAGGGTCACATTCGGGGGTGCTCGCGTCCCGCCGGTCACGCCAGTTTCATCCCTGCCCCGTCAGACGGGCGTGAAGCGAACGGGCGGAGGTGTCGGTGAGGGAGGCGATCTGGTCGACGATCACCCGCTTGCGCGCCCTGTCGTCCCCCGCTCGGTCGAACAGGGCGCGGAACTGCGGGTCCAGGCCGTCCGGGGCGCGGGCGGTGAGCGCCTCGGCCAGTTCGGCGACGACGATCCGCTGGTCGGCGCGCAGTCGCTCCTGCTCGGCGCGCTGCATGACGTACAGGTCGGCGACGGCCTTGAGGACCGCGCACTCCATGCGGGTCTCGCGCGGGACGACCAGCTCCGCGGCGTACCGGGTGAGCCGCCCGGCGCCTCCCCCAGTGCCTGAACGGCCTGGGTGGTACCCCCAGGCGGTGCGGGTCGCGGTCTCGGCGGCCAGGCAGAAGCGGCCGATGAGCTGGCTGGTGGCGTCCTTCAGACGGGCCTGGGCGACGGCGGTTCCGTCGTAGCCGTGCGGCCACCACTCCTGGGCGAGGAGCCGGTCCAGGGCCTCGGCGAGCTCGGCGGGGTCGGTGTCCGCGGGCACGTACCGGCCGAGGGCGACCTGGAAGACGTCCCGGCGTTCGGGGTCGGCATGCAGGCAGTTCGGGTCGATGTGACCGGCGTGCAGGCCGTCCTCCACGTCGTGCACGGAGTAGGCCACGTCGTCGGACCAGTCCATGACCTGCGCCTCGAAGCAGGTGCGGGTGCCGGGGGCGTCCTTGCGGAGCCAGTCGAAGACCGGGCGGTCGTCCTCGTAGACGCCGAACTTGTGCGACGCCGGGTCGGTGGGGTGGGCGCCGCGGGGCCAGGGGTACTTGGTGGCGGCGTCGAGGGCGGCGCGGGTGAGGTTGAGGCCGACGGAGCGTTCCGGGGTGAACCGTTTGGGCTCGATGCGGGTGAGGAGCCTGAGGGACTGGGCGTTGCCCTCGAAGCCGCCGCAGTCCGCCGCGAACTCGTTGAGGGCCTGTTCGCCGTTGTGGCCGAAGGGCGGGTGGCCCAGGTCGTGGGAGAGGCAGGCGGCTTCCACGAGGTCGGGGTCGCAGCCGAGGGCCGCGCCCAGCTCGCGGCCGACCTGGGCGCATTCGAGCGAATGGGTGAGGCGGGTGCGGGGGCTGGCGTCCCAGGCGGGGCCGAGGGTGCCGGGCGTCACCACTTGGGTTTTGCCGGCGAGTCTTCTGAGGGCGGCGCTGTGCAGGACCCGGGCCCGGTCGCGTTGGAAGGCGGTGCGGCCGGGGCGTTTGTCGGGTTCGGGGGCCCAGCGGTCGACTGACGTCGGGTCGTAGCCGGGGGGGTGTTGTGCGGTGCCGTCCATGGCTCGACAGTAAGCGCCAACGCGTGTGCCTGGTTCTGTTGTGGGGCGTGTGCGCGTTGTTCTGGGCTGGTCGCGCAGTTCCCCGCGCCCCTTAAGGACATGTCCCCGTCGGCGACATCAGGCCGAGGCCAGTACCGGTTGAGCAGCCGCCGTCGCCAGCGCCTCGTCGTAGCGGTGGAGGACGAGGTCGGCCATGGCGGGGTGGGTGCCCAGGGGGGCCGCCGCTGTCCAGGGGGCCTTTCGGGCGCACTCCGTGGCGAAGCGGCCGGGGGCCGTGAAGTAGGACGCGAGGGCGATGTGGCGGCGGCCCCTCGCCAGGAGGGTGCGGACGGCCGTTTCGACCGTCGGGGTCGCCGCCGAGGCGTAGGCCGGGATGACCGGGACGCCGAGGCGGGTCGCCAGGAGGTGGGCGGTGCGGCCCGTGTCCGTCTTCGCGTCCGGGTCTCGGGAGCCCGCGGCGGCGAGGATCACCGCGCTGGTGCGGTGGGGTGTCCCGCCCCAGCCGGCTTCCGTGAGGCGGGCCTGGAGTGCGTCGACCAGGAGCGGGTGGGGGCCCAGCGGGGCGGCCAGGTGAGTGCGGGCCCGGGAGGCCGCCGCCATCTCGGGGATGTCCTGCTTGACGTGGTAGCCACGGCTGAGGAGGAGGGGGACGAGGACCGCCTCCGTGTCGCCCAGGGCCGCGAGGGTGTCGGGGAGCAGGGGGGCGTTGAGTTCGATGTGGCCCAGGTGCACGGGCACGTCGGGGCGCAGAGCGCGGACCCGGTCGAGGAGTGCGCTCACCGTGCTCAGCGCGCGGGGGTCGCGGCTGCCGTGGGCCACGACCACGAGGGCGGGCGGGGCCGGGCGGCGCGTGGCGGGCGGCGGGACGAGGCTGAGCTGACTGGGCATGCTCCGATGGTGACGGTGGCGCGTTGCCTTCCCGTTGCATGGGCGTCACGGGTGTTTTCCAGCGCTTCACGATGTGGGACGCGGCGGTGTGAGCTGCCTTGACCTGCCGTTTCCCCGAGACGAGTGAAGCTGGTCACGTGGCTGCGGATGAACCGGGCGGTCCCGGACGACGTCCCTGACTGTCGAGGGGCCGACCTGGGGAGGGACCGTCCGATGCGTCGTGTGACGTTGCGCAGACCGCGGCTGCCGCGTACCCGGCGGGGGCAGCGGAGGCTGGTGCAGGCCGTGATGGCCGGGTGCGTGCTGGCCCTGCTTCCGGCGACGTGGATGTACGCCGTGGCGGGTGACCGGCTGCGGACGGTGGCGGACGTGCCGCGTACCGAGGTGGCGGTGGTGTTCGGTGCCGGGCTGTGGGAGGGCGAGCCCTCGCCGTATCTCGCGCACCGGCTCGACGCGGCGGCGAAGCTGTACCGGGAGGGGCGGGTCGAGGTGGTGCTCGTCACCGGGGACAACAGCCGGGAGGACTACGACGAGCCGGACGCGATGCGCGCCTATCTGACGCGGCACGGGGTGCCCGACGGGCGGATCGTCAGCGACTACGCGGGGTTCGACACCTGGGACTCCTGCGTGCGCGCGAAGAAGATCTTCGGGGTGGATCAGGCCGTGCTGATCAGCCAGGGCTTCCACATCCGGCGGGCGGTGGCGCTGTGCGAGGCGGCGGGGGTCTCCTCGTACGGGGTCGGTGTGGACGCCGTGCACGACGCGACCTGGTACTACGGGGGCACCCGGGAGATCTTCGCCGCCGGGAAGGCCGCGCTGGACGCGGTGTTCCGTCCGGATCCGCGCTTCCTCGGGCCGCGGGAGCCGGGTGTGCGGCGGGCGTTGGCGGCGGCCGGGGATCCTCGCGGGTGACCCGGCCGGGGGCGTCCGCCCCCGGCCGGTCGGTGGGTGTCGGTGTCAGTGCTCGTGCTCGTCTTCGGGCCTGTGTCCGTCTTCGTGGAAGCGCGGGGAGCGCTTCTCCAGGAACGCCGTCATGCCCTCCTTCTGGTCGTCGGTGGCGAACAGGGCGTGGAAGACGCGGCGTTCGAAGCGGATCCCGTCGCGCAGACCGGTTTCGAGGGCCCGGTCGACGCACTCGCGGGCCGCGCTGACCGCCGCACTGCCGTACGAGGCGATCGCCGCCGCCGCTTCGAGGGCCTCTGGCAGGACCCGGTCGTCGGGGACCACACGGGAGACGAGACCGCAGCGTCCAGCCTCCTGTGCGTCCATGGTGCGACCGGTGAGGACCAGGTCCATGGCCGTGGCCCTGCCTACGAGCCGGGTCAGCCGCTGGGTGCCGCCGATGCCGGGGATCACACCGAGCTTGATCTCGGGCTGCCCGAAGACGGCCGACTCCCCCGCGACGACCAGGTCGCACATCATCGCCAGCTCACAACCGCCGCCGAGGGCATGACCGTTGACGGCCGCGACCTTGGGGGTGCGGAGGTCCGCGAACTCCTCCCAGCCGGCGAAGTAGTCCTCGGCCATCATGTCGACGGCCGATTTCCCGGCCATCTCCCTGATGTCGGCGCCCGCGGCGAAGACCGTGTCCGAGCCGGTGACGACGAAGCAGCCGACCTCGGGATCCGCGTCCAACGGGCTCAGTGTGTCCAGGAGTTCGGTGAGGAGCTCACTGCTGAGCGCGTTGCGTACGTGCGGGCGGTGCAGGCGTACGGTCACGACCCGGCCGTCCCGCTCCAGCTTCAGGTGGTTCATCAGCATCCCCTTCTACGAGTCCCAGATCGCGCCGTACGCCGGAATCCCCCGCCGTTCCAGGCCGTGGACCACCTGCCAGGTCAGCTTCTTGTTGGAGATGCAGATGACCGCCTCGGCGCCGAAGTCCCGGCAGGCCTCGTGGGCGAGGCGCACCATGTCGGGCTTGCCGTGCCGGGAGGTGTCCCAGATCCGGGCGTGCGGCTGGACGGCGAGGATCTCGTCGACCAGGGCGTCGCCGTAGGTCGTACGGGGGTCGCGGGTCGCCCAGACGAGCCGGGAGGGCACCTGGGCGGCGAGCAGGTGGGGCAGGCAGGGGCCGATGCCGCTGCCGGTGGCGACGTAGACCACCTTGGTGAACAGGACCTCGATGTTGGCCACCCCGGCCGTGGTGATGCCCTTGACCCACACCTGCCGGGGCAGGTCGTCGATGAAGGAACCGGTCCAGTCGCCGGCCCGGGAGATCGTGAGCCGGAAGCCGGACTCGCCGGGGGCGGGCACGTTGGCGAAGGAGTGCCATTCCGTCAGCGGGCTGCGGCTGATCGCGGTGGAGGAGCCCGCGAACGGGGTCTCGCCGTGGTCGAAGCGGGCCAGCACGACGTGCGAGGAGGGGCGTTCGAGGTGGACGTCCACCTTGCGCAGCCGCAGCCAGGGCAGGGCGACACTGAAGGTGATCACCGCGAGCGTGCCGACCTCCCAGGGGCCCGGCGACGCCAGCAGCGTGTGCGTCCAGAACAGGGCCAGCGCCGTCCAGCCGCCGAAACGGTGGATCTTCTCGAAGTGGTCGTGCCGACGGGAGCGGAAGGGCGGCAGGGCGGTGGCGATGATCAGGGCGAGGAGGGCGATCAGGGTCCACCCGACCGCCCTGGCCGGGCCGTCGGGTGCCGTGGTCGTCGAGGCCAGGAACCAGGCGGTGCCCGCCAGTGCCCCGCCGATGTGCAGTCCGCCGAAGTGGTACACCTTGCCGAGCGACCAGCGGACCCGCAGCGGCCAGCTGGTCGGCGCCGAAGTCGCCAGCCGGAACAGCAGGTTGATGACGTACTGCTGCCGTACGACGACGGCGAGGGCGAAGTTGGCGAGGGCCGCGTGCCCGAGGGTGGGGGCGGTCAGGGGCCAACCGATCCAGGCGAAGGCCGTGTTGGCCAGGAGCACCAGGGCCGCGAGCCGGTTGTAGTGCATCAGGCGGGGGTGCTTGAGCAGGCGGCGGGGGCCCGGCAGGAGAGGCGGGAGCCCGTCGGTGGCCTGCTGGTTCCGGGTTCGCTGGTTCCGAGGCGGGGAGGTGGTCATCGCGCCACCGCCACGCGCTCCTCGATCATGTGCAGCAACGCCTGTTTGTCGACCTTGCCCCGGTCGGTCTCGGGCAGGAGGGCCAGCGGGAGGATCCGCTCCGGGACGCAGTAGTAGGGCAGGGCGTCCGCGACCGCCCGGCGCGCCGCTTCCGGGTCGACGTCCGCCGGGCAGACGAAGGAGACCAGGGTGCGGGCGTCGCGTTTCAGCGTGACGGCCCGCGTGCAGCCGGCCGCGGACTCCAGGACGGAGGAGACGGAGTCCAGTTCGACGCGGAAGCCGCGCACCTTCACCTGGTCGTCGGTGCGTCCGAGGTGCTCCAGCTCGCCGCCGGGCGTCCAGCGGCCGAGGTCGCGGGTGCGGAACATGCGCCGGCCACCGCCGAGGAAGGGGTCGGGGGCGTACCGCTCTGCGTTGAGGGCGTCGTCGCCGAGGTAGCCGGCGGACACGCAGTCGCCGCCGGCCCACATCTCGCCGGGCTCGCCGACCGGCACGGGACGGCGGTCGGCGTCGAGAACGTAGACGGTGTTGTTGGGGGTGGGGCGGCCGATGGTGAGCAGCGGGGCGTCCGGGACGTGGCGGCTCATCGTGTTGACGATCGTCGTCTCGGTGGGGCCGCAGCCGTTGAAGAAGGCGGCCTGCCGGGCCCAGCGGTCGGCCAGCGGGCGTGGGCAGGGCTCCCCCGCCACGGCGACCGTGCGCACCCGCGGGCAGGCGGCCGGGTCGAGGCCGGACAGCACGGTCGGGGTCGCGACGAGCACGTCCGCCGTGCGGGCCGCCGCGGCGATGTCCTTGCCGCGGATGACGAGGGTCCCGCCGTGCGTGAGGCAGCCGAGGATCTCCCAGGCGGCCATGTCGAAGGCGATGTTGAGGAGCTGGGCGACCCGGTCGCCGGGCCGGACGCCGAGGTCGCCCGGGGCGGTGAGCAGGAGGTTGGCGACGTTGCGGTGGCTGACCCGCACGCCGTTGGGGCGGCCGGTGGTGCCGGAGGTGAACAGGACGTAGGCGCCGTCGTCGCCGGTGACGCGGACGCGCGGGGCCGGGGCGTACGGCAGGGGCTCGTCGAGCGGGAGCAGCAGATGGCCGTCGGGCAGGGGCACGCGGTGGGCGTGCTCGGCGACCGTGAGGACGATCCGGGTGCGGGCGGTGCGGATGACGTGGGTGAGCTGGGCCGGGGGCGCGAGGCCGATGTCCTGGGGGACGTAGGCGGCGCCGGCCTTCAGGATGCCGAGCAGGCCGACCAGCATCGGGATCGAGCGGCGGACGAACAGGCCGACGTGGTCGCCGGGGCGGACGCCCTCGCGGACCAGGCGGGCGGCGAGGGCGCCTGCGCAGCGGTCGAGCCGGCCGTAGGTGATGCGGGCGCCCTGGTGTTCGGCGGCGACGGCGTGCGGGGTGGCCGCGGCGTGCCGGGCGACGGCGTGGTGCAGGAGGGGGTCGGGGACGGGGACGGCGGGGCCTCGGCCGTACTGCCTGAAGAGCTGCTGGTCGCGGGGGGTCAAATGGCGCAGAGGCATGATCGGGTGGCCTCCTGGCTGTTTCGAGGTCGGATTGCCACCTGCGGTCCGGCCGCGGGTGGATGCTGCCGTGAGCGGCGGGCATGCCCGGGTGTCGAACGCCGTGCGGAGTCGTGCGAGCGCTGCGCGTAGCGAGAGCGTAGTGCCGCTGCTTCAACTCTCAACGAGGTCGGATCGGCCAAGAAAGGAACGCAATGAGCCACATGTGGCGTTTCTCGTCCCACGGGCAACGTCCGTGCCGGTCGGCGACGACCTGAAGGAGGGCGGGCCTGTGTCTCGCCAGGGCGGCGGGCTCCTGCCTCACGCGGGCGGGGCGGCGGCGGGGAGGTTGCCGTCCCGGCCGCGTAACAGGGAGCCGTCCCCGGCGTAACACGGCCGACGCACGCTGGACGGCATGCAGAACACCGCGACGCCCACGCACTGCCCGTACTGCGCCCTGCAGTGCGGGATGAACCTCACGCCCGCCCCGGACGGGACCGTCGAGGTGAGCGAGCGCGCGGACTTCCCGGTGAACCGGGGCGCCCTGTGCGGCAAGGGGCGTACATCGGCGGCGGTGCTGGCGCGGAACGTGCGTCTGACCTCCCCGCTGGTGCGCGACGAGGGCGGCACGCTGGTGCCCGCCTCCTGGGACGAGGCGCTGGAGCGGATCGCCGCGGGGCTGGGCCGCACGCGCGCGGAGTACGGGCCGGACGCGGTCGGGGTGTTCGGCGGGGGCGGGCTGACGAACGAGAAGGCCTACAGCCTCGGCAAGTTCGCGCGGGTCGTGCTCGGCACCTCCCAGATCGACTACAACGGGCGTTTCTGCATGTCGTCGGCGGCCGCCGCCGGCATCAAGGCGTTCGGGCTCGACCGCGGGCTGCCCTTCCCGCTGGAGGACATCCCGAAGTCCGGCTGCGTGATCCTCGTGGGGTCGAACCTCGCGGAGACCATGCCGCCGTCGCTGCGGTTCTTCACCGAGCTGAAGGAGAACGGCGGCACGCTGATCGTCATCGACCCGCGCCGCACGAAGACCGCGGAGCAGGCGGACCTGCACCTGGCGCCCCGGCCGGGCACGGACCTGGCCCTCGCCCTGGGCCTGCTGCACCTGGTGATCGCCGAAGGCCGGGTGGACGAGGAGTACGTCAGGGAACGCACGACCGGCTGGGAGGACGCCCGGGCCGCCGCGATGGCGCACTGGCCCGAGTACGTGGAACGGATCACGGGTGTGTCCGTTCCTCGACTCCGCGAGGTCGTCCGGATGTTCTGCGAGCCGGAGTCGGCGATGGTGCTCACCGCACGGGGGCCCGAGCAGCAGTCCAAGGGCACCGACACGGTGGGCGCGTGGATCAACCTGTGCCTGGCCACCGGCCGGGCGGGCCGCCCGCGCTCCGGGTACGGCTGCCTGACCGGCCAGGGCAACGGGCAGGGCGGGCGCGAACACGGGCAGAAGGCCGACCAGTTGCCGGGCTACCGCAAGCTCGACGACCCGGCCGCCCGGGCGCACGTCGCCGAGGTGTGGGGCGTGGACCCGGACAGCCTGCCCGGGCCGGGGCGCAGCGCCTACGAGCTGCTGGACGCGCTGGGCACCGACATCAGGTCGCTGCTGCTGATGGCGTCGAACCCGGTGGTGTCGGCACCGCGTGCCGCGCACATCGAGGAGCGCATCAGGTCACTGGACTTCCTGGCGGTCTGCGACGTGGTGCTGTCGGAGACGGCGGAGCTCGCGGACGTGGTCCTGCCGGTCACCCAGTGGGCCGAGGAGACGGGCACGACGACGAACCTGGAGGGCAGGGTGCTGCTGCGACGCCGGGCGATCACCCCGCCCGACGGCATCCGCAGCGACCTGGAGATCCTGCACGAACTCGCCGCCCGCCTGGGCGTGGAGAAGGGCTTCCCGACCGATCCGGAGGAGGTCTTCGAGGAACTGCGCCGGGCGTCGGCGGGCGGGGCGGCGGACTACTCGGGGATCACGTACCGGAGGCTGGCCGAGGAGAACGGGGTGTTCTGGCCGTGCCCCGCGCCGGTGGAGCCGGAGGGCGAGGGCGGGGGCGCCCTGCCCGACGGGAAGGGCCCGGCCGAGGGCACCCTGCCCGACGGGAAGGGTCAGGCCGAGGGCACCCTGCCCGGCGGGGAGGCGTCTGCCGTGCACCCGGGCACGCCCCGCCTCTTCCTCGACGGCTTCGCCACGCCGGACGGCCGGGCCCGGTTCGTCCCCGTCTCGCACCGGGCGACCGCGGAGGAGCCCGACGAGGAATACCCCGTGCTGCTGACCACCGGGCGGGTCGTGGCCCAGTACCAGTCCGGGGCGCAGACCCGGCGCGTGGCGGAGCTGAACGCCGCCGCTCCCGGGCCGTTCGTGGAGCTGCACCCGAGGCTTGCGGCCCGGCTCGGAGCGGCCGAGGGCGATCCGGTGGCCGTCGTGTCGCGGCGGGGCCGGGCGGTGGCGCCCGCGAGGATCACGCACGCCATCCGGCCCGACACCGTCTTCATGCCCTTCCACTGGCCGGGCGAGGGCCGCGCCAACACCCTCACCAACCCCGCGCTCGACCCGACCTCCCGGATGCCGGAGTTCAAGGCGTGCGCGGTGCGGCTGGAGCCCGTCGAGCGGTAGCGGTCAGCTCACGGCGACGGCCTTCCAGGCCGCCGCCACCGCCTTCTGCTCGGTGCTGTCGGCGCCGTAGAGGTCCTTGGCCGCGCTCAGGGTCGCGGTGCGGGCGTCCGCGTAGTCCGTCGAGGACGTCATGTAGACCGTCAGGGCCCGGTACCAGATCTTGCCCAGGGCGGCCCGGCCGATTCCGTTCACCGTGGAGCCGTCGCAGGTCGGGGAGTTGTAGGCGACGCCGTTGAGGGTCTTGCCGCCGCTGCCCTCCGCGAGCAGGTAGGCGAAGTGGTTGCCGACGCCCGAGGAGTAGTGCACGTCGAGGTCACCGAGCTTGGCGTTCCAGCAGTCGGCGGACTTGCCGTCCTTGGAAGGCTTGTCCATGAAGCGCAGGGCCTCGCGGCCGAGGCCGGAGCGGACGACCTTCTCGCCGATGAGCCAGTCGCCCCGGTCCTCGGCGTTCTCCGCGTGGAATTCCACCAGGGTGCCGAAGATGTCCGACGTGGCCTCGTTCAGGCCGCCGGACTCGCCCGAGTAGGTCAGCGCCGCCGTCTTCGACGTCACACCGTGGGACATCTCGTGCCCGGCGACGTCCAGCGACACCAGCGGGCCCATCAGCTTGCCGTCGCCGTCGCCGTAGGTCATGCAGAAGCAGTTGTCGTCCCAGAAGGCGTTGTTGTAGTCCTTGCCGTAGTGGACGCGGTTGAAGGAGCCCTTGCCGTCGCCGGCGATGCCGTTACGGCCGTGGACCTTCTTGTAGTAGTCCCAGGTGGCGTCCGTGCCGTACTGGGCGTCCACCGCGACCGTGGACCGGTCGGCGGCCTCGCCCGTGCCCCACTGGTTGTCGGAGTCCGTGAAGAGCGTCGCGGGGGCGCGGGTCAGGCAGACGGTCAGCAGGCACTTGTCCGTCTTGTTCGCGGCGTCCCCGGTGTAGGTGCCGCCGCGCGTCGCGTCCTTCAGCTGGTACGAGGAGCCGGACGCCGTCGTCTCCAGCGGGACCGTGCCGCCGTAGAGGGACTTGCCGTCGCCCGACGCCGACTCCATGGAGTCCCAGGCGTCGATGCGGTCGCCGGTCGTCGCGTCGGTCAGCACCGTGCGCCCGACCGGGTTGCCGATTTCGTCGTGCGCCACCGCGTCGGTCTGCCAGGCCAGCCTGGGGGCGCCGTGCAGGGCGTCGACGACGAGGCGGGGCTTGGACTTGAGCTTCTTCAGGGTCTCGCCGAGGTGCGCGGCGCGCAGCAGGCCCGCCGCGAGGTCGGCGGCCCTGGGGGCGGTCACCTTCGGGGTGACGCTCGCCAGGGAGAGCGCGGCCTTCGTCGCACGGCTCGTGCCCCGGTAGGTGCCGTCCGGGTTCAGGTGGAGCACGAAGTCACCGCCGAGCACCGGGAGTCGGTGGTAGGTGCGGTCGTAGCGCACGTGCCGGGTGCCGTCCTCGTCGACGACGACGTCCCGGACCTTCGTCTCCTGGGCCGGGGTGAGGCCCAGGGCTCCGGCCCGGTCCGCGAGCACCGCCTCCGCGTCCTCGATCGCGCCCGGCCTGGTCGGCCGGTCGGCCGCGCCGGCGGCCGGGGAGAGAACGGCGGCCAGCAGGGCGGTGGTACCGGTGACGGCCACACCGGCGAGGGCGAGACGGGAACCGCGGACATGACGTATCCGACTCATCGGTCTCCTCATACGGGCGCACCCGGTCGCGTGGGGTCGACCGGGGGCGGCGTTGATGTTGACCGCGAGTTAAGGCGTCACGGACCTGGCATGTCCATAGCCCCGCTGTGGAGGTGTGTGAGGGTGCAGAATCGTTCCTGTGACCCTGCCTTTCTTCGTCTACGGCACCCTCCGTCCGGGGGAGGTCAACCACGGCCTCTTCCTGCGCGGCCGCACCCGCTCCGAGGAGCCGGGCAGGCTCGCGGACGCGGTGCTCTACGAGGGGCCGGGCTACCCGTACGCGGTCGAGGAGCCGGGCGGCGGCACGGTGAGCGGGGAGCTGGTCACCGCGCTGCCCGAGGCCTACGCGGGCCTGCTCGCGGAGCTGGACCGGCTGGAGGAGTACGTGCCGGGGGATCCGCGCAGTCTGTACGAGCGCGTCGAGCGGAAGGTCGTCCGGGAGTGCGACGGGGCGGCCCTGCGGGCCTGGGTGTACGTGGCCGCGCCCGCCGTCGCCGCACGGCTTCGGGCCCGGGGACGGGCCATCACGGGCGGGGACTGGCGGGCACGGGTGTGAGGAGCCGCGGGGCCGGAGGGCGGCGACGTGAGAGAAGCGGGCCGCGGTGTCAGGCTGTGGGATTCACCCGCCCCGGACCCGTACCTCGACGGTTCTCGAGGCCGGGCGCCGCCAGGTCGGGCGCCGGCGCGTACACCCGGTCACCCGTTCACACGCGCACCCCGGGCTTTTCCGCGCCCCGCCCACCGAACGCCTGTGACCTGCTGAAACGGCTGTGGCAGGCAGCCGGTTCACCGCTCCCTGACACCCATTCACCCCAATTCTGACGGCCCCTCAGCAAGCGCGGTCGTGCCGCTGCCCGTTACCTCGAAGGGCAGGCGCACGACCGAACCGCTCGAGGGAGCACCGATGCGACGTACCGCCCGGCCGCTGACCGCCACCGCGTTCGCCGTCGCCGCCGTGGCCCTCGCCTGCGCCCCCGCCCACGGCGCGTCCACCGGCGGCCTGGAGGTGTCCCCGGCGTCGGTCGTCCCCGGGGGGCAGGTCACGGTGCGCGCGCCGGCCTGCGGCGACGGCGGTTCGGCGACGGGCGACGCCGGCGCGGTCGGGGCGGGTTCCCTCAGCCTGGCGCCGGACGCGCACGGGCAGGACGCGACCGGGCGGTTCAGGGTGCCGCCGAGTGCGCAGCCCGGCACCTACGAGATCACCGCGACCTGCGGGCGCAGCGGCCGGCGGCTCACCGGGGACGTGGTGGTCACGCTGACGCCGGTGCGCGGGCAGGTGCGTCCCCGGGGGAGTGTGAAGACGGGGGTCGGCGGCGCCCTGGGCCCCGATCCCGTGCAGACCGCGGCCGGTGTGGCGGCTCTCGCCGTCGCCGCCGCGGGCGGTACCTGGCTCCTGCATCGCCGGGCGAGAGGCGACGGGATCTGACGGACACCCTCCGCTGTCCGTCGCCGGTACCGCATGTCCCCTCCCCCTCCGGGTCCGACGCCCCTCGCGGCCCGGAGGGGGGCACGGGGCCCGAGCTCAGGAAGGGGTGGGTATGCGCAGGGTCCCCGGCTTCGGCAGCGGCGTCCGCAGTCCCGCGAACGCGGCCATGGCGGCCGTCACGGTGTTCGCCCTGTGCTCAGGGGTGTGGCTGCTGCGCAACGGCGCCGAGACGCACGCCCCGCCGCAGCCGTCCGCCGCGCAGACCCGGGCCGGGCTGGGCGGCCGGGCCGGTGAGCGGCCGGCCGTGCCCGCGCTGCCGCCCTCGCCGCCCGACCGCATCCGCATCCCCGCGATCCGGGTCGACGCGCCGCTGACGGGACTCGGCCTGACGAAGACGGGCAGCCTCGACGTGCCGCCCGCGGCGGACGAGAACCTCGCCGGCTGGTACGAGTCCGGCACCACCCCCGGTGAGCGCGGCACGGCGATCGTCGCCGGGCACGTCGACAACGCCGACGGCCCCGCCGTCTTCTACGACCTCGGAGCCCTGGCCCGGGGCAGCACGATCGAGGTGGACCGGCGGGACGGCGGCGTCGCGGTGTTCACCGTGGACGCCGTCGAGGTGTACGCCGCGAAGGCCTTCCCCGACGAGAAGGTCTACGGTGCCGCCCGCCGCCCCGAGCTGCGGGTCATCACCTGCGGCGGCGGCTGGTCACGCGGCACCGGGTACCAGGGCAACGTCGTCGTCTTCGCCCACCTGACCGGCAGCCGGTGACGCATCCAGGACGTTGGCCCTCCCCCAGGCACCCAGCGGTTCCAGCGCCTGGTTCAGGGAGGCGCCCCGGGCCGTCAGCGAGTACTCCACCCGCGGCGGCACCTCGTCGTACGCCTCGCGGTGCACCAGCCCGTCGGCCTCCATCTCCCGCAGGTGCGAGGCGAGCACCTTCTCGGTGACGCCCGGCAGTTCGCGGCGCAGCTCCCCGAAACGGCACGGCCGCTCGTCCAGCGCCCAGAGGATCAGCACCTTCCACTTGCCGCCGATCACGTCCATCGCCGCGTCGATCCCGCACACGTACGCCCCCGGCCGCCGCCCGGTCGTCCCCATGCCCGCCCCTCCCCTTGCGCTGCCTGCACCCTTTCCCCGAGGTAACCACCCACTGCGAAGTACGTACTTGAGCAGGCGCTCCCCTGCGACGAGCCTAAACGCCATGACCGACACCGCAGTTGTTCCCCGTACTCCTCTCACTCTGCTCGGCACCGGGGCCATGGGCACCGCCCTCGCCCGGACCTGGCTGGCCGCCGGGCACGAGGTGACCGTCTGGAACCGCACCGCCGCCCGTGCGGAAGCCCTCGCCGCCGAGGGCGCCGCGGTCGCCGCGAGCGCGGCCGAGGCCGTGGCCGCGAACCGGCTCGTGATCGCCTGCCTGCTGGACGACGCGTCCGTGGGCGAAGCCCTGGAAGGGGCCGACCTGGCCGGGCGGGACCTGGTGAACCTCACCACGGGCACCCCGGCCCAGGGCCGTACCCGCGCCGCCTGGGCCCGAGCCCGCGGCGCCCGTTTCCTGGACGGCGGGATCATGGCCGTACCGCCGATGGTGGGGCAGCCGGAATCAGGAGGCTATGTCTTCTACAGCGGCTCCCCCGAGCTGTTCGAGGAGCACCGCGACACGCTCGCCGTCCCGGCCGGCACCCGCTACGCCGGGGCCGACCCGGGCTTCGCCGCGCTGCACGACGTGGCGCTGCTGAGCGCGATGAGCGGCATGTTCGCGGGCGTCGCCCACGCCTTCGCACTGATCCGCCCCGAGGACATCGCACCGAAGGACCTCGCACCGCTGCTCGTGGACTGGCTCACCGCGATGGCCCCGGCCGCGCACGCCGGCGCCGAGCGGCTCCAGAGCGGCGACTACACCGGGGGCGTCGTCTCCAACCTCGCGATGCAGGTGGCGGGCAACGCGACCCTGCTGCGCACGGCCGTTGAGCAGCGGGTCAGTCCGGAGCTGCTGACGCCGTACATGCGCCTCATGGAGCGCAGGGTCGCGCAGGGGCACGGGGACGAGGACGGGACGGGAGTGGTCGAACTGCTGGACCTGCGGAGGCGCTAGGCGATCCACTGCTCGTACGCCATGTTCCCCACCAGGGCGAAGACGACCGTCAGCAGCACGACGCGGACGAAGCCGCTGCCCTGCCTCAGGGCGGTGTGGGCGCCCAGGGTGCCGCCCGCCAGGTTGAAGACGGCCATCAGGGCGGCCAGTTGCCACAGGACGGCGCCCTGCCAGGCGAAGGTGGCCAGCGCCCCCGCGTTGGTGCAGCAGTTGACGATCTTCGCGGTGGCGGAGGCCGTGACGAGGTCGAGGTGGAGGATCGCGGTCAGCGCGAGGACCAGGAACGTGCCGGTGCCGGGGCCGATCAGACCGTCGTAGAAGCCGATGCCGAGGCCCGCGAAACCGATCGCGGCGAGGATCCGGCGGCGGCCGGCCGGGCCGGTCGCGGGGGCCGTGCCGAAGGCGGGCCGCAGGATCACGAAGGCGGCGACCCCGAGCAGTACCACCATGATCACCGGCTTGAGGACGTCGGTGCTCATCCCGGCCGCGAAGAAGGCCCCGGCGGAGGACCCGGCGAGGGCGGCCAGCCCGATGCGGACGGCGGTGCGCACGTCCACCGGGGCCTTGCGGGCGTACGTCACGGCGGCGCCCGTGGTGCCGACGATGGCGACCGCCTTGTTCGTGCCGAGCGCGTGTGCGGCGGGTGTGTGCGCGGGCAGGCCGAGCAGCAGCACCGGCAGCAGCAGGAGGCCGCCCCCGCCGACCACGGCGTCGATCCACCCGGCGGCGAGGGCCGCGACGCAGAGCAGGACGATCATGGTCAGCGATATGTCGGGCATGATCGCGAGCCTATGCGAGAGTGGTGCGACGCCCGGACGACGCCGGTGCGAGCGCCCTCACAGTCGGCCGTCGTCGCAGTTCAGGAACCCTCACACCCATCGCCCCGGCCCGCTGAGGGCAGCGTTCCCCGCGGGAAACAGAGGTGATGCCACCGGGTAACACCGGCACCGCACGCTCAAGGACATGACCTCGAATGAGCGTGTGGTGGTGATCGGCACCGGCCTCGCGGGCGTACGGCTCGCCCGGCGGCTCGGTGAGCTCGGCACGCCCGCGCTGCTGATCGGCGAGGAGGAGCACCGGCCCTACAACCGGGTCCTGCTCGCCGAGGTGCTGGCCGGACGGTACAGCCCCGAGGTGATCGCCCTGCCGGCGCCGGCCCGGATCATGCGCGGCCGGGTCGTCGGCGTCGACCGTGCGCGGCGGACCGTCGAATGTGCGGACGGGACGGTGATCGCATACGACCGGCTCGTTCTCGCGACCGGTTCCAACCCCGTACTGCCGCCGCTGCGGGGCCTGTTCACCGAGAATCACGAACTGCCCGAGGGCGTCCACGCCTTCCGGACCATGGACGACTGCCTGGGGCTGTCGAAGGCGGTCCGGCCGGGCGCGCGGGCCGTCGTCGTCGGCGGCGGTCTCCTCGGTGTGTCGGCGGCCCGGGCCCTCGCCCTTCGAGGCGCCCAGGTCGTGCTCGCCCAGCAGTCCGAGCGGCTGATGGAGCGCCAGCTCGACCCGGCCGCCTCGAAGCTCGTCAAGCGGCATCTGACCGACCTCGGCGTCGAGGTGCACACCGAGTGCCGCGTGCGGGACGTGCGCTGCGTCGGTGGCGCGGTCCGCTCGGTGGAGATGGCCGACGGATACGCGCTCGACGCGGACCTGGTGGTCGTCGCCTGCGGTGTCCGCCCCCGGGTCGGTCTCGCGCAGGACGCCGGGCTCGACGTCCGCAAGGGCGTCGTCGTCGACGACGAGCTGCGCACCTCCGACCCGCACATCCACGCCGTCGGCGACTGCGCCCAGCACGCCGGCGTGCTCTACGGACTCGCCACTCCGGCACTCGAACAGGCCGACGCGCTGGCCGAGTTGCTGGCCGGGGACACGAACGCCCGGTACACCGGCACGCGCTCGCTGACCCGGCTCACCCTCACGGGGCACGACAGCCCCTTCGACCTCGCCGCGTTCGGCGAGACCGAGGCGCTCCCGGGCGACGACGTCGTCCAGCTCGCCGACGCCACCCGCGGCACCTACCGCAAGGTCGTCGTCCGCGACGACCGCCTGGTCGGCGGGGTCCTCGTCGGCGAACTCGGCACCGTCGGCGCGCTCGCCCGCGCCTGGGAGGGAGCAGAGCCGCTCCCCTCCGACGGCGGCCCCCTGCTCCACCTGCTCACCAACGATGGAGGCTCCTGATGACGGCCACCCCGGGGTCGACCCCCACGATCGTGCTCGTCGGCCACGGCATGGTCGGCCAGCGCTTCCTCGAAGCGCTCGCCGAGCGCGGCCTGACCGCCACGCACCGCGTGGTCGTACTCTGCGAGGAGCCGCGTCCGGCCTACGACCGCGTCGCCCTCACCTCGTACTTCTCGGGGAAGACGCCCGAGGACCTCTCCATGACCGACATGGAGTTCATCGCGACGCACGGCATCGAGCTGTACGTCGGCGACCCGGCCGAGACCGTCGACCGTGAGGCGAAGAGGGTCACGGCCCGCTCGGGCCAGGTCTTCGACTACGACACCCTGGTCCTCGCCACCGGCTCCTTCCCCTTCGTCCCGCCGGTCCCGAACAAGGACGCCGAGGGCTGTTTCGTCTACCGCACGATCGAGGACCTGCTCGCGATCGAGGAGTACGCCAGGTCGAAGGCGACGGTCGGCGCGGTGGTCGGCGGCGGTCTGCTCGGGCTGGAAGCGGCCGGCGCGCTGAAGGGCCTCGGGCTCACCTCCCACATCGTGGAGTTCGCGCCCCGGCTGATGCCCGTCCAGGTGGACGACGGCGGCGGCGCCGCGCTGCTGCGCACCATCGAGGAGATGGGCCTGAGCGTCCACACGGGCGTGGGCACCCAGGAGATCCTGGTCGACGCCGAGGGCGCCGTCACCGGCATGAAGCTCTCCGACGGCTCCGAACTGGCCACCGACATGGTGGTGTTCTCCGCCGGTGTGCGCCCCCGCGACCAGCTGGCCCGCGACTGCGGACTGACGGTCGGCGAGCGCGGCGGCATCACGGTCGACGAGCAGTGCCGTACGGTCGCCGACCCGCACGTCTTCGCGATCGGCGAGTGCGCGCTGGCCTCCGACGGCCGGGTGTACGGCCTGGTGGCCCCGGGCTACGAGCAGGCCGAGACGGCGGCGGCCACCATCGCCTCCGACGAGGCGTCGTTCACCGGCGCCGACCTGTCCACCAAGCTGAAGCTGCTCGGCGTGGACGTGGCGTCCTTCGGCGACGCGCACGGCACCGCCGAGGACTGCCTGGACGTCGTCTACTCCGACTCCCGCGCGGGCCTGTACAAGAAGCTGGTCATCGGCCGGGACGGCACGCTGCTCGGCGGCATCCTGGTCGGTGACGCGGACGCGTACGGCACGCTGAAGGCGTTCACCGGCTCGGTCCCGCCGGTCTCGCCCGAGTCGCTGGTGCTGCCGGCCGGTGCCGGGGAGTCCGTGCAGCTCGGCCCGTCGGCGCTGCCGGACGACGCGATCGTCTGCTCCTGCCACAACGTCTCCAAGGGCGCGATCCGCGGCGCGGTCACCGACCACCAGTGCACGACCGTGCCCGAGGTGAAGAAGTGCACCAAGGCCGGCACCGGCTGCGGCTCCTGTGTGAAGGTCCTCGGCCAGCTCGTCAACGCCGAGCTGGAGGCGAGCGGCGTCGAGGTCGACAAGGGCCTGTGCGGCTGCTTCGGGCAGACCCGCGAGGAGCTCTACGAGATCGTCCATGCCCTGCGCATCACCACCTACCAGGACCTGCTCGACCGGCACGGCCGCGAGGAGGCCCGGGGCGGTGACGGCTGCGAGATCTGCAAGCCGGCCGTCGGCTCGATCATCGCCTCCCTCGCCCCGACGATCGGCGCGAGCGGCTACGTCCTGGACGGCGAGCAGGCCTCGCTGCAGGACACCAACGACCACTTCCTGGCCAACCTGCAGAAGAACGGCTCGTACTCGGTCGTGCCGCGGATCCCCGGCGGCGAGATCGCCCCGGAGAAGCTGATCGTGATCGGTGAGATCGCCCGGGACTTCGGCCTCTACACGAAGATCACCGGTGGTCAGCGGATCGACATGTTCGGCGCCCGCGTCGAGCAGCTGCCGCTGATCTGGGCCCGGCTGGTGGACGCCGGCTTCGAGTCCGGCCACGCCTACGGCAAGTCGCTGCGCACGGTGAAGTCCTGCGTGGGTCAGACCTGGTGCCGCTACGGCGTGCAGGACTCCGTGAAGATGGCGATCGACCTGGAGCTGCGCTACCGGGGGCTCCGGTCGCCGCACAAGCTCAAGTCGGCGGTCTCGGGCTGCCAGCGCGAGTGCGCGGAGGCCCAGTCGAAGGACTTCGGCGTGATCGCCACGGCCAACGGCTGGAACCTCTACGTCGGCGGCAACGGCGGTGCCACGCCCCGCCACGCCGACCTGCTCGCCCAGGATCTGTCGGACGCCGAACTGGTCCGCCTGATCGACCGGTTCCTGATGTTCTACATCCGTACAGCCGACCGCCTGGAGCGCACCTCGACCTGGCTGGAGCGGATCCCCGGCGGCCTCGACCACGTGCGGGACGTCGTCGTCCACGACTCGCTCGGCATCTGCGACGAGCTGGAGCAGCTGATGCGGGCGCATGTGGCGCACTACCGCGACGAGTGGGCCGAGACCATCAACGACCCCGAGAAGCTCGCCCGGTTCGTGTCCTTCGTGAACGCCCCGGACACCCCGGACCCCGTCGTCGCCTTCGTGCCCGAGCGCGACCAGATGAAGCCCGACCTGCCGCTGCTGTCGATCGGCATGCGACCCGCCGCTGACGTACTGGAAGGAAGCGCCCAGCGATGACCCTGGCACCCGAGACCACCGACCTCACGATCGAGATCGCCCTGGACGACGACTGGTTCACGGTCTGCGACCTGCGCGCGCTGCTCCCGGGCCGCGGGGTGGCCGCCCTGCTGCCGGACGGCCGGCAGGCCGCGGTCTTCCGTGACCGCTCCGGTGACCTGTTCGCCATCGACAACCGCGACCCCTTCACCGGCGCGGCCGTCCTCTCCCGGGGCCTCACCGGCACCCACCAGGGCCGCCCCTTCGTCGCCTCGCCCCTGCTGAAGCAGCGCTTCGACCTGTCGTCCGGCGAGTGCCTGGACGACGAGACGGTCCGGGTGACGGCGTACAAGGTGCGGACCTCGTAGAACCTTTCTTGACCGATCATTCTCGATGGACCTAGGCTGCGGTACGTGGCCAGGACCAAGGAGTTCGATCCGGACGCCGCGCTCCAGGCAGCCCTCGAGCTGTTCTGGCGGCGCGGCTACGAGGCGACGTCGATGTCCGACCTCGTCGCGCACCTCGGCGTGGGGCGCGCCAGCATCTACGCGACCTTCGGCAGCAAGCACGAGCTGTACCTGAAGGCGCTGGACCGCTACCAGCAGTCGTGCGACCCGCAGTTGCTGGGCGAGCTGTCGATGCCGGGGCCGGCGCTGCCCGCCGTACGGGCGGTGGTGCGCCGCTTCGCCGCCGAGTCCACCGCCGACGACCGCCGTTCGACCGGCTGTTTCGTCGTCAACACGGCCGCCGAACTGGCCCCGCACGACAGTGCCGCGTGCCGTCGCGTGGAGCACAGCTGGGACCAGCTGGAGACCCTGCTGCGGTCGGCCCTGGTCCGCGCGCAGGCCCAGGGCGAACTGGACGAGGGACGCGATCCCCGCACCCTCGCCCGCATGCTGCTGGTCCTGATGCAGGGGCTGCGGGTCGTCGGCAAGGCGTCGGCGGACCCGGGCCGGGTGCGGGACGCCGCGGAGCAGGCCCTGGCCCTGCTCGACTGAGAACGGGCACTCCGAGAGGGTGCCCTTTTTCATGCCCGAATGCTGAACCGATCAGTCAAGAAACTCGGCAGGAGAAATCATGCGGAACCGTTTCATCGGCAGGACCGCCCTCGTCACCGGCGCCGGCTCCGGCATCGGACGTGCCACCGCCCTCGCGTTCGCGGCGGAGGGCGCGCACGTCATCGTCGCGGGACGGCGCCGGGAGCCGCTGGAGGAGACCGTGACGCTGATCGAGGAGGCGGGCGGCAAGGCCCTGGCCGTCACCGCGGACGTCACCCGGGCCGACGACCTGCGGGATCTGGTCGACGCCACGGTGGATCGCTTCGGCTCGCTCGATGTCGCGGTGAACAACGCGGGAGTCCTGGAGGCCGGCGGGCAGCCCGCCGCGGACGTCCCGGAGGACGCCTGGCGCCGGATGCTCGACATCAACGTCACCGGCGTGCTGCTCGCCCTCCAGGCCGAGGTGCGCCGGATGCGCACCCAGCCGGGCGGCGGCGCCATCGTCAACATCGCCTCCCGCATCGGCGTCCACGGCCGCATCCCCGGCATGACCGCCTACGGCGCCACGAAGGCGGCCGTGTCGGTCCTCACGCGCGGCGCCGCCCTGGACCACATCGCCGACGGCGTCCGCATCAACGCCGTCTCACCCGGCGCGAGCGCCACCACCATGTCCTTCAAGCCGGGCGAGACGGAGGCCGACCGCGCGGAGCGCATGCGGACCGCGGTACCGGTCGGCCGTGTCTCGACGGTCGAGGAGATCGCGGCCGCCGTGCTGTACCTGGCCTCGGACGACGCGGCGTCGGTCGTGGGCACCGACCTGGTGGTGGACGGCGGTTCCACCGCCTGAGCCGGTTCAGCCCGGTGGCCGCGCCGTCGTGGACGAATGCCGGGGGGACGGGGAGCGGGGGGCGTCGGCGGCGCGTTCGCAGTGGGGCCAGTCGCCGAAGTCGTGGTCCCGGCTCCACAGTTTCCGGGCCGCCTGGATGTTCCACTCCGGGTCCAGGGCCTCGCGCGGCGTGCCGCCCAGGTCCCGCAGCCGGGCGTCGGAGATCTGGAACAGGCCCCAGTTCCGGGTGCCGTTGGTGTTGGGCAGGATGTGCAGCGGGTCGAGGAAGGACTGGCAGTCGGCGATGGCCACCGCCTTGTCGGGCGTCTCGGGGAACACCTCGCGGACCCGCTCGCGCACCTTCTCCGGGGACCACACGCTCATCCGCACGTCAGAGGTGTAGAGCGCCTTCTTGGTGGGTTCCCCGACGACCCCGTTGGGCTGAAGCCCGGCGAGCACCTGGAACGCCGTGACCCGGCGCAGGGTCTGCGGCCCGAAGTCCCCGTCGACGCCGATGTCCGCGCCCTTGGCGTGCAGCAGACGCTGCACCTCCCGCACGCACTCGTCGTGCTCGCCCATCGCGATCACCGGCGGGCAGCCGGCCGAGAACAACGGCCGGTCCTCGCCGGTGCCGCGTCCGTCGCCGCCGCCGGAGGACGACCGGCCGTTCGTCAGGGCCCAGGCGGAGAGGCTGACCGCGGCGACGATCACGGCGGTCACGACGGAGCTGCGCAGCCGGTGCCGACGGAGCCGTCCCCCGGCGGGCCTGGGGGCCGGCCCCGCGTCCGGCCGACCGGTGCGGCCGGGGGCCGGGGGTGGGGTGTCTGCGCCGTCGGGGGCCTTGGGCAGGGCCTCGGGCCGGTCGGGGGCCGGAGGCGGGGTGTCTGCGCCGTCGAGGGCCGAGGCCGGGGTGTCGGGCCGGTCGACGGGCGGGGTGTCGGGCCGGTCCAGGGGCGGGGTGTCGGGCCGGTCGACGGGCGAGGCGTCAGGCCGGTCCACAGGCGAGGCGTCAGGCCGGTCCACAGGCGAGGCGTCAGGCCGGTCCACAGGCGAGGCGTCAGGCCGGTCCACAGGCGGGGCGTCAGGCCGGTCCACGGGCGGGGCGTCGGCGGCGGACCGTGCCGCGTCCGCCAGGGCCCACAGGCGGTGCAGGGTGCGCAGTTCGTCCGGGGTCGCGCCGCACACCGTGGCCAGCCGGTGGACGCTCCCGTAGTCCTGCGGCACCGACGTGCCCCGGCAGTACCGGTGCAACGACGAACCGGACAGTCCGGACTTCCTGGCGAGGGCCTCGTAACTCAGCCCGGACCGGCTCTTGAGCGAACGCAGCAGCGCGGCGAACCGCTCCGTTTCAGGGCATGCGGACAACGCCTCTCCCCCCTCGGAGTCCCCGGCGGACGCTGGTCGGGCGTCTCGTGCCGACACTGTGCCACCAAAGGCGTCCCATGGCCGTCCCAACGGTTCGGGAACCCGCCAGGCAGGCGGCGGGACGCCGTCCCGGCATCCCAACCGGCCCCGCCGTCCTTGCCCGGCCCGGCCACACCTTGCCAGCGTCTGGCCGTCCGCAGCACCGTCCCCCGACTCCGAGGAGACCAGGCTCATGCGCCTTTCCGCACTCCGGCACACCCGTAGGAACCCGCTGCTCGCGGTTCTCGCCGTCAGCGCCGCGGCCCTCACCGCCCTGGCCGTGCCGAACTCCGCGTCGGCGGCCCCGGCCGCGCCCACCGCGGTGGACTGCGCGTCCGGCCACGTCTGTTTCTGGACAGGCGCCAACTTCACCGGCAGCAAGTGCTCGTGGGACGTGGCCGACCCCGACTGGCAGAGCGGTGCCGTCCGGTGCTCCTGGGCCGCCACGACCAACGTGAAGTCGGTGTGGAACGCCGGCACCAGCAGCTCCAGCGGTGTCGCGTACTACCGGGGCGCCGACTACTCCGACCGCGTCGGCTGCACCCGGCAGCAGCACGGCGGCAACCTGGCCGGTACGTACAAGGTCCGCTCCCACCGGTGGATCTCCGGCAGCTGCGGCTGACCCGGCCCCGCACGCGAACGCGGTGGCGTGCACGCCCACTCGGGTGTGCACGCCACCGCGTCATGCCCCGCGGTAGCGGCTCGCGCGCGGGTGGGTCAGCCCACGAGGGGCGAGCGCGCCTGCTCCTCGGGCAGGGGCCGGGTGTCGAGGTAGAACCACTCGGCGTCGGCGGTGGGCCAGGGCGGCGGCCCGGCCGGCTCCTCCTGCGCGGTGGGCCGGCGCGACGGCCCGGCCGCCTCCTCCTGTCCCGTAGGGACCCGGCGCCTGGGCAGCGGCGCCGTAGCCGGAGCCTCGAAGGCGGGCGTTTCGGTACCGGCCTGCTTCGCCTCCCCCGGCATCAGCAGCTCCACCCGCAGCCCCAGCCCCCGCTGCTGGGCGGTGAACTCCTCGACCTGGTTGCGGCAGGCGTGGTCCAGGTGGGTCACACCGGTCAGGTCGAGACGGATCCGCGGCTTTCCGGACGCGGCGGCCGCCTCCAGCGCGTCGATCACCTTCGGCAGCCGAAGGAACGTGGCGTTGCCCGCCATGACGACCTTCGCCGTGTCCTGCTCGACGTGCTGGCGGACCACGGTCTGCGACATGCGCAGCGCGGCCAGCACGATCCCCGCGGCGAGACCGAACAGCACTCCCTCCAGCAGCGCTGTCGCCACGATGACCAGCATGGTCATCGTCATCACCGCGAACTCGCCCCGGTCCTGCCGCCACATCTTCGGGAACTCGGCGGGCCCGAACAGCTTCCAGCCGCTGTGCACGAGGACGCCGGCCAGCACGGAGATCGGGATCAGCGCGAGCACCTGCGGCAGCAGCAGCGCGAACGCGAGCAGCCACAGGCCGTGCAGGGTGCGCGAGAGCCGGGTCTTGGCCCCGGCCTGGACGTTCGCCGAACTGCGCGCCACCACCGCGGTGATGGGGAGCGCGCCGAGGAGGCCCGCGACGGTGTTGCCCGCGCCCTGGGCGATCAGCTCGGTGTTGTAGCGGGTGCGCGGGCCGCTGTGCATCCGGTCCACGGCGGCGGCCGTGAACAGGCTCTCCGCGGACGCGATGACCGTGAAGGTGAGGATGGCGGTGATGATCGTCCCGTCGGCGAGCGCCGCGAACTGCTCGGCCCCCGGCACGTCCACCGAGTTGAGCAGGTTGCCCACCTGGAGGGTCTTCACGTCCACGCCGGGCAGTGCGGCGACGAGTACGCCGATGCCCACGGCGACCAGGGCGGCGGGGATCTTCCCGGCCGGTCCGGGCACCTTCTTCCAGACGAAGCTGAGCACGATCGTGACGACGCCGAGCAGAGTGGCGATCACCGCCTGCGGGTCGGTCAGGATGCCGGCCAGCAGCCCGGGGATCCCGGCGATGTTCTCGATCGGGGTGCCGGGGGCCTTGGCGTCGGCCATCGGATAGGCCTGGCTGAACATCAGCGGTACGCCGATGCCGGCGAGCATGCCCTGGACGACGGCGACGGAGATGGCCTGGAACATCCGGCCGAGGCGTACCAGTCCCAGGACGATCTGGAGGAGGCCGGCGAACAGCACGATCAGGCCGAGCATCGCCACGCCGACCTCGGCGACGGTCTCCGCGACCAGGGCGGCGAGCCCCGCGGCCGGGCCGCTGACCTGGAGCGTGCTGCCCCGGACCGCGCCGACGACCAGGCCGCCGATCACCCCGGAGATGATCCCGAGTTCGGCGGGAACACCGGAGGCGACGGCGACACCGATGCACAGCGGCAGGGCGACGAGGAAGACGACGAGGGAGGCGGTGACGTCGGTGACGAGGTCCGCCCTCGCTGCCCCCTTGCGGTCACCTCCCTTCCCGACGCCGCCGCCCCTGGCCCCGCTCAGCAGCCCCCGGATCAGCCCGCCGACCGCACCGGCGCCCGGCCCACCGGGGGCATTCGGCCGCCCCGGGGCTTCCGGGCGCCCGGGATGGCCTCCGGCCGACCCGCGGTCCGCGTCTCCCCCCGCCCCGCCCCCGAACCAGCCGCCCGGCCATCCTCCGGGCCTTCCCGGCGGCCCTTCGGGCGTACCTCCCAGCACATCGCCGCCCGCGGGGCGGTCGCCCGGGGCGGAGGTCGCGGTGATGTCCACGCCGGGCACGGTCCCCCAGCCGTCCGGCCCGCCTCCCCCGGCGCCTGCCCAGGACTCACCCGGCCCCCCGCTCCTCGCCCCACCGACCGTCGACCAGTCCCCCACGCCCCCGGCCGGGCCTCCCCCGGGCCAACCCCCCGTATCCCTCAGGGAACCCGTCCCCCACTCGGCGTCGCCCCCCGGTGGCGGCCCGCCCCCCTGCCGGCCGCCCTCACCGCCCGGCGGCCCCCCGTAGCGCCCGCCCCCCGGGCCTCCCCAGGTCCGCCCCCGGGCATGCGCCCCGCTCACGCGGCGTGCACCCGGAAGTCGCCTTCGTCGCCGAGTTCGTACACGAACCCGGTGTCGACCTCGTAGTACCAGCCGTGCAGCCGGAGCCGGCCCGAGTCGAGGCGTTGCCGTACCACCGGGTAACTCCTCAGGGCGGTCAGCTGGTTGACGACGTTGCCCTGGGAGACCTCCGGCAGGGACGGGTCGTCCGGCGCGGTCTGCAGTACCGAGGTCAGCTCGGGGCGCGCGATGCCCAGCCAGGCGTCCACGCCGGGCAGTGCCGACAGGTCGTCGCCGGACTTCAGCGCCCCCATCGCACCGCAGTGTGAGTGACCGCACACCACGATGTCCTGAACCCCGAGCACCTCCAGTGCGTACTCGATGGTGGCCGCCTCTCCACAGGCCCCGGGCCGTCCGTAGGGCGGCACGATGTTTCCCGCGTTCCGGAGCTCGAATATCTCCCCGGGTCGCGCACCGGTGATCATCGCGGGTATGACCCGCGAGTCCGAGCAGGTAATGAACAACGCCTGCGGATATTGCCCTTCAGCCAGTTTCCGGAATTCGCCGCTGTCGAAATCGGGACGCGTCCTGAACGCACGGGCACGGTCCAGCAAAGCCTTCAACGTACTCTCCTGAGCTGGGTTTTCATCCGATGCACCCCACCGTAGACGGCCGACCTACAGAGGAAGGTTAAGCAAAGCCCAGAGCCCGGACAGCAATTGAACATTCTTTGCCCTCATTCCCAGACGCGGCGTCTTCTTGTAGCGTGTGAACTCCGCGGCAGGGAATGCGAATTGACGCTGCCCGGATTCATGCCGGTTTCACGGAGAGACAGGACGTATGGGCCTACGAGTGCTGCTCATCGAAGACGACGAGACGATCGCCGAGCCGCTCACCGAAGGGCTCGGCCACTTCGGGCTGACGGTCGACCACGTCGCCACCGGGACGGACGGCCTGAGAGGTCCGTACAACGACGTGGTCCTGCTCGACCTGGGGCTGCCGGACATGGACGGCATCGACGTCTGCCGCGGTATCCGGCAGGTCTCGGACGTCCCCATCGTCATCCTCAGCGCACGCGGCGAGGAGGCGGACCGCGTCCTGGGGCTGGAGCTCGGCGCCGACGACTACCTGGCGAAACCTTTCAGTGTGCGCGAACTGGTCGCCCGGGTCCGTGCCGTGACCCGCCGCACACAACGCACCCACCAGGCGTTCCCCGAGGGCACCGGTCCCGCTCCGGGCACGCGGGGCACCCCCGAACCGCCGCCGTACGAGCCGGCCCCGGTGCCCGCCCCCGAGCCGGCCCCGGCACTGTCCTACGAACCTCCCGCGACCACCTCGTACGACCCCTCCCCCGACCCGCCGCACGACCCCGGCCCGCTGGTCGTGGACCGCCGCACCCGCCAGGTCTGGGTCGGTGACGCCCCCGTCCTGCTCACGCCCAAGGAGTTCGACCTGCTGGCGCTGCTCAGCGAGGACCCGGGCGCGGTCTACTCACGGCAGCAGATCCTCGACCGCGTCTGGGACCCGCACTACGACGGCCCGACCAAGACCCTGGACGTCCATGTGGCCGCGCTGCGCCGCAAGTTGGGGCATCCGGCGTGGATCAGGACGCTGCGGGGCGTCGGTTTCCGGCTGTCGGCGCACACGGGGCCGACCGCGCAGGTGGCCTCTCCGTGACCCGCCGGCTGCTGCTCAGCTATCTCAGCCTCGCGGCGCTGGTGCTGCTCTGCCTGGAGATCCCGCTGGGCTTCGTCTACTCGCGCGGCGAGCGGGAGCGGGTCGTCAACGCGGCGAAGGACGAGGCCGAGTCGGTCTCCGCGTACGCCGCACTGTCCCTCGCGGCGGGCCGGGCCGAGCGGGACCTGCCCACGCGGGCGGCGCACTGCGCGGAGCGCATCGGCGGGAAGGTGGTGATCGTCGACGCCTCGGGCGTGCCCCTCGCCACCTCGCACCCGGTGGACGCCGGAGCCTTCGGCGACCTGGCCGCACGGCCGGGCATCGCGGCCGCGCTGCGGGGCACGTCGACGGTGGACGTCCGTACCTCCACGATCGGCGGGGTCGAGTACCTGTCCGTGGCGGCGCCGGTCGGCCAGGAGGCGCGGCCGGCGGGCGCGGTGTGGCTGACGGTGCCCACCCGGACGGTGCACGAGCGGGTCCACCATGTGTGGCTGCTGCTGGTGCTGGGCGGACTGGCCGTGCTGACGGCGGTCGCCGTGGTCGGGTTCGCCTTCGCCCGCTGGGCGGGCCGCCCCATCCGCGAACTGGAGCAGGCCACGCACGACTTGGCCGAGGGTGGCCGGTTCGCCCCGGTGACGATCACGAAGGGGCCGCCGGAGGTCCGCAGTCTCGCTGCCGCGTTCAACCACACCGCCGCCCGGCTCGCCCATCTGCTGGCGTCCCAGCGGGCGTTCGCCGGCGAGGCCTCGCACCAGCTGAAGACACCCCTGGCGGCGCTGCGGCTGCGCCTGGAGAACCTGGAGCCGGACATCGCCGCCCGGGCCCGGGGCAGCCTCACGGCCGCCGTCACGGAGACGGACCGGCTGGCCCGGATGGTCGGGCACCTGCTGGCCATGGCCCGGCTGGAGGAGCACGCCGCCATTCCCGCCACCGTCGACCTGGGCACGGTCTGCGCGGAGCGGCACCGGACGTGGCAGCCCCTCTTCGCGCGCGAGGGCGTCTCCCTCGTGCTCTTCGCGGGGAGCGTGGGCCCGGTGCTCGCGGTGCCCGGAGCCGTCGAGCAGATCATGGACAACCTGCTGTCCAACGCCCTGCGGGCATCCCCGGCGGGCAGCACCGTCACCATCGAGCCGCGGTTGCAGGCCCCGCCGCGGCGGGCGCTGCGCGACGGCAGGCCCCGCTGGGTCGACCTGCACGTCACCGACGAGGGGCCGGGCATGACGGAGGAGCAGCGCACCCGCGCCTTCGACCGTTTCTGGCGTGCCCCGGACGCTCCCAAGGGGGGCACGGGGCTGGGCCTCGCCCTGGTGCAGCGCCTCGCCCACGCCAGCGGTGGCGAGGCGGCCCTGCGCGCGGCGGCGACCGGCGGCCTGGACGTGGTGATCCGGCTGCCGTCCGCGCGGCCGGCGGGCGAGTCCGGTCCGGGGCCGGGCGGCGACCGCCCGAGGAGGCCGAAACGAGAGGCACCGGCCCTGCGGGCGTAACCGACGGCGTGCGCGGTCCCCGCGGCGCCGGGCCCCCACGACATGACCCGGCCGACCGGCACAGCGCCGGCGCGCAGGCGTCGGCGCCCGGCAGGCCGTCCCACGGCCACGAGTTGGCCATGCTCCGTCAACCCGGCACCTTTAGGGTCTGTCGTTCGGATCACGTCGCCCGAGAGCGACCGCGCCTCTCGGCCGGGTCAACATGATCCGAACGGCAGGCCACAGCGTCCTGTGCACCTCCCCCACGCACGACCCTGCCGTCGACCGGCGGCGGGGCGGTACGCCACCTCTGGAGTGAGAGTGGAACGTCGTAGCCTTCTGCGTGCGGCCGTCCTCGGCGGCACATCGGCCGCTCTGGGCGGAACCCTGTGGCGCGGCGCCGCGTACGCGGCCCCGGCCCAGCCCGGCGCCGGCCCCTACGGGCCGCCGGGCTCGCCGGACGCCAACGGCATCAGGCTCCCCGCCGACTTCACGAGCCGGGTGATCGCCCGCTCGGGCCGGCGAGTCGGGAGCACGTCGTACACCTGGCACAACGCCCCTGACGGCGGCGCCTGTTACGCCGACGGCACGGGCTGGATCTACGTCTCCAACTCCGAGATCAACCCCTCGGGCGGCGCGAGCGCCGTGCAGTTCTCCTCGACGGGCGCGATCACCGGCGCGTACCGCATCCTGTCGGGCACGCGGCAGAACTGCGCGGGCGGCAAGACACCGTGGAACACCTGGCTGTCCTGCGAGGAGGTGTCACTCGGCTTCGTCTACGAGACCGACCCGTGGGGCACGAAAGCGGCGGTGCAGCGGGCGGCGATGGGCCGCTTCAAGCACGAGGCGGCGGCGGCCGACCCGGTGCGCAAGGTGGTCTACCTGACCGAGGACGAGACGGACGGCCGCTTCTACCGCTTCGTCCCGACGTCCTGGGGCGACCTGGCGTCCGGCAGGCTCCAGGTGATGGTCGCGGGCAGCGCCACGAGCGGCTCCTTCACCTGGGCCGACGTCCCCGACCCGGACGGCTCCCCCACCGCCACCCGCTCCCAGGTCTCCGGCTCGAAGTCCTTCAACGGCGGCGAGGGCTGCCACTACGCGAACGACACCGTCTGGTTCACGACCAAGGGCGACAACCGTGTCTGGCAGCTCAACCTGCTGAACAACACGTACGAACTGGCCTACGACGACTCCCTCGTGAACGGCACGGCGCCCCTCACCGGCGTCGACAACATCACCGGCACCTCCTCCGGTGACCTCTTCGTCGCCGAGGACGGCGGCACCATGGAGATCTGCGTCATCACCCCGGACGACGTCGTCGCCTCGTTCCTGCGCGTCGACGGCCAGTCCGCGTCGGAGATCACCGGGCCGGCCTTCTCCCCGGACGGCACCCGCCTGTACTTCTCCAGCCAGCGCGGCACCGGCGGCAGCTCCTCGGGCGGCATCACGTACGAGGTGTCGGGCCCGTTCCGGTCGTGACGGGGGGCGCGTGCTTCACCTGAGCGGGGCCCGCCGGTGACCATCGGCGGGTCCGGCCGTTCCACCGGTTGGGCGGTTCGCAGCGGGCCGCCCAGCCGACGGAAGGAACACCACCGTGGACACGACCGTGCCCGTCCCGGACGCGCCGGGTGTGCTGCCCCGTGCCGAGTGGGTCAAGACACTGCCGCAGACCATCGTCGCGTCCTGCGTCCTGCTGCTCGACGACGAGGACCGGATCCTGCTGCTGCGTTACGCCGGGGGTCTGCCCGCCGCGGGCCTCTGGGGGCTGCCGGGCGGCATGCTCGACCACGGCGAGGACCCCGTCGGGGCCGCACGCCGGGAGCTGCACGAGGAGACCGGCATCGTCCTGGAGGAGGACCTGCGGTTCCTCGGGTACGACCACCGGGCCGACGTGCTGGAGACGGGGCCGGTGATCGACTTCTACTTCCACGGTGGCCGGCTCCCCGCCGGGCAGCCCGTGCGGCGCAGCTCGGAGCACGACCACCACGGTTTCCTCGCCCTCGCCGACCTGGAATCCACCCCGCTGGCGACCGGGCTGCCCACCCTCACCGCACTGCTGACCGCGGCCCGGACCGGCACCGTCGTATGCCTGCGGGAGGGGCTCCCCGGCTAGGCGGGTACGCCGAAGGGGCGGCACCTCCGCACAGGTGCCGCCCCTTCGCCTCGTGCTCCGGAGCCGCCGCGATCGGTGAGGGTCGGGGACCGCCGACGGCTCCGGGTTCTCTGCCCCCGGGTCAGCGGTGGTCGCTGCCCTGGGACTGGACCGCCGCCCGGCCCGCTTCCAGGCGGGCCACGGGGATGCGGAACGGGGAGCAGGAGACGTAGTCGAGTCCGACCTCGTGGAAGAAGTGGACCGACTCCGGGTCGCCGCCGTGCTCGCCGCAGACGCCGAGCTTGAGGTCGGGGCGGGTCTCACGGCCGGCCTCGGCGGCCAGCTTCACCAGCGAGCCGACGCCGTCCTTGTCGATCGTCTCGAACGGGGAGACGCCGAAGATGCCCTTCTCAAGGTACGCCGTGAAGAACGAGGCCTCCACGTCGTCCCGGCTGAAGCCCCACACCGTCTGGGTGAGGTCGTTCGTGCCGAAGGAGAAGAACTGCGCGGCCTCGGCGATCTGACCGGCGGTCAGCGCGGCGCGCGGCAGCTCGATCATCGTGCCGATGGACAGCTTCAGCTGCGCACCGGAGGCCGCCTCGACCTCGGCGATGACCGCGTCGGCCTCCTCGCGGACGATCTCCAGCTCCTGCACCGTGCCCACGAGCGGGATCATGATCTCGGCGCGCGGGTCGCCCTTGGCGGCCTTGCGCTCGGCCGCGGCCTCGGCGATCGCCCGGACCTGCATGGTGAACAGGCCGGGGATGACCAGGCCGAGGCGCACACCGCGCAGACCCAGCATCGGGTTCTGCTCGTGCAGGCGGTGGACCGCCTGGAGCAGGCGCAGCTCGTTCTCGTGCGGCTCCTGGCGGGACTCGGCGAGAGCCACGCGGACGGAGAGCTCGGTGATGTCCGGGAGGAACTCGTGCAGCGGCGGGTCCAGGAGGCGGATGGTGACCGGCAGGCCGTCCATCGACTCGAAGAGCTGCACGAAGTCCTGCTTCTGGAGCGGCAGCAGCTGCTTGAGGGACTCCTCGCGCTCGGCGTCCGTGTCGGCGAGGATCAGCCGTTCCACCAGCTCGCGCCGGTCGCCGAGGAACATGTGCTCGGTGCGGCACAGGCCGATGCCCTGGGCGCCGAAGCGGCGGGCGCGCAGCGCGTCCTCGGCGTTGTCGGCGTTGGCCCGCACCCGCAGCCGGCGCTTGCGGTCGGCGAAGGCCATCATGCGGTGGACGGCCTCGACCAGCTCGTCGGCGTCGTCGGCGCCCGGGTGCATCCGGCCCTCGAAGTACTCGACGACCGGCGACGGCACGACGGGGACCTCACCGAGGTAGACCTTGCCGGAGGAGCCGTCGATGGAGACGACGTCGCCCTCCTCGACGACGTGCCCGCCCGGGACGGTCATCCGGCGGCGCTTGGTGTCGACCTCCAGCTCCTCGGCGCCGCAGACACAGGTCTTGCCCATGCCGCGCGCGACGACGGCCGCGTGGGAGGTCTTGCCGCCGCGGGAGGTCAGGATGCCCTCGGCGGCGATCATGCCGTCCAGGTCGTCGGGGTTGGTCTCACGGCGGATCAGGATGACCTTCTCGCCGGAACGCGACCACTTGACGGCCGTGTAGGAGTCGAAGACGGCCTTGCCGACGGCCGCGCCCGGGGAGGCGGCGATGCCGCGGCCCACCTGCGAGACCTTCGCGTCCTCGTCGAAGCGCGGGAACATCAGCTGCGCGAGCTGGGCGCCGTTGACGCGGGTGAGCGCCTCGGCCTCGTCGATCAGGCCCTGGTCCACCAGCTGCGTCGCGATGCGGAAGGCGGCACCCGCGGTGCGCTTGCCGACGCGGGTCTGGAGCATCCACAGCACACCGCGTTCGATGGTGAACTCGATGTCGCAGAGGTCCTTGTAGTGGTTCTCCAGCGTCTCCATGATCTGCATCAGCTGGTCGTACGACTTCTTGTCGATCTGCTCCAGCTCGGCGAGCGGCACGGTGTTGCGGATGCCCGCGACGACGTCCTCGCCCTGGGCGTTCTGCAGGTAGTCGCCGTAGACGCCCTGGTGGCCGGAGGCGGGGTCGCGGGTGAAGGCGACGCCGGTGCCGGAGTCGGGGCCGAGGTTGCCGAAGACCATGGAGCAGACGTTGACCGCGGTGCCGAGGTCGCCGGGGATGCGCTCCTGGCGGCGGTAGAGCTTGGCGCGGTCGGTGTTCCAGGAGTCGAAGACCGCGTGGATGGCGAGGTCCATCTGCTCGCGCGGGCTCTGCGGGAAGTCCCGGCCGGCCTCGGTCTTGACGATCTTCTTGAACTTGGTGACGAGCTTCTTGAGGTCGGCGGCCTCCAGCTCGGTGTCGACCGTGACCTTCTTGGCCGCCTTGGCCGCCTCCAGCGCGTCCTCGAACAGCTCCCCGTCGACGCCCAGGACGGTCTTGCCGAACATCTGGATGAGGCGGCGGTAGGAGTCCCAGGCGAACCGGTCGTCGCCGGCCTGCTTGGCGAGGCCCTGCACCGACTTGTCGGAGAGGCCGATGTTGAGGACGGTGTCCATCATGCCGGGCATGGAGAACTTGGCGCCCGAGCGCACCGACACCAGCAGCGGGTCGTCGGCCTGGCCGAGCTTCTTGCCCATGCGGGCCTCGAGGGCGTCGAGGTGGGCGCTCACCTCGTCACGCAGTGCCGCCGGTTCGTCACCGCTGTCGAGGTAGACCTTGCAGGCCTCGGTGGTGATGGTGAACCCGGGCGGGACCGGAAGGCCCAGGTTCGTCATCTCGGCGAGGTTCGCGCCCTTGCCACCGAGGAGGTCCTTGAGGTCCTTGTTGCCCTCGGTGAAGTCGTAGACGAACTTCACGCCCTCAACGCTCGCGGCCTGCTCGGCTACCGGGAGATCTTTGTTTTCCGACACGGGTCTCGACTCCTCGAGGACGCGGTGGCTGCCCTGACGGGCAGGAACATACCCAGATCAAAGGCGTCTGGGTACGTCCACTTGTGCGTCATGCGCCTGTAACCACTCGTCCGCCAGCGGATCGAAAGTCAAGGCTGGGCAAGCGATCGCAGCCGCATGTTTTCACTTCTTGAACGCAAGAGCCTCCCTGAAGCCCTCTGAGCGCTCACATGAGCGGAGTTTCCGCACATTTGATTTCGCTCGATGAACGATCAAAGGGTGGCACTCAGTGCCACCCTTTGAAAAGTGCAGCCGCTCAAGATCCGCTCATCTGAGCGCGACCCTTATCAGGGGTGGCGAGAATCACGCTGCCACAGGCGCCGGGATTTCACCATGCGGACGTGTTCCGGGACCGTGGAGCAGGCCGTCACACCCCGAGCGCGCGCAGCCGCTCCTCGGCCCGCTCGGGCGCGTAGAGGTGCTCCACGACCATCGCTCCGGCCCCGACCAGCGCGGCCCGCTCGCCCAGCCGTGCGGTGACCACGTCCAGGTGGGCGGTGGAGCGGGGCAGCGCCCGCTGGTACAGCAGCTCCCGCACGCCTGTCAGGAAGGCGGTTCCGGCCAGATCCCCGGCGATCATCAGGACACCGGGGTTGAGCAGTGTCACGACGGTCGCGAGGACGTCCCCGACGCGGCGCCCGGCCTCCCGGGCGAGTCCGACCGCCTCGGGATGCCCGGCCGCCAGCAGATCCCGTACGTCCGAGCCGGAGGACGCCGGCACCCCGGCCTCCGCCAGCCGCCGGGCCACGGCCCCACCGCTCGCGACGGCGGCCAGGCAGCCGTAGGAACCGCACCGGCACAGCGCCCCGGCGCCCTCCGGCACCCGGATGTGCCCGATGTCGCCGGCGCCGCCGTCGACGCCCCGGAACACCGAGCCGTCCACCACGACCCCGGCGCCGATGCCGGTGGAGACCTTGACCAGCACGAAGGCGGAGCAGCCGGGGTAGGCGGTGCGCTGTTCGCCGTACGCCATGAGGTTGGCGTCGTTGTCCACCAGCACCGGCACCCCGGCGGCGCCCGCGTGCTCGGTGAGCGCCCGGGACAGCCGGCCCCTTATGTCGTAGCCGTCCCAGCCGGGCATGATCGGCGGCTGGACGACGCGGCCGGTCTCGGTGTCGACCGGGCCCGGCACCGCGAGCCCGACCCCGCAGACCGCCTCCGCGCCGTGTCCGGCCTTCTCCAGCAACTCGGCGAACCAGCGGCCGAGTTCACCGAGGACGGTGTCCGGCCCGTCGTCCACGACGAGGGTGCCGGAGTGCTCGGCGAGGATCTCGCCGGACAGCGACAGGACCGCCGCCCGGGCGTGCCGGGTGTCGAGGTCGGCGGCCAGGACCACCGCGTGCTCGTCGTCGAACTCCAGGGTGATGGAGGGCCGCCCGCCCAGCGGCGAGTCCACCGGCCCCCCGGCGCCCTCGCGCAGCCAGCCCGCGCGGAAGAGCCGGTCCAGCCGCTGCCCGACGGTGGCCCGGGACAGTCCGGTCGCCTGCTGCAGCGCACCCCGGGTCACGGCACGGCGACTGCGCACCAGTTCGAGCAGATCGCCGGCGCTCGCCTGACCCGCGCCCCGTCCGGTTCTCCCGGCCTGTCCGGTCATGTACACCCCCTTGTGTTTCCCAACCCTGCATTACATATTGGGTTTTGCGTGTTAAATAGACGTAACCCTACGGTAGCTCCTGCCGATCCTGGCCAGGAGTACGTCTTTGGGAGAGCCCCGAGTGGATCGCATCGCCCAGCTCACCACGCGTCCCGCAGGACGCGAGATCGCATACGATCCGGCCGCCGCGCCGCCGTCCCTGCACGTCAGGGCCGCACAGGTCCTGGAGGGCAACTGGACCGGCCGGTCCACCGTGCCCTCGCGCGGCCTGTATCCGCACCAGTGGTCGTGGGACTCGGCGTTCATCGCGATCGGCCTCCGGCACCTCTCGCCGTTACGGGCGCAGACGGAACTGGAGACGCTGCTGGCGGCCCAGTGGGCGGACGGGCGCGTCCCGCACATCGTCTTCAACCCCTCCGTCCCCCTCGACGCGTACTTCCCGAGCCCGGACTTCTGGCGTTCGTCGACCGCCGGGCGCGCCGCCGGAGCGCCGCGCACCGTACAGACCTCCGGGATCGTGCAGCCGCCCGTCCACGCCCTGGCCGCGTGGCTGGTGCACCTCGCCGACCCCGGCCTGTCCAGGGCGCGCGGCTTCCTCACCCGGGCCTACCCCCGGCTGGCCGCCTGGCACGACTACCTCCTGCACCGTCGCGACCTCGGCGGGGACGGGCTGGTGTCCGTCGTGCACCCCTGGGAACAGGGTATGGACAACAGCCCCTGCTGGGACCGCCCGTTGTCCCGCGTCACCCCCGCCCCGGCCCGCTCCTTCCGCCGCGCCGACCTCGACCACGGCGCCCCGGAGGACCGGCCGACGGATCTGGACTACGGGCGGTACGTGCGGCTGGCGGCCGACTACCGGGACCGCGGTTACGCCGACGCCGGAGTCGCCGGGACGGCCCGCGGGGCCACGGCCGAGGGCGGCGGCGGGACAGGGCCGGGCGATTTCGCGGTCGAGGACCCGGCGTTCAACGCCCTGCTCATCGCCTCCGAGTACGCCCTGGCCCGGATCGAGCGGGAGCTGGGCACGGCGGACCCGCCCCGGCTCGGCCGCGCCGAGCGGCTGACCGCCACGCTCGTGGAGCGGCTGTTCGATCCGGCGGCGGGGATGTTCCTGTGCCGGGACGTGCGTGCCGGGGAGCTGATCCCCGAGCGGGGCGTCTCCGGGCTCGTCCCCCTGCTGCTCCCCGCCCTCCCCCGCGACCTCGCGGCCACCCTGGTCCGCACGGCCTGCGGTCCGCACTTCGGCCTCGGCGGCACGACCCGCCTGGTCCCGAGCTACGACCTGCTCGGCGAGGCCTTCGACCCGCACCGCTACTGGCGCGGACCGGCCTGGTTCAACACCAACTGGCTGCTGGAGCGCGGGCTGCGGCTGCACGGCGAGCGCGGCCGGGCCGACGCCCTGCGCAAGGGCATGCTGCACGCCGCCGGCGCCTCCGGGTTCGCGGAGTACGTCGACCCGTACACGGCACAGGCCTGCGGCGCCACCGGTTTCGGCTGGACCGCCGCGCTCACGCTCGACCTGCTGCACGACCGGCCCGCACGGGGCAGGAACGGCCTCACGGCGATCAAGGGAGAGGACCCGGCATGACGGACCGGCATCATCTGCTCGTGCACGGCCGGACGTTCGCCGCCGTCGGCGATCGCGGCGACATCAGCGGCTACCGGGGCGGAAGCGCCCCGGACGGCATGTTCGTACGGGACGCCCGGCATCTGAGCCGGTGGCAGCTCACCGTCGACGGGGCGGTGCCCGACACGCTGACCCCGGTGGCAGACGGGGACACCGCGCGCTGTGTGCTCGTCCCGCGCGGCGGCCGCGACGAACCGCCCGCGTACACGCTCTTCCGCGAGCAGGCCGTCGGGGACTCCTCCTTCGTGGAGTCGCTGCGCGTCACCAGCAACCGGCCGGTGCCGACGACGGTCCACCTCGCGGTCACCGCCGACGCCGACTTCACCGACCAGTTCGAACTGCGCTCGGACCACCGCACCTACACGAAGGCGGGCGCCGTCCGCTCCCGCCACGTGCTCGCACACGGCGTGGAGTTCGTCTACCGGCGCGGCGAATGGCGGTCCGTCACGACCGTGACGGCCGACCCCCGGCCGGACGCCGTGGAGGAGACCGGCACCGGCGCCCGCCGCCTGGCGTGGACCCTGGACCTCGCGCCGCACGGCACGGCCGAGCTGACCCTGCGGGTCATGGCCCGCCCGCACGGCGACCGGCGCGCTCTGCGCGTCCCCCGCTCCCCCGCCGCCGCCCAGGAGCAACTGCGTGCCCGGGAGGACGAGTTCGTCCGGGACGTGGCCTTCCCGGCCGGCTGGCCCGAGCTGGCCGCCGCGTGCACCCGGGGGCTCGCCGACCTCGCCGCCCTCCAGGTCCCGGCCACCGGCCCGGACGGCGAGGACGTGCGCGTCCCCGCCGCCGGCGCCCCCTGGTTCCTGACACTGCTCGGCCGGGACGCCCTGCTGACCTCGCTGTTCGCCCTGCCCTACCGGCCGGGTCTGGCCGCCGCCACCCTGCCCGCGCTCGCCGCGACCCAGGCCACCGGGACCGGCCCCGACGGGATCGCCCAGCCCGGCAAGATCGTGCACGAGGTGCGGCACGGCGAACTGGCCCACTTCGGCCAGGTCCCCTACGGCCGCTACTACGGTTCCGTCGACGCCACGCCGCTCTTCCTCGTCCTGCTCGGCGCGTACACCGAGCACACCGGCGACACCGGCCCGGCCCGCCGCCTCGAACCCCACGCCCGGGCCGCGATCACCTGGATGCTCGACCACGGCGGCCTGACCTCACGCGGCTACCTCGTCTACCGCGCCGACCAGGGCGGCCTCGCCAACCAGAACTGGAAGGACTCCCCCGGCGCCATCTGCTCCGCCGAAGGCACCCGCCCGCACGGGCCGGTGACGGCGGCGGGCGCCCAGGGCTACGCCTACGACGCCCTGCGCCGCACGGCCGGCCTCGCCCGCACGGTGTGGCAGGACACCACGTACGCGCACCTGCTGGAGCAGACGGCCGGTGACCTGCGCGAACGCTTCCAGCGGGACTTCTGGATGCCGGAGCGTTCCTTCCCGGCCCTCGCGCTCGACGGCCGGGGCAAGCAAGTCGACGCGCTGGCCTCCGACGCCGGGCACCTGCTCTGGTCGGGGCTGCTGGACAAGGAGTACGGCGAACTCGTCGGCCGGCGGCTCCTCGAGGCGGACTTCTTCTCCGGCTGGGGCGTGCGCACCCTGGCCGCCGGGCAGCCGGCGTACCACCCGCTCTCCTACCACCGAGGCTCGGTCTGGCCGCACGACAACGCGCTGATCGCCCTGGGCCTGGCACGCTACGGGCTGCACGACGAGGCCCGCGCGATCGCCCACGGCCTGGTCGACGCGGCGGGCGCGACCGGCCACCGGCTCCCGGAGGTCCTCGCGGGCTACGGCCGCGACACGCACCCGGAGCCGGTGCCGTACCCGCACGCGTGCGTGCGGGAATCCCGCTCGGCGTCGGCCCCGTTGGCGCTGCTCACGGCGGTCGGGGTGGTCTGAGGGCGGGTTGGCCCGCCGTTTGCCGGGTGTTTGCCGAGCGCTGGCCCGGCGGGCTGAACGCACCCGAGGGACACCCCGTACGGAACGGTGGCGGACCCGCACCCCCTCGCGGGTCCGCCGCCTCACCGGTTCCGCACGGAAGGACCTCCGGGTGCCTGTCTTCACACGCTTCAGCGAGTCGTCGCACCCGGGCGACGGCCCACCCGAGGCCAAGACCGAGGACGCGGCGGGGGCCGAGAGCGCGGCTGAGGGCACGACGGACGCCGAGGGCCCGGCGAAGGTCACGGGCGACGCCGAGGGCACAGCGAAGGCCGAGGGCGCGGCGAAGGTCAAAGGCGAAGCCGAGAACGCGGCCGACGCCGAGGGCCCGGCGAAGGTCACGGGCGACGCCGACGACACGGCGCAGGTCACGGGCGACGCCGACGACACGGCGCAGGTGGCAGGCGAAGCCGAGGGCGCGGCGGAGGCCGGTGTCGCGTCGGCGGGTGGGGAGCAGGGGGAGGGCGAGCCGGGAGGCGCGGAGGCGACCGGTCGCGCCCCGGCCACCGCACGGGCCACCCGCGGTCTCCTTCCGGCCCGCCTCCGTACCCGGCGTACCTGGCGCACCCGCCACCCCCGGGCCGCCCGCGCTCTCCGTCCGGCCACCACGGCGCTCGCCGCGGTCCTGGTCCTCGGCGCCCTGCTCCTGCCCAACACGCTCCCCGCCCTGAAGGCGGTCAGTTTCGCGCGGATCCCGGCGGAGGCGGTCCTCGGGGCCGTCGTCGTCCTGGCGCTGCCGCGTCGGCCCCGGCTGGTGGCGGCGGTGCTGTACGGGCTCGGCCTCACCGTCCTGACCACGGTGAACCTGTTCGACATGGGGTTCAACGAGTACCTGGGCCGGGGCTTCAACGCCGCGCTGGACTGGGACCTGCTGCCCGACGCGCAGGCGTACGTGGAGGACACGCTCGGCGGTGGCGTCGCGACCGCCGCCGCCGTCGGCGCGGTGCTGCTCGTGCTGCTCGTGGCGGCCGTCATGATCGCGGCGTCGATCCGGCTGGCCGGCGTGCTGGCACGCCACCGGCTGCGGGCGTCCAAGGGCGCCCTGATCGCGGGCACCGTCTGGGTCGCCTGCTCCGCGCTGGGCCTGACGCTGTTCGGCGGGCCGATCGCCTCCGAGCGCGGCGCCGGGGCCCTCAAGGTGCACGCCCAGCGGACTGTGGAGTCGCTGCGGGACGAGGCGGCGTTCGTGCGGCAGTCCAAGGCGGACACCTTCGGCAACACCCCGCCCGCTGAGCTGCTGCCCGACCTGCGCGGCAAGGACGTGATCTTCACGTTCATCGAGAGCTACGGCCGCAGCGCCGTCGAGGACCCGATCATGGCCCCCGGCGTCGACCGCACCCTGGACTCAAGCACCGAGGCCCTGAAGAAGGCCGGCTTCGACGCCCGCAGCGGCTGGCTGACCTCGGCGACGTACGGCGGCAGCAGCTGGCTCGGCCACTCCACGACCATGTCCGGCCTGTGGATCGACAACCAGCGGCGCTACCGCACGGTCAGCGCCGGGGACCACCTCACCCTCACCAAGGCCTTCCAGAAGACCGGCGCCTGGGACACGGTCGGCGTCATGCCGGGCGTGCAGAAGGGCTGGCCGGAGGAGAAGTGGTACGGCCTCGACAAGCTCTACGACGCCTTCGACCTGGGGTACAAAGGCCCGAAGTTCAGCTGGTCGACGATGCCCGACCAGTACGCGCTGGAGGCGTTCCAGCGCCAGGTGCACGGAAAGAAGCGGGACAAGCCGCTGATGTCGTTCGTCATCCTGACCTCCAGCCACCAGCCCTGGGCGCCCATCCCCAAGACGGTCGGCTGGGACGAACTCGGCGACGGCTCGGTCTTCGACGCCATCCAGAAGGCCGGCAACAAGGCGTCGGACGTCATCACCGACACCACCAAGTCCCGCGAGGAGTACGGCAAGTCCATCCAGTACTCGGTGACCAGCCTCACCCAGTGGCTTCGGCGCTACGGCACCGACGACACCGTGCTGGTGTTCCTCGGCGACCACCAGCCCATCGCCCGGGTCAGCGGGAACCACGCCTCCCGGGACGTGCCGGTGTCGATCGTCGCGAAGGACCCGAAGGTCCTGGACAAGGTCGCCGACTGGAACTGGACGGAGGGCCTCAAGCCCGGCCGGGACGCGCCCGTGTGGAAGATGAGCTCCTTCCGCGACCGCTTCCTGAAGGCGTTCGGCTCGACACCGCACCCGTCGAAGGGCTGACTCAGCCGCGCCCCCGATGAACGGCTGATCAGCCGCGCCCCCGTCGAAGGGCCGCTTCAGCCGCCGGACGTGTCCAGCTCGGCGTCCTCCCCGACCCCGGCGCAGTCGTAGGGGTCCTTCAGCCAGCCGTCCGGCAGCACCACGCGGTTGTTGCCGGACGTACGGCCCCGGGGCCCGTCGGCGCCGGCGGGCCAGGGCTGGTCGAGGTCCAGCTCGTCCAGGCCGGAGCGCAGCTCCTCCAGGGACGAGGTGATCGCGAGGCGCCCCCGCATCTCGGAGCCGACCGCGAAGCCCTTCAGGTACCAGGCGACGTGCTTGCGGAAGTCGACGACGCCCTTGGTCTCGTCGCCGATCCACTCGCCGAGCAGGGTGGCGTGCCGGACCATGACGTCGGCGACCTCGCGCAGGGCGGGGCGGGCGATGTCCTCGGTACGGCCCTCGAAGGCGGCGACCAGGTCGGAGAAGAGCCAGGGCCGCCCCAGGCAGCCGCGGCCCACGACCACACCGTCGCAGCCGGTCTCGCGCACCATCCGCAGGGCGTCCTCGGCGGCCCAGATGTCGCCGTTGCCGAGCACCGGGATCTCCGGCACGTGCTCCTTCAGCCGGGCGATGGCGTCCCAGTCGGCGGTTCCGCCGTAGTGCTGGGCGGCGGTGCGGCCGTGCAGGGCGATGGCGGTGACGCCCTCCTCGACGGCGATCCGGCCGGCGTCGAGGAAGGTGATGTGGTCGTCGTCGATGCCCTTGCGCATCTTCATCGTCACGGGCAGGTCGCCCGCGCCGCTGACGGCCTCGCGCAGGATGGCCCGCAGCAGGTTCCGCTTGTACGGCAGCGCGGAGCCGCCGCCCTTGCGGGTGACCTTCGGCACGGGGCAGCCGAAGTTGAGGTCGATGTGGTCGGCGAGGTCCTCCTCCGCGATCATGCGGACGGCCTTGCCGACGGTCGCGGGGTCCACGCCGTACAGCTGGATCGAGCGCGGCGTCTCCGTCGCGTCGAAGTGGATCAGCTGCATGGTCTTCTCGTTGCGTTCGACCAGCGCCCGGGTGGTGATCATCTCGCTGACGAACAGGCCCTTGCCGCCGCTGAACTCTCTGCACAGGGTGCGGAAGGGTGCGTTGGTGATCCCGGCCATGGGGGCCAGGACGACAGGGGGCCGGACGGTGTGCGGGCCGATCTGGAGGGGCGTGGACATGCCTCCATTGTGCCGTGCGATGAGACGGCACACTTCATTAGTTAGCCACACTATCGATGTCGGCGTACGATGGAGCGCATGCCCGAGCTCAGTCACCGCCGCCGCATGCTGGTGCTCGCGATCTGTTGCATGAGCCTGCTGATCGTGAGCCTCGACAACACGGTCCTCAACGTGGCCCTGCCGTCCATGCAGCAGGACCTGCACGCCAGTACGTCGGGTCTGCAGTGGACGATCGACGCGTACACCCTGGTCCTGGCCTCGCTGCTGATGCTCGCGGGCTCCACGGCCGACCGGATCGGCCGCAAGCGGGTCTTCATGGCCGGCCTGGTCGTCTTCACCGTCGGCTCGGTGCTGTGCTCCCTCGCGCCCGACCTGGAAGCGCTGGTGGCGTTCCGGATGGTGCAGGCGGTGGGCGGCTCGATGCTGAACCCGGTCGCCATGTCGATCATCACCAACACGTTCACCGACCCGCGCGAGCGGGCCCGGGCGATCGGTGTGTGGGGCGCGGTCGTCGGCATATCGATGGCCGCGGGTCCGCTGGTCGGGGGCCTCCTCGTCGACTCCGTCGGCTGGCGCTCCATCTTCTGGATCAATCTGCCGGTGGGTCTGGCGGCCCTGCTGCTCACCCTGCGCTTCGTCCCCGAGTCCCGTGCCCCTCGCGCCCGCCGCCCCGATCCCGTCGGGCAGGTGCTGGTGATCGCCCTGTTCGGCTCGCTGACGTACGCGATCATCGAGGCGCCGAGCACGCCGTTCCGGTCCATCGCGCCACTGGCCGTCATCGCCCTGGCCGCCCTCGCCGGGCTGCTCCTCTACGAGCCTCGGCGCAAGGAACCGCTGATCGACCTGCGCTTCTTCCGCTCGGCGCCGTTCAGCGGGGCGACGGTCATCGCGATCAGCGCGTTCGCCGCGCTCGGCGGCTTCCTGTTCCTGTCGACGCTGTACCTGCAGAACGTCCGCGGCCTGTCCGCCCTGGAGGCGGGGTTGTGGATGCTGCCGATGGCCGTCCCCACGTTCCTGTGCGCGCCGCTGTCGGGCCGCCTGGTGGGCACGCGCGGACCCCGCCTGCCGCTGCTGATCGCGGGGTTCGCGATGACGACGAGCGGTGTCCTGTTCGCCGCGTTCGAGGCGGAGACCTCGAACGTGACGCTCTTCGCCGGCTACGTCCTCTTCGGCATCGGCTTCGGGTTCGTCAACGCGCCCATCACCAACACGGCCGTCTCCGGCATGCCGCGCGCCCAGGCGGGCGTCGCCGCGGCGGTCGCCTCCACGAGCCGGCAGCTCGGGCAGACGCTGGGGGTGGCCGTGGTGGGCGCGGTGCTCGCCTCGGGTGTCGGCGCGTCCTCCTACCGGGACACCTTCGTGTCCGCGGCGCGGCCCGGGTGGTGGATCCTCGCGGTGTGCGGGTTCGCGGTGCTGGCACTGGGAGCGGTGACGAACGGCCGGTGGGCCCGGGGCACGGCCGAACGGGCCGCCGCGAGGCTGGAGTCGTCGGAGGTGCGGGACGCCGCCGGGGTCAAGGTCTGAGCCGAGGGCACCTCTCACGGCCGGTCGACGATCTGGTGCAGCCCCATGAGCGCACCGCCGGTGAAACCCAGCACGGTCGTCAGGGCATGGGGCCAGGAGCCGCTCTCGGCGTAGGCCAGGGCACCGGCCAGTGTCCCGATGAACAGGGCGCCCAGACACACCACGACCGTGCGCAGGGTGAAGAGGCCGCGTTCCCGGGACGGGGGCCGTCCTGGCTGACCGTTCGGATTCCGGGCTGAGGCTGCGGACATGGTCTGGCTCCTTGAGGGTCCGGGGCGATCCTGCAACCACCCTGCGGGGAGCCGCCGTTCGGTTGCATCATGACGTCGGGAGCGTGTGCGAAGACGCCTCCCGGCCCGTCGACGATTCCGTACGTTTCCGAAGGAAACCGAACGGCATCCGAAGGAGCAGGCATGGTGCCCACCGAGCCACCCGATCCGGCAGCCGTCGAGACCCGGGCCCAACTGGCCCACGGCCTGATGGAGTTGTTCCAGCGGACGGGCCTCAGCTACGACCGGGTGGCCACGCAGACGGGGCTGTCCACCTCCACCGTCCACGGCATGTGCGCGGGCCGGTCGCTGCCCCGCGCAGCCTCCCTGAAGCTCTTCGCCGCCGCGTGCGGCGGGGACCCGGAGGCCTGGGCGGAGGCGCTCAGACGTGTCAGGCGCGGCGGAACGCCGGCACCCGCGCACCCGGTCCCGGACGCGGACGTCACCGTGAGGCTCCGGCCGTGGGTGAGGTACTACGACCGCAGCCCGTACGCCGAAGGCCTCCTGCGCCGTGTCCCGCAGCCGCCGGCCCCCGGCGCGGCACCGGACGGCCTGACCGGTCTTCCCTCCGTCGTCGGACATCTGACCGACGGCCTCGTGACGGTGCAGGCCGTGACCGAGTACCACGGTCTCACCGTGCCGGTCGGCTCACCGGAGCGCTTCTGGGCGCTGGTGGCCGCCGACCTCGTCCTCCAGCGGTTCGAGGGGACCCGCAAGTGGCTGGTCAAGCAGACCAAAGTGCTCGTCGCCGAGCAGGACGACAAGCACCTGAGGCAGCTGCGGCTGGTGTGGCAGACGCTGTTCGACCTGCTGCTCAGGGTGGACACCCTGGACAGGTGCGGCTGGCCCCCACGGCGGATCGTCCAGGACATCGCCGACGCGACCGAGTCCCGGCCCCAGCGCCGCCGGAGGGTGATGGACTGGCTCCTCGGCACCTTCCCCGCGGACGGCGTCGTGGGACAGGGCCTGCGGCGGGCGTGGGAGCAGCACCGGGCCACGAGCTTTCCGGTGCTGCCCACGTACGGCTCGCGTTCCTTCGATCCACCGGTCGTCCCGGTGGGCCCGGTGACCGTCTCCACGGGGCGGGGCGAGTCGGGCTACTCGTTCGAGGCGATGCGGCGTCCCCTGACCGTCGGAGACCTGGAGATCCTGTGGCGGGACCGGGTGGCCGCGGGTGACGACGCACGCCTTCCCTATGTGCTCGGCCGGCACCCGGACGAGCGGAGCGCCTCTCTGGGGCGCTTCCTCCAGCAACTCGTCGGGCGCTGCCTCCTCACGACCGACCATCACCTCGACCGGGGCTGGACCTGGGCCGTGCCGACGGCCGCGGAGTGGCTGGCGCTGTCCGGCTGTGCGGCGGACGACCGCCCCTATCCGTGGGGCGGCGAACCGCCCACTCCCGAACACGCCAACCTCCGTTTCCCCGGCGCGACCGGGAAGGCCCGCCCGGTGGAACTGCTGCGCGCGGGCCGCTCACCGGAGGGGGCGTTCGACTGCTGCGGCAACGTCCACGAGATCGTCGAGTGGCGACTGGGCGGCCTGCGCCGCTCCGAGCCCACGCTGGACGATCTCCGTCTGGCCGGGGGCAGTTTCCGCAACCGGCCCGAGAACGCCTCCTGCCACACCTTCCGCCGTTTCGTGCCCTCACCCGGCGCGCCCCGGCAGAACGTCGGCATCCGGCTCGTCAGACACCGCGCGGAGCACGCCGGTCTGCGCATGGACGCCCTCAAGCAGTTCCACAACGGCCGGGCACGGCCCCGTCGTGCGGAAGACGGCCGACGGCCGACCGCCGACCGGCGGTCACCTGCCGGCGTGAACGGCCTGCCGGGACAGGGCGATCGCCTGCAGATCCGCCAGCCGCTCGCGTGACTCCTCGTCCGCCGGGACGTAGGTGACGATCCGGGGGCCCGCGCCGGGCGTCAGCCACAGGTCCGTGTGGTCGACGGTGACGCGGCCCACGTGGCGGTTGCGGAACTCCTTGCGTTTGCTGCGGTGGGCGACCACTTCGTGGCGGTCCCATGCCCTGCGGAACTCGGGGGACTCCGTGTGCAGCCGGCTGAGGAGCGTCTTCCAGGCCGGTTCGGCGAGATGGCGGGCCATGGTCGCGCGGAAGCGGGCCGCCATGAGGCGCTGGGTCTCCTCCAGGTGCACGATCGAGGACTGCCACTCGGGGTGCGTGTAGGAGAGGAGGATGCAGTTGCGGTCCTCGGGCGGGACCGCGTCCAGGTCGCACAGCAGCAGCCCGTACGTGCGGTTGTGGGCGAGGATGTCGTACCGGCTGTTCTGCAGGCACGCCGGGAACGGCTCGACCTGCTCCAGCAGCGCCCGCATCGCCGGGGTGACCGAGGGGCACGTGGTCGACGGGGTCGGATCCGCCGCCCCGGCGAGCTGGAAGAGGTGCGCGCGTTCGCTCGGGTCGAGCAGCAGCGCGCGGGCCAGCGCGTCGAGGACCTGGACGGAGACCTGGATGTCCCGGGCCTGCTCCAGCCACGTGTACCAGGTGACGCCCACCGCGGAGAGCTGGGCGACCTCCTCCCGGCGCAGTCCGGGGGTGCGGCGCCGGGCGCCCCGGGGCAGCCCCACCTGCTCGGGGGCGATCCGCTCCCGGCGGCTGCGCAGGAAGGCCGCCAGCTCGTGCCGGCGCACCTCGGCGTCGCGGGGCGGGGACGGCACCTCGGGTCCGCGGGCCGTCGTCTCCTGTTCCATGGTCGTCATGCCCTCCAGCATGCCTCCGCCCGGACCCTGTTTCCAGGTGGTGCCACTACCAGGACAAGGACACTCTGGTACCAGCCTGAGGGGCGTCGCAGGCTCGTGACCGTGACCGCTGAATCCCTTGCCCCTCGCCCCGTCCGTTCACCCACGGCCCCTGCCCCCGGCTCCGCGCCCGCGCTCGGCGGCCCCGGGCTGTTCACGGTGCTGCTGGGCGCCGCCCTCCCTCTCATCGACTTCTTCATCGTCAACGTCGCCCTGCCCACCATCGGTACCGACCTCGCCGCGAGCGAGTCCGTCCTCGAACTCGTCGTCTCCGGGTACGGGGTGTCGTACGCCGTCCTGCTGGTCCTCGGAGGCAGGCTCGGCGACCTGTTCGGCCGGCGGCGGCTGTTCCTCGCCGGGATGGCTGCCTTCGGTCTGACCTCGCTGGCCTGCGGACTGGCGCCCGGTGCCTGGTCGCTGGTCGCGGCCCGGGTCGCGCAGGGCGCCTCGGCCGCCGCGATGCTGCCGCAGGTGCTCGCCACCATCCAGGCGACCACGACCGGCCCCCGGCGGGCGAAGGCCATGGGCATGTACGGCGCGACCGCCGGGCTGGCGATGGTCGCCGGGCAGATCCTCGGCGGGGTCCTGGTGGCCGCCGACATCGCGGGGACCGGCTGGCGGTCGGTGTTCCTCGTCAACGTGCCGGTGGTGCTCGCCGGGCTGGTCCTGGCCGTCCGTGCCGTCCCCGAGACCAGGTCGCCGCGGCCCGAGCCGGTCGACGTCCCGGGCACGTTCCTCCTCGCGGCCTCGCTCCTGACGCTGCTCTTCCCGCTCACCGAGGGCCGGGCGGCGGGCTGGCCGCTGTGGACGTGGCTGTCGCTGGGAGCGTTCCCCTTCACGGCGGCGGCGTTCTACGCGGTGGAGCGGCGGGCCGACCGCGAGGGCCGTACACCGCTGGTGCCGCCGAGCCTGTTCGCGCTCACCTCGCTGCGCCGCGGACTGCTGCTGGTGCTGCCCTTCTCGATCGGCTTCAGCGGCTTCATGTTCGTGATCGCGGTGGCGCTGCAGCAGGGCGCCGGGCTGGGTCCGGTCGCGGCCGGCCTGGCGCTCGCGCCGCTGGCGGTGGTGTTCTTCGTGTTCTCACTGCTGGGCCCGCGCCTGGTGGCCCGATACGGCACGCGCGTGGTGACGGCCGGTGCCGTTCTCCAGGGGGCGGGCCTGACCCTGATGGCGCTGGCCGCCCGGTGGTCCTGGCCGCACCTCGGCTTCGTCGAACTGCTCCCCGGCGGTGTGGTCGCCGGTGCGGGACAGGCGATGCAACTCCCCGTCATCTACCGGGTGATCCTCTCCGAGGTGCCGCCCGCCCGCGCCGGGGTCGGCGGCGGCGTGATGACCACCACCCAGCAGTCGGCGATGACCCTCGGTGTGGCGACGCTGGGGACGCTGTTCCTGTCCCTGGTCCCGGGGATGGGCATGCGGGACGCCCTGATCGCGACCCTGCTGGTGCAGATCTGCGGTGTCGTGCTGACCGGTCTGCTGAGCCTGCGACTGCCTCGCACCGTCGCCTGAGGTCGCTCACGGCCTGATAACCGTCTTGCGGGGAAACCCCGTTGATACCGGTTTTGCTGCACACTCCTTGCTGCGAGCGGATCGGGACGGCGGGTTTCTCGACGTGGGAGGCGTCATGGCACAGATCGACACGAGCAAGGTCAGCCGGTGGGACCAGCACGGCCGGGAGCACGTGGTGCGGGTGCACCGGACGGGTGTGCAGCGCACGATCAGATGCGACACCTGCGGCTGGCACAGAGGCGCCCAGTTCCTGCCCTGGCTGAAGGCGGAGGAGCACCTGCTGGAGGCCCACCAGGCCACCGTGGACCCGACGGCGGCCTAGCGGCGGGACCGGCTCGGGCAGCTGACGCGCCGGGGACTACGGGGCTCCGGGGCAGGGCGGGCTCGGACCGCCGGCGCGCCGGGGACTACGGCGCTCGCCGCAGCCCCTGCACCAGCAGGTCGACCACCGCCGCGAAGTCGGCCTCGGTGCCCGGCTCCTCCCACTCCCTCGCGTAACAGGGGTCGTGGAAGCGGCCCGTGGCCTGGAAGACCGCACGGGCCGAGGCCTCCGGGTCGGTGGCGGCGAAGTCGCCCGCCTCGACGCCGGCCTCGATGATGCGGGTCAGTTGCGCCTCCAGGTCGGTGATGTGCTCGCCCACCGCCGTGCCGTTCTCGTCGGTGAGGACCATGTACGTGGCGAACAGCTCCGGGTCCTCGCCCGCCTTGCGTCGCTTGGCGGCGAACAGCGCGGCGAGCCAGTCCCGCAGCCGGTCCTCCGGCACGAGGTCCGCGGCGACGATCCCGGACAGCTGCCCGGAGGTGCGGTCCAGCCAGCGCTTGGTGACCGCCTCGCGCAGAGCCGCCTTCGTCCGGAAGTGACGGTAGACGCTGCCGTGACTGACACCGAGCGCACGCGCCACGTCCACCACGGTGGCCTTGGCGGGGCCGTGCCGGCGCAGCACCTCCTCGGTGGCCTCCAGGATGCGCTCGGCGGTCAGGGTCTCGCTGGTCGGTGGCATGCCCTGACCGTACCCGGAGCCCGGTTCAGCTCTCGACGTGTGCCATCTGGGCCGCCGGGTAGCGCTCGCCCGCTGCGGCACCGGCCGGCACGGCCTCCTCGATCGCCGCCAGGTCGGCCGGCTCCAGTGTCACGTCCAGCGCGCCCAGCGCCTCCGTGAGCCGGTCGCGGCGGCGGGCGCCGACCAGGGGCACGATGTCCTCACCGCGGGAGAGCACCCAGGCGATCGCGATCTGCGCGACGCTGACGCCCTTCTGCTCGGCGATCTTCCGCAGGGCCTCGACGAGGTTCAGGTTGTGCTGGAGGTTGTCGCCCTGGAAGCGCGGCGACATCGCCCGGAAGTCACCCGCGCCGAGCTGCCGGTCCGCGGTGAAGTGGCCGGATATCAGGCCGCGGGAGAGCACGCCGTACGCCGTGATGCCGATCCCCAGCTCGCGGACGGTGGGCAGGATCTCGTCCTCGATGCCGCGGGATATGAGGGAGTACTCGATCTGGAGGTCGGACACGGGCGCGGTGGCCGCCGCCCGGCGGATCGTCCCGGCGCCGACCTCGCTGAGGCCGATGTGCCGTACGTAGCCCTTCTCGACGAGTTCCGCTATGGCGCCGACCGTCTCCTCGATCGGTACGTCCGGGTCGAGGCGGGCGATGCGGTAGACGTCGATGTGGTCGACGCCGAGCCGCTGGAGGGAGTAGGCGGCGAAGCTCTTCACGGCGGCGGGGCGGCCGTCGTAGCCGAGCCAGCTGCCGTCCGGGCCGCGCAGCGCGCCGAACTTCACGCTGACCAGGGCCTGTTCGCGCCGGGCCGCCGGGGCGGCGCGCAGGGCCTCGCCGATCAGCATCTCGTTGTGACCCATGGCGTAGAAGTCGCCGGTGTCGAGCAGGGTGACGCCCGCTTCGAGCGCGGCGTGGATCGTCGCGACGGACTCGGTCCGGTCCGCCTCGCCGTACAGGGCGGACATGCCCATGCAGCCGAGGCCGAGGGCGGAGACCTGGGGGCCCGTGCTTCCGAGGGGTCGGGTTCGCATCGTCATGCCCTCCACCATGCCATGACAGCTGACAGATTTCAACATCTGTCATTCGATACTTGTCAGCTCTCGGCGCCTGCCTGCCCTCGCCGCGCCTGCCCGGCTCGACCACGTCTGCCCGCCCTCGCCGCACCTGCCCGGCTCGACCACGCCTGCCCGTCCCCGCCATCGACCCCCTCATCGGCACCAAGGCTCGACCACGTCGACCCGAACCGGTAAACGCAGCGGTGCCGGGCCCCTCCGTGGAGGAACCCGGCACCGCGTCGCAGCGAGAGGCGCTCAGCAGCCGATCAGGCGAGCCGCCAGGTAGCCCTCGATCTGGTCGAGGGAGACGCGCTCCTGCTTCATCGAGTCGCGCTCGCGGACGGTCACCGCGTTGTCCTCGAGCGTGTCGAAGTCGACGGTCACGCAGAACGGCGTACCGATCTCGTCCTGGCGGCGATAACGGCGGCCGATGGCGCCGGCGTCGTCGAACTCGATGTTCCAGTTCTGCCGGAGGGCCTGGGCGAGGCCCTTGGCCTTCGGGGACAGCTCCGGGTTGCGGGACAGCGGCAGCACCGCGACCTTCACCGGGGCGAGACGCGGGTCGAGGCGCAGCACGGTGCGCTTCTCCATCTTGCCCTTGGCGTTGGGGGCCTCGTCCTCGATGTAGGCGTCGAGGAGGAACGCCAGCATCGCGCGGCCGACACCGGCCGCGGGCTCGATGACGTAGGGCGTCCAGCGCTCGCCGGCCTCCTGGTCGAAGTAGGTGAGATCCTGGCCGGAGGCCTTGGAGTGGGCACCGAGGTCGTAGTCGGTGCGGTTGGCGACGCCCTCGAGCTCGCCCCACTCACTGCCGCCGAAGGAGAACCGGTACTCGATGTCGGCGGTGCGCTTGGAGTAGTGGGAGAGCTTCTCCTTCGGGTGCTCGTACCACCGCATGTTCTCCTCGCGCAGGCCCAGGCCGGTGTACCAGTTCCAGCGCTGCTCCATCCAGTACTCCTGCCACTTCTCGTCCTCGCCCGGCTTGACGAAGAACTCCATCTCCATCTGCTCGAACTCGCGGGTGCGGAAGATGAAGTTGCCGGGCGTGATCTCGTTGCGGAACGACTTGCCCATCTGGGCGATGCCGAACGGCGGCTTGCGGCGCGAGGTGGTCTGCACCTGCGAGAAGTTGGTGAAGATGCCCTGGGCGGTCTCGGGACGCAGGTAGGCGACGGAGCCGGAGTCCTGCGTCGGGCCGAGGTGGGTGGACAGCAGGCCCGAGAACTGCTTGGGCTCGGTGAACTGGCCCTTGTTGCCGCAGTTGGGGCAGTTGACGTCGGCCAGGCCGTTCTCCGGGGCGCGGCCCTTCTTCTCCTCGTACGCCTCCGCCAGGTGGTCCGCGCGGAACCGCTTGTGGCAGGAGGTGCACTCGGTCAGCGGGTCCGTGAAGGTGGCGACGTGGCCGGAGGCGACCCAGACCTCGGGGGCCAGGATCACGGACGAGTCGATGCCCACGACGTCCTCGCGCGACGTCACCATGTAGCGCCACCACTGGCGCTTGAGGTTCTCCTTGAGCTCGACACCCAGGGGGCCGTAGTCCCAAGCGGCGCGCTGACCGCCGTAGATCTCACTGCAGGGGAATACGAAGCCACGGCGCTTGCTCAGGCTGACGATGGTGTCGATCTTGTCGGCGGCCACGGTGCTCTCTTCATTACGACGACGGGCGACGGAGCGAGTTGCTTCCAGCGAATGTCTCAGGTTACCGGCGGGGACGCCCCCTCAATCAAATCGCTCCCCCCAAGGCGGCCTCAAGGCCCTGCGCGAAGGGTTTGTTGACAACGGTTTCCATATTTGTTGAAAATGAGTGTCATGAACGTACGACGACGCCTCATACCCGCCGCCGTGGCCTCCGCTCTCGGCCTCGGCGCCCTGACCGCCTGCTCCAGCGACAGCGCGGCCACGGGCAACACGGACAAGTTCGATGTCGTCGCGTCGTTCTACCCCATGGCGTTCCTCGCCCAGCAGATCGGCGGCGACCACGCGAACGTCACCAGTCTGACCGAGCCCGGCCAGGAGCCGCACGACCTGGAGATCAGCACCAAGCAGCGCGCGCAGCTGGAGGAGGCCGACGCGGCGCTCTACCTCAAGGGCCTCCAGCCCGCCGTCGACGAGGCCGTCGGCCAGACCGGCATCAAGACGAAGATCGACGCGGCCACGCTGACCCACCTCGAGGACCACGGCACCGGCGGCCACAGCCACGAAGGCGGGGAAGGCCACTCCGAGGAGCACTCCGACGAGGACGAGCACGGCCGCGACCCGCACGTCTGGCTCGACCCGGTGAAGTACGCCGAGATCGCCCAGGGCGTCGGCAAGGCCTTCGAGAAGGCCGACCCGGACCACGCGGCCGACTACAAGAAGAACACCGAGGCCCTGGTCACGAAGCTGAACGGGCTGAACGGCGACTTCGAGAACGGCCTGAAGGACACCAGGACCAAGGTCTTCTTCACCAACCACGCCGCCTTCGGCTACCTCGCCGAGCGCTACGGCCTCACCCAGGAGGCCATCTCCGGCGTCGACCCCGAGAGCGAGCCCAGCGGCGCCCGGGTCCGCGAGCTCCAGCAGGAGGCGAAGGCCGACGGCGTCACCACCGTCTTCTACGAGACACTGGTCTCCGACAAGACCGCGAAGACCCTGGCCCGCGACGCGAACCTGAAGACCGACGTCCTCGACCCGCTCGAGGGCATCACGGACACGTCCCGCGGCGACGACTATTTCCAGGTCATGGAATCCAACCTCAAGGCCCTGCAGACGGCCCTGGGAGCCAAGTGATCGACCCATCGGAGGACGGTATGACCGAGCCCGTCGTATCCCTGCGCGGCGTCCGCGCGGACCTGGGCTCGCGCCCCGTACTGCGCGGCATCGACCTCACCGTGCACCGCGGCGAGGTCGTCGCTCTGCTCGGCGCGAACGGCTCGGGCAAGTCCACGGCCGTGCGCAGCGTCATCGGCCAGGTGCAGACCGGCGCCGGCGCCATCGAGCTGTTCGGCACGGACCGCAGGCGGTTTCGCGACTGGCACCGCGTGGGCTACGTCCCGCAGCGCACCACGGCCGCAGGCGGGGTGCCCGCCACGGTGACCGAGGTGGTCTCCTCCGGCCGCCTGTCGCGGGCCCGCTTCGGCGTCCTGCGCAAGGCCGACCACGCGGCCGTACGACGCGCCCTGGACCTCGTCGGCATGGCGGACCGGGCCAAGGACCCGGTCGACGCCCTCTCCGGCGGCCAGCACCAGCGTGTCCTGATCGCCCGCGCGCTCGCCTCCGAGCCCGAGCTGCTGATCATGGACGAGCCGATGGCCGGGGTCGACCTGGCCAGCCAGGAGGTCCTCGCGCACACCCTCACCGAGCAGGTCTCCCAGGGCGCGACCGTGCTGCTCGTGCTGCACGAACTGGGCCCGCTGGAGCCGCTGATCGACCGGGCGGTCGTGCTGCGCGACGGCTGCGTCGTCCACGACGGGCCGCCCCCGAAGGCCGTCGGCCAGCACGCCCTGCCCGGCCACGACCACGTGCACCCGCACGCACCCGCGGGCGCCGAACCGATCCGTACGGGACTGCTGAGCTGATGGACTTCCTCGACTACGCCTTCATGCAGCGGGCCCTGCTCGCCGCCGTCCTGGTCGGCATCACCGCCCCCGCGGTCGGCATCTACCTGGTCCAGCGCCGCCAGGCCCTGATGGGCGACGGCATCGGCCACGTCGCGATGACCGGCGTCGGCCTGGGCTTCCTGCTGACCTGGTCCCCGGTCTGGATGGCGACCCTGGTCTCCGTCCTCGGCGCGGTCCTCATGGAGCTGATCCGCTGGTACGGCAAGACCCGCGGCGACATCGCCCTCGCGATGCTGTTCTACGGCGGCATGGCCGGCGGTGTGATGTTCATCAACCTCGCGCCGACGGGCTCCAACGCCAACCTGACGTCGTACCTGTTCGGCTCCCTGTCCACGGTGTCCCAGTCGGACGTCACCGCGATCTGTGTCCTGGCCGCGTTCGTCGTCCTGGTCACCCTCGGCCTGCGGCGGCAGCTGTTCGCGGTCAGCCAGGACGAGGAGTTCGCCCGCGTGACGGGGCTGCCGGTGCGCGTGCTGAACCTGCTGACGGCGGTCACCGCGGCCGTCACGGTGACGGTGGCGATGCGGGTGGTCGGGCTGCTGCTGGTCAGTGCGCTGATGGTGGTGCCCGTCGCGGCCGCCCAGCAGATCGCCCGCAGCTTCGCCGCCACGTTCGTGATCGCCGTGGCCATCGGTGTGAGCGTGACGATCGGCGGCACGGTCACCTCGTACTACCAGGACGTGCCGCCCGGCGCGACGATCGTGCTGCTGACCATCGGCGCGTTCATCGCCCTGACGGCGCTCGCGGCCCCGCTGGCCCGCCGCCGCGCCCGGGCCCGGGCGGCCGCGGACGGCGCGACCGATCCCGGGGAATGCACGATCCCGGGCAGCCGCCCGGCGGCCGACGAAGTCGGCGTCTGACCGCCGTCACCCCGGGCTGGCACAATGGCCCGGGCAAGGCAGACGTGAGGAGGCAACGGTGACGACCGCTGGACCGTCCGTGAAGGGCCGCGCCACCAAGCAGCGGGCCGCTGTGTCGGCGGCCCTGCAGGAGGTCGACGAGTTCCGCAGCGCGCAGGAACTGCACGACATGCTCAAGCACAAGGGCGACTCGGTCGGGCTCACCACGGTCTACCGCACCCTGCAGTCCCTCGCGGACGCCGGTGAGGTCGACGTCCTGCGCACGGCCGACGGCGAGTCGGTGTACCGGCGTTGCTCCACCGACGACCATCACCACCACCTGGTGTGCCGTGGCTGTGGGAAGGCCGTGGAGGTGGAGGGGCCGGCCGTGGAGAAGTGGGCCGAGTCCATCGCCGCGGAGCACGGGTATGTGAACGTGGCTCATACGGTGGAGATTTTCGGGACCTGCGCGGAGTGTGCTGCGGCCTCCGGCGGATGAGCGGGAAATCGCCGTGGGGGCTGCCGTCAGGTCGCCGGCTGCGGGTTCGTTGTGGCTTGTCGCGCAGTTCCCCGCGCCCCTGAGGTCAGAGACCTCCTGGCCTCCTACGTGCCCCGGGCGCTCAGTGTGCGCCGGACTGGCAGCGACAGGGCCGAGGAGGTCAGGATCAGGTCGTAGGCGTCCTCCGGGCCGGTCTCGGGGGTGAGGGAGGTGTTGGCCGCCGCCCTGGCCCGGCCGCCACCGGAAGGCGGCCGGGCCTTGCCGGCTACGGCTGGTCGCCCTCCATGGCGAGCAGCTCCTCGTTGGGGATCGCCCCGCCGAAGCGGCGGTCCCGCGAGGCGAACTCCAGGCAGGCCCGCCACAGGTCACGCCGGTCGAAGTCCGGCCACAGCACGTCCTGGAAGACCATCTCGGCGTAGGCGCTCTGCCAGATCAGGTAGTTGGAGGTGCGCTGCTCACCGCTGGGCCTCAGGAACAGGTCCACGTCCGGCATGTCCGGGTAGTACATGTACTTCGCGAGCGTCTTCTCGTTGACCTTCGACGGATCGAGCTTGCCCGCCTTCACGTCCGCCGCCAGTGCCTGCGCCGCGTCGGCGATCTCGGCCCGCCCGCCGTAGTTCATGCAGAAGTACAGCGTGAGCTTGTCGTTGTCCTTGGTCTGCTCCTGGGCGATCTGGAGCTCCTTGGCCACGGAACGCCACAGCTTCGGCATCCGCCCGACCCAGCGCACCCGGATGCCCAGCGCGTCGAGCTGGTCCCGGGTCTTGCGGATGAAGTCCCGGTTGAAGTTCATCAGGAAGCGCACCTCGTCCGGCGAGCGCTTCCAGTTCTCGGTGGAGAAGGCGTAGAGGGAGATCGCTCCGACGCCCATCTCGATGGCGCCCTGGAGCACGTCCAGCACACGCTCGGCGCCGACCTTGTGACCCTCGGTACGCGGCAGTCCGCGGTCCTTGGCCCAGCGGCCGTTGCCGTCCATGACGATCGCCACATGCTGCGGTACGAACTCCCCGGGGATCTTCGGGGGCCGCGCGCCGGACGGGTGCGGCTCCGGCGTCCTGTACTCCCGGCGCTGGCGCCCCAGGATCCCGCGTACGGCCATGTGCTTCTCGTCTCCTCGTGCTCGCTTGCTCGCTTGCTTGCTGCTCTGTTGTGCGCTGCTCGCACTACTTCTCGACGTAGCGCAGGGAGCGCAGCCCGCGCTCCATGTGCCAGTGCAGATACGCGGACACCAGCCCGCTGCCCTCCCGGACGTAGCGCGACTCGCACGCGTCCGCGGTCTCCCAGTCTCCCGTCAGCAGGGCGCCGAGGAGCTCCAGGGCCTGGGGTGAGGGTACGACGCTGCCGGGGACACGGCAGTCCACGCAGACGGAACCGCCCGAGGCGACCGAGAAGAACCGGTTGGGTCCGGGCATCCCGCACTTCGCGCAGTCGGTGAAGCTCGGGGCGTAGCCGTTGACGGCGAGGGAGCGGAGCAGGAACGCGTCGAGCACGAGATGGGGTGCGTGCTCCCCTCGGGCGAGGGTCCGCAGCCCGCCGACCAGCAGCAGATACTGCTGCACGGCCGGCTCCCCCTCGTGGTCGGTGAACCGCTCGGCGGTCTCCAGCATGACGGTCCCGGCCGTGTACCGGGCGTAGTCACTGACGATGCCGCCGCCGTACGGGGCGATGGTCTCGCTCTGTGTGCACAGCGGCAGTCCGCGTCCGACCAGCTCGCTCCCCTTGGCGAAGAACTGCACGTCGACGTGGGAGAAGGGTTCGAGGCGCGCACCGAACTTCGACTTCGTCCGGCGCACGCCCCGGGCCACCGCGCGTACCCGTCCGTGACCGCGTGTGAGCAGCGTGATGATCCGGTCCGCCTCACCCAGCTTCTGGGTGCGCAGCACGATGCCGTCGTCGCGGAACAGACTCATGGCGCCATTCTCGCAGGGTCACCGCCTCACGGGACCTCGCCCCTGCTGCGTGCGTTGGCGTAGGCCGTCGCCGCGCGCAGCCGCTCGGCCGGGGTGGCGTGCCGGACGGCACCCGGGTCGGCGTCCCACTCCCTGCCGCCCCCGTACGGCCTCAGCTGCACGTAGGGCCCCTCATGCCCCATGACGATGCCGATGCGGCCGCTGCGGGTGTCCACGACATAGGCGCCGACCGGTGGCTTCATCGCAGCACCGCCGCGAGCCGCCGGGCGGTCTCCACGGAACACCGGCCCAATTCCACGAGCGGACAGGGCGCTTCTCGCGCAAGACTCACCGGGTCGAGCCCCAGTGAGGGCAAGGTAATTCCCGCCTCGGCGAGTTCTGTCCGCAATTCTTTCACCGCGTCCTCCGCTTCTTCGACGCAGAGCGCCGAGTGTCGTGCCTTCACGTGCTCCCCTTCCTTTTGCGGTTTCACTCTTCGCGTCCCAACGGTGACGCTCCGCTTCTACACTCGGGAAGGGTCTGTGCCCTACAACTGCGGGGCAGCACAGAGGGGTTCGGTAATGGCCAATGGTTCTCGGCAGGCGGCGTGGGAGTTCTTCGGCGCGGAGCTCAAGCGGCGGAGGGAGGACGCGGGAATCACCCAGGTGGAGCTGGGATCACGGGTTTTCGTCTCCGGCGGATACATCGGCCAGTTCGAACAGGCCATTCGCAAGCCACAGTTGGATGTGGCCCAGCGGATCGACGACGTACTGCAAACCGACGGTATTTTCGAGCGGCTGTGCAGGAAGCTGATCGACGACAGGCGGTATGCGGATTACTTCGCCGGGGTTGTGGAGCTTGAGGGGCTGGCCACGCAGATCTGCGAGTTCGAGCCGACCGTGGTGCCGGGACTCCTTCAGACGCCGGCATACGTAAGGGCACTGACTCTGGCCACGCATCCCTTCGCAGCGGACGAGTTCATCGAGGACCGGGTCGCCGCCCGCGTGGAACGCGCCCACATCCTCGACGACGCTACAAGGCCGGTGTATTGGGTGGTCGTGCACGAAACCGTGCTCCGGGTTCCGGTCGGCGGTCCTGACGTCACGGCTCAAACCCTGGACCACATGGCCGACCTCGTGGGCGCACGCAAGGTGGTGCTTCAGGTGTTCCCGTTCTCGGCGGGGGCTCCTGCGAACAACGGCTCGCTACGGCTCATGGAGTTCGACGAAGCGCCGCCCGTCGCCTACACGGAAACGTCGTACTCGGGAACGTTGGTCGACGGCCCGGCCATGGTGAAGCGGGCACAGCGCGCCTACGATCTGCTCAGGGGTGCCGCGCTGTCGCCGGAGGCGTCCCTCGCCCTGGTCCGATCGGCGGCTGAGGAATTCAGACGATGCACTCCTACGACCTGAGCGACGCCCGCTGGCGCACGAGCAGTTACAGCAACGGCGATGGCGGCAACTGCGTCGAGGTCGCCGACGGGATACCCGGGGCCGTACCCGTGAGGGACAGCAAGCTGGCCGACGGCCCTGTGGTTCTGGTCGGGGCAGCTGCCTGGAGGGCGTTCCTGCCCACGGCCAGGGCCGCCCTGCCTCCACGAGCCGAGTAACGGGCGCTGCGGAACGCCACGGCTTCACGGTGGAATCCCAGGACCCGATCGACGTCTTCATGCTGCGTCTGCCCGACGGCGGCTGATCGTGACGCCAGTCCGGTTGAGCTCGAACGCGATCCGCGCCGGACCGAACGGTCGAGGAGGCCGATGCCGCCGTGCTTGCGCCACCGGTTCACCCACTTCGACGGGCGAGCCAGTCGCCGAGAGCGCGAGACACACGCGACGGCGTTTCGACAGGGGCAAGGTGCCCGACCTCGCCCAGCACGGTCACGCGCGGACTCCCGGGGAGCCGGTCTCGCAGTTGAGCTGCCTGGTCGACAGGGATCCAGGGGTCCTGCTCACCCAGCCGATCGTCACCGCGCAGCCCACCTGCCGCAGGCGTTCCGCGACCGGCCTGGTGTGTTCGGGCCGGAGCGCGGCGATCTGACGGTAGAAGGCCGGCTGACCCGTCACCCCCAACCACGGCTGACTCAAGGTATCTACCCAACGGGCTGTCAACTGGTGGCGTGCCGCACCGGCGATGTACTCCTTGACCAAGGCCGTGTGGAGCGTGGCCGGGAGTTGCGCGAACACGTCGGCATGGTCGGCGACCAGCCGGAAGAACGGCGATCCCCACGGCTCGAGTGTCACCACGTCCCAGAGGAACAGGCCCGCGTACTCACGGTCGTGAAGCAGGTGGGACCCGAGGGCCACGGCTCCTCCGATGTCGTGTGCGACGACGTACGGCCTGTCCAGGCGCCAGTACGTGAGCAGCTGGGCGAATCGTGACATCTGGGAGGCGAGATCGATCGGTACTGCCGGATCCTTAGGTGATCTGCCGTAGCCGGGCATGTCCCACAGGAACACCCGATACCTGCTGCTCAGGTGCCGTGCGGCCTCCGCCCATACCTGTGACGACCACGGCGTGCCATGGCAGAACACCACATCTCCCAGCGGAGCCCCCCGCTCGGGGACCAGTACGTATGTTGCGACGCTTGCCCCGTCGACGGTGATGTGGACGGGATCCGGCAGCCGCGATTCCCTCGTGTTCATGCGAGGAAGCTAGAACCTCAGGTCGACCTGAGGTCAAGCAGCGATACTGACCCCCATGAAGATCGGAGAGGTCGCTCACCGTCTTGGAGTAGCGGTGCATGTGCTGAGGCACTGGGACGATGCAGGTGTCGTCGTGCCCGACCGCACACCTTCAGGCCGGCGCGACTACAGCGAGGAGCACCTTCACCGCTTGCGGGTTCTGCGGGCGTGCCAGGGCGTCGGCATGAGCCTGCCGGAGATCAGGCAGGTGCTGCACCGAGGTGAACCCGAGAGAACGGGCGCGATCGAGCGGCAACTCCACCGGATCCGGACGCAGCGAGCACAACTCGAGGATGCCGAACGATTCCTCGCGCACGTGATCAACTGCGAGCACGACCTGCTCACAAGGTGCGATGCGTGCACGAGATATGCCGCGAGCGTCCCCCTGCAGGAGGACGAGCACCGGACGCCTTCGACAACGCCCTGACCCGCAACACTAGGGGGTAAACCCGCTGGACGGTACGGCGGTTGCCCGGATGGGGGCAGGCGCTTTGAGCCGTCAGGCTCGTCCCATGAAGCAGATCACGCGCAACGCCTCCCTGATCGCGGCCTCCGTTCTCCTGTTCGGGCTCGTCGTCCCGCTGACCGCTTCCGCCACCGATGCCAAAGCCGATGCCAATGCCGAGCCTCTCGAATGGACCAAGTGCGAGGGCACCGGCCTCGACCCCCGGCAGCAGTGCGCGGTGCTCTCCGTACCCATGAACTACGCCGACCCGGGCGGCCGGAAGATCGACATCGCCCTCTCCCGCCTCCCCAGCGAGAAGCCCTCGGCCCGCCGGGGCGCGTTGCTCATGATCCCCGGCGGCCCCGGCGGGGACAGCCTCGCCGGGCCCTCCGAGGAGGGCAGACAGTTGCCCCGGTCGGTACGCGAGGCTTACGACCTCATCGGCTTCGCACCGCGCGGCAACGCCCCGTCCACGCCCGTGAGCTGCGGCTTCGACCGCGCCGACCTCGCCCGCACCAAGCTGCTCCCCTGGCCCGCAGCACGCGGATCCGTCGCTGAGAACATGGCCACCGCCCGGCGGATGTCGGACGCCTGCGCCCGCGAGGGCGACGAACTGCTGCGGCACGTCAGCACCAAGAACAACGCCCGCGACATCGACCGCATCCGCGCCGCCCTCGGCGAGCCCGAACTGTCGGCCTGGGGCGTGTCGTACGGCACGTACGTCGGCGCCGCCTACCGGGAGATGTTCCCGCGGCGCGCCGACCGCATCGTGCTGGACAGCAACGACCACCCCGACCCGGTGCGGGGCCAACGCGCCTGGCTCGCCGCGTTCGAGGTCGGCGTCGAGGACAACTTCCCCGAGTTCGCCAAGTGGGCCTCCCGGCCCGGCAACCCGCACCGGCTGGCCCGCACCGCGTCCGAGGTGCGCCCGCTCTTCCTGCGTCTCGCCGCCCGCCTGGACCGCACGCCGATCCCCTGGCCCGGCGCCAACCCCGAGGAGCTGAACGGCAACGTCCTGCGCCAGACCATGCTGGACGGCTTCTACGACCCGGACGACGGCTACCCCGCCGTCGCCGAGCTGATCCTGGCGGCGCAGAAGGGCACGGTGCCGCCCGCGCCCCAGGCCCCGCCGGACTCGGTGCTGCGGAACTACGCCGCGGTCGTTGCCGCCACCGTCTGCAACGACGCCGCCTGGCCCCGGTCGGCCGCCGTGTACCGGAAGGACGTCGCCGCCGGCCGCCTGAAGTACCCGCTGACCGCGGGCATGCCGCGGAACGCGATGGTGTGCGCCGCCTGGCCGTGGCAGCCGAAGGAGCCGCCGGTGCGCGTCACCGACCGGGGCCCCTCCGATGTCCTGCTCATCCAGAACGAGCGGGACGTGGCGACCCCTCTCAGTGGGGCGCTGAAGCTGCGCGAGGCCCTGGGCCGGCGAGCCGTGATGGTCACGAGCGACGCCACCGGCCACGGTGCCTACCTGGACAACGGCACCGCGTGCGGCGACACCCTCGTCTCGCGCTTCCTGGCCACCGGGGAACGGCCCGGCAAGGACACCTACTGCCGCTGACCTGCCTCGCACGCCCTGGCGTACCGGCGCGCCAGGGCGTGGAACGCTTCCTTCGGCTCCCAGTGCCAGCCGGAGGCGGGGTCGTCCGGGCGGTCCTTGATCACTTTGGTGAGGGCGTACGACGCCATGTCGAGGTCGAGGCGGGGCGCGTCCGCGCGGTGCGGGGCGTCGGCGCTGATGAACTCGAACGCCATCGCCGCGTAGAGGCCCATCGACGCGAAGACGTCCAGCAACCCGCCCACGTAGTCGGCCTGGACGCGCTCGCTGCGCACCAGGTCTCCCTTGATCTCCGGTGGGTCCTTGTCGTAGTCGACGACGTCCCAGCCCATGCCGCCGGTCTCGGCCGCACCGACGTACGCGCAGGTGCCGAACTCCGTGATCGCGAGCGGCTTGCCCCGGCGCAGGTACTGCTTCAAATCCCGGACGTACTCGGACCGCCGCGTGAAGTACGAGTAGTAGTCGATGCCGACGATGTCGAACAGGCTCCAGTCCGGGTCGTCGATGCTCTGGGCGGCGGCGTAGCTCAGGTTGCCCCTGAAGACGGAGCGGCCGGTCTTCGCGGCCTTCGCCGTGAACTCGGCGAGGCGGCGCTGCGTCCGCGGCCAGTCGACCGTGCCGTTCTGGAGGTTCCTGATGCGGTCCAGGGCCGTGTCGCCCGGCAGGATGCCGGGGACGAACAGCCAGAACTCGCAGCCGACGCTGAGGTCGACGCTCGCGCCCTGCCGCCGCAGCCGTTCCGCGAACCGGCCGGTCTCGGCCAGGTGCTCCAGGATGTCCCGCTGCGGGGCGTCCCCGAGGGTGGGCTGCAACCAGACGTGCAGGCCCCGTTCGGCCGCCTCGGCGGCGGTGCGCGTGAGGCGTTCGACGCCGTCCCCGGTGACGTCGACGGTGTCGGCGTGCAGGTCGTCCCGGATGGCCCGGATGTCGTGGCGCATCCTCCCGGCGCTCCACGCGGTCCCCGGGGTCTCCCCCGCCCCGACGGTGTAGACGACGCCCCGCCGGCGCAGTCCGCGGGTGTGCCGTTCCCCCGTCGCCGAGGCCTGTCCCACCGACCCGGCGATGCCGACCGCCGCCGCTCCGGCCAGAAACCGGGCCCGGCTGATCCCCTTCGCCTGTTTGCTCCCCTTGGTCTCTTCCATGCCGCCCACTGTGCCGAGGGGGGCGCCGGGTCCGCTGTCGGCCGTCGGTCTACGGCAGCGCGACCAAGGTATGAGGCGCCGTGCCGAAGGAGAGGATCACTCCTCGCCGAACCCCCGTACGTACCGCCGCTGCCAGGGTGTCTCCACGGCATGCCGGTCGTAGTGCCGCCGGACGTACTCCACCGCCTCCTCCCCCGGCACCCCGTCCAGCACCGCCAGGCAGGCCAGGGCAGTGCCGGTGCGGCCGCGGCCGCCTCCGCAGGCGAGCTCCACCCGCTCCCCGGCGGCCCGTTCCCACACCTCGGCCAGCACCGCTCGGGCCGCCGCCCGGTCCGCGGGGAGCCGGAAGTCGGGCCAGCGGATCCAGCCCGACTCCCAGGGGACCTCGGGCGGCCGCCGGCCGAGCAGGTGGACACCGTAGGAGGGGAGGGGCGCGCCGGGGTCCAGGGGGTGGCGCAGGCCTCGGCCCCGTACCAGTCGGCCGGACGGCAGTCTCAGGACGCCGGTGTCACTCTCGCTCCACAGCTCGGTCATGCCCCTCATCATGGTCGGCTCCCGGCCGCTCGGTGACGGCTTCGGCGAAGCGATGCGACAGGACCCGGACGTCTCGACGTCCCGCCGCCGGGCACCGGCCCGGCGCCCGAGCGGGTCCGACGCACCGTCAACTTGCGCAGTCGGGCGACGTCATCGGTCCGGCCTCCGGCGGATGCGCCATTCGTGTGCGATCCCTTGACCACCCCCACGGCCCCTCCTATGGTCGCGCTGACCACAGGACGTAGGACGTCGTATCTCCGCTGCCAGTCCCCTCCCCCCAGACCCCGCTGGAGGACCCGTGCGCGACGTGACCCCCGACGTGCCGGCGCTGCACCGCCGGTCGTTCCTGAAGTACACCGGCGCGCTGGGCGCGGCCGCCGCCGTCTCCGCGTCGCTGTCGGCCTGTTCGTCGGGTCCGGAGTCCACCAACGACACCGGCAGCGGTGGTGGCCGGGACCGGACGCTCACCGCGGTGATCGGCTACGGCAACGACGGCAGCTGGGACCCCACCCAGACGGCGTCCGCGTTCTGCATGGCCGCCAACCACCACATCTACGAGGGGCTGCTGGACACGGACCCGATCTCCCGCGAGCCGTACGCCGCGCTGGCGACCGAGGTGCCGAAGGACCCGGGCGCCACCACGTGGAGGTTCGCGCTGCGGGCTGGTGCGACGTTCCACGACGGCAAGCCCGTCACCGCCGACGATGTCGTGTTCGTCTTCGAGCGGATCCTCGACCCGGACACCCAGACCCTCGCCAAGGGCTTCTTCGCGAGCTGGCTGAAGGAGGTCCGGAAGATCGACGCGCGCAACGTGGAACTCGTGCTGAAGTTCCCCTTCCCGGACGGGCTTTCACGGCTGACCCTCGCCAAGATCATGCCCAGGCACGTGTTCTCCCGGCCCGGCGCCTGGGAAGACGCCATCAAGGGCAAGGCGATCGGCTCGGGGCCCTACCGGCAGACCGCGCACCACCCGAAGTCGAACACGACCTTCGAGGCGTTCGACGCCTACAACGGCCCCCGCAAGCCCGCCTTCCGGAAGATGAACTGGCTGACGATCGTGGACGCCGCTCCCCGCGTCGCGAGGATCTCGGGGTCGAGCGCGGGCGCGCAGATCGCCGACAACATCCCGTACGCCAACATCGGGCAGTTGGAGAGCGGCGGGATGACCGTCGCCGGCGGGGCCGGGATGAACAACCTGTTCCTGATGTTCAACACCGCGCACAAGCCCTTCGACGACGTGCGCGTACGCCAGGCCCTGCACTACGCCATCGACACCGAGAAGATGGTGGAGGTCGCGCTCAAGGGCCACGGCAAGCCGTCCAGTTCCTTCCTCGACGAGGCCAACCCGTCCTACCGGCGGGCGAAGACCGTCTACGACCACGACCCCGACAAGGCGAAGGCGCTGCTGAAGGAGGCCGGAGTCAAGGGGCTGAGCATCGAGCTGCTGGCCGTGAACGTCAGCTGGATCGTCGACTGCCTGCCGACCGTGAAGGCGTCCTGGGACGCGATCGGGGTGAAGACGACCCTGGCGCCGCAGGAGACCACGGCCGTGTTCACGAAGCTGGACCAGAAGCGGGACTACCAGGTCGTGGCCGCCGCCTCGAACCCCAACCAGTTCGGCCTCGACGCCGACCTGATCATGCACTACAACTACGGTCCCGAGAACCTCTGGATGCAGTACACCCGCTGGGCCGCCGACCCCGTCGCCAAGCAGCTCTTCAAGGACATGGACCGGGCCACCCGGGAGCCCGACCCGGCGAGGAAGAAGACGATCGTCCAGGACTACCTCGACGTCGTCGCCGAGCAGGCCGTGCTCTACCCGGTCGTCCACAACGAGCTGATGACGGCCTGGGACCCGGCGCGGCTCAGCGGGATAAGGGCCCAGCCGTACCCGGGCATCAACCTCCTGACGGCCAAGTGGGCCTAGCGCCGTGACGGCCGTCCTGCGGATCCTGCTGCGCCGCCTCGCCCTGCTCGTGCCGCTGATGCTCGGCATCGTGCTGTTCGTGTTCCTGGTGATGCGGTTCTCGGACGTCGACCCGGCGTCCGCGTTCTTCCAGGGCGCCAACCCGACACCGGCGCAACTGCACGACTTCCGTGAGGAGCACGGCCTGCTCGATCCGCTGCCGGTGCGCTACGCCGACTTCGTCGCCGACCTGCTGCACGGCGACCTGGGCACCAGCGCGCTGACCCGGGCGCCGGTGATCGACCAGGTGACGACCGCGCTGCCGCTCACCCTGCAACTGACCTTCCTGGGGCTGGGCATCGCGGTCGTCCTCGCCCTGCTCGGCGGTGTGACCGCGGCGATCCACCGCGACCGGCTGCCCGACCAGCTCATCCGGGTCGTGTCGCTGACCGGCGTCGCCGCGCCCGGCTTCTGGCTGGCCCTGCTGATGATCCAGTATCTGGCGGTCGACCTCGGCTGGTTCCCGACCGGCGGTTACGTCAACCCGGCCGATTCCTTCACCGGCTGGCTGAAGACCATGACGCTCCCGGCCCTCGCGCTCTCCCTCCCGGTGGCGGCGCAGCTGACCCGGATCGTGCGGACGGCCGTCGTGGAGGAGCTCGACAAGGACTACGTCCGGACGGCGATCGGGAGCGGGCTGCCGCCCCGGGTGGTGGTGGGACGGAACGTCCTCAGAAACGCCCTGATCAATCCCCTCACCGTGCTCGGCCTGCGCGTCGGCTACCTCCTCGGCGGTGCGGTCGTCATCGAGACGATCTTCTCGCTGCCGGGCATGGGCAAGCTGATGATCGACGCGGTGAAGAACGGCGATCCTGCCGTCGTCCAGGGCGTCGTGCTGACCACGGCGGCCGGGTTCGTCGTCGTGAACCTCGTCATCGACGTCCTCTACCTGCTGGTCAACCCGCGACTGAGGGACGCCGCCCCATGATGACCCGCAAGAGTCTCACCGCGGCGCTGTCGCGGCCCGGCGTACGGCTGCGCGGCCTGCGCCGGCTGCCGCCCCTGTCGAAGGTCGCCGTCTGCTTCCTGACGGTCGTCGCCCTGATGGCGCTGCTCGCGCCGCTCCTCGCCCCGCACGACCCGCTCGACCAGCAGCCCCCGGCCGGCGGCACCGGGCACCCGTCCGCCGGGCACTGGATGGGCCAGGACAGCCTCGGCCGGGACATCCTCAGCCGGCTGATGTACGGGGCGCGCTGGTCGCTGGCGATCGGGCTCGGCGCGACCGGGCTCGCCCTGGTGGCCGGTGCGCTGCTGGGGGCGGTCGCGGCGACCTCGCGCAAGGCGGTCGACGAGACGCTGATGCGCTGCCTGGACGTCGTGATGGCGTTCCCGGGCATCGCGCTGGCCGCGGTGCTGGTGGCGGTGTTCGGCGGTGGTATCACGGTGCTGATCTGCGCGATCGCGTTCCTGTTCACACCGCCGGTGGCCCGGGTGGTGCGGGCGAACGTCCTCGACCAGTTCGGCGAGGACTACGTGACGGCGGAACGGGTGATCGGCGCGCGGACGCCGTACATCGTGCTGCGGCACGTGGCGGTCAACTGTGCCGCGCCGATCCTGGTGTTCTGCACGGTCCAGGTGGCCGAGGCGGTCGTGTTCGAGGCGTCGCTGTCGTTCATCGGGGCGGGTGTACGGCCGCCGGACCCGTCCTGGGGCAGTGTCATCGCGGACGGCAAGAACATGGTGCTGACCGGCGGCTGGTGGGCGACGGTGTTCCCCGGTCTGCTGATGCTGGTGACGGTGCTGTCGCTGAACATCCTGTCCGAGGGGGTGTCGGACGCCTGGGCGGCCCCCTCGGTGCGGGAGGCGGACGTACCGGACGACGACCGGCTTCAGGAGCCGGAGCACGGCGGCGGGGAGGTCGTGCCGCTGCCCGGACTGGCGGACGCCGCGCGCCGGTTGCGGGCCCGGGCGCGCCGAGTGCCCCGGGACGGGCAGCCGGTGCTCGCGGTGGAGAACCTCGTCATCGGCTTCGGCCGACGGCACGGCGGCGTCGACATCGTGGACGGCATCAGCTTCGAGGTGCATCCCGGAGAGGTGCTCGGGCTGGTCGGCGAGTCGGGCTGCGGCAAGTCGCTCACCGCGCTGGCGATCATGGGCTTGGAGCCGAAGGGGGCGCGGGTCGGCGGCCAGGTCCGCTTCCGGCAGCGGGACCTGCTCGCCGAGCCGATGCGCGTGCGCCGCAGGCTGCTCGGCCACGAGATGGCGATGATCTACCAGGACGCGCTGTCGTCGCTGAACCCGGCGATGACGATCCGCGCGCAGCTGAAGCAGGTCGTGCGGCGTGGCGGGCACCGCAGCCCCGCCGAGCTGCTGACGATGGTCGGCCTCGACCCCGGGCGGACCCTGCGCAGCTACCCTCACGAACTGTCCGGCGGCCAGCGCCAGCGCGTCCTGATCGCCATGGCCCTGTCCCGCGACCCGAAGCTGATCGTCGCCGACGAGCCGACGACCGCCCTGGACGTGACCGTGCAGGCGCAGGTCGTGGAGCTGCTGCTGCGGCTGCGCGAGGAGCTCGGTTTCGCGCTGATCCTCGTCTCGCACGACCTGGCGCTGGTCGCGGACGTCACCGACCGGGTGGTGGTGATGTACGGCGGGCAGATCGTGGAGACGGGCGTGACCGCGGACCTGGTGGAGGCACCGGCGCACCACTACACGCGGGGCCTGCTCGGCAGCGTGCTGTCGCTGGAGTCGGCGCAGGAGCGGATGACGCAGATCAGCGGCGTCGTGCCGGCCCCGGCCGGCTTCCCCGCGGGGTGCCGCTTCGCCGACCGGTGCCCGCGCGCGAGCGGGACCTGCCGTACGACGGCTCCGGTCCTGGCCGGTCCTCCCGGGCACACGGCGGCCTGTCATCACCCGGCCGTGGAGCTGTCGGCCACCGAGAGCGGGGCGGTGTCATGAGCGGGGGTGGTGTCATGAGCGAGGGCGGTGTCATGAGCGGGGGCGGTGTCGTGAGCGGGGGCGGTGTCACCGGCGCGCTGGTGGAGCTGGCGGACACGCACGTCGTCCACAAGGCCCGCGGCGGCGGCCTGTTCACCCGCGACCGGGTGTACGCACTGACCGGCGTCGACCTGGCCGTGGCACCCGGCGAGACCGTCGGTGTGGTCGGCGAGTCCGGCTGCGGGAAGTCGACGCTGGCGAAGGTGCTGGTCGGGGTGGAGCGGCCGACACGGGGGACGGTGTCGTTCGGGGGCCGGGACCTGTGGGCGATGCCGGCCGCCGAGCGCCGACGGGCCGTGGGCGGCAGTACCGGCATGATCTTCCAGGACCCGTCGACGGCCCTGAACCGCCGCCTGACCGTCCGGCAGATCCTCCGGGACCCGCTCGACGTGCACGACCGGGGCACGCGGGCGCAGCGCGAGGAGCGGGTGCGTGAGCTGATGTCCCTGGTCGGTCTCCCCGGGGCCCTCGCCGAGGCCCTGCCGGGCCAGTTGTCGGGCGGGCAGCGCCAGCGCGTCGCGATCGCCCGGGCTCTCGCGCTGGACCCGGACCTGGTCGTCGCGGACGAACCGACGAGCGCCCTGGACGTGTCGGTCCGGGCCCAGATCCTCAACCTCCTGCTCGACCTGAAGGAACGCCTGGGACTGGCCCTGGTGTTCGTCTCCCACGACATCCAGACGGTCCGGCGGATGAGCGACCGCGTGATCACCATGTACCTGGGCCGGATCGTGGAGGAGTCCCCGGCCGCCCTGGTCACCGACCGGGCCCGGCACCCGTACACCCGCGCCCTGTTCTCCGCCACGCCCGGCCTGCTCCACCCGATCGACCCGATCCCGCTGACCGGGCCGGTGCCGTCGGCGACCCGCCCGCCGAGCGGCTGCCCGTTCCGCACCCGCTGCTGGAAGGCGGACGGGACCTGCGCGGAGCGAATGCCGGGCTTCTCGGCCGCGTCGGCGCCCGCGCACCGCTTCCGCTGCCACCATCCTGTGCGGGAGGACGAGTCGACCCGCGACCTCGTCCACCGGCGCGACCCGATGGAGGCTCCATGACTCTCGCCCCGCTGACCGGTGTCATTCCGCCCGTCTGCACGCCACTGACACCGGACGGCGAGGTGGACGTCCCCTCGCTGCTCTCGCTCGTGGACCATCTGGTGGCGGGCGGGGTGCACGGACTGTTCGTGCTCGGCTCGACCTCGGAGGCGGCGTTTTTGCCGGACCGGCAGCGCAGGCTGGTCGTCGAGTCGGTCGCGGGTCACGTGGGAGGGCAGCTCCCGGTGCTGGCCGGGGCGATCGACATGACGACGCCCCGGGTGCTGGACCATGTCGCGTCGGTGACGGCGGCGGGCGCGGACGCGGTCGTGGTCACCGCCCCCTTCTACACCCGCACCCATCCCGCGGAGATCGCCCGCCACTTCCGGGCGGTAGCCGCCGCTAGCCCGGTCCCGGTCATCGCCTACGACCTTCCCGTCGCCGTCCACACGAAGCTGCCGGCCGACGTCGTCCTGGAGCTCGCCGCCGACGGTGTCGTGGCCGGGCTCAAGGACTCCAGCGGGGACCTGGCCGCCTTCCGCCAGGTGGTGACCGGCGTCCGGGACCGCGGGGGCATCACCGGTTTCAGCGTGCTGACCGGGTCCGAGCTGATCGTCGACGCGGCCCTCGCGATCGGCGCGGACGGCACGGTGCCGGGCCTCGGCAACGTCGACCCGCACGGCTATGTCCGCCTGGACCGGCTGTGCCGCGCCGGGGACTGGGACGGGGCCCGTGCCGAACAGGAGCGCCTGTGCGCCCTGTTCGGCATGGTGACCGCCGGAGATCCGGCCCGCATGGGCCCGAACTCCTCGGCGATCGGGGCCTTCAAGGCCGCGCTGCACCTGCGCGGCGTCATCACCTGCCCGGCGACGGCACAGCCGCAGATCCCGCTGGCGCCCGACGAGGTCGAGCAGGTCGGCAAGTACCTCGCGGCGGCCGGGCTGCTCTAGGGGCCGGTCCGTCAGACGCTGCCCGGCGTCACCATCCCCGATTCGTAGGCGACGATGACCAACTGCGCACGGTCCCGTGCCGCCAGCTTTCCCATGATGCGGCTGACGTGCGTCTTCGCGGTGAGCGGGCTCAGGCCCAGCGCCTCGCCGATCTCCGTGTTGGTGAGGCCGCGCGCGACCAGGGCGAGTACCTCCCGCTCCCGCCCGGACAGGCACTCCGGCCCGCCCGTCTCCGGGGCGGAGGGGCTGCGCAGGAACCGCTCGATCAGCCGTGCCGTGGGGCCGGGCGAGAGCAGGGCCTCGCCGGCGGCGACCGTGCGGATGGCATCGAGGAGTTCGGCGGGCCGGGTGTCCTTCACCAGGAACCCGGAGGCACCGGCCCGCAGTGCCTCGACGATGTTCTCGTCGGTGTCGTACGTGGTGAGGACGAGGACCTTCACGCCCGCGAGTTCCTCGTCGGCCGCGATGAGCCGGGTCGCCTCGATGCCGTCCAGGTCGGGCATGCGGATGTCCATCACCACGAGGTCGGGGCGCGCGCCGCGGGCCAGTTCGACGGCCTGCCGGCCGGTGGCGGCCTGGCCGACGACCTCCATGTCCCGGGCCGACTCCACCAGCATCGCGAACGCCTCCCGCACCAGCGTCTGGTCGTCGGCGAGCAGCACCCGTACGGTCATCCGGCTCTCTCCCCCGTCGTGATCAGCGGCAGGACCGCCCTCACCTCGAATCCGCCCCCGGTGCCCGGTCCGGCGTCGAGTGTGCCACCGACGCTGCGGGCCCGCTCCCGCATCCCGACGAGCCCGAAGCCCGGGGTGCCGCCGGGGGCCGGGCCGGTGCCGTGGTCGCGGACCGACAGGTGCAGGGCGCCCTGCCGTTCCTCCAGTTCGACGTGGATGGCCGGTTCGGGCCCCGCGTGCCGCACGGCGTTCGTGAGTGCCTCCTGCACGATGCGGTAGGCGGCGGCGCCGACGGCCGGCGGTGCCTGCCCCACGCTGACGATCTGCTCGACGCGGGCTCCGGCCAGCCGCGCCGCCTCCGCCAGGTCGGGCAGCCCGTCGAGGCCGGGCAGCGGGCCGCGGCCGTCCGGGGGGCCGGGTTCACGCAGCACCTCCAGGGTCGTACGGAGTTCGCCGCGGGCGCTGCGGCAGGTCTCGGCGATGTCGTCGAAGGCCTTGGCCACCGTCTCCCGGTCGAGCCGCTCGGGGTCGGCGGCCAGCACATGGGCGGCGACGGAGGTCTGCACGCCGATCAGGGTGATGCTGTGGGCGAGCAGGTCGTGCAGGTCCCGGGCGATGCGCAGCCGCTCCTCGGCGACCCGCCGCCGGGCCTCCTCCTCCCGGGTCCGCTCGGCCCGTTCGGCCCGCTCCACGATCGAGGCGACGTACTGACGGTATACGCGTACGTCGACACCGCAGAAGAGCACGGCGACGACCCAGCCCGAGATCCGGAGCACCTCCAGCGCCTCGTGCATGCTGACGGTGAGCATCACGCTGACCGACAGGCCGATGACTCCCGCCCCGACCAGGACGGTGCGCAGCGGGCGTCCGGTCACCGCGACGGTGTACAGGGCGATGTACGTGGCCGGGGTCGGCGCGGAGTGGGTGTTGTCGAGGGCGTGGTACGGGGCGACGCACACCACGACCGCGAGCAGCACGAGCAGCGGCCGCCGGCGTCGCCACGCGATGGGCACGTTGCAGGCGATCAGCAGCGTCCAGCCCAGCGCGTCCGGCCTGCGCGCGTCGTCGACGAGCAGGGCGAGGGCGAGGGCGAGCGCGGCGGCGACGACGGCGAGCAGCGCGTCGTTGCGGAAGGCGTGCGGAGCGGTCAGGGGGTCGCGGTTGATCGCGGCCATGATCCGCTCGACGGGCCGCGACCAGGTCGCCTGCGGGGTGGTGGGTGCCTGCACGGTCCTCATCCTCGGCCAGGAAGGCGCCCCTCCGGGAGGGAGGGGCGCCGCACCGTTCCGCCTAGCTGCGGGCATGCGTGCCGCTAGGGGCGGCACCCGTCCCACCGAGAGCGGCACCCCGCTCCGCCGGGCTGCGCAACACCCCGCCCTCGGCCTCAACAGGCAGTTCCGGTGCCCGGGAGAGCTTCCCCGGCCACCACACCCGCCGCTTCAGCAGCACACTCGCCGTCGTCACCAGGTACGTACGCACCAGGAACGTGTCCAGCAACACCCCCACAGCGATGACGAACCCGAGCTCCACCAGCCCGGCCATCGGCAGCGTGGTCAGCACCGCGAAGGTCGCCGCCAGCACCACCCCCGCCGAGGCGATGACCCCACCGGTCGTCCGCAGCGCGGTGAGCGCGGCCGCCTCCGGCTCCGCCCCGCGCACGGACTCCTCCCGCATCCGGTGCATCAGGAAGATGCCGTAGTCGACACCGAGGGCGACCAGGAACACGAAGGACAGCAGTCCGAGCCCCGGATCGGTACCGGCGAAGCCGAACACCGGCTCGAACACCAGCCCGCCGATGCCGAGCGCGGCGCCCCAGACCGCGACCACCGCCGCCAGCAGCAACAGCGGCGCGACGAGGCTGCGCAACAGCCCGACCAGGATGACGAACACGGCGGCCAGCACCAGCGGCACGATCACCTTCCGGTCCCGTGACTCGCTGTCGGCCAGGTCGATCTGCTGCGCGCTGGGCCCGCCGACGTAGGCACCGACGGGGTCGAGCCCGGCCCGCAGCGCATTGATGGTCCGGGTCTCGGCCGGGGTCTCGGGGGCGGCGGTGGTGAAGACGGCGATCTCGGTCCAGCCCGAGCCGCTGCGCCCCGGCGCCACCTCCGCGACACCCTCGGTCGTACGGGCCCGGTCGGCGGCCGCCCCGGCCCGTGCCTCGGGCGCGATGACCGTCACGGGCCGGCTGCTGCGCTCGGGATACTCCTGCGCGAGGGTCCGCATCGCCGTGATGGACTCGGGCCGTTCGGTGAAGGAGTCCTCCTGCTTCAGGCTGCCGGACAGGTTGAGCGTGCCGAGCGCGAGGGCGCCGAGCAGCGCGGCACCTCCGACGAGGACGGTGGCGGGGCGCCGCGTCGCCGAGGAGCCCATCGCGGCGAACAGCGAGCGCCGGGCCTTCGGCTCGCTCCCGAACGCGGGGACCAGCGGCCAGAAGACGCGCCGCCCGAGCAGCACCAGGACCGCCGGCAGCAGGGTCGTCATGGCGACCAGCGCGGCGAGCACCCCGGCCATGCCGACCGGCCCCATGCCGCGGCTGCTGTTGAGGTCGGCGGCGAGCAGGCACAGCAGACCGGCCGCGACGGTCCCCGAGGAGGCGAGGACGGCGGGCCCGCAGCCGCGCAGGGCGGCGCTCATGGCGTCGTACGGCCGCTCGTGGCGCCGCAGTTCCTCGCGGTAGCGGGAGACGATCAGCAGTGCGTAGTCGGTGCCGGCACCGAGGACCAGCACGGTCATCACGCCGCCGCTCTGGCCGGTGACGGTGACGTCGAAGAGTTCGTGCAGCCCGTACCCGGCGGCCATCGACACGGCGGCGGCCACGCCCGCCACGGCGAGCGGCACCAGCCAGAGGAAGGGGCTGCGATAGATGAGGACGAGCAGCACGGTGACGACGCCGAGCGTGGCGAGCAGCAGCGTGGCGTCGAGCGTGCCGAACACCTCGTTCATGTCGGTGTTCAGCGCGCCGGGTCCACCGACCTCGACGCTCAGTCCGCCGCCGCCCTCGGCGATGTCCCGCACCCCGTCGACGAAGGCGTCCCGGGCCTCCTCGTCCTGGCCCGGCTGGGTGCTGGAGACCGGGTACATCAGCGTGGAGCCGTCTTTCGACGGGATGCCCTTCGGCTGCCCCGCCAGGTCGTAGGCGCCGTTCAGCTCGGTGATCTGTTCGTCGGCGGTGCGCCGGTCGCCGTCGGTGAGCCCGCCGTCCCGGTGGTAGACGAGCACCAGGTCGGTCGCCTCGCCGCCCGGCAACTCGTCCTGGATGCGCGCCACCTGCGTCGAGTCGGCGCTGTCGGGCAGGTAGTCGACCGCGCGGTTCTGCTGGATGTCGGCGAACTTGCCGGCGAGCGGTCCGACCAGCACGAGCGCGGCGAGCCACAGCCCGACCACCACCCAGGGCACGGCCCGCTTCCGCCCGGTACGCGTCCTTACGGCCCCCATGGGTCCGGCTCCCTCCGGTCGGGTGTCTGGATCGGTCTCCAGACTCCCGCCGGACGGGCGCCGCTTCGTCGGGCGTGTGGGCGACTTGAGGGCTACTGCCGGGGGCGGTCCCGGCCGGGCGTTACTCCCGGGGGAGTAACGGGCGGGTGTGCCTACGAAGGCGTGCGGGCCGCCGCGAGGAGCCGGGTCACGTCGTCGGAGCAGATGGTGAGCGCCGCTCCCACCGTCGCCAGTACGTCCCGCTCGGCCGTGGTGTACGGGCCGTCCGCCAGGGCGATGCGGGCGCCCTGGAGCAGGATCGATTCGCGGCCGACCGCGGCGAGGTGCGGAGTGAGCGGGTCCAGCGCCTCGTGCAGCTCTATGGCCAGTCCCGCGCCGCAGGGTTCGCCGGCGATCCGGCCGGTGTCGGCCTCCAGCGCCTCGACGAGGGCGGCCAGCTGCTCCTCGGTGCAGTCGTCGAAACCGGCAGCGCGGACGGCGAGGACGGCGGCCTCCAGTGCCGTACGGGCCCCGGCGCCGCCCGCCGCCAGCACCGCGAGGGCGACGGTGTGCACGGCGTCGCGGAGCATCGCGGAGAAGCGGGTGGTGGTCGGATGGTCGAGGACGTCGGTGCCGAAGTGGCGGCGGCAGGCCGCGCACTCCACGACCGGGCCGGTCTCACCGCGCGGCAGCACGGGCAGGCCGAGCAGGGTGAAGCGGCGCTGTCCGGTCAGCCGCTGGTAGTTGCGGTCGCCACCGCAGCCGGGGCAGAAGAACTCCCCGTCACCGGCGGCCGTCCACGCGGTTCGGGTGCCCAGGATGCGCGAAAGCCTGGCGGCATGGCCGTTTCGTCCCCGTCCTGGCAGCACGTCGCACCTCCGTCACGCCGCACGGCAACGTCGCCGCGCTTGCGTGATGTTAGCCACATCCAAGACGAGGAGTCAGCACCCCGGAGGAGACCTTTCCGTGACCTCCACAGCAAATGGCCGGTATGCGACGGAGCTCCGCCCGCCGGAGAACGGCGGACGGAGCCCCTGCTGCATCCGTGAGCGGCCTGGTGCCGCAGACCCGTACGGCCGATCAGCGAGCCGCGCGGTTGACGGCCGAGACGACGGCCTTCAGCGAGGCCCGGGTGGTGTTGGCGTCGATTCCGATGCCCCACAGGACCTTGCCGTCGATCGCGCATTCGATGTACGAGGCGGCCTGGGCGGAGGCTCCCTCGCTCATCGTGTGCTCCTGGTAGTCCAGCAGGCGTACGTCGATGCCGACGGACTGCAGGGCGTCGAAGAAGGCCGAGATCGGACCGTTGCCCGTACCGGTCAGGACGGTGTCCTGACCGTCGACCGTGGCCTCCACCTTCAGCGTGTCCACGCCGTCGGTGTCGGTCGTCGACTGGCCGTTGCGCACCTGGATGCGGCCCCAGGGGTTCTCGGGGTTCGGCAGGTACTCGTCCTGGAAGACCGCCCAGATGTCCTTCGGCGTGACCTCGCCGCCCTCGGCGTCCGTCTTGGCCTGGATGACCTTGGAGAACTCGACCTGCATGCGGCGCGGCAGGTCCAGGCTATGGCCGTCCTTCAGGACGTAGGCGATGCCACCCTTGCCGGACTGCGAGTTGACCCGGATGACCGCCTCGTAGGAGCGGCCGACGTCCTTGGGGTCGATCGGCAGGTAGGGGACGGCCCACTCGATGTCGTCGACGGTGACGCCCTTGGCGGCGGCGTCGGCCTCCATGGCGTCGAAGCCCTTCTTGATGGCGTCCTGGTGGGAGCCGGAGAAGGACGTGTAGACCAGGTCGCCCACGTACGGGTGGCGCGGGTGGACCTCCATCTGGTTGCAGTACTCCCACGTGCGACGGATCTCGTCGATGTCGGAGAAGTCGATCTGCGGGTCGACGCCCTGCGAGAACAGGTTCATGCCCAGGGTGACCAGGTCGACGTTGCCGGTGCGCTCGCCCTGGCCGAACAGGCAGCCCTCGACGCGGTCGGCGCCGGCCATCAGGGCCAGCTCGGCGGCGGCGACGGCGGTGCCGCGGTCGTTGTGGGGGTGGATCGACAGGCAGACGTGCTCGCGGCGGGAGAGGTTGCGGCCCATCCACTCGAAGCGGTCGGCGTGCGTGGACGGCGTGGAGCGCTCCACGGTGGCCGGCAGGTTCAGGATGATCTCGCGGCCCGGGCCGGGCTGCCAGACGTCCATGACCGCCTCGCAGACCTCCAGCGCGAAGTCCAGCTCGGTGTCGGTGAAGATCTCCGGGCTGTACTGGTAGCCGAACTCCGTCTCGGGGCCCAGCAGCTTCTCGGCGTACTCCATGACCAGCCGGGTGCCGTCGACGGCGATCTGCTTGATGTCGTCCTTGGAGCCGCGGAAGACGACCCGGCGGAAGACGGGGGCCGTGGCGTTGTACAGGTGGACGGTGGCGCGCTTGGCACCCTTCAGGGACTCCACCGTGCGCTCGATCAGGTCCTCGCGGGCCTGGGTCAGTACGGAGATGGTGACGTCGTCGGGGATGGCCCCGGGCTCCTCGACGATGGAGCGCACGAAGTCGAAGTCGGTCTGGCCGGAGGCGGGGAAGCCGACCTCGATCTCCTTGTAGCCCATCTTGACCAGCAGGTCGAACATGGCGCGCTTGCGGGCGGGCGACATGGGGTCGATCAGGGCCTGGTTGCCGTCGCGCAGGTCGGTGGAGAGCCAGCGGGGGGCGGTGGTGACACGCTGCTCCGGCCAGGTGCGGTCCGGGATGTCGACCTGCTCGTAGCGGCCGTACTTGTGGATCGGCAGGGAACTGGGCTGCTGGCGGTTCGCCATGATGCTTAGGGCTCCTCAGAGGGTGTCCGGAAGGACGGCCGACGACGCAGCACCAAGCTCCGCGGGGAGGGGGTCGGCCTCGACTACAGGCCCTCGCCGCGGCAGCTAAGGAGAAGCAGCCCGAAACGCATGATGCGCAGCATGCTAGCCGAGCCGCTCCCCGGCGCGTGGGGTCGTATCAGTATGCGGGACCGGACGCCCAAACGGGACAAAAAGTGCGCTATGCCACTTCGCCATAGCACTCAGCACGGAGCGTGAGGGGCGTTGTCCCGGTATTTCACCAATCATGGTGGCGACTAGTGACAGTCTCGTCACTCAGTGCAAAGGTGCCGGGCATGACGACTCACGGGGGCTTCGAGCCCGTCTTCTGCACCATCGTTCCGCCCCATGTCCTCGACCGGCTCGCCCAGGCCGAGGACCCCGCGCTCGCCGGTCCCGCCCGCCGCACCCTGCAGCGCGACGCCTTCGAGCGCACCCAGCGCCGCCTGACCACGGTCATCGGCGCGAGCGCCGTCGCCGCGCTCGCCGACGGCAAGCCGCAGCGCACCATCCACGACGCCCGGCACGGCACCGGCCTGCCCGGCCACAAGGTCCGCGGCGAGGGCGACAAGCCCGGCAAGGACGCCACCGTCAACCGCGCCTACGCGGGCCTCGGCGCCACCTTCGAGCTGTTCCTCCAGGCCTACCGGCGCGACTCGATCGACGGCAACGGCCTCCCGCTGAACGCGACGGTGCACTACGACCGCGACTACAACAACGCCTTCTGGAACGGCGAGCAGATGGTCTTCGGCGACGGGGACGGGGAGATCTTCCTGGACTTCACCATCCCGATCGACGTCATCGGCCACGAACTCGCCCACGGCGTCACGCAGTACACGGCCAACCTCACCTACTTCGGCCAGCCCGGCGCGCTCAACGAGTCCCTGTCGGACGTCTTCGGCGCGCTGATCAAGCAGTACACGCTCGGCCAGACCGCCGCCGAGGCCGACTGGCTGATCGGCGCGGGTCTGCTCGCCCCACGGGTGACGGGCACGGCGCTGCGCTCCATGAAGGCGCCGGGCACGGCGTACGACGACGACGTCCTCGGCAAGGACCCGCAGCCGGCGACGATGGACGACTTCGTGCGCACCGGCCGGGACAATGGCGGTGTCCACATCAATTCCGGCATCCCGAACCACGCCTTCTACCTGGCGGCCACGGCCCTGGGCGGGCACGCCTGGGAGCGGGCCGGGCAGGTCTGGTACGACGTGCTGACCGGCGGCGAACTGAGGCAGGACGCGATGTTCGCCGACTTCGCGACGCTCACCGTGAAGGCCGCCCGGGAGCGGTTCGGCGACGGGGAGGAGCTGGACGCCGTGTCGAAGGGCTGGGAGCAGGTCGGGGTGCGGACCCTGTAGTTCCGTACTAGACAGGTGCCATGCGGATTCAGGTGAGGCGCACGGGCGGGTTCGCGGGCATCGAGCGGTACGCCGAGGTGGACACCTCGGACCGCCCGGATGCCGCCGAGTGGCACGCCCTGGCCGAGCAGGCGGTGGCCGCCGGCCGGGGCACTCCGCCGGTCGGGGTGCCGGACGGCTTCAGCTACCAGATCACGGTGGACGGCAGGACGGTCTACTGCTCGGACCCCCGGCTGACGGACGAGCAGCGCAAGCTGATCTCACGGGTGCTGAAGGAAGGGGCGTAGCGGCCGGGGCGTGACCGCGGCGGGCCGGCGACGGCGCGCGCACGGCAGGGCCCAGTGGGAGGCGGATGACAGCCCGCGTCCAACAGCTCCCTTCCGCCCGGGCGTTGACTTCCGTTACCGCCGGTACGGATGATCCAGCCCATGGCGACTGACGCAAGCAACCCGATCCCCCGCTTCCCGGCCGGCTTCCTCTGGGGCGTGTCCACCTCCGCGCACCAGATCGAGGGCGGCGTGGACGAGCGCGAGCCGTCCGTGTGGGACGCCTTCTCGGCCGAACCGGGGCGGGTGAAGGACGGCTCGACGGCGGCGGTGGCCTGCGACCACGTCCACCGCCACCACGAGGACGTGGCCCTCCTGGCCGGCCTCGGCGTCAACGCCTACCGCTTCTCGATCTCGTGGCCGCGGGTGCGCTCCGAGAAGGGCCTGGACTTCTACGACCGGCTGGTCGACGACCTGTGCGCGGCGGGCGTGCGCCCGGTGCCGACGCTGTTCCACTGGGACCTGCCGACGGACCTGGACTGGCTGGAGCGGGACACGGCCGAGCGCTTCGCCGAGTACGTGGCCCTGGTCGCGGGCCGTCTCGGCGACCGCGTGACGAAGTGGATCACCCTGAACGAGCCCGCCGAGCACACCCTGCTGGGCCACGCCCTGGGCGTGCACGCGCCGGGCAAAAAGTTGCTGTTCGACGCGCTGCCGGCCGCCCACCACCAGCTGCTCGCCCACGGCCTGGCCGTCCGGGCCCTGCGCGCCTCGGGCGCCACCGACATCGGCGTCGCCAACTCGCACGGCCCGACCTGGGCGGCGTCGGCCGAGACGCCGGACGTGGAGGCGGCGGACTTCTACGACCTGCTGCTGAACCGCCTGTTCGCGGACCCGCTGCTGCTGGGCCGCTACCCGGACGGCATCGGCGAGCTGATGCCGGGCGACGTCGAGGCGGACCTGAAGGTGATCGCCGAGCCGCTCGACTGGTACGGGATCAACTACTACGCCCCGACCCGCGTCGGTGCCCCGCAGGGCGCGGAGATCGAGTTCGGCGGCATCACCATGCCCGCCGAACTGCCCTTCTCCGTCCGGGAGATCGAGGGGTACCCGGTCACCGACTTCGGCTGGCCGGTCGCCCCCGAGGGCCTCACCGAAGTCCTCACCACCTTCCGCGACCGCTACGGTGACCGGCTCCCGCCCGTGATCATCACCGAGAACGGCTGCTCGTACCCGGGCGTCGACGACCAGGACCGCATCGCCTACCTGGACGGTCATGTGAGGGCCCTGCACCGGGCGGTGGAGGCGGGCGTCGACGTGCGCGGCTACTTCGTGTGGTCCCTGCTCGACAACTTCGAGTGGGCGGAGGGCTACGCACGCCGCTTCGGCCTGGTCCACGTCGACTTCGACACCCTGGAGCGGACCCCGAAGGCCTCGTACGACTGGTACCGGGAGCTGCTGCGGTCGCAGCGGCCTACGGCTTGATGCCCACCCCGGTCCACAGGCTGACCTCGGCGTCCGTCGGGGCGTCGCCCCCGGTGGCGTCGGGCCGCCAGCGGTGGCCCACGCTGACGCCCGGCTCGAGCAGGTCCAGGCCGTCGAAGAAGCGGGCCACCTCCTCCCGCGAGCGGAACCGCACCGGCGTGCCGGCCGTGGTGTAGATGTCGGTGACCTTCTGCCAGGTCGCCGGGTCGAAGTCGGGCGTGCAGTGGCTGAGCGCCAGGGCGCTGCCCGACGGCAGCACGTCCAGCAGGCGGCGCACGATGCCGTAGGGGTCCTGGGCGTCGGTGACGAAGTGCATCAGGGCGTTGAGGGACAGCGCGACCGGCCGGTCCAGGTCCAGGATCTCGGCCAGCTCGGGCGCGTTCAGCAGCGACTGCGGGTCGTTGACGTCCGCCTCGATGTACGTGGTGCGGCCCTCGGAGGTGCTGCGCATCAGACGCTCGGCGTACTTGAGGACGAGCGGGTCGTTGTCGGCGTAGACCACCCGGGCGTCGGGCACCACGGACTGGGCGACCTGGTGCAGGTTGGGCTCGGTGGGGATTCCGGTGCCTATGTCCAGCCACTGCCGGATGCCGTGCTCACGGGCCAGGACGCGGGTGGCGCGGTGCATGAACGCCCGGTTCTCACGGGCGCACACGAAGATGGCGGGGTAGGCCTCGGCGACGCGCTCCGCCGCCAGCTTGTCGACCTCGAAGTGGTCCTTGCCGCCCAGGTAGTAGTCGTACATGCGGGCGGAGTGCGGCCGGCTGGTGTCGATGTCCCGCGCGGTGTGCGAGGTGCTCATGTGGTGCCTCTCAGTGGGGGGGGTGGTGGTGCGGGCCCGGCCCGGAGGGGGCTTCAGCGGGCCGTCAGATGGTCGGCGAGGCCCTGCTTGACCCCCGCGACGAACGCGGTGATCTCCTCGGGCGTGTAGATCAGCGCGGGACCGGCGGGGTCGGCCGACTGGCGCATCGCGACGCGGCCGTCGGCGAGCTGCTTCGTCTCCACGCACTGGCCCCCGTTGGGGCCGCTCCACGGACGTTCCCAGCCCTGCTCGCCCAGGTCCGAGGCGGGCATGCCGTTGTAGACGACGCCCTCGGTGACGGTCATGAGTACTCCTTCCGCATGCGGTGCAGCAGCGCCCTGCTGTCCGCCGACGAGGTCTTCAGCGACAGCCGGTTGTGCGCCTCGAGATGGGCCACGACGTCCGCGCGCTGGTCGAGATAGACGGAGGCGGAGAGGATCTCGCTGTAGACGATGTCGGGCAGCTCCCGCTCCTCGAACCGGAAATAGGTGAACGGCGCGCACGCCCCGACGTGCGCGCCCGCGCCGAACGGCACGATGTCGACGCTGACGTGTTCCAGCTCGGACGCCTCCAGCAGCCGGTCGATCTGCTCCCGCATCACCTCGGGGCCGCCCACCACCCGGTGCAGCACGGCCTCCTCCATCACCACCCACAGCGTGGGCGCGTCAGGCTTGCCGAGCAGGCTCTGGCGGCGCAGCCGCAGCTCCACGCGCCGGTCGAGGTCGTCCTCGCCGTCGTTCGGGAAGCCGCCGCGCAGCACGGCCCGCGCGTATCCGGGCGTCTGGAGCAGGCCGGTGACGTACTGCGGCTCGTAGGTGCGCAGGGTCCTCGCGCCGGTCTCCAGGCTCACGTAGGCCGTGAACCAGGACGGCATCACGTCGCGGTAGGGATGCCACCAGCCGGGCTCGTTGGCCCGCTCGGCCAGAGCGGCGAACTCCTCGATCTCCTGGCCGTCGGCCCCGTAGGTCTCCAGGAGCTTCTCGACGTAGAGGATCTTCAGGCCGACCTCGGCCTTCTCCAGGCGGCGGATGGTCAGCGGCGTGACGCGCAGGGCCTTGGCGGCGTCGTCGAGGGAGAGGCCCGCCCCCTGCCGGGCCTCCTGGAGGCGGCGGCCCAGGATCATGCGGAGGACGGTGGGGGCGCCGGCGCCGGTGCCAGGTCGTGCGTCGTTCACGCCGTGCCTCCTGAGGGGTCGTCACGGCCGCCGACGTCGTGAGGACTTGAACGTCTCACCGGACCGTTCCGCCCGGGCGATACCGTCCTTCTGAAATTATCAGGCAGATGGTTGCAGCGTGAACTGCTCTCCGAGCATAGTTACTTGTGTGACCAGGGTTCCGGAAGCAGCAACTCACCCAACCGGCCGGTCCGTTGTCCGCTCGCCCCTTCCTTGACTGCGCCCACCCCCCACGGAAGGCGATCGCCGTGTCCCCCCACACGACATCCACTCCCCGGTTCCTGGACGCGGTGCGCCCGGACCGTACCGACTGGCTGGAGCTGCCCCCACAGCGGACCAGCGTCAGAGCCGCCCGCGACGCCATGCGCGCCCGGCTGGCCGCGTGGCAGGTACCCGACGAGGTGTGCGCGAACGCCGTGCTGCTCGTGTCCGAGCTGGTGACCAACGCCGTGCTGCACACGCTCAGCGAACGGATCCTGTGCGGCGTCCAGCTGATGACGGACGCGCGCTTCCGGCTGGAGGTCCACGACGGCGACCTCTCGGGCCGCGGCATCCCCGACCGCTGCCCCGGCCCCGACGACGAGGGCGGCCGCGGCCTGCTGCTCGTCCGTGAGATAGCCGAGAGCTGGGGCATCACCCGCTCGACCCTGACCGGCGGCAACGCGGTGTGGGCGAGCCTGGCGACGGCTTCGTGAGGCGGTTCGGGGACGTCACAGGGCCAAAGCGTGCGCAATGGCCTCGCAGGACGTCAGAACCCCAGCCTGCGCAACTGCCTGCGCCTCAGAACCCCAGCTTGCGCAACTGCCTCGGATCCCGCTGCCAGTCCTTGGCGACCTTCACGTGCAGGTCGAGGAAGACCGGTGTGCCCAGCAGCGCCTCGATCTGCTTGCGGGACTTGATGCCGACCTCCTTCAGGCGCTTGCCCTTGGGGCCGATGATGATGCCCTTCTGGCTGGGGCGCTCGATGTAGACGAAGGCGTGGATGTCGAGGAGGGGCTTGTCCGCGGGGCGGTCCTCGCGGGGGAGCATCTCCTCGACGACGACCGCGATGGAGTGGGGCAGCTCGTCGCGCACGCCTTCCAGCGCCGCCTCGCGGATCAGCTCCGCGATCATGACCTGCTCGGGCTCGTCGGTGAGCTCCCCGTCGGGGTAGAGGGCCGGTCCCTCCGGCAGCAGCGGGACGATCAGGTCGGCCAGCAGACCCACCTGCTTGTCGCCGACCGCCGAGACGGGCACGATCTCCGCCCACTCGAAGCCCAGCTCCTTGCCGAGCTGGTCGATCGCGATCAGCTGCTCGGCGAGCGTCTTGCCGTCCACCAGGTCGGTCTTCGTGACGATCGCGATCTTCGGCGTCTTCTTGATGGACGCCAGTTCCTTCGCGATGAAACGGTCGCCCGGACCGAGCTTCTCGTTCGCCGGCAGACAGAAGCCGATCACGTCGACCTCGGCCCACGTCGTGCGCACCACGTCGTTGAGCCGCTCCCCCAGCAGGGTGCGCGGCTTGTGCAGCCCGGGGGTGTCGACCAGGATCAGCTGCGCGTCCGGGCGGTGCACGATGCCCCGCACGGTGTGCCGGGTCGTCTGCGGCTGGTTCGCCGTGATCGCCACCTTCTGGCCGACCAGAGCGTTCGTGAGGGTGGACTTGCCCGCGTTGGGACGGCCCACGAAGCAGGCGAAGCCGGCGCGGTGGACGGTCTCGCCCGACTCTTCGGATGACTGCATGCGAACGCTCATGCCGCCCATTCTCCCTGATCCCCGGAGCCGCTCCGCACCGGACGCCCTGGGTGAGCTTCTTGAAACCCTCACGCAACGAAACGTCACGGAAACACACCCGTACGCAACCGGAAACGCGGGCCCGTGAACCTCTGACGAGCCCCCGCACCGTTGGAGACAACCGTGACCCTCGCCGCCGCAAGCGCCGACACCGGTGACACCGCCTGGCTGCTCGCCGCCACCGCCCTCGTCCTGCTGATGACCCCGGGTCTGGCCCTCTTCTACGGCGGCATGGTCCGCACGAAGAGCGTGCTCAACATGCTGATGATGAGTTTCGTGTCGATCGCCCTGGTGACGGTCGTGTGGCTGGCGGCCGGCTACTCCCTCACGTTCGGCGAGGACGCCGCCGGCGGTCTCATCGGCGGGCTGGAGCACGCCGGCATGAGCGGCCTCGGCCCGGACAGCGTCCAGGGCACGGTCCCCACCCTCCTCTTCGCCACCTTCCAGCTCACCTTCGCGATCATCACGGCCGCCCTGGTCAGCGGCGCCGTCGCCGACCGGGCGAAGTTCGGGGCGTGGCTGGTCTTCGTGCCGGTGTGGGCGCTGCTCGTATACGTTCCGGTCGCGCACTGGGTGTGGGGCCCGGGCGGCTGGATCCTGGAGAAGCTGGGTGCCCTGGACTTCGCCGGCGGGCTGCCCGTGGAGATCGTCTCCGGCGCCTCCGGGCTGGCGCTGTGCCTGGTCCTGGGCCCGCGCACGGGCTTCAAGAAGGAGGCCATGCGCCCGCACAACCTGCCCATGGTGGTGCTGGGTGCCGGTCTGCTCTGGTTCGGCTGGTTCGGCTTCAACGCCGGCTCCGCGCTCGGCGCCAACGGGCTCGCGGCCGCCGTGTTCCTCAACACCCTCGCCGCGGGCTGCACCGGCCTGCTCGGCTGGCTCTTCGTGGAGCAGAAGCGCGACGGCCACCCCACGACCCTGGGCGCCGCGTCCGGCGCGGTCGCGGGCCTGGTCGCCATCACCCCGTCCTGCGGGTCCGTCTCGCTGCTCGGGGCGCTGGTCGTGGGCCTCGCCGCCGGTGTCGTCTGCTCGTACGCCGTGAGCTGGAAGTTCAAGCTGAACTACGACGACTCCCTGGACGTCGTGGGCGTCCACCTGGTCGGCGGGATCATCGGCACGCTCCTCATCGGCGTCTTCGCCGAGGAGTCGATGACCGGCGGCGCCGAGGGCCTCCTCTACGGCGGCGGGCTCGGCCAGCTCGGCAAGCAGCTCGTGGCCGTGGTCGTGGTGGCGCTGTACGCGTTCGGTGTGACGTACGGGATCGGGCGGCTGATCGACGCCACGATGGGCTTCCGGGCGAGCGAGGAGCAGGAGCAGACCGGCCTGGACCTTACGGTGCACGCCGAGACGGCCTACGATCACGGGGTCCTGGGCCACGGCGCCCCGGTCTCCTCCTCCGTCGTCTCCCCCGCTCAGAAGGTCACCCCCCAGGCATGAAGCTCATCACCGCGATCGTCAAGCCGTACCGCCTCGACGAGGTCAAGAACGCCCTGCAGGAACTCGGCGTGCACGGCCTGACCGTCAGCGAGGCCAGCGGCTACGGCCGGCAGCGTGGCCACACCGAGGTGTACCGCGGTGCCGAGTACCAGGTCGACCTGGTACCCAAGGTGCGGATCGAGGTCGTCGTCGAGGACGCGGACGCCGAGGCGGTCATCGACGCGGTCGTGAAGGCCGCGCACACCGGCAAGATCGGCGACGGCAAGGTGTGGGCGCTGCCCGTCGACACCGTGGTGCGGGTGCGGACGGGCGAGCGCGGCCCCGACGCGCTCTGACACCGGGGCCGCGCCGCTTTCCGTTCTCAGTCGAACACGAACGGGCCCGGTGACTGGGGCCCGGCCGCCGTGCAGGTGATGGTGATGCCGAAGACGGTCATCTTCAGCGAGCCGCCGAAGGCCTCCAGGCTGTCGCCGGAGGCCACGGTGCCGCTGAGGGGGCCGACCTCGACCGGGGCCCCGGCGGCGATGGCCGGGTTCTCCGTGCCGGTGAAGTCGACGGTGCCGCCGCCGCTCTTCACCAGGGTGAGGGTGGACGAGATCGAGTCCTCTCCCAGCGCGATGGGCGCCGTGATCGCGGAGGACTTGACCGTGAGGGTGGCGGCGGTGCCGTCCTGCGTGGCCGTGAGGGTGGCCTCGCCGCTGCCGAAGGCACCGCAGTTCGCGCTGATCGTCGCCGTCTGGGGGGTGACGGCGAGGGCCGCGGGGGCGAAGGCGAGCCCGGTGACCGCGAGGGCCCCGGCCGCCAGTGCCGCACCTGCTCCGATTCGCTTGCATCTCATGGGATTCCGGCTCCCTTTCCATGTGGGGGGACCGCTCGGCAGGTGAGTGCGGGCACGCTGCGCGAGAGCCGAACCTGACGGTCCGTCGGAACTTACGGTTCCATTGATGCGTGTGGGGCAGGCGGCGGCAAGGTTGAAAACTGGCCTAATTACCGGCGGTTACAGCGAGATTCAGCCAGCGGTGACGGTGGTCCGGACCGTGCCGTCGAACCCCGCCACCAGGACCGGCGTCTCCGCACCCCCGAGGTCCCGTACGGCCGCCCGGTCCGCCTCGGACGCGGTGTCCGCCTCCGTCACGACGGCCGCCGCCTCCAGGGACGTCGCGCCCGAGGCCACCGCCATCGCCACCGCCGTCTGCAGGGCACTGAGCTTCAGGGAGTCGAGGGCCACGGTGCCCGCGACGTAGGTGCGTCCGGTCTCGTCCCGTACGGCCGCCCCCTCGGGCACGCCGTTGCGGGCCCGCGCGGAACGGGCCAGGGTGACGATCTTGCGGTCCTCGGGGTCGAGCGCGTTGCTGTCGGTCATGCCCCGAGCATACGAACAGGCACCGCCGCTATCCCGCCACGGGGTACATCGTCCCGCGCCGCCCCTCGGGCGACGCCAGCCACTCCAGCTTGGCCGCCGTGTCCGCCTCGTTCAGCGGCGTGTGCAGCACGACCGCCAGGTCCGGCCGCGCCGGCAGCTTCATCACGCTGGACTCGAAGCACAGCAGCCCCACCACCGGGTGGTCCATCTCCTTGCGGATCTGCCCGGCCTCCTCGATGTCCCGGCGCTCCCACAGCTCGGCGAACTCCGCGCTCGCCGCCTGCAGTTCGGTTACCACCGCCTGGAACCCCTCGTCGTCCGGGCTGGCCATGCAGGCGGCCCGGAACTGCGCGACGACCGTGCGCGCGTTCCGCTCCCAGCTCAGCGCACGGGAGCGGTACATCGGGTCGGTGAAGAAGTCGACGATGCAGTTCTGCGTGATGCCGGGCCGCATCCCGAGGACGGACGCGGCCGCGTCGTTGTACAGCACGCAGTTGTAGTACGAGTCCATGATGTGCGCCGGGTACGGCATCCACGCGTCGATCAGCCGCCGCAGCCCCTCGCACATGTCCCGCTGCCTGTCCGGCTCGACCTCGGGCACGGGCGGGTTCATTCCGGCGAGGACGTAGAGGTGGCGGCGCTCGGCGTTGCTCAGCCGCAGGACGCGTGCGACGGAGTCGAGGACCTGCGGGGACACCGAGATGTCCCGGCCCTGTTCCAGCCACTGGTACCAGGAGGCGCCGACACCGGCGAGCACCGCGACCTCCTCGCGGCGCAGCCCCGGGGTACGGCGGCGGGCGCCACCGTCCGGGAGTCCGGCTTCGGCCGGGCTGACCCGGGCCCTCCGGCTCATCAGGAACTCGCGCAGCTCGCTTCGCCGCCGGGCCTTGAGCTCGTCCACGGGCACGGACCGGTCCCCCTCGTGTCTGGTGGTGTGACCACCAGGACAACCTGCCGCTACCCACGGCTATTCCGCCGGACGCAGGCTCTTGCCCATGGCGATCGACACCACACCCGCACCCTCACCGCTCGACACTCCACGGCTGTCGACGCGCGACAGACTCGTCCTGTTCGTCCTGTGCGCCGCCCAGTTCATGGTGGCCCTGGACTTCTCCGTGCTGAACGTGGCGCTGCCCGTCCTCGGCGCCGACCTCGGCATGAGCCAGTCGGCGTTGCAGTGGGCGGTCACCGCGTTCGCGCTGCCGTCCGGCGGCTTCCTGCTCCTCTTCGGCCGCGTCGGCGATCTGTACGGCCGCCGACGGCTGTTCCTGGCCGGACTCGCCCTGTTCGGGGCGGCCTCGCTGCTGGCCACCTTCGCCTGGGACCCCGCCTCGTTCCTGACCGGGCGGGCCCTGCAGGGGATCGGCGCGGCGGCCATCGTGCCGACCGGGATGTCCCTGCTCACCACGACCTTCGCGGAAGGGCCGGCCCGCGACCGTGCCCTCGGCATCTCGGGCACGCTGCTCTCGCTCGGCTTCACCGTCGGCATGGTGGCCGGCGGTGTCCTGACCGACGTACTGGGCTGGCGCTCCACCATGGGCGTGCTCGCCCTCTTCGCGCTGATCGTCCTGCCCCTGGCCCCCGGTCTGCTGCCGGAGTCCCGCACCCCCGGGCACCGGCGCCTGGACGTGCCCGGCGCCGTCACCGTCACCGGCGGTCTGCTGTCGGTGATCTACGCCCTGTCGACGGCCGCCGACCGCGGTTTCGGCCATGCCGACGTCATCGCGACCCTGGCCGCCGGTGCGGCACTGCTCATCGCGTTCGTGCTCGTCGAGTCCCGCACCGAGGCGCCGCTGGTCTCCCTGCCGATGCTGCGTCGGCGCACCGTGGCGTGGGGCAACGTGGGCGGTCTGGTCACCTTCTCGATGATGTCGACGGTGGTGTTCGTGCTGACCCTGTACTTCCAGGAGACCCTGCGTCTGTCCGCCTTCGAGACCGGGCTGGTCTTCGGCGTGCAGGGCGTGCTGTCGGCGGTCGCCGGGACGCTCGCCGCCCGGGTCATCGGGCGTTTCGGCGCCCGCCGCACGCTCGTCGGCTCGCTCGCCGGGCAGGGTGTGCTGACCGCCGCGATGCTGGGGCTGGGCACCCACACCTGGTCGGTGTGGCTCGCCACGGCCGCCGTCTCGCTGGCGAGCATGTGCCACCTCGGCGCGATCGTCTCCTACGGCTTGACGGTCACCTCCGGCGTCCCCGACGCGGAGCAGGGCCTGGCCACCGGTCTGGTCACCTCCACCCAGCAGGTGGGCATCACCATCGGCATCCCGCTGCTGGGCGTCCTCGCCACCACCTCGTCGGATCTGCTGACCGGCCTCCACACGGTCCTCGCGGTGGAGACGGCGATCGTGCTGACGGCGGCCGTCCTCGTCGCCCTCGGCCTGCGGGGCCGGAAGGCGGCTGCCGAGACGGCCTCAGGGGCGGTCGAGCCGGAGGCGCTCGGCGCGCGGTAGGCCGGCCACGACCAGGTCGTACGAGTCCTCGATGAGCTCCCGGACCAGCTGGTCCGGGAGCCCGCCGTCCACCGTCACCGTGTTCCAGTGGCGCTTGTTCATGTGCCAGCCGGGGACGATGAGGCCCTCGTGCTCGCCGCGGAGGCGGACCGCCTCGTCCGGGTCGCACTTCAGATTGGCCTGCAGGGGCCGCGCGTCGAGAGACGACAGGGCGAAGAGCTTCCCCCGCACCTTGAAGACCGAGATCTCCGGGCTGAACGGGAAGTCCTCCACCGCCGCGGTGAAGGAGAGACAGAACGCGCGCAGCTCCTGCGGGGTCACTCCGGCTTCTCCTCCTCCGAGGGCGGCTCCGCCGTGCCCAGCGGCTCCGCCAGCACCGTCACGATCTTGTTCCGGCGTCCGGCCGCCGCCTCAGCGGTCAGGCGCAGCTCCCGGCCGTCGGGCAGGTCGACGACGGACGAGGCACCGGCGATGGGGACGCGCCCCAACGCCTTGGCGAGCAGCCCGCCGACCGTCTCGACGTCCTCGTCGTCGAACTCCTCCAGGCCGTACAGCTCGCCCAGGTCGCTGATGTCGAGGCGGGCCGTCACGCGGAAGCGGTCCTCGCCGAGCTCCTCGACCGGCGGCAGTTCACGGTCGTACTCGTCGGTGATCTCGCCGACGATCTCCTCGAGGATGTCCTCGATGGTGACGATGCCGGCCGTGCCGCCGTACTCGTCGATGACGACGGCGACGTGGTTGCGTTCCTTCTGCATCTCGCGCAGCAGGTCGCCGGCGTTCTTGGTGTCGGGCACGAAGAACGCCGGGCGCATCGCCGTGGACACCTGCTCGGACTCGGCGTCGCGGCTGATGTGCGTCTTGCGGACCAGGTCCTTGAGATACACGATGCCGACGATGTCGTCCTCGCTCTCCCCGGTGACGGGGATGCGCGAGAAGCCGGAGCGCAGGGCGAGGGTGAGGGCCTGGCGGATGGTCTTGAAGCGCTCGATCACCACCAGGTCCGTGCGCGGGACCATGACCTCGCGGACGAGGGTGTCGCCCAACTCGAAGACGGAGTGCACCATGCGGCGCTCCTCGTCCTCGATGAGCGACTCCTTCTCGGCGAGGTCGACCAGGGCGCGCAGCTCCGCCTCGGAGGCGAAGGGACCGCGGCGGAAGCCCTTGCCGGGGGTGAGCGCGTTGCCGATGAGGATCAGCAGCGACGGGATCGGGCCCATGATCCTGGCCAGCGGCACCAGGACGTACGCGGAGACCGTCGCGGTGTTCAGCGGGTGCTGGCGGCCGATGGTGCGCGGGGACACCCCGACGGCGACATAGGACACCAGGACCATGACCGCGATGGCGACCAGCAGCGCCTCGGTGGTGCCGTCGAACTCCTTGAGGCAGCCGTAGGTGATCAGCGCGGCGGCGGCCATCTCGCAGGCGACGCGGACCAGCAGCGCCACGTTGAGGTAGCGGGTCGGGTCGGCGGCGACCTGGGAGAGCTTGGCGCTGCCGCGGCGGCCGGAGCGCACGGCCTCCTCGGCGCGGAAGCTGGAGACGCGGGCGAGGCCCGCCTCCGCGCAGGCGGCGAGCCAGGCCACGACGACCAGGGCGATGGCGCCCAGGGCGAGTTGAGGACTCATCGGCGGGCGTTACGAGACCGTCGGCGCCGGGGACGGGCCGGTCAGGCCCCGCTCCGCGCGCCAGCCGTCCACGATGGCCGCCTGGAGGCCGAACATCTCGGCCTTCTCGTCCGGCTCCTCGTGGTCGTAGCCCAGCAGGTGCAGCACGCCGTGCACGGTGAGCAGTTGGAGCTCCTCGTCCATGGAGTGCTGCGTCTCCGCTTCCTTGCCCTGCTTCAGTGCGACCTCGGGACACAGCACGATGTCGCCGAGGAGCCCCTGCGGGGGCTCGTCATCGTCCTTGGAGGGCGGGCGCAGCTCGTCCATGGGGAAGGACATGACATCCGTCGGACCGGGGAGGTCCATCCACTGGATGTGGAGCTGCTCCATGGCGTCGGCGTCCACGACGATCACCGAGAGCTCGGAGAGCGGGTGGATGCGCATCCGAGCGAGCGCGTAGCGGGCGATGTCGAGGATCGCCTGCTCGTCGACCTCGGTGCCGGACTCGTTGTTGACGTCGATCGACATGGTGCTGTGTGTGTCTACTTCCCCTTGTGCCCGGACTTGCCGCGGCCCTTGTGTGTGCCGTTCTGGGTGCCGTGCGTGGTGTCGTACTTCTCGTACGCGTCGACGATACGGCCCACCAGCTTGTGCCGGACCACGTCCTGCGACGAGAGCCGGGAGAAGTGGACGTCGTCCACGCCGTCCAGGATGTCCTGCACCTGCCGCAGACCGCTCTTCGTCCCGTCCGGCAGGTCGACCTGTGTCACGTCTCCCGTGATCACGATCTTCGATTCGAAGCCGAGGCGGGTGAGGAACATCTTCATCTGTTCGGGGCTGGTGTTCTGGGCCTCGTCCAGGATGATGAAGGCGTCGTTGAGGGTGTTGTGCGTCAGCAGGTGGTCCTGCGTGACGTACAACGAGTCCTCGGCCGCCACCTGGATACAGACGGTCTCCTCCCGGCCTGCGGGCTCGATGCTGTCGATGAACCGCATCGGGCGCCCGCCGCCTCCGGCAGCGAGGTACTTGTCGCGCTTGCGGGGGAGGCGGAAGGGTTCGATGCCTTCGGGGAGGCGGATGTCGATGACATGAGCGTCGTGCCGGTAGCCGACCTCCCTCCCCTTGACGAGGCCGGGCCTGCGCCCCTCGGCGGCCCTGCGGCGGGTGTACGCCACACCGCCCAGCGACTGCACCAGGGCGACGACGTCGTCGCGGAGCAGAGCCGACGTCGTCGTGTACTGGATCCGGCAGGTGCGGTCCTTCTGCGCCACCGGGCCGCCGTCGGAGTCCAGCAGGCCCTGGAGGACCGCCAGCCGCACCTCGGCCGAGTTGTACAGGTAGTCGTCCGGGACGAACTTGGAGTGCGAGCGAGTACGCAGCAGGTCCAGTTCACGCAGGACACGCGTGACGGGGTTCTCCAGGGTGATCACGTCGCCCGGGGACTCGATCCGGTTGAGAACGTAGTCCGGTCCGCTCTTGTGCCGCACCGCGACACCGGGCAGCGAGGCCTCCAGCGCCTCGGCCAGTTCCGGATCCTCGGTCGCGAAGGAGGGGGTCGTGGAACCGGTGAGGCAGCCGTCACCGAGCAGCAGTCCCAGCGCGTACGGGTCCATGAGGACGTCGCGCTCCGGCATCTGGACCGGCGCGGTGAGCATCGGCAGTTCGTACCGGCGAGCGTGGGCCGCCCGCAGGTTGCCGATCATCTCCCGGGTCTCCAGGACCCGCCACGGCTTGTTGCGACGCTTGTCCGAGGCTGTCCGAACCGTCCACAGGTGCTCGCCGCAGCACAGCGTCCAGGAGCCGTCCTGGGCTGTGACACGGTAGATGTCCCGCTCGCCCTGGGGGTAGACGCCCAGGACCGGGGTCGGCTCACCGTTCGAGCCGATGACCAAGTCACCGACTTGGAGGTCGCCAATGGGGCGCCAGCCGTCCGGAGTCAGGACCTTCGTGAAGAGCGGCTGGCTACGGCCCCTCATGTAAGCCAGCGGCGCCACCTCAATAGTCCCCGCAGCCATCAGTCGAGGAATCGAGTCCGGGTCGAGCATGTCGTGCAGTGCGTCGTAGAGCGGGCGCAGGTACGGGTCGATCTTCTCGTAGAGCGTGCCCGGGAGGAAGCCGAGCCGCTCGCCGGCCTCGACCGCCGGGCGGGTCAGGATGATGCGGTTGACCTGCTTGGACTGCAGGGCCTGCACGGCCTTGGCCATGGCCAGGTAGGTCTTGCCGGTGCCCGCCGGGCCGATGCCGAAGACGATCGTGTGCTTGTCGATGGCGTCGACGTAGCGCTTCTGGTTGAGCGTCTTGGGGCGGATCGTGCGGCCTCGCGAGGACAGGATGTTCTGCGTGAGCACCTCGGCCGGGGTCTCCTGGCCGTCGCTCTCGCCGTTTTCGCTCGCCTTCAGCATGGCGATCGAGCGTTCCACTGCGTCCTCCGTCATCGGCTGCCCGGTGCGGAGCACCAGCATCATCTCGTCGAACACGCGCGAAATGAGGGCGACGTCCTTCTGGTCGCCGACCGCGCTGATCTCGTTGCCCCGGACGTGGATGTCGGCCGCCGGGAAAGCCTTCTCGATCACGCGCAGGAGGGAGTCGCCGGACCCCAGAACGGTCACCATGGGGTGCTGGGCGGGGACGGTGAACTGTGCTCTCGCCTGCTCCTGCGCGGGGGTGTGAGCTGTCGATGATTGAGTCATGGGCCGGCGCTGAAGGCCTGCGGTTCCTCCTCGTCACGGCCGCACAGCTGAGGGCGGCCTCGCGATTCCCAGGGTACGACGGGGGACTGACAACGCCGTAGGGGTTTTGGGGACCGGGTCCAGGGGGCGGAGCCCCCTGGCGGGGCAGGGGGTCACGCCGAGTGCCGGAACCCGATCGTGGGTACGGCACGCCGCAACGGCCAGGGCCGAACCAGCTCCTCCGACACCAGCCCCGCCAGAAACCCGTACCTCTCCAACGCCGCGGGCGACTGCTCCGCCACCGACTGCACCTCCCGCCACCACGCCGCGATCTCCGACCACCCCGGCGCCGACAGCGACCCGCCGAACTCCTGCACCGACAACGCCGCCGTCAGCCCGGCGAAGGCCAGCCGGTCGGCGAGCGGCCAGTCCGCCAGGGTCCCGGCCACGAACCCGGCGACGAACACGTCTCCGGCGCCGGTCGGATCGAGTGCCTCGACCGCGATGGCCGGCACCTCCGCCGTCTCCCCGGTACGCCGGTCCACCGCGTACGCCCCGTCGGCGCCGAGGGTGACCACGGCGACCGGCACGTGCTCGGTCAGGGCATGGGCGGCGGCCCGGGGGCAGTCCGCGCCCGTGTACCGCATGGCCTCCTCCGCGTTCGGCAGGAACGCCTCGCAGTGCCGCAGGTCGGGCAGGCCCGCCAGGTCCCACGCGCCGGTGTCGTCCCAGCCGACGTCGCCGAACACCCGGGTGCCGTTGCTCGCGGCCTGGGCGATCCAGGGCGCGCTCACGCCCGGTGCGAGGGAGGCGACGGCGGCACGCGCGCGGGGCGGGCAGGCGGGCGCGGGCTCCTCTGGGGGTGGCTCGTGGCCGTGCGAGACCATCGTGCGCTCCCCCTCGTAGGCCATGGAGACGGTCACCGGGGAGTGCCAGCCGGGCACCCTGCGCGACGGGGAGAGGTCGATGCCCTCGCCGTGTTCGAGGGCGTCCCAGCAGTAGTCGCCGTAGTGGTCGTCGCCGAAGGCCGCCGCGAGGGACGTGCGCAGGCCGAGGCGGGCCAGGGCCGTCGCCATGTTGGCGACGCCGCCGGGGCTCGACCCCATCCCGCGCGCCCAGGACTCCGTCCCGCGCACCGGGGCGGAGTCGAGGCCGGTGAAGATGATGTCCAGGAAGACGGTGCCGGTGAGGTAGACGTCCCAGGGCGGGTCGTCCGGTGTGCGCAGGGGGGCGAGGGGGTCGACCTGGCTCTGGCGGTGCGATGCCTTTCCGGCCGGGCCTTTTCCGGCCGGGGCGGTGGACGCGGTCACGATGCGCTCCCTGACGTGGTGCGGATCAGGCCAGTCTGCACCACATCGCCGACGACGTGACGCCGATCACGCAGGACCCACCCGCCCCGCGAGCCCACGCAGAGCCCCCTCACGCCCCGCCACGGCACCGACCCCACCCCGGCCCCGCGAGCCCACGCAGAGCCCCGTCGCGCCCCGCCACGGCACCGGCCCCACCCCAGCCCCGCGAACCCGCGCGAAGCTCTCTCGCGCCCATCCCGGGGCACCCACGGGGACTACCAGCGGGGCATCGCGGGGGTCACCCAGTCCGGGTCGGCGGCCCTCATCGCCGCCGCGTCGTCGCGGTCCCGCAGGCCGCCGTCGTCGTCCAGCCACCGCCGGTGCAGTGCGGCCAGCCGCTCGCGGTCGAGCCGCACGCCGAGGCCGGGCGCGTCGGACACGGCGACCCGGCCGCCCTCGAAGACGAGCCGCTCGGTGAGGACGTCCTCGGACTGCCAGGGGTAGTGGGAGTCGCAGGCGTGGTGGAGGTTCGGGACGGTGGCCGCCACATGTGTCATCGCGGCGAGCGAGATGCCCAGGTGGGTGTTGGAGTGCATCGACACGCCGACCCCAAAGGTGCGGCAGATCGCGGCGAGCTGCTGGGTGTTGCGCAGTCCGCCCCAGTAGTGGTGGTCGGAGAGGACCACCTGGACGGCGCCCCGGGTGAAGGCCTCCTCGATCTCGGCGAACGTCGTCACGCACATGTTGGTGGCGAGCGGCACTCCGGTGCGCCGGGCGACCTCGGCCATTGCGGGTGTACCGAGCGCCGGGTCCTCCAGGTACTCGAGGACGTCCCCGAGCTCCTGGGCGACCTTCACGGACGTCTCCACTGACCAGGCGCCGTTCGGGTCGAGCCGCAGCGGGTGCCCGGGGAAGGCCTCGGCGAGGGCCCTGATCGCGGCGATCTCCTCGTCGGGCGGGAAGACGCCCCCCTTGAGCTTGAAGGAGGTGAAGCCGTAGCGCTCCGTGAAGCGGCGGGCCTGCTCCACCACTCCGGCCGGATCGAGGGCGGCGCCCCAGTCGTCCTTCTCGGCCGGTACGCCCTCGGGGTGGGCGGCCCGCTTGTAGAACAGGTAGGCGCTGTAGTCGACGGCGTCGCGCACCTTGCCGCCGAGCAGCGCGTGCACGGGCAGTCCGAGCGCCTTGCCGAGGGCGTCCAGGCAGGCGACCTCGAAGCCGGAGACGACGGACAGCCGCAGCTTGTCGGCGGTCTGGACACCGCGCAGTCCGCCGACGTCGACGGCGTTCTCGACGCGGGAGGCGTCCACCGCGACCTGGTCCGCGACCGTGAACAGGCCGTTCAGATCGCTGACCTGGCGTCCCTCCAGCCGCTCGGCGAAGGGCCGGGCGAGCTCCAGGTACTTGGCGTCGCCGTAGGTCTCCCCCACGCCGGTGATCCCGTCCGCCGTGACGACCTCGACGACCAGCCGGGGCGTGTACGGCTGGTGCACGCCCTGGGTGTTCAGCAGCGGCGGGTCGGCGACCAGGATCGGCGTGAGCCGTACGTCGGTGATGGTGAGGTCCACGAGCTGTCTCCCCATATAGATGTCATCCACGTATGAGAATGCTGGTCGGGTGGGAGAACGTCAACCGTCCGGGCGGCCCGATTACCATCGGCGCATGTCAGACACAGGGGGCGTCCGCGAGGTGAAGTCCGCGGCGCGCACGGTCGAGCTGCTGGAGCTCCTCGCCGCGCGCGGCGACCGCCCGGCCCGGCTCCAGGAGCTGGCGGACGAACTCGGCGTGCCGCGCAGCTCGATGTACGCGCTGCTGCAGACCCTGATCTCGCGCGGCTGGGTCCGTACCGACATCACCGGCTCCCTGTACGGAATCGGCATCCACGCCCTGCTCACCGGCACGAGCTACCTCGACTCCGACCCCCGGGTCCGGGCCGTGCGGCCGTTCCTCGACGAGGCGTCCGAGGCGCTCGGCGAGACCATCCACATGGGCCGGCTGGACGGCCGGGACGTGGCGTACCTGGCGACGCGGGAGTCGCACGAGTACCTGCGCACGATCAGCCGGGTGGGACGGCGCCTGCCCGCTCACGCCGGAGCCCTCGGCAAGGCGCTGCTGGCGGAACGTCCGGACGGGGAACTGCCCGAGGGGCCGTACGAGGCGCTCACCCCGAACTCGCACACGAGCAGGGAGCCCCTGACGGCCGACCTCGCACAGATCCGCTCACGCGGCTGGTCCGTGGACCGCGAGGAGGGCGTGCCCGGCATCGTCGGCTTCGGATTCGCCCTGCGCTACGACACCCCGGCGCAGGACGCGATCAGCTGCTCGGTGCCGGTCGCCCGGCTCACCCCCGAGCACGAGAAGCGGATCGTCGCCGTGATGCGCGAGGTCCGGGCGAAGGCCGAGGCGGCCGTTCCAGGGGGGCCCGGAGCGGTGCACTGGCGTTAGCCGAAGCACCCACGAGCGTCAGCGACAGCACGCTCGACACCTGGCAAAAAGCCTTCGTCTACCCGCCCTTCATCCCCCCAAACACAACGTGCTCCAGATCACACACCCCGGGCTCCCGTGGGTGACTACGTGCTTGATACAAATTGCTCGCGCGTTCCTGTCCGTCGACGGTCGTCGCCCAATCCCCCCTTTCCCCCGCTCCTTTCGCATGCCCTGGGAACGCCCGTGTTCGCCCCCCGCACCACTCCCTGGCCCCTCGTCGCCCTTTTCACGGCCGGGTACCTCGCTCCGTATCTGCTGCCCACCACCGTCGGCAGACTCGACTCGGACCTTCCGCTCTCCGCCACCCAGGCCGGTGCCGTCGGCAGCGCCCTGCTGCTGAGTTCGGCCACCGCCGGATTCGTCCTGGCCGCCCGGGTCGAGCGGGTCGGAGCCCGCACCCTCGCCCGGCTCGGCCTCGCCCTGGCCCTGCTCGGCTACGGCGCCGCCGCCCTGACCACCGCGATCCCCGCTGTCGTCGCCGGTGCGGTCGTCGGCGGGTTCGGCTCCGGGACGGCCACCACCGTCGCGGCCACCCTCATCGCGGGTCAGAAGGATCCGCACCGGGCCTCCACGGCCGGGCTGCTCACCGTCTCCGCCCTCGCGGGCGCCGTGTACCTGACCGTGCCGCACCTCGGCCCGGGGCACGGCCTGCCACTGGCCGCGATCGCCCTCACAGCCCTCGCAGTCTGGCCGCTCACCGGCCGCCTCCCCGTCGGCACGCCCGTCGCGCCCGCCCGGCACGACAAGGCCCGGCTGCCGCACGCCCGTTCAGGTCTGCTGCTGGCCGCCGCCATGGTGTGCTGGTCGCTCGCCCAGAACTCCCTGTGGGGCGTGAGCGGACGGATCGGCCTCGAACAGGTGCACCTCGGCGAGGCGACGGTCGGCGTCGTCTTCGCCCTCGGCCTCGGGGCCGGTCTGGCCGGGGTCCTCGCGGCGGGCGCCCTCGGGGCCCGCCTCGGACGCGCGATACCCATCGGCGGCGGCACCGTCCTCATCGCCGCCTGTATCGCGCTCAGCGCCTCCGCGACCGACCTGGGGAGCTTCGCGGCCGGCGAGATCGCCTGGAACACGCTCTACCCGGTGGTGCTGTCGTACCTCATCGGGCTCGCCGCCTCGCTCGACCCGCGCGGCCGCTGGGCGGTGCTGGTCGGCTCGGCGTCCTCGCTGGGGACCGCCGCCGGGCCGCTGACCGGCAGTGTGCTGTCGGCGCAGGCCGGGTTCCCGGTCATGGGCGCGGTCCTCGGCGCGGGACTGCTGGTGATCGCCCTGCCGATGACCGCCGTCGCCCTGCACACCGGTGGACGGCCGCTGCTGCCCGGTGCGATCCGCCGTCGCGGCGGGCACCCGGCCGCCCTGGTCGCCGCCGCCCCGGGTGCGCACACCGGCGCTGTTCCCGAGATCGGTGCCCCGGAACAGCCGGTGATCGAGATCGAGGTGGAGACCCCGGCCGTCCCCGCCCAGCGTGCCTACGGCAAGGCGGGGTCGGAGGTCTTCTGAGACCTGCCCGGACTAACCGAAGGTGTACGACTCCACCTCGGCGAGATACCGCGCCCGCAGCTCCTCGTCGTCCTCCAGGAAGGAGGCGAGGAAGGAGTTGCGGGCCAGCTCGCGCAGCCGCTCCTCGGTGAGGCCGAGGGTGGCGCGCACGGCGTCGAAGTTGTCGCCCGCGTAGCCGCCGAAGTAGGCCGGGTCGTCGGAGTTGACCGTGCACATGAGGCCTGCGTCGAGCATGGCCGGCAGCGGGTGGTCGGCGAGGGTGTCGACCGTGCGCAGCCGGACGTTGGACAGCGGGCACAGCGTCAGCGGCACCCGGTCCCGCACCAGCCGCTCCATCAGCGCCGGGTCCTCCACGCAGCGCAGCCCGTGGTCGACGCGCTCCACGCCGAGGATGTCCAGCGCCTCGGTGATGTACTCCGGCGGGCCCTCCTCACCGGCGTGCGCGACCCGCCGCAGACCGAGCGCTGCGGCGGCCTCGTAGACCTCGCGGAACTTCACCGGCGGGTGCCCGACCTCGGCGGAGTCCAGTCCGACGCCGGTGATCCGGTCCAGATACGGCTTGGCCGCGTCCAGCGTGGCCAGGGCCGACTCGGCGGACTCGTCGCGCAGGAAGCAGAGGATCAGCCGGGTCGAGACGCCGTGGTCGGCCTCACTGTTCCCCAGCGCCCGCCACAGCCCCTCGACGACGGTGCCGATCTCGACACCGCGGCCGGTGTGGGCCTGCGGGTCGAAGAAGATCTCCGCGTGCCGCACACCCTGCGCGGCGGCCCGGGCGAGATAGGCGTTCGCCAGGTCCTCGAAGTCCCGCTCGGTGCGCAGGACGGCCATGAGCTCGTAGTACAGGTTCAGGAAGGACTGCAGGTCCTCGAACCGGTAGGCCTCGCGCAGCTCGTCCGTGTCGGCGTAGGGCAGTGTGACGCCGTTGCGCGCGGCGAGCTCGAAGGCGAGCTCCGGTTCCAGGGTGCCTTCGATGTGAAGGTGCAGTTCGGCTTTGGGGAGGGACATCAACTCATCGTACGGCCGTTTCACCGACGCTTCGGAACCGGCACCCTGAGTAGATCGTGCGCCACGGTCAGCTCACCCTCGTACCCGGCGGCCCGGGCCTGCCGCTCGAACTCGTCGGGATCCGTGTAACGCTGACTGAAGTGGGTCAGCACGAGGTGCCGCACGCCGGCGTCCCGGGCCACCCGTGCCGCCTGACCGGCCGTCAGGTGACCGTGTTCCACGGCGAGTTCCTCGTCCTCGTCGAGGAAGGTCGACTCGATGACGAGCATGTCGCAGCCCTCGGCCAGGGCGTACACGCCGTCGCAGAGCCGGGTGTCCATGACGAACGCGAACCGCTGCCCGCGCCGCGTCTCGCTGACGTCCTCCAGCGAGACCCCGCCGAGTGCGCCCTCGCGTTGGATCCGGCCCACGTCCGGGCCCTTGATGCCGTGCGCGGCGAGCCGCTCGGGCAGCATGCGCCGGCCGTCGGGCTCGACGATCCGGTAGCCGTACGACTCCACGGGGTGCGACAGCTTCCGGGCCTCGATCGTGTAGCCGTCCGTACGGGCGAGGGGCCCGTCGGCGGCGACCGGGGCCTCGGTGATGCCCACGGTCTCGCGGTAGGCGGTGGCGTACCGGAGCCGGTCGAAGAAGCGCTGCCCGGAGCGGGGGTAGTGGGCGGTGATCTCGTGCGGGACCTTGTCGAGGTTGATGCGCTGGATCACACCGGCGAGGCCGAGGGAGTGGTCGCCGTGGAAGTGCGTGACGCAGATCCGGTTCAGGTCGTGGGCGGCGGCCCCGGCGCGCAGCATCTGGCGCTGCGTGCCCTCGCCGGGGTCGAAGAGGATGCCCTCGCCGTCCCAGCGCAGCAGGTAGCCGTTGTGGTTGCGGTGCCGGGTCGGGACCTGGCTGGCGGTACCGAGGACCACGAGTTCACGTACGGACAAGGCGGACTACCCGGGCGGCCATTCGAGACCGCGGCCGCCGAGCACATGTCCGTGTACGTGCCAGACGGTCTGGCCGGCGCCGCTGCCCGTGTTGAAGACGAGGCGGTAGCTGTCGAGCTTCTCCTCGTCCGCCACGGCCTGGGCCTCGCGGAGCACGTCGGCGGTGAGGGCCGGGTCGGCGGCGGCGAGGGCTGCGGCGTTCTCGTGGTGCGCCTTGGGGATGATCAGGACGTGTGTGGGGGCCTGCGGATTGATGTCGCGGAACGCGATGGTCGTCTCCGTCTGGCGGACGATCGTCGCCGGGATGGCGCCTGCGACGATCTTGCAGAACAGGCAGTCTTCCTGGGGTTCCCCTGCCATGGTCCCTCCGGGGGTTGGCCGATCTTGTGTCCGACTCGGGCATCGTATCGTCGTCGGGTGCGGGTGGTTCGTGGCTGGTCGCGCAGTTCCCCGCGCCCTTAGAGGGTTGGCATGGCCGGGGGCGTTTTTGCCGGTGCTGTCTCCAGGCTCTCCAGTGCCAGCCTGATCGCCTCGTCGAGTTGGGTGTCCCTCCCCGCCGCGTGGTCCTGCGGGCGTTGGACGATCTCCACGTCCGGGTCCACGCCGTGGTTCTCCACCCCCCACTCGTAACCCTCCAGCCAGAAGGCGTACTTGGGCTGGGTGACCAGGGTGCCGTCGACCAGGCGGTAGCGGCTGTCGATGCCGATGACGCCGCCCCAGGTGCGGGTGCCGACCACCGGGCCGAGGCCGAGGGCCTTGATCGCCGCGTTGACGATGTCGCCGTCGGAGCCGGAGAACTCGTTGGCGACGGCCACGACGGGGCCGCGCGGGGCGTCCTCCGGATAGCTGTAGGGGCGCATGCCGCGCGGGACGGCCCAGCCGACGATGCGGCGGGCCAGCTTCTCGACGACCAGCTGGGAGGTGTGGCCGCCGCGGTTCTCGCGGACGTCGACGACCAGGCCCTCGCGGGCGACCTCGACGCGCAGGTCACGGTGGATCTGGGCCCAGCCGGGGGCCTGCATGTCCGGGACGTGGAGGTAGCCGAGGCGGCCGCCGGACTTCTCGTGGACGTAGGCGCGGCGGTCGGCGACCCAGGCGTGGTAGCGCAGGGGTTCCTCGTCGGCGACCGGGACGACGACGGCGTGCCTCGGGTCGCCGCCGCCGGACGGGGAGATCGTCAGCTCCACCGGTTTGCCGGCCGTGCCGATCAGCAGCGGGCCGGGGCCGAGAACGGGGTCGACGGGCTGTCCCGCGACCGCCACGACGGCGTCTCCGGGGCGCACCGCGACGCCCGGCGCGGCCAGCGGGCTGCGGGCGTCCGGGTCGGAGGTCTCGGAGGGCAGGATGCGGTCGACGCGCCAACTGCCGTCCTCGTGGCGGGAGATGTCGGCGCCGAGCAGGCCGAGGCGGGTGCCTGCGCCGTGCCCGCCGCGCGGGGTGACGTAGGCGTGTGAGGTGCCGAGTTCGCCCTGGACCTCCCACAGCAGGTCGACGAGGTCGTCGTGGGTGGCGCACCGGTCCACGACCGGGCGGTAGCGGTCGAGGACACCGTCCCAGTCCACGCCGCTCATGTCCGGACGCCAGAAGTGGTCGCGCATGATGCGGCCGTTCTCGTCGAACATCTGGCGCCACTCGGCCGCCGGGTCGACGAACTGGCGGACGCGGCCCAGGTCGACGGTGATGTTGGAGTCGCTGTCGTCGTCGCCGGAGGCGCGCCGGTCGCTGGGGACGACCTTCAGCCGCCCGTCGGTCCACAGCAGCACCCGCTTGCCGTCGCCGCTGACCGCGAAGTGGTCGGCGTCGACGGCGAGATGTTCGACGCGCTGCTGGGCGAGGTCGTAGCGCTCCAGCTCGGACTTGGGGTCGGGGTCGTCCGGGGTGGCCCGGGACGCGCCGAGGACCCCGGCGACCGGGTGCCGCAGCCACAGGACGCCGTCCTTGGCGGCCCGCAGGTCGGTGTAGCGGGCGGCCTCGACCGGGAAGGGCACGATGCGGTCGGCGAGGCCTTCGAGGTCGATGCGGGTGGTGGGGGTGCCCTCGCTGTCCGGGGTCTCCTCCCGGTCGGGCGTCTCGAAGGACCTGCCGTGCCGCTGCGGCCCGAACGGGGAGGGCGTGGTGGCCGCGAGGGTGATCAGATGCGGCCGGGCGCCCACCACGAAGGCCAGGTCGAAGACGTGCTCGTCGTAGACCGGGTCGAAGGAGCGGGTCGACAGGAAGGCGAGGTGTTTGCCGTCCAGGGTGAACGCGGGCGCGTAGTCCTGGAAGCGCAGCGGGGTGGCCTCGGTGACCGACAGGTCGGTGGTGTTGGCGAGTTTCAGCTGGCACAGCGGCCGGGGGCCGGGGTGGGACCAGGCCAGCCAGGACGAGTCGGGCGAGAAGGCCAGGCCCGACACGTCGCCGTCGTCGCTGCGGTCGACCTCGCGCACCTCGCCCGTCTCCCGCTCCACCAGCAGCAGGCGCCCGTCGTGGCAGGACACGGCGGCTCGGCTGCCGTCGGGGGCCATGGCGAGGTCCAGCACCCGGCCGAGCTGCCCGGCGGCGATCCGCCGGGGTGTCGCGCCCGGGGCGAGTCCGGTGGCGGGCGCGAACTCCAGGGCGTCGTCGCCCTCGGCGTCCGTCACCCACACCACCCACTGCTCGCCGTCCGCGCGGAACGTCCGCGGAAGCCGGGCCCGTACGCCCGGGGTCGCGGCCAGCGCGCGGGCCGGGCCGGAACGGTGGGTGACCCAGTGCACGGAGCCGCGTACGGCGACGGCGCTGCCACGCGCCGTGTGGTCGGGGGACGCCGAGCCGAACCACCGGGAGGCGTTCACCGGGAACGGCTGGAGATCGACGCGCTGACCGCCCAGCCGCACGTCCAGCCGCCGCGGTTCGGCCCCCTCCAGGTCGTCCAGCACCCACAGTTCACCGGCGCTGGAGTAGACGACCCGGGTGCCGTCGGTCGCGGCGTGCCGGGCGTAGAAGCCGTCGAGAGCGGTGTGCCGGCGCAGGTCGGAGCCGTCGGCGAGGGAGGAGTAGAGCGCTCCGGTGCCCTCGTGGTCGGAGAGGAAGCCGAGCCGGTCGCCCACCCACAGCGGGTACTCGAGGTTGCCGTCGAGGTCCTCGTGCAGCCGCACGAACTCCCCGTCGTCCTCGCGGTCGATCCACAACTTGCCCGCCGTGCCACCGCGGTAGCGCTTCCACCAGGCCGCCTCACGCCCCATCGGCGCGGACAGCAGCACCGTGTGCGGGCCGTGGGCGACGTCGCCGACGGGTCCGTACGGCAGGGTGGTGGCGGGGCCGCCGTCGAGCGGGACGGCGTGCGCCCAGGTGCGGCGCAGGCTCGCCCGGCCCTGGGCACTGATCGCCAGGACCTCGCCGTCCGGCGTCCAGCCGCGCACCTGTGTCTTGAGGCATCCCCAGTACGTCAGCCGCCTGGCCGCACCGCCGTCGACCGGAGCGATGAACACCTCGGGGGCACCGTCCCGGCTGGAGGTCCAGGCGACGGTGGTGCCGTCCGGCGAGATGCGGGGCTGGGTCACCGGCATGTTGTCGGCGCTGACCCGCCAGGCCCGGCCGCCGTCGAGTGGAGCGAGCCACACGTCGTCCTCGGCGGTGAAGGCGACCAGGTCACCGTGCACATGGGGGAACCGGAGGTAAGCAGGCGATGTCACCCGATCACCCTATGCAGGGACGACGCCGCGCGGACAGGGTTCGGATCACTTGCCCTCGACGGGGCGGCAGTCCGGGTACCGCTCGCACCAGATGGTCTGGGTGACGGTCACGGTCACCGTCGGCCCGGGCTGCCCGTTCGGGGGCCCGCCGACGGGCGGCGGGCTGGTGGAGTCGCAGTCACCGAGGCCGTCGACCTGGAACCACACCTTGCCGTCCACCTTGGCGGTGATCTTCCCGCGTACGCAGGCGCCGTCCACCGCGTGGGTGACCTTGCCGTCGACGGTGATGTCCTTGCCGTCCTTGGTCTCGCCCTGGCAGTCGACGGTGGCGACGGTCCGCTCACGCGCCGAGGGTGACGGCTTCCCGCCGTTCTCCCCGTAGGAGGCGGTGCACGTGAGCCACCGCACGTCCGCCTTCTGCCGGTTGAGCTCGTCGGTCACGGTCCGGTCGGTGGTGTACGCGACGGACGCGGTGCTGACGCTGCCGGGCTCGCAGGCGACGGCGCTGCCCACGGCCACGACGGCTAACGTCGCCGCGACCGCCACCCGCCGCCCGCGCGGCCCCAGTCGGTTCCTCGTCGAAGCCCCCATGGAGGGGAGCCTGCCACTGCCGGGGGCCGCGCGGTAGGGCGCAAAGGCGTCAGCCGCGCAGCAGCAGCCACTCCTGAAGCTCCACCAAGTTGCCCTCGGGGTCCTTGAGATGCGCCACCCGCATGCGGTCCGTCATGGGCGCGGGCCCGTGCACCACCGTGGCACCGCGCATGGTGATCTCCTCGCAGTACGCGTCCAGCCCGTCCACCCGCAGCACCACGAGGGAGCGGTGACCGGCCGCCGCGTCGCCCAGTTCGTCGAGCACCTCGGCCATCATCGACCGGTCCTGCAACGCGATCCCCGCGGAGCCCGCCGCGGGGCTGAACTTCTCGTACGGCCCCTGCGCCGCGCCCGACTGCGGTGTGAGGCCGAGGACCTCGCCGTAGAAGCGGTAGCAAGCGGAGAAGTCGGTCACGAGCAGACGAACCTGCGCGAGTTCCACGGTGCCTCCCAGGGAGTCAGGACCAGCGTCCGGTGCGTGCCAGGAGCACGGCCGCGGCGGCCGTCCCGGCGGTCGATGTGCGCAGCACACTGCGCCCGAGGCGGTACGCCCGCGCCCCCGCCTCCTCGAACAGCGCAAGCTCCTCCGGCGCCACGCCCCCTTCGGGCCCCACGACCAGCACGATCTCGCCGGTGGCCGGGAGATCGGCGGTGGCCAGGGGGGTGTCCCCGCTCTCGTGCAGCACGGCGGCGAAGTCCGCCCCGGCCAGCAGGGCGGCGATCTGCTTGGTCGTGGCCGCCTCGGCGACCTCCGGAAAGCGCACCCTGCGGGACTGCTTGCCGGCCTCCCGGGCCGTCGCCCGCCACTTGCCCAGGGCTTTCGCCCCGCGCTCGCCCTTCCACTGCGTGATGCAGCGCGCCGCCGCCCACGGCACGATCGCGTCGACACCGACCTCGGTCATCGTCTCGACGGCGAGCTCGCCGCGGTCGCCCTTGGGCAGGGCCTGGACGACGGTGACCCGGGGCTGCTCCGCGGGCTCCTCGGACCACGAGTCGAGCTGGAGGATCAGCCGGTCCTTGCCCTCCGTGCCGAGCACGACGCAGTCCGCCCAACGGCCCGCCCCGTCCGTGAGGATGACGTCCTCTCCGGCGCGCAGCCGCTTCACGGAGACGGCGTGCCGCCCCTCCGGCCCGTCGAGGACGTATCGGCCGCCGCCGCCCGCGTCGAAGTGCTCGACCACGAACACCGGCGCCGTCACAGCACGCCCCCACCCGTCGACGAGGCCCGGGCGGCGGCCAGTTCACCGGCCAGCACCTCGACCAGTTGCCCGGCGGGCAGCTCCCGCGCCATCCGGTGCCCCTGCCCGGCCCACAGCGCCATGCCCTGCGCGTCACCGGCCTTGGCGGCGGCCTTGCGCAGCGGCGAGGTGAGGTGGTGGATCTCGGGGTAGGCGGCGGGCGCGTACGGGCCGTGCTCGCGCAGGAAGCGGTTGACGAGCCCGCGTGCGGGGCGGCCGGAGAAGGCCCGGGTCAACTCCGTGCGGATGAACAGGGGGTTGGTCAGCGCCTGCTTGTGCAGGGCGTGCGCGCCCGACTCGTGCGTGGCGAGGAAGGCGGTGCCCAGCTGGGCCGCGCTCGCGCCCGCGGCGAGGACGCCGGCGATCTGGCCGCCGCGCATGATGCCGCCGGCGGCGACGATCGGGATGGTCACCGCTTCGCGGACCTGGGCGATCAGCGACAGCAGGCCGATGCCGGAGCGGTCCGTCTCGGGGAGGTCCCGGTGGGTGCCCTGGTGGCCGCCGGCCTCGACGCCCTGGGCGATGACCCCGTCCGCGCCCGCCCGTTCGACGGCCCGGGCCTCGTCGGGCGTGGTCGCGGCGGCCAGGACGAAGGTGCCGACGCGGTGCAGGGTGTCGACGACCTCGCGGCTCGGGACGCCGAAGTGGAAGGACACCACCGGTACGGGGTTGTCGCGCAGCACCACGAGCTTGGCCTCGAAGCCGTCGTCGCGTCCGCTGTCCGGATCGCCGAGCTCGGCCTCGTACCAGGTGGCCTCGCCGGCCAGCTGGTGGGCGTAGACGTCGACGGCGGCGGGGTCGGCGGACTCGGGCTGCGGCATGAAGACGTTGACGCCGAAGGGCCTGCCGGTGAGGCTCCGGAGCTGCTTGATCTCCTGGTACATCCCGTCGGGGGTCTTGTACCCGGCGGCGAGGAACCCGAGCCCGCCCGCCTCGCACACGGCCGCGGCGAGCTGCGGCACGGAGACGCCGCCCGCCATGGGGGCCTGCACGATCGGGTGGGGGAAGAGATCGGTCAGTGCGGAGGACATGACCGCATGTTGTCACGTCCTCCGAACAACCCCGAAACCGGCCTGCCGACTGGCATAGACCAGAGGAACAGGCACCTCCCGTCACCCGGGAGGCGCCCCGTATCACCCGTTACAGGCGCCCCGTCAGCGCCCGTTGAACGCGTCCTTCAACCGCGAGAACTGCCCCTGCTGACCCGGCTGACTGTGCCTGCCCGGGGGGGCAACCCCCGGACCCCCGGCAGCAGCCGAACCGCTCGCGTCAGCGCCCGTTGAACGCT